>JACQVN010000061.1 GCA_016209735.1 Candidatus Methylomirabilota bacterium
GATGTTCTTCCCCACGGAGTGGATGTCGGCCTCCACCGTGCCGATGACCACCACCTTCTTGGCCACGAGCTGCTCCGTGGGGATGGCGGCCTCCAGGACGGCCCCCGCCGCGGTCATGGCGTCCCCCGCCAGGACGAGGTGGGGGAGGAAGTACTCCCCGGCGTCGAACTTGGCCCCCACGGTGGCCGCGCTCGTGGCGATGGCCTCGGCCAGGGCGGTGGCCGGGTCGACGCCGGCCGCCAGGACCTGTTCGGCGGCGGTCGTGGCCGCCTCGGCGTCACAGGCCACGATGGCCGCCTGGAGGGCCTCCAGGGTCTGCTGCTGGGCGGGGGTGACGTGCGTCTGCTCGGTCATGGCGTGAGTCTCCTTAGTTTGAGAGGATTCACTGCTGCGGCTTCAGAAAGTGGAGTCATGCCTCGGGGCGAGGCGAGCGGCGAGATCGCCTTCTGGGCGATGGCCCGTGGGACCCAACAAATCGGCAAACCAACTGGAACACAGAGTCATTCTGACTTCTTCTCCCCCGACCCCGGAGGGGGCTGAACCTTCTGGCCCGGCGGTTGCGCCGGCCGATTTGGCGTCCCGGGCTGCCCGCCTGCGGCCGGCCTTCCCGAAGGACGAATCGGCGCAGCCGGCCTCGGCGTGGAGGCCGGCTGGGGAGCCCCCGGTCTCGCCGCCGGGCCGGAGGCGGGCGGAGCGCCGGCACGAGGCGGCGTCGCCGGTTGCCCTGGCTTCGCGGGCGCCCCTGGGGCTGCAACCGGCTTGGAGAGCGGGGCCGGTCGAGGAGGAAGCGCTGCTCCTGGCCTCGCTACCCCCGCAGGAGGAGGTGGCCGCGATGCCCCCGCGGGCGGCGCTGGCGGCGCGGCCGCAAGACTCGACGGTGCGACGGCGCCCGGAGCGGCCGATACCGCCGCCGGAGTCACGGGCTCAGTCTCGGATACAGGCTGCGTCGCGTGTCCCTGCGCCTTGCTTACAAAGTCCGCGATGAGAGCCGCGTCCTCCTCGCCCACCTCCAGAAACTTGACCCCCATTCCCGCCGGGAATGAACTGCGACCGGCCGCTGGATTCGACCAGACCACGATGCCAGAGACCTGGAAGCGACGAGAGATGCCGGGAAGCGTGAACCGGAGCAAGGTGTTCGTGTTGAGGGGATGCGGCTCCTGGGTGCGGATGTAGATCCCCCCGCCGCTGATATTCTTGCTATAGGCGGCGAGGAACTCCTGAGGGGTGCGATAGTGAACTTCGATTTCGACCTCGGCCCGTGCCTCGGTCCGCCGTTCCGCCATGCCTGCTCCCGCTGGGAGAGAAGCTGGGAATCCGCCGTGGCTTCCCTGTCTCTGTCGTGAAGGGTCCGGGATCGGCGCGATGGCTTGTCACGCTACCAAAGGAGAATCAAGAACACAACAGAAATCCCACGCGGCAGGACGAGTTGCCGGGCCACGCCGACTCCGCTAAGATGGTCCCGCCGCGGACACGACAATCCGGGGGCAGCTCGGGTGGTGAATCGCAAGTTCGGGCTAGGCTCGCGGCTGGAGCGGCGCCCCCCGGGCCGTGGAATATGTCGGCGATTCTCCGACGCAGGACTTGAGGACGCGCGTTCACCGCGCGTCCTGGAGGGATCATGCTGACCGCCATCTCAGGCATCCAGGTTGGTCACACCGGCGATCCAACGGGCTGTACCGGTTGTACGGTAATCCTCTGCCCCGAGGGAACCGTCGGCGGGGTGGACATCCGGGGGGGCGCCTCTGGGACGCGGGAAATGGATGCCCTTTCCCCTGCTCACCTTGTCCCCCATGTGCACGCTGTCCTCTTGGCCGGAGGCTCTGCGTTTGGGTTGGATGCCGCGGCGGGAGTCATGCGGTACCTGGAGGAGCGCGGCGTGGGCTTCGATGTCGGGGTCACCCATGTGCCGATCGTCCCGACAGCGATCCTCTTCGACCTTCGCTTGGGCGACCCGCGGATCCGTCCCACGCCGGAGATGGCCTACACCGCCTGCGAGAAGGCCTCAGCCGGGACAGTGGAGGAAGGATCGGTCGGCGCGGGAACCGGCGCCACGGTGGGGAAGATTCTGGGGATCGCACACGGAATGAAGTCCGGCCTGGGGACCGCGGGCCGCACTTTCCAGGACGGACTCTCCGTCGCCGCCTTGGCGGTCGTGAATGCCTTCGGGGATGTCCGCGATCCGGTGACGGGGACGCTCCTCGCCGGGGCCCGGCTCGCCGCCGACCGCCCAGAGCTGGCCGACACGGCAGCCCTCATGCGCCAGGGCGCCCTGCCCCGAGGCTACCGGGGGCAGAACACGACCTTGGTGGCGGTGGCCACCAATGCCCGCCTGTCCAAGCAGCAGGCTAGCCGTCTGGCCCAGGCTGCCCACCACGGCCTGATTGCGACCATCAGCCCCGTCCACACCACCGTCGACGGCGACCTGGTAATCGCGCTGGCCACCGGCCAGATGGATGGCGATCTCAACCGGCTGGGAATCCTCGCCGCCGGTGCGGTCGCCGATGCCGTCGTCCGAGCCGTGAAGACCGCGACATCGCTTGGTGGGCTGCCGGCGTGGAGGGACTTACCAGGTTTAGTCGCGAAAGTGCCCGCGAGTAAACCTTAACAGGAGCGTGGGGGGCTCGGCAGGCGGGGGTTTTGCCCGGAGCGAGGGGGAAAAGCCGCTTTCACGAGCAATCGGGGCTAGCTCTTCTTGCTGTCGTCGTCTTTCTTGGGAGTCACGTCGATGGCGTCTTTCCCGGCGACGGAGTCCTTGAAGCCGCGAATGGCCTTGCCGAGCCCGCTGCCGATATCTCCCAGCCGGCTTGCGCCGAAGACCAAGAGGACGATGACCAGGATGATGACCAGCTCGGGCAAACCCAATCCAAACATGAAATCCCCCTTGAAGTCGCGGTCGCTAAGAGAGCCGTTGTCTGCCGGGATGTAGCATCCCGCACGTACCCCCAGAAGTCAATGATCAATTCCCAATCGAATCCAACACCCCTTCCCCTCCTGGTCATTGGTCATTTTGGTCATTGGTCATTGCTTCAATGGCCATTGATCATTGCTTCATTTTTGGTTTTGCGCGCTCAGCGCAAAAACCAGGTCATTGGTATGGTACTCGCTCATCCCCCTCCCGTCGCGTCACCCGGATGTCATCCAGGTGTTCCAGGAACGGAATGGCGTACTTCCGGGAGACGCCGAAGAGGTCCTTCATCGTCCCCACATCGATGCGGGGCGTCTTCTGGAAATGCTCGCGCACCCGAGCCTGGAGGTCCTGGTAGGCCTCCCGATGCAGGAACATGTCTTGGGCCAGCCTGACCAGAACGCCGTCGTCCACCAGACGCCGGAACACTCCATGGGCCACGCGGCGGTCCGCCTTGAGGATCGCGTAGAGCGATTCCGGGGTGGGAGGCTGAAACGCCGCGTCACGGAACGCCTGGTCGATCCGGGCCTTCAACGCCTCCTCATCGGGCGAGAGGGTCGGGCGGTGGCCCGCCAACCGCACCTTGTCCCGGGTGACGGCGACCTGGCCGCCGGCGGAAAGACGCGCCAACAGCCACCCGTACACTGCGGTCGCCACCCGAGCCGGGAGCTTGCTGCGCAATTCCTCTTTCGCCAGGCCATCCTTGAGGGGCTCCTTGATGTGGAACTCCTTCAGGCGACCCAGGATCTCCTCCTCCAATCCTTTCACCCGCTCGACGTGCAGCAGGCCCAACTCCCCCCGCGATCCGGCACGAACGGCCGTTCCCGACGCGGCAAGCGCCTCGAGGCTCTCCTGCACGGTCCGCTCTTCCAGATCGGTCCGAGCCCGCAGTTCCTCGGCGCCGACCGGGGCGAAGCCGGCCGCCAGCAGATGGCGCTCGACGCGCTCGATGGGTCGGCCCTGCTCCAAAACCCGGAGATGCTCGATGATCTTGGCGCGAGGCCTCCGGGTCGCCGGTGGACTCGGATCCAGGATGCTCCCCCCGCCGATGGTGATCGCCGGGGAGTAACTCCGGATCACGTACCGGTCGCCCGGCAGCGCGGCGGACGGCGATTCCAACCGCAGGTGGGCGTAGGTCTGGCCGCCCGGTTCCAGCTCCTCCCGGTCCAGCAGCACCACCCGGGCGAGCAGTTCGCTGGTGCCCAGATGGAAACGGACTCGAGCACGGTTGGCCAGCGGCCTGGGGGCGTCCCCCAGCAGGGTGAGCGTCACGTCGAACGCCGTCGACACATTCAGTGTCCCCGGGCGACAGACGATTTCTCCCCGCTCGATCTCCGCCACCTCGAGGCCGGGGAGGTTGACGGCGGTGCGCTGGCCCGCCACTGCCGCTTCCACCGTCTCCCCGTGCACCTGGAGCCGCCGGACGTGGGAGCGGACGTCCGGAGGAAGAATGGCCACGTCCTCCCCCACCCGGAGCGTGCCAGCCCAGAGGGTGCCGGTCACCACCGTTCCGAAACCCTTGATGCTGAATACCCGGTCGATGGGAAGCCGCAGGATTCCATCATCTCGCTTCGCATCGACGGTTCCGGCCTGTGCCTGAATGGCCGCCACCACCTCCGGCAACCCCTGGCCGGTGGTGGCCGAGCAGGGAAGGACCGGACAGCCCTGCAGGAATGTCCCCCTCAGGACGTCGGTGACGTCTGCCTGCACCATCTCCAGCCAGTCGGGTTCGACCAGGTCGGCCTTGGTGAGTGCCACCAGGCCCCGTTTCACCTGCAGCAGCGCGCAGATGTTCAGGTGCTCCCGCGTCTGGGGCATGACCCCCTCGTCAGCCCCGATCACCAGGATGACGAGGTCGATCCCGCCCACGCCGGCCAGCATGGTCTTGACAAACCGCTCGTGTCCGGGAACGTCCACGATGCCGGCCTGCGTTCCGTCCGGCAGCGTCAGCGAGGCAAAGCCCAGCTCGATGGAGATCCCCCGCTCCTTCTCTTCCTTCAGCCGATCGGTGTCGATCCCGGTGAGGGCCTTGACCAGGGTAGTCTTCCCGTGATCGATGTGGCCGGCCGTCCCAATGATGAGATGCCGCATATCCGCTCCTATGGAGATCCACTATACCGCGGCGATTTCAGCAGCACAAGCCCAGCCATCACGGCGTCTCAACCGGTCATTTCGAAATTCGAATTTCGAAATTCGAAATTATCGAACGCCCAGGGCGTCGGGCAGCCAGAGGGAGAGGACCGGGAAGTAGGTGACGAGGAGGAGCGCCGCCACCAGCGCGGCGAAGAACGGCAGGACCCAGCGGGACACCTCTTCCATGGGCGCCCCGGAGATGTTGGAGGCCACGTACAGGTTCACCGCCACCGGTGGGGTGACGGTGCCGATGGCGAGATTGACCGTCATCATCACGCCGAACCAGACCGGATCCCAGTTGAACTGCTTCATGAGGGGCAAGAGGAGCGGCAGGAAGACATAGTAGATGGAGATGGCGTCCAGCAGCATCCCCGCGATGAGCAGCATGCCATTGAGGCAGAGGAGGATGACGTACGGGTTGGCCGTCAGGGCCAGGAGCCCCGCGGTCGCCCGATCCATCACGCCCATGGTGGAGCCGGTCCAGGAGAAGAGCCCGGCGAAGGCCACCACGATCATGACAATCGAGGTGGACACCGCCGCGCCGCGCAGGGTCTCGTACAGCTCCGCCCAGCCGAAGTTCCGCTCCACGACGACGCCGACGCCAACGCCGTAGGCCACCGCCACCACGGCGGCTTCCGTGGGGGTGAAGACGCCGCCGTAGATGCCCCCCAGGATGATGACCGGGGCCAACATCCCCCACTTGGCGTCCCAGGCCGCCTGCCCGATCTCGGCCCAGGTGCCCCATCGCTCGCCGCCCCAGCCGCGACGGTACGAGATGCCGAAGACCGGGACCACCAGCGCCAGGCCCATGAGGAGGCCGGGCACCACGCCGGCGGCGAAGAGGCGGGGAATGGAGGAGTCGGTGATGACCCCGTACACCACGAAGGCCACGCTGGGCGGGATGAGGACATCGGTGGTCGCCGCTGCGGCCACCAGGGCCGAGGCGAAGCCCACGTGGTACCCGCGCTTGACCATGGCGGGGATCATGACGGTGCCGATGGCCGCCGTATCGGCGGGGCCGGTTCCCGAGATGGCCCCAAACAGGACGCAGCCCGTCACTGCCACCAGCCCGAGACCTCCGGGCACCGGCCCGATAAGCAGGTTGAGGAAGCGCACCAGTCCTCGGGACAGCCCCACCCTGTCCATGACGTAGCCGGCCAGGATGAAGAAGGGAATGGCCAGCAGCGGGAACTTGGCGATGTTGGCGTAGAGGTTCCCGGCCATCACCTGGATGCCCAGATTGAACTGCCACAGGCAGAGCATCCCGGCGACTCCGATGGAGGTGACGATGGGCACATTGAGGAGGAGCAGGAGGAAGAACAGGCCGAAGAGGAGCAGGCCGGGCTCCATCAGCCGCGAACTTTCCGGTCGGCCAGAATTGCCCCTTGCAGGATCCGGGCGATGATCAGCACGCCGAGCGTCGGGATGCCCGCCGTGTACCACCACTGGGGAATGGCCAGCGCCTCCGAGGTCGTCCCCAGCATCCGCTCCATGCGGATCTGCCCGACCCCGAAGTGCACCAGGAGACCGAACAGCAGGACGCCAAGCCCGGCCCCCAGCCAGACAGAAACGCGCCGGAGAGGACGCGGGGAGCGATCCGCCAGAAAGCTGAACCCCAGATGGGCGCCCTGCCGAAAGGCAATGGCTGTGCCGAGGAGCGTCAGCCAGACGAACAGATTGACCACCAGTTCCTCGGTGAAGGCCAGCGAGTAGCGCACCAGATACCGGGTGAGGACATTGACGAACGCAATGAGGGTCATGACCGCCAGGAGGAGGGCGCAGGCACCCTCCTCCAGGCGGTCGATCCAGTCCAGTCTCATGGGATCCCGACGTCCCGCGGCCGGCTACTTCGTCGCCGCCGCGATCTTCTCGGCCGCCCTCACCAGATCGGCCCCGATCTCCCGCGCCCACTTGTCGTAGACCGGCTTGGTCTTGGCGCGGAACGCGCCCATATCCTTGGCGGACAGGGCGAAGACCTCCATGCCGTTCTGCTTCAGGGTGTCCAGGGCCTCCGAGGAGGTGTCGATACCCGCCCTGGCGCCCTTCTTTTGCCAGGCCATGATCTCCTCGGCCGTCTTTTTCACGATGGACTTGTCCTCGGCGCTGAAGGCGTCCCAGCTCAGCTTGGAGACCCCCAGGACGAGGGGATCGATGGCGTAGTTCCAGAGCGTGACGTACTTCTGGGTGGTCCACAGTTTGGACGGGACGATGACCGTCACCACCGGGTTCTCCTGTCCGTCCACCGTGCCTTGCTGGAAGGCGGTTTGGGCTTCGCCCCAGTTCATGTTCACCGGATTGGCGCCGAGCGCCCGGAAGGTGTCGATGAAGATCGGCGAGCCCACCACCCGGATCTTCAGCCCTTCAAGATCGGCCGGCTTGGAGACCCGGTGCTTGGAGTTCGTCAACTGCCGGAACCCGTTCTCGCCCCAGGCCAGCGGCACGACCCGCTTGGCCTCGATGAGCTGGAACAGCTTCTTCCCCGGCTGGCCGGCCTGCACGGCGTCCAGGGCCTTGTAGGACGGGACCATGAACGGCATGGCAAACAGATTCAGCTCCTTAATCTGCGGAGACCAGTTGATGGTGGAGCCGAAGGCGAAGTCCCCGACACCCTGCACCAGCAGGGTGAACTCGTTGGTCTGCTTCCCGGCGAAGAGCTGGCCGGCGTGGTAGTTCTTGACGTTGATCCGGCCCTTGGTCCGCTCCTTCAGGAGGCCGGCGAACCGGATGGCCGCCTCCCCCCAGGGGCCGGCCGGCCCCACGACGATGCTCGCCTTGTACTCCGGCTTGTAGGTACCGGCATCGGCCACCCCGCCCAGCACCGACGACAGGGCCAGCACGGCCAGGACACATACAAGTCGCATGCGCTTCCGCATTGCTCCTCCTCCTCTACGGCTCGGCGACGGCCTCCGTCGTGCTCCGTCCTCCCCCGGCAGCCGCTTGCCGGGTGGGCCTGCGGTTAATGTGTTGGATTTACAGGGCATTCGACCGGGTACCGGCTTATACCACAGTGAAGGGGGCAATGGCCAGTAATAGATGCAAGCTGGTGTTTGCGCTGAGCGCGAAAGGCCAAAGATGGGCCCTTCTCAGCAGCCTGCTAGCCCGAATACTTCTCACATAGCGTTGGAGACTGGCGCCTGTGTTCGAGCAAATCCCCCCGTCCCCCCCTTTATCAAAGGGGGGCGGAGGGGGATTTCGTTTACCGAAGGGGGGCGAGAGGGGATTTCATCCGGCGGACGTGTGAAGGAAACCGCCTTGCTGCCAGCCCAGATTATTCACGAACGCTTCGCGGGCCATGTTCGCGACTAGTGCGGGCTAGGACGACCGGACGAAGTGCGGCAACTCCGCAGGAATGGGCAGGGCCAACTCGACGAAGCCGGCGTATTGCCCTCCCCGGTACCAGGGCGACTGGTAGATCAGCTTCTTCGTACCGGCCTTCTCAATCGTGTAGACGTTCGCCCGCCCGCTCTCTAGCATCTCTGCCAACTGGGTCCGGGAGGGTTCCGGATGGCAATCCAAGACGTTGCTCCCGATCAGGCGCTTGCCACCCTGGTCCCGGAAGGACACCGCCGCCATGGCATTCATGGTGAGAATGATCCCCTGCGCATCGCACACCGTCACAGCGGCAGGAAAGTCTTCCACCCAGTTCAGGTCTGTCATAGGGTTGCTCCAGCACCCTTACGGGTGCGGTTCGAGGTTTCAGGTTTCAGGTTCAAGGTCGGAGTCCCGCCAGGGGCGGGACGGAGATCCTGCCGTAGGCGGGATTCGCGGTCGGAGACGCCAGGGGCGACGGACGTCCACCCCAAGCGCACTCAAGGCCCGAAGCTATGGGTTTGAAGCTGGAAGGTTCGGAGGCCAGGAGGCATTCCGTCCGCCGCCTTCCGGGGGCAGTGCACGATTGACGACCGATCCCGCGTTCCCCATGACAAGACGAGCCAAACCCCCCATTGGTCGGTTGTCGGTTGTCGGTTTTCACTCTTGAATTTCGACAGTGCGTCAAAAAACGTAACGCGCAACACGTAACACGTAAAAGGCAACGACGGGACCGGGTTTGCGCGTTACGTGTTACGAATTACGTGTTACGTTTTGCGTTCATGGCTTCGTCATGCACCGCGCCAGTGCCGCGATGTGCCGGTCATCCGTCCCGCAGCATCCCCCCAGGATCCGGGTGCCGAACTCCTTGCGCACGTCCCCCATGGCCTCGGCAAAGGCCTCGGGCTCCATCGAATCGAGATCCGGAAGCTGCTCCAGCGTTTCGGGGGGCCGCTCCGAGGTGCTGCCTTGCAGCCCGATGACCCGGTGCCGGATGCCGGGCGCCCGCCGAAGCGCCACTCGCATGGCCGAGCGGAAGGTGCTCGGGGGCACGCAATTTGCCATGTAGAAGGCGGGCGCGGGGAGCACCACGTCGTCGATTTCGGCCATGGCCGTCTCCAGCGGCGTCCCGTCCAGGAGTGCGCCATCCGGTCGCAGAACGAAGCTCAGCACGTACGGCAGTCCGGACTCTGCCATGGACCGCCCCATGCCCAGCGCCTCGGAGAAGGCGGGCAAGGTCGCCGCCATGAGGAAGTCTACGCCCCCCTCCGCCAGCGCGCCCGCCTGGGGCGCGTGAAAGGCCGCCGCCGCTTCGGCCGGCAAGGCATCCGCCGGCCGGTAGGCATCCCCTCGACAGCCCATCAAGCCCCCGATGAAGATCTGCTCGGCGTACAGGCCGTATTCGCCTTGCAGGGATCGGATGAACCACACCCCCTCCCGGTTGACCTCGGCCAGGCTGCGCGTCCCCGCCGCCTCAACCCGCTCGGGGTTCGCGCGCCACGTCGGCGTGCAGACGATGAAGGGCAGGCCCGCCATCCTGCCGATGTCCAGGTACTGGCGGTAGAGGGCCCCCAACTGCTGGCGCCCCCCTGCGTCGTAGACGAAACCGGCATGCAGGATGTGCGGATCGAGGTTGACGGTCGGATCCCGGCGCAGACGCTCGACGATCGCCCCCTCGGTCAAAATCCCGACGGCTTGCGCGACGACCTCCAGGAATTTCATGGGGCGAGCCTCGCCGACGCCTCCTTCCCCCGCGGGCAGGCGTAGAGGCACATGCCGCAGACGGAAAGGCCTCGCGTCTTCTCCATCGAATCCATGTAGGCCCTGCACTTGTGGACGTCGAACCGCATCTCTCGCGGCTCCTCGGGCGAAAACAGGCGCCCCGTGAAGGCCGAGACCGGGCAAGCGTCCACGCACTCCCGGCAATCCGCGCACCCCGGCTCCATCGGCCTGCCGGTGGGATCGAGCGGAGCCGTCGTGAGGATGCTGGCCCAGCGTACCCGAGGCCCGGCCTCTCGGGTAACGAGGAGGCAGCTTCTCCCGATCCACCCGAGCCCCGCCAGGCTGCCGGCCAACTTGTTTGAAAAGACTCCTCGCAGGCGGGTCGTGTCCGCCGTCTGGGACGCCGGCACCGGCAGCGACCGGTAGCCGGCACCCTGAAGCAGCGCGTTCACCCGCGAGGCCACGTGATCGAGTCGCTGGTTGACGATATCGTAGGCGTGCTGCCGATAGAGCATACTCACCGCGCGTTCAGCGCGGTTCGGCAGTTGATCCACGATGGCGTGCGGCAAGGCCACCCCGATGGAGATGGCTCGGGGGAAGCCCGCCAGGGCGGGACCACCCTGGTCGAGGATGGCGGCATGGGCCGGCGCCAGATCGGCCACGCCAAAGAAGTCCGCGCCCAGACCCTCTGCCAGTTGCTGGACGTGGTGCTGCAGGGTTCGCTCACTCATCGCGTGTCCCTCCACAGGGCTCCTGCGCCGCATGGACAGCCGGCGGCCCGTACTCCTCCCGCTCCGCCTTCCAGAAGGGGCAGTGATTCGCATGCAGGGGATGGCGCAGCACGCGCCCCACCGGGGAGTCCGGATGCCGCCTCCCGTAGGCACACACCGGGCAGACATGACAGATGACAGCCAGCGCCCGCTTCACTCGATCCATCCGCACCATCCCATTGAGACACGTTTAACGTTGAACGTGGAACGTTTAACGTGAAGTGCGAGCCGCCAAGACCGTTGATCGTCAAACGGCGAACGGTGAACGTGCGAATTCGCGAGCTGTCTTCTCCAGTCGTCAGCGATTCAATCGAATCAATCGAATCAATCGAATCAATCGTCAATATCCGGCGTGTACTGCCAAACCCTCGAACCCCCGAACCTTCGAACTTTCGAACCCTTTGTCGACTGATCCATCCTCCAGCAAAGTCAATAGCTCATCACGTCCAGCTTCACCTTGCCGCGGAAAATGTAGTAGATGCTCGCGGTGTACGCCAGCACCATAGGCACCCCGATGGCGGCGATGACCAGCATGATCAAGAGCGTCTTGGGCGAAGAGGCCGCATTGTAAATGGTCAGGCTGAAGTCCGGGTTCGGCCTGGACTGCACGAGGTAGGGGAAGACCCCCACCGCCACCAGGGCCATCAGGCCGGCAATGGCCGCGCCGGAGGAGAGAAATGCCAGGAAATCCCGCCCGTGGTGGATCTCCCGCGGGATGTTGGCGATGGCCAGCATGGTCAGGAGGGGCAAGGCGAAGAGCGCCGGGTAGACGATGATGTGGCGGGACATGTGGGGCGCGAAAAGGAGGGTAACCATGGTGGCGATCCCGTAACAGATCACGAAGAAGATGATGGTGTTGTTCACCCAGCCGCGCACCAGGGCCTGTAGCTCTCCCTCGGTCTTCAAGACGATATAGATGGCGCCGTGCATCATGAACAGGGCCACCGTTGTTATCCCCACCAGCAGCGCATACGGATTGAGGAGGGAGAGGAAGGTCCCCGCGAACTCCCGCTCGGCATCCAGCGGGATGCCCCAGATCACGTTGCCGAATGCCACCCCCAGCAAGAGGCTACAAACCACACTGGCCACGGCGAAGCTTGTGTCCCACATCCGGCGCCACCAGGCCATGGGCTGCTTGCTGCGGAACTCGATGGCCACCGCCCGGAAGATCAGCGCGAAGAGGAGCAGGATGAAGGCGGTGTAGAACCCCGAGAACACCGTGGCATACGCCTCGGGAAAGGCGGCGAAGAGCGCCCCGCCCCCTGTCACCAGCCAGACCTCGTTCCCGTCCCAGACCGGCCCGATGGCGTTCAGGAAGAGCCGCCGGTGCTCGTCCTGTCGCGTGAAGAGGTGAAGCGCCCCCGTTCCCAGGTCGAAACCATCCAGGATGGCATATCCCGTGAGCAGGATGCCGACCAGGCCGAACCAGGTGATGTTCAGGTCGATCATCATAACCCCTTGGGGTGATAGGCCACGGCCAGGTCATCCGCCAGCGGGCCGTGCCGGATCTTCTGGTCCAAGAGATAGATGAAGAGGATGAACAATAGCAGGTAAATGAGCATGAAAAGGACCAGGGAGCCCAGGATCTGCTCCGCGCTCACCGTCCTGGAGGCGGCGTCCGCCGTCCGCATGATGCCGTACACGATCCAAGGCTGGCGTCCCACCTCGGCCGTGAACCACCCCAGTTGGTTCGCAGCTTGCGGGCCCAGCACCGCAAGAACATAGATCCGGAGCAGCCACCGGGTTTCGAAGAGCGATCCCCGCCACCAGA
The DNA here is from genome assembly GCA_016209735.1 of Candidatus Methylomirabilota bacterium. Lineage (GTDB taxonomy): Bacteria > Methylomirabilota > Methylomirabilia > Methylomirabilales > 2-02-FULL-66-22 > 2-02-FULL-66-22. Next base: position 12,611 of record JACQVN010000061.1, read on the forward strand.
AGAAGGCGCCGAAGAACGCCAGCGCCAGGAGGGCCATACCGATCCCCAGCATGGCATGGTAACTCTGGAAGACCGGCGCCACGGGCGGGCGATCCTCCCTCGGGAAGGACTGCAGGCCCGTCACCGGCTTGGCCGGATCCCCATGCACCAAGAAGCTGAGCATGCCCGGGATCTGGAGCCCTCCTGTTCGCTCCGCGGCCTCGTCCACGATTCCGAAGAGGTACAGGCCGGCGGGGGCCGAGGCCGGATAATGGCCCTCCAGGGCTGCCAGCTTCGCCGGTTGGTACCGGCTCACCACCAGGGCACTCACATGGCCGGTGAAAAGCGACCCCAAGGAAGCCAGCACCGCCACGGCCGTCCCGATCTTCATGGAGGCTTGGGCGAACTCCTGATGCTGCCGCTTGAGCAAGTAATAGGCGCTGACGGAGAGGACCAGGAAGGCCCCCGCCTGCCAGGCCCCCATGATGGTGTGGCCGAGGCGGACGAGCATAGAGGGGTTGAAGACCACCGCCCAGAAATCGGTGACCTCGGCCCGTCTGCCCAACGCCGCCTCCACGATGTGAAAGCCGGCCGGGGTCTGCATCCAGGAGTTCGCCACCACGATCCAGATGGCGCTGAAGTGGGCGCCGAGGGCCACCATGGCGGTCGAGAAGAGGTGCATGCGCGGGCTGACCTTGTCCCAGCCGAAGAGGAGGATCGCCAGGAAGCCCGATTCCATGAAGAAGGCGAAGATTCCCTCGGCCGCCAGGACGCTGCCGAAGACGTCGCCGACGAAGCGCGAATAGGTCGCCCAGTTGGTCCCGAACTGGAACTCCATCACCACGCCGGTGGCCACGCCCAGGGCAAAGGTGAGCCCGAAGACCCGCACCCAGAACTTGGTCATCTGGAGATAGACCGGGTTCCGGGTCTTGAAGTAGAGCGACTCCATCGCCACGAGGATCACGCCCAGGCCGATGGAGAGCGGCGGATAGATATAGTGGAAGGCGATGGTGAGGCCGAACTGAAGGCGGGCGAGCAGGATCGGGTCCATGGCCGGGATCACTCCTCTTTGGTTCTTGCGCGCCCAGCGCAAAAACCAGGGCCTATCTACCCCAAAACCCGCCGAAACTCAAGCTGTTCCTGCCTGGGAACCGGTCATTGTGCGATCGGCCGGAGTTGCCGGTGCCGGAAGCAATCCGTCGTGTGGTCGTTCACCATCCCCACCGCCTGCATGAATGCGTAGCAGATGGTGGGCCCCACGAAACGGAAGCCGCGCCCGAGGAGATCTTGGCTCATGGCCTCCGACTCCGGCGTCCGGGCCGGGACCTCCGCGGGATTGCGCCAGCGATTAATCCGGGTCCGGCCGCCGATGAACCGCCAGAGGTGGGCGTCCAGGCTGCCGAATTCCCGCTGCACTCCCTGGACGGCCCGGGCGTTCGCGATGGCGGCCTCGATCTTCATGCGGTTGCGGACGATGCCCGGATTGGCCAGAAGCGCGGCAATTCCTGACTCGCCATACGCGGCCACCCGCGCGATCCGGAACCCGTCGAAGGCCTGCCGGTAGGCCTCGCGCTTCCGGAGGATCGTCTCCCACGAGAGCCCCGCCTGCGCCCCCTCCAGGACCAGGAACTCGAAGAGGAGGCGGTCGTCGTGCACCGGAACCCCCCACTCGCGGTCGTGGTAGGCGAAGGACAGCGGCGTCCTGGCCCACGCGCACCGCACGACGCTTTCCCTCAACCGAAGCACTGGAGTCCTTCTCGCGGTGAACGGCGAACGGTAAACGGCGAACGTGCGCCCCAGCGAACCCCCGAACCCGAGTACCGTCGTACTGCCGTACTGCCGTCCCGTCGAACTTTCGAACCTTCGAACCCTTCTGTTTTGGTGCTCGCGTTGCGAGCGCTGACCTCAGGCGAGGGCGAAGTCCACGGCGGCGACGGCGTGGATGGTCGTGGTGGGAAAGACGGGAACCGGGCTGTCCGCGGGGCGGACTAGGAGCTCGATCTCCGTGCAACCGAGGACGATCCCCTGCGCCCCCGCCGCCACCAGACCCCGGATGATTTCCACGTATCGCCCCCGGGACTCCTCGCGGATCACACCCCGGCAAAGCTCGTCGTAGATGACCCGGTGGACCGCCGCCCGCTCCGCGGGCCCCGGCACCAGTACCCGGAGGCCGTGCCCGCGCTCCAGGCGCTCCCGGTAGAATTCTTCTTCCATGGTGAAGCGCGTTCCCAGGAGTCCCACCGTGGTCAGGCCGTCAGCCGCGATCCGCTCCCCCGCGGCATCGGCGATGTGCAGGAACGGAATCCGGAGGCCGACCTGGATCCGATCGGCCAGCTTGTGCATGGTGTTGGTGCAGAGCACGACACAGTCCGCCCCGGCGCGCTCCAGGCTCTGCGCTGCCGCCGCCATGAGCCGCCCTGCCTCGTCCCACCGCCCCGCATGCTGCAGCGCCTCGATCTCGGCGAAGTCCACCGACACCATCACGCTCTTGGCCGAGTGGAGCCCGCCCAGCCTGGCCTTGACCGTCTCGTTGATGATCCGGTAGTACTGGATGGACGACTCCCAGCTCATCCCGCCGATCAGTCCGATGGTTTTCACAGGAGACTCCAATGGTTCGAGAGTTCGACAGTAGCTGGCCTACGTTCAACGTTTAACGTTCAACGTTCAACGTGGTTCGGGGGTTCGAAGGTTCGGCAGGACGCGCCGGCTATTGACGATTGATTCGATTGATTCGATTGATTCGATTGATTCGATTGACGACTGGAGAAGACAGCTCGCCGATTCGCACGTTCACCGTTCGCCATCTGCCGCTCACCGTCGTTCAGTGGTTCGCACGTTCACCGTTCACCGTTTAACGTTCAACGCTCTTATTGTTCGCCCGTTCACCGTTTACCGCGCCCCGTTCACCGCTCGTAAAGGACGAGTCCCCAGATTGCGGCCGCAAGCAGGAGGGCGACGAAAACCGCCGCGGAGCCCAGATCCTTGGCTCGGCCGGCCAATTCGTGTCGCTCGGGGCCCAGGCGATCCACCGCCGCCTCGATGGCAGAGTTCAGCAGTTCGACCACCAGCACCAGGATCCAGCTCCCGATGAGCAGCGCCCGGGCGACGCCGTCCTTGCCGAGCCACAGGGCCGCCGGGACGATCACCAGCAGGACGCCAATCTCCAGCCGGAAGGCCTGTTCGTGCCGCCACGCGGCGCGCAAGCCCTGGAACGAGTACCGTGTCCCGTTCCAGAGTTGCAGGAGGAATCCTGCCGGCTGCCTAGCTGGTCCTGTCATGGCACTCCCCGCCTCCTGGCCTTGTGGGGACACCCATCCTTTCCAATGATTACCTCACAAACCGGGTAATGAAATCGAGATAGCCCTGCCTCCCTCCCTCTTTGTTCCACCGCTTCGCCGATTTGAGAACGCGCTTCAGACAGAGGATGATCTGGTCCACCGTTTTCGGCTCCGGCGCCATGCCTTCGGCGCTCGACCAGCCGTCCGGAGCCCTCTCGCGTCCAAGGCGCCACTCGCAGATCCTGCGCACGGTGCTCAGGAGCACCCGCTCGACACCCGAGAGCCCAAAATCACGCGGAGGCCGCCCGATCTTCTCTGCGGTATAGCGGTCGATCAGAGCCTCCAGCATCCGCATCACCGCATAGTCCGACATCTCGGCCCGTTCCCGGTACACGGTCACGATCCCGAACTCGATGTTCTGGAGCACGTCCAAATACTGATCATCGGCTGTGGGCATCTACTCCTCCGCTTTGCTCTGGTTCCCCATCACTTCCGACTTGAATCCCATGTCTTTCAGAATTGCCAGAACCAGCCCTTCGGCCGCTTCCACAAAAGCTATGGCCATATCACGAGCGACCGGAAGCAACCCGGCAAATCGGCAGTTCAGCGCTGCGTGTGACGGCACCGGACCCACAACCGCGTGAAAGGCCAGGACGTCCGACAAGTCGTCATAGGTGTCGCGGACGGCGGGTCCCCTGCCACAAACGAGTGTCACATCGTCCGTCGGGAACTCGCTTATCAGCCTGGCGATTTCGGCGTCGTCGATGTGGAACGTTAGCTTGTCTCTGGCGGGTTTGCGGTGCTCAGAGAAGAGGTCGGAGAACCGAGGGTCCTTGAGTATCGCTCCAAGGCCCGATCCCCAAGCGGCGGGAGTCCGAAACTCTTTTGCCATACCCTGCGCTAATCTGAACCCTTCGAAGAGCAGCGCGTTGAGAAGGAAGAAGCCGTTGATGCGTTGCCTGGTGCCGGCTGGACCGACCAAATCGTTTGCATGGACGGTGGATATCTGCGAAAAGCCTAATGCATTGATGAGCCGCGCCAAGGCGAGAATCTGGTGAAACCGCCGGACTGTCCGCAATCTGTCGAGTTGCGCACCTGAGCATCCGATGCGCCATTCGCAATTGTCTGAGATCACAGCTCCTCCTTGCGGAACAATTGCATGAACAGCGAGTTACGTCCTCCGTACACCCAATATTCACGGTCAGCAGTCCGCTATCCGCGAATGGCGCAGTATGTTATGTTCTCGACTTCATGCCAAACTGCCCCACCAGCACCTCCAGCGTCATGTTCTCGGCGATGACGTCGTGAGGGATGAGAACGTAGTGCCACGGTTTCCCGCCGTTGGTGACGGCATGCTGGGAGGCGAGATGGCACCACTGGACGCCCACCGCCTTTTTCGCCTCCACCTCGTCTGTCCCTAGCTCAGAGCGCCGCTTCGACTCAAGCATGTAGATGGCATCTGCCGCCTCGGCCACAAAGTCGGGCTGGTATTCCTGGGGGTCCGCTCCCTTTCGGTAGTAGAGCTGGAACTGCCCTTTGGCCGGCCGGAACCACTTGAGGGCGTCGCGATCCAAGGTGATCGCCAGCTTACGTTCCGGATCGGACTGGAACTTCTCCTCCGTGTAGAGGCAACGCCGAAACCCCGTGAACAGGTACCGCATCTGGGCGTGAATGAATCGGGCGATCTCCCGCTGGTGGTAGCGGAGCACCTTGCGAGTGTCCGTCTCCGAGAGGTAGGAAAGGAAGTGCCGGACGGTCTGGCCCGCCAGGTCGTAGAGGAGATCGGCGTGGTCGTCGTAGGAGATATCGTCGAAATCCACCAAGCCGCTGACGATGTAGTCTTCCGGCCGCTCCCCCTCGATCCCCCCTCGCCCCAGGGCCACCGTCTCCGTCCTGCCGGTACGCAAGTACTGCACCCACAACTCCTCGGACACCGGCGGATAACGCAACGTATCCAGCTGCAACGTGAAGGGGCTGAAGCCCGACTTGACCTCCCCCGTGGGCACCACCAAGATGCGAGGGATGCTGATCGTCTGCTGCGCCACAAACTCGGTGGTCTTGGCCACCACCTCCGCGATGTCCGGCGGCACAACGACGGCCTCCATCGCGAGCTGCGCGGGTCGGTACTGGGCGGCGACCTCCTGGACAATGGCGGCCTGAACGTCAGGTTGTTGGAGGTAGCTCGCCGAAGGCACCGTCTCGGGCTGCCTCTCCAGCCGCCGGATGATCGCATAGGCGATCTGGGCGACCTTTTGCTCTTCCGGCTTCGGGAAGAGCGGCGCGCCTCCCGCCCCTGCCACCGCCGTGCTGCTCGTGACGTGTTCCGGCTGGAGGCCGAGGCGCGACGCGAGTTGGGACTGCGAGACAGCAGAAAGGGCTTCACGATCGGGTTCCCGCTCTCCCTGCCGTCGGTCTCGAGGTCCACCTTCACGCTCTCGTGGAGGCGGATCCCGTCTTCCAGCTTCAGCCGCTCGATTTCCTCCGGCTCCATACCGGCGGGATCGAAGTTCTGCCGGGTGACAACCGCCGGTTCCTTGACGAAGCCGTCCGCCATAGCCTTGCCCAGCGGGTAGTCGTAGATGACGTTTTTGAAAGGAGCCGGCCCCTTGCTCGTCTCCACGAGGGGTGTAGCCGTCAACTCCAGCCCCAGGACCGGCTCCAGCTCGTTGATCGCCCGGACGCCCGCCGAGGCCCGGTAGCGCTGCGACTCGTCCATGATCAGGACGAGATCTTCCAGGCCGGCCAGGTAGTCAAAGTAGCTCTGCCCGACGTACTCCGAGAGGCGTTTGATCCGGGGAGACCTGCCGCCGCGGACCTCAGAATTGATCTTCGAGATATTGAAGATGTTGACATGCACCTCATGCTCGGAGCCCGGGAGCAGCCCCGTCCGCACTCCGGCCCCTTGCTCGTAGGTGTCTCCCGTGACGATCACCGGAGGCTCCGTGGTGAACTCCGCGATCCCTTTGAAAACATACTTCGGGGTGTTCGGGCGGAGCGATCTCCGTGATCCGGTCCAGGATCTCAGCGACCGGCGCTGCGGCGGCCGAAGGCTCAGCCGGCCGGTGATGGCGTTGACGTGACGATTCATAAGGTCTTCCCCCGCTTCTTCCGGGTGGGCTTCTTGGGCGAGAGTTGCTTCAGATCATTGACCATGGCCTCGAAATGTTTCTCCACATCGGTGGGTTGGGCAAGTTGCTTGACCTGGAACTTCTCGAACTCCCCTTCGGCTTTGGCCACCGCCAGCTCGTGGCTGATCCGACCCGCGTGCGTCAGGATGTCCCGCTCGCTGAGGCGTACGAAATCGTCCAACCTGGCGATCCAGTCTTGCATGGACATGGGGCGACGGTTCCGAGCCTGCAGTTCGGCGAATTCCAGGTAAGCGGTGACGATCCGGTTGAGGGCGTCCAGCTCCTCGGCGGTGAGGTAGTTCTTGGCAACTGCCGCATCAGATTTTCGGACGCGGCCGCCGCTCCAGCTCGTGAGTCCCATGGTCGGCCGGGTTGCGTCGGCGCGCTCCGCGATGATCTCGGCCGCCGTGTGGCCGTGGGCTGCCCAGTGCATCTTGTGCGGAACTGCGTCCCCCGGTGGGACTTGACCCGGTAACCGACCGAGATGATGACGTCCAGGCTATAGAACTTCGTCCGATAGCTCTTCCCGTCGGCGGCAGTTGGTAAGAAATCCTTAACAACTGACTCCTGCTCCAGTTCCCCCTCTCGGAACACGTTGCGGATATGCATGCGAACATTCGGCACCGTGGTCTGGAACAGCTCCGCCATCTGAAGCTGGTTCAGCCAGACGGTCTCGTCTTCCAGTCGCACCTCGATCCGTGTGCGTCGGTCCTCGGTCTGGTACAGCAGAATCTGGGTGGATGGTGCCTTATCCGCCATGGACAGCCCCTCCGTCCGTCCCGCCGCCATAGGCGAGATCCATCTGCCCCAGCTTGGGTGGCGCCTTGGGCAGATTTTCGACGCGCAGGCTGTAGTCGTCGTGGCCCCATTCGCACTGCGACAGGACGGTCTTGGGGATCTTCTTCACCGTGAGGTTCGGATAGCGGTCCGGCTTGGCGCGGAAGGCGGTGCAGACGACGAGTAGCGTGCGGTCGGGGCCGACCTCGTCGGAGAGCTGCTGGAGCTGGTCGTGGCCCAGGTGCGCCGTGGTGACGTAGATGAAATCCTGCGCAGTCGAATGGCCGTGTTGCCAGTAGATCGCATCACTCGGCGCGTACTGGAACCCCTCCAGCTTACATACTGCCTCGGCCAGCATGGCGGCATTGTATTCCTTGTTGATGACCCAGTTCCCCCATTTGTCCTTCTCAAGGAGGGACGGCGCCAGCCGGTAGTACCGAAACCCGCCGCCGCCCTTCCAGCACACCGCCTCCGTCACACCCCCCGGGTCCTCGCCGTCAATGATCTTCTTCAGCCGTGGAATGATGTGCGTCTGGCAATGCTCCCCCAACTCCACCATGATCCACCGCCGCCCCATCTTGTGCGCCACGGCACCGGTCGTGCCGGAACCGGCGAAGGAATCGAGAACCCAATCGCCGGTATTCGTTGCAACATGCACTATGCGATTGATCAGTCGTTCTGGCTTTGGAGTGTCGAACGCGTCAGATTTTCCAAACAGGACCTGAATCTCTCTTGGATTCATCGGTATGTCCGACCGCATCGTGGGGCCACCATGTCCAAGGTACTACGCCTTCGATATCGCGCAGGTATTGAATTCTCGACGGTACTGCATTGCCGTCTTTCCCGAAATAGATTCTGCCTTCGGCAGGCAACCGGTTGTATTCGGGCTCAATAACCTTCCAGCACGAGCCCTCAGGGGGCTTGTGTCTCTTGCCTGTAATCGGCGAAATAATCTCGGACATCTGGTTCGGCCGCTAGCCCTGCGCGGAAAGTGACACGCCACGCCAGGGGCCCTTCGGGTCATTGTTCGGGTTCGTGTAGACGGATAGCTGCTTATCGCCCAAAGGTAGCTTGTTGCGTGTCTCCTTGAACGCGTCGACGCTCTTTGCCTACACAAGGACATATTCGTGGGTGTCGCCGATTGCTTCACGGTTCTCCCGTGAGTACCTCTGCTGCCAGACGTTGCAGGCCACAAAACTGCCACGCCCGCACGTTTCATCTAGAAGTATTCGGAGATAGGGCATTTCGTAATCGTCAATTGAGATCCACAGTGAACAGTCGGGGGTCAGTAGTCTCCATAGAATCTCAAGGCGGTCACGCATCAGAGACAACCACAGGGAATGTTCAATGCCGTCGTCGCAATGTTGAAAGGCACTTCCGGTGTTGTACGGCGGGTCGATGTAGAGACACTTGACTTTGCCGGTAAATTCCTGTTCAAGCGCCTTGAGAGCAAGAAGGTTGTCGCCAAAGATGAGACGGTTATCGAACAGGTCGTGGTCGCTGAGGTGGTGCTTGGCATGATACGACCTCTCCGGATCCTCCAGCAGAATCCGCGGCTCCAACTTCCGGCTCTCCTTGCCGATCCACGTGAGTTCGAGTTTCGCGCGATTGGTGCTCATAATCCCTTCTGCGTAGGTCGGGCTCTGCCCGACACCGGTTCCTCTGCGGACAAAGCCCACGCGACGGTATCCGAGGGCCCTGGGCAGCGGTGACGGTAGGCGGATAGCCCTCCTCGGCGGAGTGGGGCCAGGGCCGCTCAACCCCCATCACTTCACAACCTCCCAATGCCCACCCTTGTCAGGGCCGACGCGTTTCAGGCGTCCCTGGAGATGCAGGTTCTTCAGGTTGCGTTCGATAGACCGGGTTGTGACTCCAATCCCCTCTGCGAGTTCGGCGATGGTGATTTCGGGATGACGAGCCATGAGTGCGAGGATTTTCTCCGACGTTTTCTCCGACGTTCTGGGGATGATTGCCTGTGCTGTCTCAGCCTTCGCTGCTGGTACCATTGGCGCTCTGAAGGTGACGATAACGAAGCCCTGCCGCTCCTCGAAGACTGGAGACGCGATGCCGTGGCGTTCGCATTCGGCGATCACGCGGTTGGTGCCCCGTCCCCAGCATTCCACCGCACCCGTGCGGTGAAACGCGCCGGCGATCAGGGGATTGCGGAGCTCGGAGAGGTGCGGGCCGGAAAGCTGTTCAAGCGTCACGACAGGAGGCAAGCGGCCGTAGCTTCGGACTTCAACTCGATCATCGAACACCACGATAGCTACATGTCCGCCGGCAGAGGAGTAGTCCCGATGCATCACTGCATTGAGCAGGATCTCCCGCAAGGCGTTGAGCGGGACCGGAAAACGGTCTTCGCGGAAGATTTGCCCCTCCGGAAAACGCGCCCCTAGCGGCATGGTTCTCTCAAGAAAGGCCAGCCCCTCCCGGACCATGGCGAAGGCATGCAGGAATTCCTGCCGGTTGTCCACGATCTCGCCGGTGATTTCCATCCCCCGGAAGCGGCCCATCTTGAGAAGGCATTGCGGATAGTCCGGCAGCAGCCGTGTCCCGTAGAGCATCTGTACGGCCTGGGTAAGGACGCCGTTCCGGCGAAGTCCCAGACGGTCCAGGATGTCCCCGATATCCCGGCTTGTATCCGCAGAAATCCGGTTCTGCTGGATGGCGAGTTCTCGCGTCCGCAGGATTTCTTTGCGGTCGAGATCCTTCAGCGTCAATTCCTCCACCGGGAGGTTCTCCCACCGGCGTTTGGCATGCCCGCGTTCGAGGAGGAGCTTCTCGTACCTCGGCTGAGGCATTTTCCGGGTGGCGCTGCCGATTCGCCCATACGGGCGGCCATCGTAGGTGAAAGGGACTGAGTCCGAAGTTTCCTCGACTTGGAGCCTCAGCACTTCGAGGCCGCCGTCCAGGGGGAGTCGGTGAGGCGGTGCATTGACAGGCGGCTCGAATTTCTCCATCGCCTGTGCGATGTCTCGAAGCGTTCGGTCAGACACCTGTTGTCCTTCGAGGCGGCCACCGGGACTGATGCCGAACAACACCATACCACCGGAGCCGTTGAGGAAAGCGCAGACACTCTGGAGGGCTTCCTGCAATTCGCCGGTGGAGCGTTTGAACTCCACGGTCCGGCCCTCGCCCTGCCGGACCAGCACACGAAGCTCCTTCAGATTCGCGGGCAGCTTCGGAATCATCGCAGCCCCCACCAAACGCAGAACAGGTCTGACGAGGTGATGCATCGTCCCAGTTTATCCTCGAGGCTCGCGATCACGCTCTCCCTTCAACCTGTGCATCGACCAGCGCCCCGGTGAGCTTCTCGACGCTATCCGGCGGAAACCGGCTAGTCAGCTCGTAGGCAATGTATTTCGCCTGGCATATCGATGAGATGCATTCCGTACGCTCGTCCTCACAAAGAAAAAACGCCGACCCCCACACGAGAATCGGCGTCCTGTGCATCCTTGGCCCCCTCCAGCCGAGTGCAGTTTCTCCCCTCCCGCCGTCTCCGGGACACCCTACCGATTTCGAACTTCGGATGGCGGGATTGCGCAATCTTCGCACAAACCTGCCGCCGGCGCAATGGAATGGCTGTGGGGGGGCAGACAATGGACGATGGACGACGGACCATGGAAGGATAGCAGTGGTGCTCATGCGCTCTTCCGGACGCGCGAACTGTCCATGGGGCCAGCCGCAACCCTGTCTTGTTCCGGGAGATGGCACGTATCGGGCTCGAGGGTTCTGCGGTCCATTCTGCCAAGGTACGCATTTCCTTGTAAGCCCCGGCGTCGTTCCCACGCTTCCCACCTCTCGACGAAATCCGGCACCGCATTCGCAAATGCCGATAGGTAAGCGGCGGACGTCGAAGCAATTTTCGAGTGCAGGGAGGCGTCCCCGCTTTCGCAATCGGTCGCCGGTGGGCGTGGTCCCGACGCGGGGCCGGAAGCCTGCGAAGGCAAAGCGGCGTCATGCCGCCGCACTCCAAAGCCGGTATCGTCCGCGACTGCGATGCGTGGCGAAGCGCCGTGCGTGCATCGAATCCAACGGCTTCGATCAAATCCTGCTCCAGGAACCTCTTGCGGATCGCCTTTTCCGCGCCGCCCCGAAACAGCACCCCGTGGGGCATGACGCTCACGACCATGCCGGCGGGCTTGCAGACGGCGAGCATGTGCTGGGCGAACAACGGACACCACGCGCTTGTTGTTCTGTAGCCGTATGAAGCTGATGTGATCGAGGATGTGCTCCAGCGAAAGGAAATGGCTTCACAGCCTCACTCCACGGACGCTTCCCTTGAAGGCGGCGGATTGATCATCACCCCAGGTCGGGAAGCGGCGAGGGTCTCGCGGAGGTGGGCGATCTCCGCCTTGAGCCGCGCGATTTCGGTTTTCCGCGCTTCGCCCGCCGGCCGGAGGAACCAGGCCGCCATGAATCCAGAGAACATCCTGATACTCGCCCGAATTGCTTCTCACGGGGCACTCCGATAATATAGCTCTCGCCGCCCTCCCGGCCGGCTTCGGTGCCTTCGCCCTGAGCGTCGGTGTCTTCGGGTGGTTCCATGAGAAGCTGTCGGCCTTGCCGTGCCTGCTCCTCATCGTCGGCGGTCTCTGCTTGATCAAGCCCGGGCGGATCACGGATCTGATCGGAGCCGTACTCCTCCTCGCGGGGACCGCCATCGTTCGCGGCAGCATCGCGAAGGCCCGTTCGATCCGGTTGTCCGCGCAGGCCTCCGGCGATCCTTGACCGGCGCCCCATCCGAACGGACGGGCCGGATACCGCTTCCGGCTGTCGGCAGCAAGGAGTCTCCAATGCCCCCAATTCTCTTGAATGGCGAAACGCTGACACTCGAAGAGGTGGAGGGGGTAGCGCGTGGCGAGGCGGACGTCGCGCTCGATCCAGCCGCCCGCGAGAAGGTTCTCGCCAGCCGGCGGGTGATCGAGGCGGCCGTCGCCGCCGAACGGAAGGTCTACGGGGTCAGCACCGGCTTCGGGTCGCTCTCCGACGTCTTCATCGGAGCCGACGACCAGGCGGCGCTGCAGATCAACCTCCTGCGAAGCCACGCCCTCGGGATCGGGGAGCCCATCGGCGTAGCGGAGACCAGGGCCACCATCCTGCTTCGCGCCAACGTCCTAGCCAAGGGATTCTCCGGCGTCCGGCCGGAGCTGATCGACCTGCTCTGCGATCTCTTGAACCGCCAGGTCCACCCTATCATCCCGGAGCGGGGCTCTGTAGGGGCGAGCGGCGACCTCGCCCCCCTGGCCCACCTCTCCCTCGTCCTGATCGGGGAGGGGGAGGCCCGCTTCCGGGGCCAGCGGATCCCCGGCGGCGAGGCGCTCCGGCGGGCCGGCCTCCTCCCCCTCACCCTCCAAGCCAAGGAAGGCCTGGCCCTCATCAACGGCACCTGCGGCATGACCGGAATCGGCGCCCTGGGCCTGCTCCTCGCCGAGCGGCTCGTCCGCCTGGCGGATGTGGCCGCCGCCATGACCCTGGAGGCTCTCAAGGGCTCCTTCGTCCCCTTCGACGACCGCCTGCAGGCCGTCCGTCCCCACCCGGGACAGGCAGCTACCGCCAGGAATCTGCGCGCCCTGCTCCAGGATTCGCCCATCAACCTGTCGCACAAGGACTGCGGGAAGATCCAGGACAGCTACACCCTGCGCTGCATCCCCCAGGTGCACGGCGGGGTGCGAGACACCCTGGCCCACGTGCGGGGGGTCCTGACGCGAGAACTGAACGCCGCCACCGACAACCCCCTGATCTTCGCGGAATCCGGCGACATCCTCTCCGGCGGGAACTTTCACGGACACCCCGTCGGCCTCGCCCTGGACTTTCTCGCCGTGGCCCTGGCCGGGCTGTGCGGCTTCGCCGAGCGGCGGATCGAGCGGCTGGTGAACCCGCAGCTCAGCGACCTGCCCGCCTTCCTGGTGGAGGCCAGCGGCCTCAATTCCGGCCTGATGATGGCCCAGATCGCCGCGGCCTCGCTGGTGCCCGAGGCGAAGATCCTGGCCGCGCCGGCCACCGTCCACTCCATTCCCACCTCGGGCAGCAAGGAGGACTTCGTCAGCATGGGCTGGCTGGCCGCCGTCAAGTGCGGCCGTGTAGCAGCCTGCCTCGAACAAATCCTGGCTCTGGAGTTCCTCGCTGCGGCCCAGGGGCTGGACTTCCTCCGCCCCCTCCTCCCCGGCCGCGGCGCCGCGGCCGCGTACGCGTGCATCCGCCAGCACGTGCCCCACCTCGACCGCGACCGCTCCCTGCGACCCGACCTGGATCGGATCCTGGCGCTCCTCCGGGACGGAAGCCTCCTCTCCGCAGCCGACGCCGTTGCCGGCCCCCTTGCCTGACCTTCCCGCCGTTCTGCGCAGAGTCCTTGACGAAGGGCCCGCCTCCGTGGCCTAATGGACCAGCTTGAGTTTCCCGTTGGATCCCGGCTCTTCTCGCCTAAGGTCCAGCAGGTCTTCGCGTGCTTGGCGTGCGTGGCGAGAGAACCGCAACGTCTGGGTTGAGCCTTGTTCGCAAACTGAACCCCCACAGAGGAGGAGCTCACCATGAAGCGGAATCTCGCTGAACGATTGGCCGTCCTGCTCACCTTCGTCGGCGTGGCGGTTTGGCTGGCCACCCCCGCCACGGCCCAGACTATCAAGATCGGCTTCTTCGCCCCCATCACCGGCCCGGTGGCCGCGGACGGCGCGAGCGCCAAGCAGTCCGTCGAACTTGCCATGAAGGAAGTGAATGCCGCCGGGGGGATCATGGGCAAGATGGTGGACCTGGTCGTCTACGACGATCGCCTGAATCCCCAGGAGTCCGTGGCCATCGCCAACAAGCTGATCGAGAAGGATCAGGTGGTGGGCGTGGTGAGCGGATCCTACAGCGGCCCGACCCGCGTGACCGCGCCTATCTTCGCCAAGGCGGGCGTGCCGATGGTGGCGGGTTACGCGGTCCACCCGGACGTCACCAAGGCGGGGAACTCCAACTTCCGGAACGGGTTTCTGGGTGAGGTCGAGGGGGGAGCCGCCGGGGAGTACGCCGTCAAGGTGCTCAAGAGCAAGAAGCCCGCCATCATCAATATGGACAACGACTTCGGGCGGGAGATTTCCGCCGGCTTCGCCAAGCGGACCCAGAAGCTGGGGTCCAAGCCCATCATCCAGGAGGTGTACAAGTACCCCGGCGAGAAGGACTTCCGCCCGTTCCTCACGCGCATCAAACAGGCCAACCCCGATCTGATCTTCGCTGCCGGCTACTACGACGTGGCAGCCCTGATGACCCTGCAGGCCAAAGAGCTGGGTATCAAGACCCCCATCCTGGCCGAAGAGGGCTTCGACTCCCCGAAATTCATCGAGCTGGCGAGGGGAACCGCCGAGGGGGTCATCATCGCCACGAACCTGGACCGCGACGATCCCCGCCCGCTGGTCCAGAACTTCCTGAAGAACTACAAGCAGGCCTACAAGATCGATCCCGATATGGTGGGGGCTTCCAGCTTCGACGCGTTCATGATCCTGGTCAACGCCGTAGGGCGCGCCGGTTCCACCAACCGACCGGATGTCATCAAGGCCCTGCTCGAGACCAAGGACTACAACGGTCTCACCGGCAAGATCAGCAAGTTCGTCAAGGGCGAAGTGGTCAAGCCCGTCCAGTTCCAGATCGTGAAGAAGGGGCAGTTCCGCCGCCACGGTGTCATCACCGATCCGGTAGTCATCACGCCCCCGGTGCGCTAGGACAAGAAGACGACAGGGATTTCCGACAGGGACAGGGGGCAGCGGCGCGCGGGGTCGGGGACGGCCTTCGGCGCGCTGCCGGCCGGTTCGCAGTTTCCGGTTCGCAAGTTCGAAAGTTCGAGGGTTCGGCGGTACCAGACGGGTTCGAAGGTACGAGGTTTCTGCGGTTCGGCAAGTGGTTCATGGTGCTCGGCTCGTGGCTCATAGGAGTTCTTGCCATCCGCCATGAGCCATGAAGCCGATACGCTTGGCCGGCAGTGCTCGACTCTCGGCACTCGGCTCTCGGCTGTAATCCATGCTCTTTCAGCAGATCGCCAATGGCATTGCGACCGGGGCGGTGTACGCTCTCACGACCCTGGGCCTCACCATGGTCTACGGGGTGCTCCGCGTCCTCCATGTGGCCCATGCGGGCATCTATGCCCTGGGCGCCTACGTGGGCCTGGTTGCCTTCCGTTTCCTGGAGAGTTTCTGGCTGAGCCTCCTGGTCGCCATGGTCGTCTGCGCCGCCGCGGGGATCCTCGTGGAACGGTTTCTCTACACACCGCTCCTCCACCTGCCGCGCATCGTCCCCCTGATCGGCAGCATCGGGCTGTTCATTGCCATGGAAGAGGCCTTCCGGATCGTGGCGGGCCCCTATGCCCTCGCCTACGAGACCGAAATCCGCTTCCTCAGCCTGGGGTTGGGTCCCCTCCGGCTGACCGCCCCGCAGAGCCTCATCTTCACGGTCACCATGCTGCTCCTCGGCCTCCTGTGGCTCCTCCTCTCGCGCTCGACGCTCGGGCTGGCCATGCGGGCCACCGCCATGGATGCCGACACCACGGCGACCTTCGGCGTGGACACGCGGCTGATCGTCTCCCTGACTTTCGCCATCGGCTCGGCCCTGGCGGGGGCCGCAGGGGTCCTCATCGGCGTCTACGACAACCAGGTCTGGCCGACCATGGGAAGTATCCCGGCTTACAAATGCCTCGCCATCGTCGTGCTGGGAGGGCTGGGCAACATTCCCGGCAGCGTCCTGGCTTCATTCCTCATCGGGTTGGCCGAGACGCTCTTGATCGGTGTCGTCGCCATTCCGTTCCCGCGGGACGCATTGGCCTTCGTAGCCATGATCCTGGTCCTGATGTTCCGCCCCCGCGGGCTACTGGGGAAAGGCTGACGAGCCGACAGGGACAGGGATAGCGACAGCGGACCGAGACCCGCTGCTCTCCCCCTGTCGCTGTCGCTGTCGGATTTCGAATGCTGAGCGGCTATCTCGTCACCGTCCTGATCACCATCGGGATCTATATCATCCTGGCCCTGAGCCTGAACTTGATCACGGGCTACGCAGGACAGATCTCGCTGGGCCACGCCGCTTTCATGGGCATCGGGGCGTATACCTCCGCCCTGTTCTACACCAAGGCCGGCTTGGGCTTCTGGCCGTCATTCCTGCTGGCAGGCCTCGTGGCAGGCCTCCTGGGAACCATCCTCGCCATCCCCTGCCTGCGGGTGCGCGAAGATTTCCTGGCCATCACCACGATGGGCATCAACTTCGTGGTCGAGGCGACTTTCCTCTACATCCCCTTCTTCGGCGCGGGGATGGGTATCGGCGGCATCGATCTCCCCCATTTCTTCGGCCAGGAGATCAGCAAGTCAGGCTATCTCGCGCTGGTCGTCCTGGTCATCGGCCTCATGATCGCGCTGGACCGATGGCTGACGCGATCCTGGATCGGCCTGGCCTGGGCAGCCATCCGCGAGGATGAGGAAGCGGCCGGCGCCATGGGCATCGACGTCGTGCGCTTCAAAGTCCTGGCCTTCGCGTTGGGAAGCGCGGGGGCGGGCCTGGCGGGAAGCCTCTACGCCCATTTCCTCACCTTCATCATGCCGGTGAATTTCAGCTTCGCGCAGTCCATGGTCATCCTCTCCATGGTTGTGTTCGGGGGGATCGGAACGCTGCGCGGCCCCATCGTGGGCGCCATCGTCCTGGGAGCCCTCCCCGAGATCTCCCGCCCGGCCATGGAGTACCGCACCTTGGTCTACGGGCTCCTGCTGCTTCTCCTGATGCGCTTCCAGCCCGGGGGAATCCTCGGAGAGCACAGCCTGTTGCCCCGGAGCTGGAGAAAGCTGTGTACAGCAATGCAAAATGGAAAAACCGGGCAATGACCATGTTCCGTTGACCGGTTGGGACTTTGTCATTTTTTATTTTCAACTGGATCGACATGGCGCTTCTCGAGATCGACCAGCTCACCAAGGCGTTCGGCGGGGTCACGGCCCTGCAGGATGTCGCCTTCGAGGTGACCGAGCGGGAGATCCTCGGCATCATCGGCCCGAACGGCGCCGGCAAGACCACGCTCTTCAACTGCATTACCGGCATGCTGATCCCGGATCGCGGCGTCATCCGGTTCCGCGGCCAGGACACCCATGGAAGGAAGCCGCACGAGTTAGCCCTCCGCGGGATCGCGCGGACCTTTCAGGTCGTGCGTCCGTTCCCGACACTCTCGCTCCTCAACAACGTCCTGGTGGCCTCCGGCCACCGCGCCTACCCCTCCCTGCGAGCGGCTGCCGCGCCCTTCTCCACACCCGCCGCGCGGGAGGCCGCCCAGGCCCTTCTGGCGCGAGTGGGGATGACCGGGGAATTCGACCGACCGGCGGGGACGCTGCCGCTCGGACTCAAGAAGCGCCTGGAGATCGCCCGCGCCCTCGCCCTCGATCCCGCCCTGCTCTTGCTGGACGAGCCGTCGGGCGGCCTGCGCCACGAGGAATCGCTGCAGCTCCTGGAGCTGATTCGACAGTTGAACCAGGAAGGCATCACGATCATTCTCATCGAGCACAACATGCCCATCGTCATGGGTGTCTGCCGGCGGCTGGTCGTTCTGGACCACGGCGTGAAGATCGCCGAGGGGGATCCGTCGGCGATCCAGCGCCACCCGCAGGTGATCGAGGCGTATTTAGGAAAAGCAGCCCGTGGCTGATGGCTCTTGGCTCATGGGGGGCCGGTCCCTGCCATCAGCCACGAGCGATGAGCCATGAGCCCATTCGATGATCCCTCTGCTTGAAGTCCGCAATCTCGAAGTGACCTACGGCGAGTTCGCCGCGGTGCGCGGGATCAGCTTCGACATCCGCGACGGGGATCTCCTCACCATCATCGGGGCCAACGGGGCAGGCAAGAGCACGACGCTCCGCGCCGTGATGGGGCTCCTCAGGCCACGCTCCGGCCAGATCCTCTTCCGGGGAGCGGAGATCACCCGCGAGCCGGCCCATCTCCGCGCCCGCCGCGGGATCAGGCTGGTGCCGGAGGGGCGCCGCATCCTGCCGGATTTGTCCGTGGAGGAGAACCTGCGGCTCGGCGCTTACACCGTCCCGCGGCCAGGCGACGTCGCCGACGGGATCGAGCGCGCCTTCACGCTCTTTCCCCGCCTCAAGGAGCGTGCCCGTCAGGCCGGCAAGACTCTGTCGGGCGGCGAGCAGCAGATGCTGGCCATCGCGCGGGCCCTCATGAGCCAGCCGCGGCTCCTGCTCCTGGATGAGGTGTCCTTGGGCCTCATGCCCATCCTCGTCGAGCAGACGTTCGCGACCATCCAAGCGCTTCACCGGCATGGAGCCACCATCCTGCTGGTCGAGCAGAATGCCCGCATGGCGCTCGCCATCGCCACGCGCGCCTATGTCCTGGAGACCGGGAGCATCACCCTGAGCGGCACCGCGGCCGATCTCGCCGCCGACCCCAAGGTGAAGCAGGCGTATCTCGGAGGGTGAAAAACTTGTTCGAAAGTTCAATGGTTCGGGAGTTCGAGGGGACAGAACGAACTACGGTGACCGTTCAGCCAGCCTGCCAATCGCCGGGGCGGCCAGGGCCGCCCTTCGACGCCTGGCGCCTGCACCCTTCCCTTCGGCCGGGTACCCGATGCCGGCTCGCCCTTACACCGCACCCGCTTTGCGGGTACCCGGCCGCAGGCTGGGTGCGGCTCGCCGGGTACCCATCCCACGGATGGGTGTGGCGCGGCGCTCCGGGAGCCCCTGGCCGCCCCTCGAATGTGGCCTGAACGCGTACCGAACTACGAACCATCGAATCCTCGTGCTCCTAAACGGTCGAACACCCGAACTCGCGAACCTTCGAGCTTTTGAACTCCCGTACTGTCGAACTCACGCACTCTCGAACCCTTGAACCTCATGCCTTCAACTGTTCGCCCCATCCTTACACTCCTGACTGTAGCGACCCTTCTCGGCCCCATGGGGGCATGGGGCCGCGCGGTGTACTGGTCCGAGCCCGCCCCCATGGTGGGGATCACCTGGCGCGCCATCATCGGCGTCGGCGTCCTGGCGGCCTGCGCCTGCCCGCCCGTCGCGTGCGGGTGGATTGTCGGTCTGGCACTGATCCCCCGCCTCGGCGGGGGCGGCGGTGGCGCCGCATCCAACAGTTGCCGCAGCCGGCTCTGTCCCAAGTTCTGCTATTCGACGATGGCCTTTCCGGCGAGGATCGCATGCAAGTAATCCCGCCCGTTGGCCGGCTTGAGAAAGTGCCGGTACGCCTGGACGCCAAACCGCATGGGGTCGAACAGGTAGATGGTCGTACTCATCTGCCAATCCCCCTGGAAGCCTTCCCCCGGGAATCGCCGCAGCACCCGCTCGCGCTGGGCCGGAGCCATGGTCGAGAACATCGTAATGTACGCGATGTACTCCTTCGCCGGGATTGGGGGATGAGGCACCTTGAAGTTGCGGGCAGCCACTGAGTGGGCGACCTCGTGAGACACGAGGCTGCGGTAGAGCGAGCGGTCGATGGGAATCCCGAACCAGCTCTTGAGCTTTCTGAATTCGGAATAGGTACGGATCAACACCCGTTGCTCCGATTCCATGAAACAGCCTGCTGCGGAGGCGCTTACCACATCGGGCAGCTTCGGTACAACCTCGATGGCAATATCATCGGTCCCATCCAGGCCCTGAGATGCCAGGAACCCGATGGCGGCTTGGGCGCCCCCGCAAGAGATCAAGGCGTCCGCGCGGGATGGCGACCGGACCACAACGTTCCGGGCGTCGCACCTGATGTCGAGCGGGAAGCCCGACCCCGCCCTAGCCGGGGCCGCGCCCAAACTCCAGCCACCTGCCGCCGCCAGAACGCCAGCCAGCACATGAACCGCGATGCCACGTTTCACGAGATGCATCGGAACCTCCCGCGCTGCCTGCAACCGGAACCATGGGGGGAGAGAACGGCAGAAGGGCCAAAGCGGTGCCTGCGCCGCCGGACCCGTTGCTCTTGCGGACGACCGCTGCGGAATGCATCGGCGAATGCTCGACCAAGACGGAACGGGGAACAATGAGTGTTGGCGGGACTTGTACTTCACACACGAGAACCAAGTCAAGGGAATTGACGAATGCCCAACGCGAGATCGCGCGTGTCTCGGAAACCTAATCCGCCTCTTTCCGCTCTCCTTTCCGCGAAGCCTGTGAGAGTGAGAGGCAATCCTCTATAGGCCTTCCAGGATTCCCTCCGGACCTCAAAGCACCTCGCGCCTTGAAATTGCAGGACGTGGGAATAGAAGAATTTTTCAATTTTGGTTTTTGCGCGCCAGCGCAAAAACCAGGTATAATCCTTCCGTCTGATGGGTGGGGCTCCAGCAGTCTCGCCATGCGTGCATGGACCCGCAACAGGAGGTGATCGCCATGGTCCCGATCCCGCCACCCATGGATCCCATCCGGGCGCCGCGCGGCAGCACCCGTACGTGCAAGGGCTGGCACCAGGAAGCGGCCATGCGGATGCTCATGAACAATCTCGACCCCGAGGTGGCCGAGCGGCCGCAAGACCTGGTGGTCTACGGCGGCGCGGGGAAGGCGGCCCGGAACTGGGAGTGTTACCACCGGATTGTGGACTGCCTGAAGAACCTGGAGAACGACGACACCTTGCTGGTCCAGTCCGGGAAGCCCGTGGGCGTCTTCCGCACCCATGAGTACGCGCCGCGCGTCCTCATCAGCAACGCCATGCTGGTCCCGGCCTGGGGAACCTGGGAGAAGTTTCGCGAGCTCGAGGCCCTGGGCCTAACCATGTACGGTCAGATGACGGCGGGAAGCTGGATCTACATCGGGACCCAGGGCATCCTGCAGGGCACGTATGAAACCTTCGCGGCGGCGGCGGCGAAGCACTTCGGCGGGAGCCTCCAGGGAACGCTCACGCTCACCGCCGGCCTCGGCGGGATGGGCGGGGCCCAGCCCCTGGCCGTCACCATGAATGGCGGCGCCATCCTGGCGGTGGAGGTGGACCCCGAGCGAATCGAGAAACGGGTGAAGACCGGCTACTGCGAAGTCATGACCCGGAACCTCGACGAGGCGCTCGACCTTGCCCTGACCGCCAAGCGAACCGGCGCCCCCAAGTCTATCGGCCTGGTGGGCAACGCCGCCGAGCTTCACCCGGAGCTGCTCCGGCGAGGCGTGCTCCCCGACCTGGTGACCGACCAGACGTCGGCCCACGATCCGCTCAACGGCTACGTCCCGGCCGGCCTCAGCCTAGCGGAGTCTCGAGCGCTGCGGGGGAAGGACCCCGAGGAGCACATCCGCCGCGCCCTGGACTCCATGGCGCACCACGTCCAGGCCATGCTGGAGTTCCAGCGGCGCGGGGCCGTCGTCTTCGATTACGGCAACAACATCCGCCAGCAGGCGCTCGGCCGGGGGGTCGAGAATGCCTTCGACTTCCCGGGATTCGTGCCGGCCTTCATTCGCCCGCTCTTCTGCACGGGTCGCGGGCCATTCCGCTGGGCAGCGCTGTCCGGAGATCCGGCAGACATCGCCAAGATCGACGACCTGGTGCTGCGGGAGTTCAAGGACAACGCCCGCCTCGCCCGCTGGATTGCCATGGCCCGCGAGAAGGTGCACTTCCAGGGCCTCCCCGCCCGGATCTGCTGGCTGGGCTACGGCGAGCGGAGCCGCCTGGGCGTCCTGGTAAACCGCATGGTCCGCTCCGGGGAACTCGCGGCCCCCGTGGTTTTCGGCCGCGACCACCTCGACGCCGGGTCCGTGGCCTCCCCCAATCGGGAGACCGAGGCCATGCGCGATGGAAGCGACGCCATCGCCGATTGGCCCATTCTCAATGCGCTGCTCAACACCGCGGCGGGCGCTTCCTGGATCTCCGTCCACCATGGGGGCGGGGTGGGCATCGGATATTCGATTCACGCGGGCATGGTGGTGGTCGCGGACGGCGCCCCGGAGACGGAGCAGCGGCTGGAGCGGGTCCTGACGACCGACCCCGGCACCGGCATCATGCGGCACGCGGATGCCGGGTATCCCGATGCGATTGCCGCGGCGAAGACGCAGGGGGTCTCCGTCCCCATGTTGCAGGAGTAACCCGGAGTATTCGTGCATGCTGCGCCTGCACTCATCACCCGGGCTTCGTCGTGAGCTCAGCCGAACGGTCAATCCTGAGTGCGCACCCCAGGGGCGCCGGAGTCGCTGCTGCCGAAAAGTAGTCCTTCTCTCGCCTCCCGGGAGGTCACTGTGAGACTTCTGGCGCCCTTCACCCGACGGCGTCTCCGGATCGCCGGGTTCTCTTTCGGCCTCCTCCTCGTCCTGTTCACCCTTTTCGGATTCTTCGCCCTCCCGCTTCTCTTGAAGTCCGTCCTTACCCAACAACTCTCGGAGGCGCTTCACCGACCGGCCAGCATTCAGGAAATCCGCGTGAATCCCTATGCCTTGTCCGTGACCGTCCGCGGTTTCAAGGTCTCCGAGCGGGACGGCCCGGAGACCTTCGTGGGCTTTGAGGAGTTGTATGTCAATGCCGAGCTCAGCTCCATCCTCCGGCGTGGGCCGGTCCTCAAGGAGATCCGGCTCACGCGGCCGGTCCTTCGGCTGGTCCGGCATGCGGAGGAGCGGTACAACTTCTCGGACCTGTTGACCCGGGCCAAACCAACCCCCGCGGGGCCGCCGGCCCGGTCCACCGAGCCTCTCCGCTTCTCCTTGAACAACATCGAAATCGTGGAGGGAAGCCTCGATTTCATCGACGAGCCGGTCGGGAAAACGCATACCGTCCGCGGCCTCCACATCGGCATTCCCTTCCTCTCCAATGTCCCGAGCGACGTGGACATCTTCACCGAGCCCAGAATCGAGGCGAAGATCAACGACGACGTCTACGCCGTGCGCGGCAAGACGAAGCCTTTCGCCGATTCCCTGGAGAGCAGGTTCGATGTCGACATCAGCGGGCTGGACATCCCGCAGTACCTGGCCTACACGCCGGTCCCGCTGAAATTCCGTGTCCCCTCGGGTGCGCTCGATGTCAAGAGCGCGATCTCCTTCATCCGGCAGAAGCAGTCGCAGACCCTCACCGTCACCGGGGATTTGATCCTCAAGGATTTCGCCCTCACCGACCGCCGCGACAATCCCATCCTGAAGCTACCGGTCGTCGAGGTCGGCATCGCCCCCTCCGAGCCCCTGGCCCGGAAGATCCACGTGGCCACGCTGAACATCCAGGGACCCGAAATCACCCTCCGTCGCGAAAGGGACGGCCTCACCAACATCCAGGCCGTGCTGCCCGATGCCCCGAAGGAGGCCCGCGCCAAAGGCGAACCGACCGCCGCCGAATCCACCACGCCCCCGACCTTCCTGGTGGATGCCATCCAGCTCACCGGCGGCAGGCTGCGCTTCGCGGACGCGGTGCCGGCGAGGCCTTTCCGGACCACCCTGCATCCCATCGAGCTCGCCGTGATGCAACTGGGGAACGCTCCCGACGCGCGGGCCAGCCTCAAGCTCTCGGCGCGCACCGAGGCTCGAGAGGACATCCAGGCCGAGGGAGAGCTTACGCTGGCCCCCCTCGCGGCCACGATCAAGACCTCGGTCAGGGGGATCCTCCTGACCAAGTACGCTCCCTACTACCAGGACCTGGTTCGCTTCACCCTCCAGACGGGCAAGGCGGAAACCGCTGCCGCCCTCCGCTACTCCGTGGGGAAGGACGCCCCCGCGATCCGCGCCACGGATATCTCTGTCACCGTGCGAGACCTGGCCCTCGCCAACGAGGATGGCTCCGGCGAGTTTCTGCGTGTGCCCATGCTGGCCGTCAACGACACCGAGGTGGATCTGACGAAGCGCCAGGTGACGGTGGGAAGCCTTTCCGGCCAGAAGGGGGCCATGCAGATCACCCGGGATCCGCAGGGAGAGATGGTCCTCTTCCGGCTGCTGGCCAGTCCGGCCCCGGGGGAGAAGGCGGCAGCGGCTCCTCCGGCCGAGGCATCCGCCGCGGCCGCGCCCTGGGGGCTGGTGTTGCGCCGGGCGGCCTTGGATCAGTTCACGCTCACCCTCGACGATCGCTTCACCTCGCCGCCGACCATCCTGACGCTGGAGAATCTCACGCTCAGGGCTCAGGACTTTTCCACCGCCAAGGGCTCGACGGGGAAGGCCGATCTGAGCTTCCAGCTTGACCAGGCCGCCCAGGTGGGTCTGGCGACGGCGGTGAGTCTGGAGCCCCTCCAGGCGGACGGCCGCCTGGAAATCACACGGCTTCCCGTCCAGCGCTACGCCCCCTACTACCGGCGATTCATCGGCTTCGAGATCGAGGACGCGGTCACGGACGTCGCCACCAAGTTCAGCTACGCGCGTCCCGGCCCGGAGGCGGAGGTGAAGCTGACCGGCCTCGGCGTCTCGCTGGAGAATCTGCGGATACGGCTCCGGAAGGAACAGGAGGCGTTGCTGACCGTCCCGGCCCTGGCCGTCCGCAACGGCAGCCTGGACCTTGCGAAGCGGGAAGTGACCCTGGGGGAGGTCTCCAGCCAGAAAGGGGCCCTGCGCGTGGTCCGGTTCGGGAACGGGGCGCTCAATCTGCACGAACTCATGCCGCCGGCGCCGCAGGAGGCGGCGGCTCCCGCCGGCCCTCCTGTGCAGGCGGCTCCCGCCGCCCCCTGGGTGGTTGCCGTCGGGTCCGTTTCGCTGGCGGAGTACCGGGCGGATATCACCGACCGGGTGCCGGCCGAGCCTGTCTCCATCGCCCTCGACCAGATCGACCTCCAGGCCGGCGAGCTGAGCACGAAACCGAACACCCAGGGGAAGGTGAACCTCTCCCTCAGGATCAACGAAACCGGCACCCTGAGGCTTGGCGGAAGCGTGGGCATCTCGCCGCTCGCCGCCAAGCTGGATCTCACCCTCAAGAACCTCGAGATCCGCCCCGTCCAGCCCTACTTCACGGACAGAGTGAAGATCGTGGTCTCGGAGGGGAGCGTGTCGGCTGCCGGCCGGCTCGAGCTGGCCGAGCGGGCGGGCGCCGGTCTCGGCGCCGCGTACAAGGGCGAAGCTTCCATCAACCGATTCGCTTCCATCGACAAGGCAAGGGCCGAAGATTTTCTGGGCTGGCAGTCCCTGGCTCTCAGCGAGATGGACTTCGGCCATAATCCCTTCCATTTCCGCGCCCGCAAGGTCGCCCTGGCGGATTACTTCGCTCGCCTCGTCCTGGATGGCGACGGCAGCCTGAACGTACAAGACGTCCTGGTCAAAGGAGACGGCGCGTCACCAATCCCCGCCGCGACAATGCCCGGCTCGGCCCCGGCTCCCCCTGCGGCGGAACAGGCCGCCGAAGCCCCCGTGGACATCAAGATCGACGAGGTCACGCTGCAGGGCGGACGGGTCAGCTTCACCGACCGCTCGGTGAATCCCTCCTACGCCTCCACCATGGTGGAGCTGGGGGGTCGGATCTCGGGACTCTCCTCCGCGCTCAATACGCTGGCGGACCTGAACCTCCAGGGGAGGCTGGAGCACTCCGCTCCGCTCGAGATCACCGGAAAGCTCAACCCGCTGGCCAAGGATCTCTACGCGGACCTGAAGGTCCGTTTCCGTGACATCGAGCTGAGTTCGGCCACCCCGTATTCCGGCAAGTACATCGGGTACTCGATCCAGAAGGGCAAGCTGAATCTGGACCTGAAGTACCTGATCGACAAGCGGAAGCTGGACTCCCAGAATGTCATCCTGCTCGATCAGTTCACGCTGGGCGATGCGGTGGAGAGCCCCCAGGCCACCAAGCTGCCGGTGAAGCTGGCCATCTCCCTTCTCAAGGATCGGAACGGGGAGATCAACCTGGACATCCCTGTCAGCGGAAGCCTCGATGACCCGCAGTTCAGCATCTGGAAGGTCGTCTGGCAGGCCATCGGCAACCTGATCGTCAAGGCGGTCACCTCGCCTTTCGCCCTGCTGGGCGCCGCCTTTGGCGGGGGCGAGCAGATGAGCTACCTGGAGTTCGACTACGGGAGCGCCGCCATCAACGCCGATGGGCAGAAAAAGCTCGACGCGCTGGCCAAGGCCATGGTGAATCGGCCGTCGCTCAAGCTCGACATGGAGAGCTTCGTGGATGCCGAGCAGGACCGCGAGAGCCTCCGCAAGATCTTCTTCACCCGCAAGCTCCAGGCGCAAAAGCTCCTGGATCAAACCAAGCGGGGCCGCCCTAGGGTCCCGCTGGAGGAGGTGAAGATCGAATCCCAGGAGTACGAGAAGTACCTGAAGATGGCGTATGACTTCGCGAAGTTCCCGAAGCCTCGAAACTTCATCGGCATGACCAAGTCGCTGCCCGCTGTCGAGATGGAAAAGCTCATCCTCACCCACATCCAGGTGATGGACGACGACCTCCGCGCACTTGCCGCCGAGCGGGCCCATGCCGTCAAGGCCGCTCTGACGCGCGCGCAGGTGGCGCCCGAGCGGATCTTCGTGCTGACCCCCAGGGCCCTGACTCCCGAAAAGAAGGACACGCAGAGGGACAGTCGGGTCGAGTTCACGATCGGATAGCCCGGATTCTTCACGGAAAGACTGTGAAGAATCCGGGCTTAATAAGGGTTTCAGGTAAGGAGTGCGCATGGCGAGACCGCCGTTCGGCCTGGAATGCTCTTGTGCGCTGTGGCCTTTCCGGCTCGTCCTGGCGCTGACCGTCCTCCTGGCGCTCGTCGCTCCGGCCGGCGCCGCACCCGCCCCGGACCTCGAGCCGGACCCCCTGGGCCGCACCACGCCGCGCGGGACGGTGCTGGGGTTCATCCGGGCCGCGGCACGGGGGGATGACGAGCGGGCCGCCCAATACCTGGACACCCGGAGGATTCCTGGATCCTCCTTGGACCTGGCCCGCCAGCTCAAGGTCGTCCTGGACCGCAGCCTGCATGCCGACCTCGACTCCCTGAGCAACCGCCCCGAGGGCTCGTTGAATGACGAGCTGGCCGTCGGGCGAGATCGCGTGGGGGTGGTCAAGGTTTCGGCCGAACCGCTGGAGATCCTCCTCGACCGCGTGCAACACGGCCAGCGCCCGCCCATCTGGCTTTTCTCGGCCGAGACGCTGCGGGGGATCCCCCAGGTATACAACAAGCTGCGGGACACCTGGTTCGAGGAGCTCTTGCCTGGCTGGCTGGCCGGAGCGAAGCTGCTCGGCGCCCCGCTGTGGCAGTGGATGGCCTTCCTGCTCTCCATCCCCTTGGCCATCGGCCTGGCGTGGCCCCTCAACCGGCTCCTGCTCCCGATGATCCGACTGCTCCTCCGCCGGATCCCTCACGAGTCGGAGGACAGGCTGCTCGGCCGCATCGCCAGGCCGCTCCGGCTTCTCGTCCTTGCTGTCACCATCCAGGCCGGGAGTTACCTCTTGCCCCTCTCCCTGGCCGCCCGCCAGTTCTGGACCCGGGTGTCCGCAACCCTGGCCGTCGTCGCCCTGTCCTGGATCCTGCTGCGGATGGCGGACATCGTGACGGATCTGGCGGCGACGCGGGCGGAGATCGCCAGCCGCCCCGGGAACACGGCTCTCTTGCGCCTGGTGCGAAGGCTCGCCAAGGCCGCGGTCTTCGTGGCGGCGGGCCTGGTCCTCCTGTACCGCGCCGGCGTGGATCTGACGGCCGCCCTGGCGGGCCTCGGCCTCGGCGGCTTGGCCCTGGCCTTCTCCGCCCAAAAAACGCTGGAGAACCTGTTCGGCGGGATCATGTTGATCTCCGACCAGACCCTGCGGGTGGGGGATTTTTGTCGGGTCGGCAACCACATGGGGACCGTGGAGGATATCGGGCTCCGCGCCACCCGTCTGCGGACGCTGGAGCGCACCCTTATCAATATCCCCAACGGCCAGCTTTCGACGATGGACATCGAAAACTTTGCCTGGCGGGACAAGATCCTGTTCCGCCCCGTCATCGGGCTGCGTTGCGAGACGACGCCCGACCAGCTTCGCTACGTCGTGGCCGAGATCCGCCGCCTGCTTTACGCCCACCCCAAGGTCGAGACGGAGTCCGCCCGCGTCCGGTTCGTCCGGCTCGGCGCCTCCTCGCTGGACATCGAGATCCAGGGCTATATCCGGGAGAGCGACTTCACCGCGTTCCTGGCCATCCAGGAGGATCTCCTGCTGCGCATCCTGGAGATCGTCGAGGCCAGCGGGACCCATGTCGCCTTCCTGTCCCGCATCACCTATCTGTCGCGCGACGCCGGACTCGACCCGGCCAAGCGCCAGGCGGCGGAGGATGCGGTTCGCATCTGGCGGGAGGCGCGGGAGCTCCCCTTCCCTGACTATTCCCGCGAGCGGATCGACGAGATGCGGGACACCCTCGAGTACCCCCCGGGCAACCCGGGGCCGCGTCCGCCGGGGGGGCAACCGCCCACGGGTCCTCCGGGGGCAAACGGCCGGGCCGGCGGGTGAGCCGGCCGTGGCACGCGGTCAGCCGCGCCAATCGACGGCGGGCGAACAGCGCCTCAGGTAGCCTCGCCGCCCGGACAGGAGGGAGACCATGATCCAAGCGGACCTCATCATCTCCGGCGCGTCGGAGCTCGTCACCGTGGCGGGAGAGCGCGGACGGCCGCGGCGTGGCCAGGAGATGGGGGAGCTCGGGATTATTCGGCAAGGGGCCCTGGCGGCCCGCCGGGGCCAGATCGTCTGGGTCGGTCCGACGGAGGAGCTCACTTCGGCCGTGCAGGCCATGGCCTTCGCCAAGCACATCAAGGCGGAGGGCAAGACCGTCCTGCCGGGCCTCGTGGACCCGCACACCCACCTCATCTTCGCCGGCAGCCGGGAGAACGAGTTCGCCCTCCGGATTCAGGGCAAGAGCTACATGGAGATTGCGGCAGCGGGAGGCGGGATCAACGCCACGGTGAACGCCACACGGCAGGCCGGCAAGGATGAGCTGAAGCGGCTGGCGCAACGTTCCCTGGACCGGATGCTCAGCCTGGGTACGACCACCGTGGAGGCAAAGAGCGGATACGGCCTGACCCTCGCCGCCGAGCTGAAGATGCTGGAGGTGATCCGGGAGCTCTCCGCCGAGGGCCCGTTGACCCTCGTTCGGACCTTCATGGGCGCCCACGCGGTCCCCTCGGAGTACCGCGAGAACCCCGAGGCGTACGTCGACCTGGTGATCACCCGCATGATCCCCGAAATGGGAGCCCGAGGCCTGGCGCGCTTCTGCGACGTCTTCTGCGAGCAGGGGGTCTTCAGCGTGGAGCAGTCCGAGCATATCTTGCAGGCCGCGCGCCACGCCGGCATGGAGCTGCGCATCCACGCGGACGAGTTGACAG
Source organism: Candidatus Methylomirabilota bacterium (assembly GCA_016209735.1). Lineage (GTDB taxonomy): Bacteria > Methylomirabilota > Methylomirabilia > Methylomirabilales > 2-02-FULL-66-22 > 2-02-FULL-66-22. Next base: position 41,912 of record JACQVN010000061.1, read on the forward strand.
ATCAAGGGGGAGCGGCCATGGCCGCCCGCCTGCGGGCCCGGACGGCCGACCACCTCCTCTTTGCCAACGACGACGGCATCCGGCAGATGGCCGAGGCCGGCGTCATCGCCGTGCTCCTGCCGGGGACCGCCTACTTCCTCAACCTGCAGCGCTACGCCCGCGCCCGCGACATCATCGCCGCGGGGGTCCCCGTGGCGCTCGCCACGGACTTCAACCCCGGCTCCTGCATGACGGAGTCGATGCCGCTCATCATGAACCTCGCCTGTACGCAGATGCGCATGCTGCCGGCCGAGGCCATCACCGCCTCTACCATCAACGCCGCCTGGGCCGTCGGCGAGCAGGACCGGGTCGGCAGCCTGGAAGTCGGCAAGCAGGCGGACCTGGTGATGCTGGACGCTCCCAACCACGAGCACCTCTGCTACCACTTCGGCGTGAACCTGGTCGAGGCGGTGATCAAGAACGGCAAGGCCCTCGTCGAGCGGGGCCAGCGCAGGTGATAGGAATTTGGGGTGATAGGTGGGTGATAGGTGATGGTGAGGTGAGGTGATAGGTGATAGGGGTGGGTGATAGGTGATAGGAAATTGCTTTTCGGGGGTCCGGCACGATCAGCCCTCCCCGGGGGCGCTGCCCGCAGACCCAGGGCGGGCGGCGGAGCCTCGGGCGGCGCGCGGTTCCGCCCGCCGGCCTCCCCGGACCGGGCGGGAGTATCCGGCGGACCGGAGGCGGTTGTCAAGGGCAAAGTTCTGGCGGCCCGGCCCGGCGTCGGCGCCCCCGGGGC
>JACQVN010000062.1 GCA_016209735.1 Candidatus Methylomirabilota bacterium
GAGAAAGCTCATGATGTGGCAGTGTAGGACCGCACGCATGGACTGCAGATGCACGAATTGCTCGGCCCTCCGCGCGCGGTCAGGCCCCTTTGAGGGGCCAGCGCGCGTAAAGCCCCCGGCTCTGCCGGGGGATACTTACTTACGGAAACGGGATTTGGATAGGGTCCTTCTCCCCACCTTATACAGGTGTAGGCATAGGGTTGAGTGGAAGTGGTTATAACACTAATACTTGGACGACAAAGTGATGAACCCAACAGATTTTATTCTCATAGCAATTGCTGTTATATTGGGAGTCAGCGTTACTCTTCTTGTCTATCATTTAACTCAGTTTGAATACACACTAGAAAAGAAGCATCTCATCATGAAATGGAATTCCTTAGGCTTTCTTCCTATAAAGAGTAAGTTAGACATTGATACAATAACTGAGGTTCAAGAGATTAATTCAAATCAGTTCTTGTCTACGCTTTTGAAAAATAAGTTTTGGTTATTGGTTTGGGGAAAGCCGTATCGTAAGATGGTTCGCATAAAAAGAGTCCGGGGATTCTATAGGACAATACTAATTTCGCCTGCCGATCCAGATGCATTTGCCTCGGTATTGAGAGCAGCGATCGGAAAATAATTGCAGGGTCATCTCCAAAGCGTGTGGGTAGATCGTGACGGTTTCAGAGCTCCGGCAGGATACGCGTGAGTACTTTGTAATGGGGGACCCGGGCGTCTTGGCGCTGTCAAGCGAAATCCCCCCTGTCGAATGCGAGTACACCGCTCGTGCTCCGGATATCATCCCGCGGCGGGAGCCGGGGTCTCATCGTAGTGGCTCGCTCCGAGCTCTGCGCTGCTGGCGGCCTGGCCGTGCCGGGCACGGCAGACAGGGATCCACGCGGCCTAGTCGAGACTCCCGGCATGGAAGCGGCCCGCCGCTGTCATGGGGGCTAGGCCAGCAGATGGTTCTGCCTTGGCTCTTGTATGCGCTCTCCGTGGGATTTTGCCTCATCGGCTGGCCCTTCTGGTGGGCCTACCGGAACTGGGAGCGCATTGTCCGCACGTACCCCCCTATCCGCTCGAGCGGTTCCGGAGCGAGTTCCTGGGGCCCCCGGCGGCGCGGGCGGGCCTCACGGGGCCGCGCTGCGCAGCGAAAGCCCCGCGGCGGAACCCGGTGTTGAAGATGGCGAGCACCCCCCTCCGATGGCCACAGGCCCTCGGGGCCGCCCCGGTCATCTTCGGCGTGCCGGCGCTCTGCCAGGGCGTGGTGATCCTCGCCCAGGCCATACGGGAAAACGCGAAGTACGATCTCGCGTTCGCGGGTGGCATGACGGCAGCCGCCAGCGTCTTTCTCCTCGTAGGAACATGGCTCTGGAGGCGATAGATTCCAGGGGGCATGCTGGGGGCCAAGGACGACACGTGGTGATCGCCGCGACTCCGCCATGCCCCGTCAAGCCCAGGTGGATGCGCTTCTGCACTGCGTCCGGGATCTTCGACCGGTACTCTCCATTCCGTGATGGTGCGCGGGATCGAGCGGACCGCCATCTTCCGCGATGACGCGGATCGCGCCGACCTCATGGCGCGCCTCGCCGCCCTGACGGAGCGCGGGGCGCTCATCGTCTACGCCTGGGCCCTCTGGCCCACCCATGCCCACCCCTTAGCGGACGGGCACGCGCCCGTTACCGCGCAGCATGCCGATCCTCCTCACGGGGTATGCCGGGGCCTTCAATCGCTGCGGGGAATGGGAGCAGAACCGCCGGAGGCAGCTTGCGCTGCCTCCGGCGGTGGCGAGTCCGGGATGTGACTGGCGCCTAGGGGTGCGACGTGGGCTCGCCTGCGGGCGCGGAGGGGGCCAGGCTGAGCGTGTTGGCGCCCCAGAAGCCCAGGCGCTCGCCGGCCCGGTAGTAGGCCTGGCGGACGCGGTTGAGCTTGTTGGTGAAGAGGAGGCCGATCTTGGCGTAGCTTTCGAAGATGGGGCCCTGCTCGATGTTGATCGGGAGGGTGATGACCTTCACCCGGTCGTAGTTGGCGTAGAGGGACTTGGCCAGGGCGTTGAGACGGTTGGAGAAATCCTCCTGCCCCTGGGCGGCCCGCTTGACGATGGGGGCGATGACCAGGTCCACGCGCTCCCGCAGGCGATGGAGGGCGTCCGCCGCCCCGGGCAGGATATAGGCTTCGGACGTGGCCTGCGCCTGGGTGGGGAGCGGCACCACCTCCACTCCCAGATCCGACAGGAAGCGCTGGAGCATCCCGCCCAACTGGTGTTGCAGGAACATGTCGGGGACGGCCACACGCTTCCAGGCCTTGGCCTCCCCCGCTTTCCGCACGCGCTCGACCTCGCCGTACAGCTCCCGCTTCAGCTTCGCGACGTAGGCCGCGTTGGCCTTGAACCAGTCGCGCAGGAGGTGTTTCCCGTAAAGCTGAATGCCCGCGGTGAATCCATCCCGCCGGAGGAGCAGGCTGCGCACAATGGTGCCCCAGGAGTAGAACTTCTTCATGGCCTTCATAGCGCCTACCTGCAGCTCGTAGGGGGACATCTTGCGGGGCTGGTGGACGACGTGGTGGCCGTCGTAAAGGCTCCAGTCCTTGGTCAGGATGTCCTTACCGCCGCGGGCGTAGAGATTCTCCCAGTCGGGGGAGCCGGGGCAGGGGGTGAGGATCATGAACTGGACCGACTCCAGACCGTGCCGCACGGCGAACCTGGCCGTGGCGTCCAAGGTCTCGACCTCGTCCTCGTCCGAGCCGACCACGAACATGCCGTGGATCTTGACGTTGTGCCGGTGGAAGGCGTCGATGGAGCGCTCGATCTTGGCCAGGTCCTGCTTCTTGTTGAAGAGTTTCAGGGTCCGTGGATTGATGGACTCGAAGCCGACGTAGACGTTGAAGCAGTTGCTCCGTCGCATCAGCTCCAGCATCTCGGGATCGTCGGCCGCCTCGGTGCGCACCTGGGCGCCCCATTCGGGGGTGAGCCCCTCGGCGATCATCCGCGAGAGCAGCTCCTTGGTGCGCTTCTTGTTGGCGTTGAAGATGTCGTCGGCAAAGAAGATGTAGCTGGCGTCCTTGCGGTGCCGCAGCTCGGTCAGGACGCGGTCGACCGAGTGGGTCCGGAAGGCGTGACCGTACATCCCCGGCACGGAGCAGAAGGTGCAGGAGAACGGGCAGCCCCGCGAGGTGGCGATGCTCACGATGCCCCCGGGCTTCCAGCCTTCCACCAGGCCGAAATCCGGCACGGGGGTCGCATCCAGGTCGCGGAGCTTCGGCCGCTCGGGATTGTGGACGATCCGGCCGTCCCGCTTGTAGGACAGGTTCTGGATGGAGGCCAGATCCCGCTTCCCCTGGAGGGCCTCCAGCAGCTCCACGAAGGCCCCCTCGCCCTCGCCGCGGATCACGTAGTCGGCGTGCTGGAGGCCCTCCTCGGGCAGGAAGGAGGTATGGGTCCCGCCGAGGACGGCGGGAATGCCGGCCGCCCGAACTTTCTCGGCCAGGGCGTAGGAAGGCGGAGCGGTCGAGGTGATGGTGGAGACGCCGACCACGTCGGCGCCGAGCACGTCGCTCATGTCGATGGGGGCGATATCTTCGATGTACACGCGCGCGTCGTAGCCAAGATCTCGCGCAATGGTGCCCAGCAGGACGGCGCCAAGGCGCGGGATGGCGATTCGGCTGTAGACATGGAGGTGCGTGGACTTCGGCTCGACGAAAACGATCTTGCGCATGCGGGGCTCCTTCGCACGGGGTACCTCGCTGACTGGATCGAGGAAGGCCTGACCGGCGAAACGGGAGGGGCAGTCGGCGGGCTCCCTCAACCGGGAAAGAGAGAAACCGACGTTATCCCGGGAGGTGGGGGGATGTCAAGCTAAAGGTTTCAGGAGGGCTATAGATTGACAATGGGGGTTAAGCTGGTATAAAAGCTCAGGGGATTGACGATGGACGATGGATCCCAGGCCGTGGACCGTGGACCACGGACCGCGGACGATGGAGGATGGACCGGCGGCGATTGACCATGGTCCATGGTCCAAGGAAGGTGCCGATGCCACAAACCAAGCGGCCGCCGACCATTCGGAAGGCGGTCTTCCCCGCGGCGGGTCTCGGGACGCGCTTCTTGCCGGCCACCAAGGCCCAGCCCAAGGAGATGCTGCCTATCCTGGACAAGCCGACGATCCAGTATGTGATCGAGGAAGCGGTGGCCTCGGGTATCCAGGAGATCATCGTCGTCACGGGCCGAGGCAAGAACGCCATCGAAGACCACTTCGACCGCTCCATCGAGCTGGAGCTGATGCTGCAGAGGAAGGGGCGGGAAGATCTGCTGGGGGTGGTGCGGAACATCTCGGAGCTAGCGCGCATCTGCTACGTGCGGCAGGGGGAACCGCTGGGTCTGGGCCATGCGGTCCTGTCCGCCCGGGAGCTGGTGGGCAGCGAGCCGTTCGCCGTTCTCCTCGGTGACGACATCCTGACCGATACCTCCCCCGCGCTCAAGCAGATGCTGGCCGTCTACGCCAAGCATCGGAGTCCCGTGATGTGCGTGAAGCGGGTGCCGAAGGCCGAGGTGTCCCGGTACGGTGTCATCAAGGGGCGACGGCTGGCCGAGCACATCTACCAGATCACGGACATGGTCGAGAAGCCCCGGGTGGAGGAGGCGCCGTCGGATCTCGCCATCGTCGGCCGCTACATCCTGCCGCCGGAGATCTTTCCCCTCCTGGAGAAGACCAAGGAAGACCGGACGGGGGAGATCCAGCTTACGAATGCCCTGAAGGCCTTGCTCAGGGAAGAGAAGCAGCGCATCTACGCGCTCGAGTATCAGGGGCGCTGGCACGATGCGGGGACCGTGCTGGGCTTCTTGAAGACGACCGTGGAGTTTGCCCTCGCGCGCCCCGAGGTCGCCCCGGCCTTTCGCGAGTTCTTGCGGAGTCTTGACCTGGGAGAGGCGTGAAAGGAAAGTTCGAGAGTACGGCGGTACGACAGTACGGCGGTACAGCGGTACAGGGAAGCCTGGGTGTTGAGGAGCGTAGGGGCAGAGGAGCGGATGGCCCTTGGCTCATGGTTGATGGCTGGAACCACCATGAGCCGCACGCGGTGTACGTAGAACATCGAACCTCGTCCTCGATGTTGCAGACCATGCACGTTGAACATGAAACGTTAACCGTTGAACGCTGAACGTGGAGCGTGGGGCCGGAACCTCCGAACCCTCGAACTTCCGAACCGTTCCTGTACCGTCGTACTGTTGTACCATCGAACTGCGTGAGGCGCGCCGGCCTAAGGCGTGGAAGGAGAGTTCCCTTGGAGAACAATCCGAAGGTTGCCCAAGACCAAAGCGCTGCAGCGGACGAATCGGGTGAGGGCGGCGTGGGAGTCGAGCAGCCCAAGACGGAACGCAAGACGCCGCCGGAGATCCCTCTCTTGCCGGTGCGTGACGTGGTGGTCTACCCCTTCATGATCCTGCCCTTGTTCGTCGGGCGCGAAAAGTCGATCCGGGCGGTGGACGAGTCGCTCAGCCGCGAGCGGCTGATCCTCCTGGCCGCCCAGCGGGACGCCGAGGCCGAGGATCCCGAGCCGGAAGGGCTGCACCGGGTCGGGACCGTGGCCATGATCATGCGCATGCTCAAGATGCCCGACGGGCGGGTCAAGGTCCTGGTCCAGGGGGTGTCGCGCGCGGAGATCCTGGACTTCACGCGGCGGGAGCCCTACTTCGAGGCCCGCATCCGCGAGATCTCCGAGCCGGAGACGGTGGCCCGGCCCCTGGAGGGGGAGGCCCTGATCCGCTCCGTCAAGGAGATGGTGCAGAAGGGAGTCAACCTGGGCAAGGGCCTCTCGCCGGACGTCCAGGTGGTCATCAACAATCTGGAGCACCCGGGGCGACTGGCCGATCTGATCGCCAGCAACCTGGACCTCAAGGTGGAGCAGGCGCAGCAGGTCCTGGAGGTGTTCGACCCGGTGGAGCGCCTGAAGCGGCTCTCCGACCTCCTGGGGAAGGAGCTGGAGGTCCTGGAGATGCAGCACAAGATCCAGAGCCAGGCCCGGGAGGAGATGGACAAGACCCACCGGGAGTACTACCTGCGCGAGCAGCTCAAGGCCATCCAGAAGGAATTGGGGGAGACCGACGAGCGGGGCCAGGAGATCCAGGAGCTGGAGCAGAAGATCGAGAAGGCCAAGATGCCCGAGGCCGTGGCGGCCGAGGCGCGGACGCAGCTCGGCCGGCTCTCCCGCATGCATCCGGACGCCGCCGAGGCCTCGGTCATCCGCACCCACCTGGACTGGCTCATCGATCTGCCGTGGAACAAGCAGACGACGGACAAGCTGAGCATCAAGCAGGCGCAGAAGATCCTGGATCAGGATCACTACGACCTGGAGAAGGTCAAGGAGCGCATCCTGGAGTACCTGGCGGTGCGGACCCTGAAGCGCAAGACGAGGAAGAAGATGAAGGGCCCCATCCTCTGCTTCGTGGGACCCCCGGGCGTGGGCAAGACCTCGCTGGGGCGCTCCATTGCCCGGTCGCTGGGCCGGAAGTTCGTCCGCATCTCGCTCGGCGGCGTGCGGGACGAGGCCGAGGTCCGCGGCCACCGGCGCACCTACATCGGCGCGCTGCCCGGCAAGATCATCCAGGGTATCAAGCAGGCCGGCACCAATAATCCCGTCTTCATGATGGACGAGGTGGACAAGGTCGGCGCCGACTTCCGGGGCGACCCCTCGGCGGCGCTCCTGGAGGTCCTGGACCCGGAGCAGAACTCGGCCTTCGTCGATCACTACTTGGGGGTGGCCTTCGATCTCTCCAACGTGATGTTCATCACCACGGCCAACCTGGCCGATCCCATCATTCCGGCCCTGAAGGACCGCATGGAGGTCATCGAGATCTCGGGCTACACGGAAGAGGAGAAGCTCCATATCGCCCGCCAGTACCTCCTGCCGCGCCAACTGGAGGAGAACGGGATCACCGGTAAGATCCTGGAGATCACCGACGAGGCCGTCCTCAAGACCATCCAGCACTACACCCGGGAGGCGGGACTGCGCAATCTGGAGCGGGAGATCGCCACCATTTGCCGCAAGGTGGCCAAAGACGTGGCCGCCGGCAAGAAAGGCCAGACCAAGGTGACGGCGGCGGGCCTCTACCGATACCTGGGGGCGCCCAAGTTCCTGCCCGAGGCCGAGCAGGAGAAGGACGAGATCGGGGTGGCGACCGGACTGGCCTGGACGCAGGCGGGGGGCGACATCCTCTACATCGAGTGCACCATGATGCGCGGGAAAGGGATCCTCTCCCTCACGGGACAACTGGGCGACGTGATGAAGGAGTCGGCCCAGGCCGCGCTCTCCTACGCGCGGAGCCGGGCCATGGCCCTGGGGATCAAGGACGAGGTCTTTGCCAAGCATGACTTCCACATCCACGTGCCGGCCGGGGCCATCCCCAAGGACGGCCCGTCGGCGGGGATCACCATGGCGACGGCCCTCATCTCCGTCCTCACGCGGACGCCGATCCGGCGCGACGTGGCCATGACCGGAGAAATCACGCTGCGGGGGAAGGTTCTCCCCATCGGCGGGGTGAAGGAAAAGGTCCTGGCGGCCCGGCGCATGGGGATCATGACGGTGCTCGTCCCCGCCAAGAACGACAAGGACCTGGATGAGCTGCCTCCGAACGTGAAGCGGGGGATGAACTTCGTCTACGTGGAGCACATGGACCAGGTGCTGGACACAGCCCTGGCCAAGCGCGGCGCCGCGCGCCGTCCGGCGGGGGCCGTGGAGCGGCGGGTCGGCCGAGCCTAAGGCGGGCAATCAGGCAGTTGGGTAATCAGGCAGTTGGGCAATTGGGCAATTGGGCAATTGGGAATTAGGCAAATGGGCGATCCGGCAACCCGGCACACCAATTCCGGGCTCCTGATTGCCTGATCGCCAAGTTGCCCAGTTGCCATTTTCTGAGAAGGAGGTACACCGTCAGCTTGAGCCAGCCGGAAGCGTGGGTCCGCGTCATCCCTCTGGGCGGGGTGGGCGAGATCGGGATGAACATGACCCTCCTGGAAACCGCGCAGGACCTCCTGGTCATCGACGCCGGCCTGATGTTTCCGGAGGAGGAGATGCTGGGGATCGACCTGGTCCTTCCGGAGGTGACGTATCTCCTCCAGCAGCGGGACAAGGTCCGGGGGATCCTTCTCACGCACGGTCACGAAGATCACACCGGCTGCCTGCCGTACCTTCTGCCCCAACTGCCCGTGCCCGTCTACGGGACCCGCCTGGCCCTGGGGCTTGTCCGCGAGAAGCTGCGCGAGTTCGACCTCGACGCCACCGCCGACCTCCGCCCCATCCAGGCCAAGGAGCGGCTCTGCCTGGGGAGGCTTCCCGTCGAGTTCATCCGCGTCGCGCACAGCATCCCCGACGGCATCGCGGTGGCGGTGCAGACGCCGCCGGGCTGGGTGGTTCATTCCGGCGACTTCAAGCTCGACCGGATGCCGGTGGACGGGGCGGACACCGACCTCGAGACGTTCGCGGCGCTGGGAGAGCGGGGGGTCCTGCTCCTCCTCTCGGACAGCACCAATGCCGTGCGCGACGGCTTCACCCCCTCGGAGTCCGGGATCGGCCAGACCTTCGAGCAGCTCTTCCGGGCTGCCCCGCGCCGCATCATCGTGGCCTGCTTCGCCAGCAACATCCACCGCATTCAGCAGGTGCTGGACGTGGCCGCCCGCCTCGGCAAGAAGGTGGCGATCAACGGGAAGAGCATGGCGGCCAACACCCGCATCGCGGCGGAGTTGGAGTACCTCCGGATTCCCCCGGCGACGGTGGTGCGGCTGGACGAGCTGAAGCGACTGCCGCCGCAGGCGGGGCTGATCCTCACCACCGGCAGCCAGGGCGAGCCGCTGTCCGCGGTGGCCCGCATGGCCGTCGGCGAGCACAAGCAGATCGAGATCGAGCCGGGCGACATGGTGATTTTCTCGGCCCGGGTGATCCCGGGCAACGAGAAGTCGATCGCCCGGATGATCAACCAGCTCCTGAAGCGGGGGGCGCAGGTCATCACGGAAGAGAATACCCCGGGGGTCCACGCCTCGGGCCATCCCAGCCGCGAGGAGCTCAAGCTCCTCCTTGGCGCCACCCGGCCGCGCTACTTCACCCCGATCCACGGGGAGTACCGTCACCTGCACGCCCACAGAGAGCTGGCCCGGCAGATGGGGGTGCCCGACGACCGGGTCTTCCTGCTGGAGGATGGGGATGTGCTGGAAGTGACCGCGGCCGAGGGCCGGGTCGTGGACAAGGTCCCGGCGGGGCGAGTCCTGGTGGATGGCAAAGGAGTGGGAGACGTGGGGGATACGATCCTGCGCGACCGCCAGCACCTGGCCCAGGACGGTATGCTGGTCGTGGTGATCGGCTTCGATAAGACGGGTGCGGTGGTGGCGGGTCCCGATCTCATCAGCCGCGGATTCGCGCTCCTGCCGGAGGACCACGCGCTCTTCGAGGAGGCCCGGAGGCTGATCCTCACGGTCCTGGAGGGCTGCAGCGTGGAGGAGAAGACCGAGTGGACGCTCATCAAGCAGCGGATTCACGCGGTGCTGCGGAGATTCCTGCAGAAGACCGTGGACCGGCGGCCGATGATTCTCCCGGTGATTATTGAAGTGTGAGAGGCAGGGGTTGGGGGTCGGGGTTCAGGGGCCAGGGGACGGCGGATGGGTCGGGCGCACGGTTCCCCCGCGTTCCCTCCCTGACCCCCGGCCCCCAGTCCCTGGCCCCTGGAGTTTCAAGAAATCCTTGGCGAACGAGGAAAATGAGGCTACAGTCATCGCCAAACCACGAGCGTGAGGGGTATGCGGCTGATGGCTCATAGCTCATGGCTGCTAGCAGGCCCTACCATGAGCCAAGTGCCATGAGCCAAGAGCGAGGGGTGGCGTGGCGGATCTGACCCGACCGAGTGTCTGGCTCAAAGGGCTGGCAGTCTTCCTGCGGCACGACAAGACGCGGGAGGGGATGGGCGTGCTGGCCATGGCGGCGGCCATCCTTACCCTGGCCGGCCTGGCGACCTTCGATCCGCAGGATCCTTCGTTCTTCACTTATGTGGCCGCCAGCGAGAAGCGGGTCCAAAACGCCGTGGGCCGGGTGGGGGCCGAGGTGGCGGGCGATCTCCTGGGGGTGCTGGGTCTCTCGGCCCTCCTCATCCCGCCCGCGCTCTTTCTCTGGGGCTGGGGGCGGCTCGGCGGCCGCCTCCTGAGCCACCGCTGGCGGCGGGCGCTGGGCGTCGTGCTGGCCATCCCCTCCATCAGTCTCCTCGCCAGCGTCCTGCATCACCTCGCCATCTTGCCAGGCGGCCGCGTGGAGCGCCCGGGCGGGTTTGTCGGGGACGAGCTGTTCCGATTGCTGAGTTACTCCCTGGGCACCTTCGGGATGATGGTGCTGGCCCTGGCTACGCTGGCGCTGGCCGTCATCTGCCTGTCGGAGCGTTCCCTGCTCGCCTGGTTCGACTGGCCGTCCGCCGTCTTGGGTCGGGCGACCGCCTGGGTTCATGGGCGCGTCTCGTCCTGGAAGCCTCGCAAGTCCCAGTCCCCCGCGTCGCGGATTCGAACCCCCCGACCCGCCGAGACTCCCGAGGCCGGGGCGGAAGCCGGGCTCGGTCCGGCTGCGGGGATGGGGGGGGCCGCGCTGGCGGCGACGGCGTCGATGAGTGCGGCGTCTCCTCCCGCCGTGGAACCGACCGCCGGAAAGGAGCGGACCGCCAAGGAGACACTTACCAAGAAGGAGCAGCAAGCCTTCGAGTTCCTGAGGGCCAGCCCGGGGTTCATCCGGCCGTCGGTGAAGCTCCTGGACGCGCCGCCCGGAGAAGCCGTCGGCATCAGCCAGGAAGAGATGGTGCACAACTCCCGCCTCCTGGAGAAGAAGCTGCTGGAGTTCGGCGTCGAGGGGCGGGTCACGGCGGTCAATCCCGGGCCGGTGATCACCAGCTACGAGCTGGAGCCGGGGCCGGGGATCAAGATCAACCGCATCGTGGCCCTGGCAGACGATCTGGCCCTGGGTCTGAAGGCCATGAGCGTCCGGGTCGTGGCGCCGATTCCCGGCAAGGCGGCCGTGGGCGTGGAGATTCCCAACCAGCACCGGGCCACGGTCCATCTCCGGGAGGTGCTTTCGGCCAAGGAGTTTGCCAACGAATCGCTGCAGCTCCCCCTGGCCCTGGGCAAGGATGCCGGCGGAGCGCCCGTGGTGGCGGATCTCGCGCAGATGCCCCACCTCTTGATCGCCGGCGAGACCGGGTCGGGCAAGAGCGTCTGCATCAGCTCTCTCATCCTCAGCCTGCTCTTCCGCGCGCAGCCCAAGGACGTGCGTCTGCTCCTCATCGACCCGAAGCGGGTGGAGCTGTCGGTCTACAACGGGATCCCGCACCTGGCGGACAAGGTGGTGACGGATCCCAAGGACGCCGCCCGGCGCCTGCAGCGGGTCGTCGAGCACATGGAGGAGCGGTACAAGCTCTTCGCCCAGGTCGGGGCCCGCAACCTGCAAAGCTACAATCGGCGCATGGCGCTGGAGCCGCCGGCGGCAGACGAGCTCACCCAGGGCTCCTACCGCGGTCCGCTGCCCATGCTGGTGGTGGTCATCGACGAGCTGGCGGATCTCATTATGACGTCGCAGGCCGAGGTGGAAAACGCCATCATGCGCCTGGCCCAGATGGCCCGCGCGGTCGGCATCCATCTCGTGGTGGCCACGCAGCGGCCGTCGGTGGACGTCCTCACCGGGGTGATCAAGGCGAACTTCCCCGCCCGGATCTCGTTCCGCGTGGCGTCCAAGGTGGACTCCCGGACAATCCTGGACATGAACGGGGCCGAGGCGCTGCTGGGGAAGGGGGACATGTTGTTCGTCCCGCCGGGGAGCTCCAAGCCCGTCCGGATCCACGGCTGCAATGTGTCGGAAGTGGAGATCCGCCGCCTGGTGGAATTCCTCAGCGGCCAGCCCAAGCCGGAGGAGTTCGTCTGGCGCCTCTTGCCACCCGAGCCCGATGCGGAGGAGGAGGGGGAGGAAAACACCGACGAGCTGTACCGCCAGGCGGTGGAGATGGTGGTCCAGACCCAGCAGGCCTCCATTTCCATGATTCAGCGCCGGCTGCGTGTCGGCTTCAACCGTGCGGCGCGCATGATCGAGCGGATGGAGCGCGAGGGGGTCGTGAGCGCGATGGATGGGACGCGGCCCCGCGAGGTGCTGGTCTCGCGCGCGGCGGACGGATCATAGGTCCTATATGGCTTATAGGACTTATGGGACTCATCAAACGTGAGCGGTGGACGGGGAACGGAACACGGAACGTGAACAGACGGGGAACGGGGCGAACCCCCGAACTCTTGAACTTTCGAACCCTCGAACTTTCGAGCCGGGTGCTTTGGGTGCATCATGACCTACGAGCCACGAACCATGTGCGTTGAACGTCGAACGGTGAATGGTGAACATGAACCCCGTACCGCCGTACCGCCGTACCGCCGTACGGCCGTACGGCCCTTGTGCCATCGATTGGTAGCGGCGCTGGCGTTGCTCCTGGCGGCTGCCGGCGTGCCGGCCGCGGCGGCGGAGCGCCCCCGCAACGCCGATCCTGCCGGGCTGGCCGAGATTGTGCAGCGGGTTGAGTCGGCCTGCAAAGGGGTGCAGGACCTCTCGGCGAAGTTCTCGCAGACGGCGACCAACCGCGCGCTGGGCCAGGTGCAGGAGGCCAGCGGCCTCTTCCTCCTCAAACGTCCCGGCAAGATGCGATGGGAGTACCAGAAGCCGGAGGCGTACCTGATCGTGACGGACGGGAAATCCCTCTGGGTGTACAGGCCTGTCGAGAAGGAAGTGCGCGTTCAGGAGGTGGAACAGGCCTTCAGCTCCCGGATCCCCATCTCGTTCCTGGCGGGGGACTGCGACCTCAAGCGGGAGTTCGATATCTCCAAGGTGGAGCATGCCGGAACCCGGGGCTCCGGCGCGTCGATTCTGGACCTCAAGCCCAAGCGGCCGGAGGGGGGCATCGCAAGGGTCCTGCTGGAGGTGTCGCTGAAGAACTACGCGATCGAAAAGACCACGCTCTTCGATGCGTACGGCAACACCACGGTGGTGGCCTTCTCCGACCTGAAGCTGAACGGCGGCCTCAGCGATTCGCAGTTCGCGTTTTCGCCGCCCCCCGGCGTCACGGTCGTCAGGCCCCCCCAGCGCTAGGGGGATGCTATGCCTCCGTTCAACCTTCGACGGGCACAGGGCATGGGGCACGGGGCGAACGGAGGATCGGTTGGGGGGACCGAGGCGCTTCCGCTCATGCTGAGCCCGTCGAAGCATGAGCCCGTCGAAGCATGAGCCCGTCGAAGTAACGGGATGCCTTTTCCGGCAGTCCTCGACTGTGGCGGTACGCAGTTTCAGATTGGTCTGGCATCCATCATGCGCCTCCTGGCCGTGTTCCTCTCTCCCACTCGCGCCTCGGCGGGCACCCGGAGGGGAGAAGGGGAAAGGTGAGGAGCCTTGGGGGACCTGAAGGGTGTTTGCTACACAGCAGGCGGGGACACCATGGCCAAGGAATGCTCATTCGATATCGCCTCCAAGATCGATCTCCAGGAAGTGGACAACGCCATCCATCAGGTCGTGCGCGAACTCGGCCAGCGCTTCGACTTCAAGGGCAGCCCGACCGCCGTCGAGCGGGAGGAGCACGCCATCACGCTGATCGCCGAGGATGATTTCAAGCTGAAGCAGGTCCTGGAGATCCTGGAGTCCAAGCTCATCAAGCGTCAGGTGTCCCTGAAAGCCCTCTCGCGGGGAAAGGTGGAGTCCGCGGCGGGCGGGCGCTCGCGGCAGCGGATCGACCTCCAGCAGGGCATTCCCACCGAGAAGGCGCGGGAGATCGTCAAGCTCATCAAGGGGACCAAGCGCAAGGTGCAGGCCCAGATCCAGGAAGATCAGGTCCGCGTCTTCGGGCGAGACCGGGATGAGCTCCAGGCCGTCATCCGGATCCTCCGCGAGCAAGATCTGGGGATTCACATGGAGTGCATCAACTATCGCTCCTGATCCGCCGCCGACGGATCGGTCATGGAGGAGGGTGCGGTGGGCAAGCGGGCCTTGGTCGTTGACAACGACAACTTCTGCGTGGAGTTACTGTCGGACATCCTGATCCAGGCCGGCTACGAGGTCGCCAAGGCCTACGATGGGTTGGAGGCCATGGACGCCCTCCACCGCACCTGCCCCGACATCGTCTTTCTGGACATGGTCATGCCCAAGGTGGACGGCGACCAGGTCCTCCGCTACATCAGGGAAAACCCGGCCACCCGCCACATTCCCGTGGTGATCGTGTCGGGCACGCTGGTCGAGGACCAGGAGAAGCTGGTCGCCCTGGGGGCGGATGGCTACGTGGCCAAGGGGCGCGCCCAGGACCTCGCCCGGAATGTGCAAGCGACGCTGGAGCGGCTGGATCGCGGAGCGGCCGGCCAGGAGCAGAGCATTCTGGGGATCGAGAACCTGGTGCCCCGGGACAAGGTCCGGGAGCTGCTGCACATCCGCCGCTACCGGAACGCCATCTTGAGGACCATCGGGGAGGGGGTGGTCATCCTGGACGAGGCGCGGCGGATCATGTCCGTGAACCGCGCGGCCTTGACCATTCTCGATCAGCCGGAGCTGCGGCTCATCGGGAGTCCTGTCATCGAGATCCTCGGACCGTCGCTGCGCCCCGTCCTGGAGGAGGCCCTGGAGCGGTTCACGGTCACGCCGGACCGCGACATGGATCCGGTGGGGCTCCGCTACCGGGAGCGCCTGCTCCGCATGGCCTTCGCCTGGGTCAGTCCGGGCATCCCCAAGGACGGCTTCTTCCTCATTTTGCAGGACGTGACGGATCTGGCCGGCAAGATCGAAGAACTGTCGGCCCTGAACGCCCGCCTGGAGGCCATGGACAAGATGCGCTCGGAGCTTCTGGCCATGGTCTCGCACGATCTCCATACCCCGCTCACGGCGATCAAGGGATCGCTGGAGGTCCTCCTCAAGGAGAACATCGGGGTGGAGCTTGGCCGGGAGCTTCTGGGGATCGCCCTAAAGAACGCCGACCGCCTTTTCCGCTTGGTCAGCGACATCCTGGACCTCACCCGCATCGAGTCCGGCCGCTTCAAGGGTCGCCGGGAGTTCTTCGACGCGACGGCATCGCTCCAGGCGGCCGTCGAGCGGATGCGACCGCTGGCGGATCAGCGCCGGGTCCGGCTGGAGATCCGGACCCGGCAGGGCATGGCGCCGATCTGGGCCGACAGCGTTCGCATGGAGCAGGTCTTCGTCAATCTGCTGGACAACGCCCTGAAATTCACGCCGGCGGGGGGGCGGGTCGAGGTGACGGCGGAGGACGATCCTGCGGAGATCCTGATCGCGGTGCGCGACTCCGGCATCGGAATCCCCGCCGAGCATCTGGAGCGAATCTTCGATCGGTTCTACCGGGTGCCCCGGGCGCCGGAGACGGATGCGGAAGGGACGGGTCTCGGTCTCAGCATCTGCAGGGCCGTGGTCGAGGACCACGGGGGCCGAATCTGGGCCCAGAGCGCGCCGAGTGAGGGCAGCGCCTTCTACGTGACGATCCCCCGGGGAGAAGGCAGGAGGCAGTAGGCAGGAGGCAGAGAGACTTCTTCCACCGTTTCCTGCTGCCTACTGCATCCTACTTTCTGCCTTCTGGTGCTCTACCGCCGGTCGCGGTGAATGCGGCTGGCGTTGAAGCGGCTTTCCGGCGCGATTGGACGCGCGGGGGAGCCCAGGGGAACCAGCGACGGCGGAACCACCCGATCCGGCAGCCCGAGGAGCGTGCGCATCGTCTTGAGCTGCCATTTTTCGGTTGCGCCTGCCGCAGTTTGCCGCTATTCATATCAGACTGATAAGGGATTCCCGAGAAGATCCCTGAGGATTCGTGGGAGGGGGCGTCGGAGCCGACGGACCATGCCGGAAGCCAGCGACCAGACCAGCCAGGGTATACCGGGGGTGGCGGCGCAAGCCAGCCTGCCGACCATCCTGATCGTCGAAGACGACGCAGGAATCGCGCGCATGATCCAGGTTCTTCTGGAGGCGCGGGGATTCGCCACGGCGGTGGCCCGGAACGGCAAGGAGGCATTCTTGCGGCTTGCCAGCGAGCCCGTGGACCTCATCCTCCTCGACGTCATGATGCCGGGGATGGACGGATACGAGGTCTGCCGCCGCATCAAGGCGGACGCGCGCTGGAAGAGCATTCCCGTGGTCATGCTCACCGCCAAGGACGCCGTCCGGGATGTCGTGCAGGGGCTGGAGGTCGGCGCGGAGGAGTACATTCGCAAGCCCTTCAACACGGACGAGCTGGTCGCCCGGATCCGGACGCTCCTCCGCATCCGGGCCGAGAGTCAGGCCCTGGTGAGCCAGAACCGGCAACTGCAGGCATTGCAGGCCCTGGCGCAGGTGGTGGGCCGGTCCTTGAAGCCGGGCGAGATCGCCCGAGGGGCTGTGGAGCAGACGGTGGCCAGCCTCTCCCTGGAAGGGGGTCTGCTGCACCTCCTGGACGGGCAGGGAAACCTGGTGCTGGAGGCGCAGGCGGGACGGCTGCCGCTGGATGACCCGATGCCTCTCCGGCTGCCGCCGGGGCCGTCCTGGGCCTGGCAAGCCCTGGAGAGTGGAAAGACCCTGGAGCTGCCAGACGCCGCCAGGGCCGATGGGCTCGGGGCGCGGTCCATAATTCCGCCACAGCCGCTGATGGCCATGCCGCTCCTGCTGCATGGCCGCCGGTTCGGCCTTCTCACCGGCGTCGGCCGTGCCGGCCAGCGAATCGAGGAGGAGGAGCGGGGGATCCTGGAGGCGATGGGGCGCCAGACCGCCATTGCCCTGGAAAACGCCAAGCTTTATGCCGAGACGAATCGCCGGGCCCAGCAGTTCGAAGCCCTGTATGAGGTGGGGCGCACCATGGCCTCCACCTTGAACCTGGGGGACATCCTGGGGCGGATCAGCGAGGCGGTCTCGAGTCTTCTGACGGCCCGGGCCATGTCCCTCATGCTGCTCAATCCCGACGGCCAGAGCCTCTCGACGGTTGCCGGGTACGACCAGTTCGACGCCGCCCTGGAACAGGCGGAAGCCCGGACGCAGGCGCAGGGAAGAAGCCCGAGCTTGACCGCGGTCCGGGAGAAGCGGGCGGTAGTCGTGGAGGATCTCGACGACGATGCCGCCTCAGGATCCCGATTCGCCGCCGCCCGCGCCGAGGGCTACCGGATGTTCTTGGCCATTCCGCTCTTGGTGCAGGACCGGCCGGTCGGCTGCCTGAACCTCTACCTGACGGAGCGGCACGAATTGGAGCAGGAGGAGCTTCTGCTGCTCTCGACGCTGGCCAGCCAGGCCGCCATCGCCGTCGAGAACGCCCGCCTGTTCGAGGAGACACGGCAGCTCGCCATCACCGATCCCTTGACCGGCCTGGCCAATCATCGCCAGTTCTACGACCAGCTCGCCCGAGAGTTCCGGCGCTGCCAGCGCTACGGCCGCCCGCTCACCCTGCTGATGCTGGACATCGACAAGTTCAAGCAGTTCAACGACACCTTCGGCCACCTGGCCGGTGACCAGGCCCTGCGCGAAACGGCGGAGGTCCTCCGGCAGAACGCGCGGTCTGTGGATATCCTGGCCCGCTACGGGGGGGAGGAGTTCGCCATCATCCTGCCGGAAACGGAGGATGTCCGGGCGCTGGTCCAGGCGGAGCGCGTCCGGGTCGCCGTGGCCGGCCACTCCTTCAGCGGCTTGGAGGGGGGGGCAGCCAAGGGGGTCACGGTCAGCATCGGTCTGGCGGCCTTGAACCCCACCATGAAGCGCATCGAGGAATTGGTCCAGGCGGCGGACGCGGCGCTCTACCGGGCCAAGTCCGGGGGGCGCAATCGCATCGAGGTGGCCGATCGCGATACGGCGCCCCCGATGCCTGTCTAGCCCGGATCACCCAGACGGAAGGCCCATGCGACGACGCTTCCCTCCCGACAACCTCCCTCCCGTCCGGATCGGCGTGGTCAATCTCGGCTGCCCGAAGAATCAGGTGGATGCGGAGGTGATGCTCGGCCAATTGGCCGGGGCCGGCTACTTGATCACCGAGGAGCCCACGGAGGCCGACCTCCTCATCGTGAATACCTGTGGCTTCATCCGGGACGCCAAGGAGGAGTCCATCCAACACATCCTGCAGGCTGCCGCCCTCAAGCGGACCGGACGTTGCCGGACCGTGGTGGTGAGCGGCTGTCTGCCGCAGCGCTACGGGGCGGAGCTGTCGACGCTCCTCCCCGAGGTCGATGCCTTCGTGGGCACGGGCGAATTCCCAAGGATCGCGGAGATCGTCCGGGCCACACTCCGCGGCCCGGCCGCGAAGAAGCGCTGGATCACGGGTCACACGGCCCTGGCGACGGCGGAGCTGCCGCGACGGCGGCTCACGCCGCCGCACCTGGCCTACGTCAAGATTGCGGAGGGATGCGATCACGCCTGCCGGTTCTGCGCCATCCCGGGCATCCGCGGCCCCATGCAGAGCCGGCCGCGGGCCGACATCCTGGCCGAGGTGCGCCGGCTGGCCGCGGAGGGGGTACGCGAGGTCGTCCTGATCTCCCAGGATAGCACCAGTTACGGGCGGGACCGCGGCGAGGGAAACGGCCTCGTTCGGCTCCTGGAGGAGCTGGTCGGCGTCCCGGGCGTCCGCTGGATCCGCCTCCACTACCTTTATCCCACCCGGATCACGACGGAGCTTCTCCGCGCCCTGGCGACGGAGCCCAAGCTGTGCCGCTACCTGGACATGCCGCTCCAGCACAGCGAACGGGCCCTCCTGAAGGCGATGGGTCGCGGCGGGGATGCCGCGAGCCTGAAACAGCTCATAGACCGCTGCCGCTCCCTGGTGCCCGACCTCACCGTGCGCACGGCTTTCATCACCGGATTCCCCGGCGAAACGGCGCGTCAGTTCGCAAGCCTCTTGCGCTTCGTCCGTGAGGTCCGCTTCGACCGCATGGGCGTGTTCTGTTACTCCGACGAGGAGGGGACGGCCGCCGCCCGCCTTTCGCCCAAGGTCTCGCGGCGCGTGACCGAGTCGCGGCGGGCGCGCCTCATGGCGGCCCAGGCAGAGATCGCCGAGGCGAAGGGCCAGGCCATGATCGGGAGCCTCCAGACGGTCATGGTGGACGGGGAGGCGCCGGAGTTTCCCCGACTGCAGGTGGGGCGGACGGCCGGCCACGCGCCGGAAGTGGATGGCGGGGTCTATCTCTCCGGACCCTTCCACCCGCCCGGCACCCTGGTGCGTGCGCGCATTCGGCAGGCCTTCGAACACGACCTGGAGGGAGAGGTGCTGGAGGTCATTGGATAACCATGGGCGAACGGAAGCGTGCGACGCGTGCAGCGGTTCCGACGGCGGCGATCCCGCCGCTCCCCTGGGCCATCGCCACGGTGGGGGGCCTGGGACGGGTCCCGCTATTGCCGGGAACGGCGGGGAGTCTCCTGGGGGCTGCGCTGTGTCTCCCCTTCCTCTTTCTTCTGCCGTGGCCCGTCCATGTGGCGGCTGCAGCGGTCCTGGCGGGGGTCGCCATCTGGGCCTCCGGCGTGGCGACCGGGGGCCTCGGGGAGCGGGACTTGCCGGTGATCGTGATCGACGAGGCGGCAGGGATGCTGGCGGCGGGGATCGCCCTGCCCGCGACGATGTACGATCTGGCCGCCGCCTTCCTCCTGTTTCGGCTCTTCGACGTGGTGAAGCCCGGCCCGCTGGAAAGACTGGAGCGCCTGCCGGGTGGCTGGGGGATCGTGCTCGACGATCTGGCCGCGGGACTCCTGGCCCGCGCCACCTGGTGGCTGCTCAAGCAGAACTTCGAATTCCTGTAGGCCCCGGGGACGGCTTGAACCGCCAAGACGCCAAGGACGCCAAGGGATTCCTTTCACAGAACGACGGGGGCCGAGTGAAGTGGCAAGATACCAATTGGCCCAAAATTCTGGGGGGACTGCATGGAAGAGCCCGGTGACAGCTTGGATCGCTTGGCTCGTGAGGTCATTGCGGCCGCCATCGAGGTGCATCGAGAGCTCGGTCCAGGATTCCTTGAGAGTGTGTACGGGCAGGCCTTGGCTGTGGAGCTCAAGCTGCGAGGGATTCCCTTCGAAGAACAGAAACCTTTTTCGCTGACTTACAAGGATCATAAGATCGGCGAAGGACGCCTGGATTTCCTCGTTGATGGGCGGCTTGTGGTCGAACAGAAAGCAGTGGAAGCGTTGGCCCCGATCCACGAGGCGCAGATGATCTCGTATCTCAAGGCCACCGGCCACCGGCTGGGCCTGCTAATCAATTTCAACGTTTCGGTTCTCAAATCGGGTCTTCAGCGTATCGTTCTCTCTTGAGAAGTTTTCCTTGGCGTCCTTGGCGTCTTGGTGGTTCGATTCTGGTCTTGTCGGGGTGAACATGGGGACGGAGATCTTGACGGTGGGGACGGAGCTTCTGCTGGGGCAGACGGTGGATACCAACACCGCCTGGATCTCGCAGCGGCTGGCCGAGGCGGGGATCGACGTCTTCTACAAGACCACGGTCGGGGACAACTGGGGGCGGATCGAGGCCGCCATGCGCCTGGCTCTCTCCCGGGCGGAGGCTCTCATCATCACCGGCGGGCTGGGGCCGACCGAAGACGACCTCACCCGGGACGTCTTGGCGGCGGTGATCAACCGCCCCCTCAAGCCGGATCCGGCCGTCCTCGCCCACATCGAGAAACGCTTCGCCCAGCGCCGGATGCCCATGGCCGAGAACAACAAGAAGCAGGCCATGGTCCCCGAAGGTGTCGAGGTGCTGCACAACCCGCGCGGGACCGCCCCCGGACTGTTTGCGGTGGCGGACGGCAAGGCGATCGCCTGCCTGCCCGGCGTCCCCGGCGAGATGATGCCCATGTGCCTGGAGCAGGTGATCCCCCGCATCCGCGCACGTTTCGGCAGCAAGGGAAGGATCGTCTCCCGCGTGCTGAAGGCATGCGGCATCAGCGAGTCCACCCTGGATCAGCGCATCGGCGACTACTTCCGGGAGATGCGAAACCCGACCATCGGGGTGCTGGCCCACCGGGGAGAAATCCACGTCCGCCTCACCTGCAAGGGAGACGATCCCCAGAGGATCGGCGCGCAACTGGACGACCTGGAGGACAAGATCCGCGAGCGCCTCGGGCACCTCATCTTCGCCAGGGACGAGGAGGTGATGGAGGCGGTCGTCGGCCGGCTGCTCCGGCAAAGGGGCGCGACGCTGGCCGTGGCCGAATCGTGCACCGGGGGCCTGGTGGCCAGCCGACTGACGGATGTCTCCGGCAGCTCGGACTACTTCGAGTCCGGGGTGGTGGCCTACAGCCTCGCCGCCAAGCAGGCCCTCCTGGATGTGCCCCGAGCCCTCCTCGAGCAGTACGGCGCGGTGAGCTTGCCCGTGGCGACCGCGATGGCCGAGGGGGTCCGCCGGCGGGGCGGAACGACGTTCGGCCTGGCCACCACGGGGGTCGCCGGGCCGACCGGCGGCACGCCGGAGAAGCCTGTGGGACTCGTGTGGGTGGCCCTGGCGTGGGAGGGCGGCAGCAGCGGGCGGGATTTCCGCCTGTTGGGCGATCGGGAGATGATCAAGCATCGGGGCTCGCAGATGGCCCTGGAGATGCTCCGGCGGCACCTGTTGGGGGTGCCGGCGGAGGAAGCCTGAGCCGATTTCGAATTGCGAATTGCGGATTTCGAATTGACGCCTGGATCCGCACAATTTCGCAATTCGCAATTCGCAATTCGAAATTACTGCCATGCGCCTGTTCGTTGCCGTTCATCTGCCGGAGGAGATTCGCGAGCGGCTGGCCGCGGTGCAGGATCGGCTGCGGGCCGTCCGGGCGGACGTGAGTTGGGTGCGTCCGGGCAACATTCACCTCACCTTGAAGTTCCTGGGCGAGGTCGAGCCGGCGCGGCAGGAGGGCATCCGGGCTGCGCTCAGGGAGGTGGCCCGGGGGTCCGAGCCCTGCGAGGCGGCCGTGGCCGGTGTGGGCAGCTTCGGGGGACGGATTCCCCGCGTCATCTGGGCGGGGATCACGGGCGGCGCGGAGGCGCTGGGCAAGCTGGCAGGTCGTGTGGACGCCGCCATGGCCGGCGTGGGCTTCTCCCGCGAAAAGCGCCCGTTCGCGCCGCATCTCACGCTGGGGCGGGTCCGATCGCCGCGCAAGGCGGCGGAGCTTTTGGCGGCCCTCAGAGCCGAGGCGCAAGCGGATCTCGGGGCCACCCGCGTGACCGCCATCTTCCTGATGGAGAGCCAGCTCAACCCGCAGGGATCCATCTACACCGTCGTCGAGCGGTTCCTGCTCGGCCCACGCTGAGTCCGAGCGATTACGGAATCGCTGACGGGAGACGGAGGACCGATGACGGAAGCCCGGTCTCCAGTCTTCCGTCCCCGCTCCGAAAAAGCGCAGCACCCCTCGGGCTGTCTACAGTGAACAAACCGGGTTGAACCCGCGATGCACGGAGAATTCTATGGACATCAAGGCCCTTCGCCGGGCCGCCCGCAAGATCTTCGACGCCGCCGTAGCGGCCGTGGACCCGGCCGAGGCCATCCGCCGCCACCTGAGACGGGAGGGGAACTCCCTCCGGGTAGGCGGGCAAACCTTAGACCTGGCGACGATTCGACAGCTGCTCGTGGTGGGGCTGGGGAAGGCGGGCGCCTCCATGACCTCGGCGGTCGAGGAGATCGTGGGCGACCGCATCACGCGGGGCGTGGTCGTGACCAAGTACGGCCACGTGCAGCCAACCAAGACCGTTCGCCTCCACGAGGCGGGGCACCCGGTGCCGGATGCCGCCGGCATGGCCGGCGCCCAGGCGATACTCGACTGCCTGCGGGGCGCGACCGCCGCCGACCTCCTCCTGGTCCTGATCTCCGGCGGCGGGTCGGCCCTCACCCCCGCCCCGGTGGCGAGCATCGCGCTGGAGGAGAAGCAGGCGCTCACCAGAGAGCTTCTGGCCTGCGGGGCCGACATCCGGGAGATGAACACGCTCCGGAAGCACATCTCCCGGATCAAGGGCGGGAAGCTCGCCCGCGCGGCCGCGCCGGCGCGGGTGGTGACCCTGATCCTCTCCGACATCGTGGGGGATCCATTGGATGCCATCGCCTCGGGCCCCACGGTTCCGGACCCGACCACCTACGCGGATGCCCTGGGGATCCTCGACCGGTACAAGATCCGTGAAGCCATCCCGGCCTCGATTCGAACCTATCTGGAGTCGGGAGCAGCCGGGAAACATCCGGAGACGCCCAAGCCGGGCGATCCGGTCTTCGCCAAGGTGCAGAATGTCATGGTGGCGAGCAACATCCAGGCCCTGCGAGCTGCCGAGGCCGAGTCGCAACGCCTGGGCTTCACCCCGCTGATCCTCTCTTCTTTCATCGAGGGGGAGACAAAGGAGGTGGCTCGGCTGCACGCGGCGCTGGCCCTGGAAGTGCGATCCAGCGGCCTACCCGTCGCGCCGCCCGTCTGCTTCATCACCGGGGGGGAGACGACCGTGACGCTGAAGGGCCACGGCAAGGGGGGACGGAACCAGGAGTTCGCGCTGGCCGCCGCCTTCGACATCGCCGGTCTGGCCAACGTGGTCGTGTTGAGCGGTGGGACAGACGGGACGGACGGCCCGACGGATGCGGCCGGCGCCCTGGCAGACGGCGAGACGATAGCCCGCGCGCGGGCGCTCGGCCTCAATCCGCGCGCCTTCCTGGAAAACAACGACTCCTACAACTTCTTCGCCAGGCTGGGGGATCTCTTGCTCACCGGCCCCACGCGCACCAACGTGATGGACGTGCGGCTGGTGCTGATCGGCTGAGGGCTTTGAGTCCCATAGGTCCCATGGGTCCTATAGGTCCCATGGGTCCGATAAGACTCATAGGACCCATGGGACCTATGGGACCTCCAAAGCACCAGAGAGCTACCGGCCAAGCAGCGGCAGGATTTCGGGAGGGACGAGGTCGGCGGCAGATTCTCCCCGGGCCAGGCGTCGGCGCACGGCCGTGGCGGAGATGCTTGCGATGTCGGCGGGCAGGCGGAGCAGATGGATCCGATCCCGGAAGGGCCGAACCTCACGGCGGTGCAGAAAGGCTGCGACGGCCTCCGGCGTCTCCGGGGCACGGTTGGCTGCCAAAACCTCGGCGGCAGCGAAGAGTTCGGCCAGCTCTCCCTCCATGTCCCTGTAGTACCGGGGGTCGAAGAGCCGGACCAACGTATCGAACCCCAGAATGAATGCCAGCCGGGTCTGCGGCGGAACCAGGGGACGGATGGCGCGGGCCTTGTCCACGAATCGCCCGTGGCTGACTGCGGCCACGGAGAGCTTCGGCCGATTTTCCGCATACGCCAGCAGGAACCGCAAGCGGTCGGCCAAGGGGAATCCGGCGATCCCCTTGTCCACGTTGGCCAGGGCGAGGAGGAGGAGGATCTCGTCCGGCGGGGCGATCCGCGCGCCTTCCCGTACCAGACGTTCGTGGGCCAGGGTGAGAGGATTGAAAGAGGCGGAGAGGCAGAGGAGGGTTCCCCCCCCCTCCGGGATTCCCGTCGGCGTCCTGCGGAGAAACGCCATCCGGGGTGACCCGGCCTGCGCCAAACCTTCCAAGAGCGTCTGGATGTCCTCGTTCAGGCGAGGCCCTTGATCCTCCACGGGTTCTCCTCCTGCGGCACAAGGGGTAGAGCGAGAATAGCCGTTGGTGGGTCTCGGGGTCAAGGCCGGGCTGGAAGACCGGGTCGAAATCTTCAATAGCGACGCGGGGTTGTCGCGCTCCGGGGGGGGTTTTACCTTGACAAGGTGCGGCCAGGCGGCTATTTTTCGTCTTTACGCCACGAGACAGGACTATGTTCCAAGCCCTTTCCGACCGACTGAATACTATCTTCAAGCAGCTCCGGGGCCACGGCCGTTTGACCGAGGATAATATCGCCGAGGCCCTCCGGGAGGTGCGTCTGGCGCTCCTCGAGGCCGACGTGAACTTCAAGGTGGTTCGGTCCTTCGTCGAGAAGGTGCGGGAGCGGGCCATCGGGCGGGACGTCCTGGAGAGCCTGACGCCCGGTCAGCAGGTGGTCAAGGTCGTCTACGAAGAGCTCACGGCCCTCATGGGCGGGACGGCGACCCGCCTGAAGGTGGCCAATCAGGCCCCCAGCGTGCTCATGCTGGTAGGATTGCAGGGCTCGGGGAAGACGACCACGGCCGGCAAGCTGGCCCGCCTCCTCAGGGAAGAGGGGCAGCAACCGCTCTTGGTGGCGGCGGATCTCCAGCGACCGGCGGCACAGGATCAACTGGCCACCCTGGGGGAGAGCCTGGGAGTGGAGGTGTTCCGGAGTCCGGGTGCGACCTCGGCCGTGGCGGTCTCCCGCGAGGCGGTGAGGCAGGCGCGCTCCCGGCTCCTGGATCCGGTAATCCTGGACACGGCCGGCCGGCTTCATATCGATGAGGCACTGATGCAGGAGCTCTCCGCCATCAAGGCCGAAGTGAAGCCCACCGAGATCCTGATGGTGGCCGACGCCATGACGGGTCAGGACGCCGTCAACTCGGCGACCGCCTTCCACCAGGCGCTGGCGCTCACCGGCTACATCCTCACCAAGCTGGATGGCGACACGCGCGGCGGCGCCGCCCTGTCCATCCGGGCGGTGACCGGCGTCCCCATCAAGTTCGTGGGGGTGGGGGAGAAGCTGGATGCGCTGGAGGTCTTCCATCCGGATCGCCTGACCTCCCGCATCCTGGGGATGGGGGATATCCTCAGCCTGGTGGAGCGCGCCGAGCAGGCGGTAGACGCCAAGCAGGCCGAGAAGCTCCAGAAGAAGCTGAAAGCCCAGACATTCAGCCTGGAAGACTTCCGGGAGCAGTTGCGACAGGTCCGCGGGATGGGGCCGCTGGACCAGCTCGTCGGCATGATCCCCGGGCTGTCGCGGATGAAGGGGCTGCCGGACAGCACGGAGCAGGAGAGGGAGCTGAAGCGGGTGGAGGCCATCATCGACTCCATGACCCCCCGGGAGCGGCAACGGCCCGAGATCATCGACGGCGCGCGCCGGAAGCGGATTGCCGGCGGCTCCGGCACGAGCGTGCAGGACGTGAATCGCCTGCTCAAGCAGTTCAGCGAGATGCAGAAGGTGGTGCGGCAGATGCTGCAGGGCGGGAAAGGCCGCCGCCTGCCCCGCAATCTGCCGTTCTCGATTTCCTGACGAGGAGGAAGCATGGCTGTCAAGATTCGCCTGCGCCGCATGGGAACCAAGCAAACGCCCTTCTATCGAGTCGTCGTGGCCGACTCCCGCGCGGCGCGGGACGGCCGTTTCCTGGAGAGCCTGGGGAGCTATGATCCGTTGAAGCAGCCCGCGGGGCTCACCATCGACGCGGAAAAGGCGGCCCGATGGCTGGCCAAGGGCGCGCAGCCCACGGAAACGGTCCGGACCCTTTTGCGGCGGGCCGGCGTCCTGAAACAGCGCGCCGAGGCCCGCAAGGGGGCGGCGGCCGCCTCCTGAGCAATCTGGGCGCCGAGAGGGGGACTGCCGGGTAGGGTCAGGGTCCGAGGGAGGACGCCCCAGTGTTCAAAGAGCTCGTGGAATACGTGGCCAGAGCCTTGGTGGATCACCCGGAGCAAGTGCAGGTCGAGGCGAGCGAGAGCGGGGGCACCACCACTCTCCGTCTCCAGGTAGCCCAGACGGACCTCGGGCGGGTCATTGGCAAGCAAGGGCGCACAGCCCGGGCGATCCGCACGCTGCTCCACGCCACGGCCTCCCGGACCAAGCAGCGTGTGGTCCTGGAGATCGTGGAGTAGCAGGTGCCGGGCTTCCTCATCCTTGGCCGCATCCTCAAGCCGTATGGGGTGCGGGGCGAGGTGAAGGTGGCCTCCTGGGCCGAGGGAACCGCCCTGCTCTGCCAACTGGCCGAGTGCTGGGTGGGTCCTCCCGACGGCGCGTGGCAGGCCGTTGCCATCGAGCGGAGCCGGCTCCAGGGGCGGGCGGTGATCCTGAAGTTGGCCGGTGTGGGTTCGCCCGAGGCGGCGAGGTCGCTCGTCGGCCGGGAGGTGGCGATTCCCCGCGAAGCAGCCCCCGACCCGCCCGAGGGCTCCTACTACCATGCCGATCTCCTGGGCCTGGCGGTGACGGACGGGGAGCGGGCGCTGGGCGCGGTGGTTGAGATCCTGGAGACGGCCGCCCACGATGTGCTGGTGGTGCGGGGGGAGGCGGGGGAGTGGCTGTTGCCGGCGACCCGGGCGCATATTCGCCGGATCGACCTGGCGTCCCGACGCCTCGAGATCCAGCCGATGGACGGCCTGATCGAGGCCACGGGAGGAGGCGGGGCGGGCGCTGAAGAGCTATGACGTCCTGACGCTGTTTCCCGGGATGTTCCAGGGGCCCCTCTCGGAGAGCATTCTCAAGCGGGCCCAGGAACGGGGCCTGGCGGAGATTCGCGTTCACGACCTTCGCACCTGGACGCACGATCGCCACCGGACGGCGGACGACGCTCCCTACGGGGGCGGGGCCGGCATGGTCATGAAGCCGGAGCCGGTGTTCGAGGCCGTGGAAGCCCTGGGGCGGACGTCCGGGAGCAGGATCGTCGTCCTGTCCGCCCAGGGTACGCGCTTCAACCAGCGCTTGGCCGCGGAGCTGGCGGAGGCCTCGCACCTGCTCCTGATCTGCGGGCGGTACGAGGGGCTGGACGACCGGATCCCCACGGGGCTGGGCGCCCTGGAAGTGTCCATCGGGGATTACGTCCTCACGGGGGGTGAGATCCCCGCCATCGTCCTCTTGGACGCGATCATCCGGCTGATTCCCGGCGTCTTGGGGGACGCCGATTCGGCGGCGAGCGATTCGTTCACCACGGGTCTCTTGGAGCACCCGCACTACACGCGGCCGCCGGTGTACCGCGGGATGGCGGTCCCAGAGATCTTGCTGTCGGGCGACCACCAGGCCGTGGCGCGGTGGCGGCGGAAGGAGGCTCTTCGCCGCACACGCATCCGGCGTCCGGATCTGCTGGCCGGGGCCGAGCTGGATCAGCGCGACCGGGAACTCCTGGCGGAGATAGAAGCGGAGGAGCCGGGGAGCGGAAGGGCAGGGGAGCAGAGGGGCTAAGGGAGCGGGGGCAAATCGAAATTGCAAATTGCAAATTGAAAATGCCGAACCCTCGAACCTTGAACCGTGGAGCGAGTGCCGTACTCTTAATCCATACGCCATAAGCCATACGCTAATCCGGAGGGAATGCCCATGTCAGCGATACAGGCAGTCGAGGAGCGCTTCCTGCGGACGGATCTCCCCGCGTTCGATCCGGGCGACACCGTCCGCGTGCAGGTGAAGGTCGTCGAGGGGGACAAGGAGCGATTGCAGGCGTTCGAGGGGATCTGCATCCGGAAGCGAGGCGGCAGCCTCGGCGCCACCTTCACGGTGCGCAAGGTGACCTACGGGGTGGGGGTCGAGCGCACCTTCCCGTTGCATTCACCCAGCGTGGACGCCATCGAGGTCCTGCGCAGGGGCCGGGTGCGCCGCGCCAAGCTGTACTACCTCCGCAAGCTGAGGGGCAAGGCAGCGCGCATCAAGGAGCGGCGGGCCTCCTAGGTGTGAAGTGGTGTTCGGCATGGCCGGGAGGGGGGGCCGAACGGGCGGCGCATCGGGCCGGCAGGGGCGTGCGGCGCTCCGCCCGCTCCTTCACGGGGACAGCCTGTTTCCCGTCGAGGTTCCGGCCGTGCGGATCGCGGGCGTGGACGAGGCGGGACGTGGGAGTCTGGCGGGACCAGTGGTGGCGGCGGCGGTGATTCTCCCCGCAGACGCGGTCATCCCGGGCCTGGCCGACAGCAAGCTGCTCCGTCCGAGAACCCGGGAGCGGCTCGCAGAGGTCATCGGCGCCGCCTGCGTGGCCTGGAGCGTGGCGGCGGTGGAGGCGGCGGAGATCGACGCCACGAATATCCTGCGCGCCACCCTGGCGGCCATGGCCCGGGCGGTCGAGGGGCTCGCTTCCCAGCCTGCCCTGGTGTTGGTGGACGGGAACGTCACGCCACGCCTCAGCATGCCGGTGCGGGCCATCGTGCAGGGAGACCGTCGCGTGGCCGCCATCTCGGCGGCGTCCATCCTGGCCAAAGTGACCCGGGACCGGCTGATGGAGGCGTGGAGCCGCCAGTTCCCCCGCTACGGCTTCGCGCAGCACAAGGGGTACGGGACCGCTCTGCACCGGGCCAACATCGCACGCTACGGCCCCACGCCCATCCATCGGCGGACCTTCGCCGGCGTGCGGGAGCACGTGCGGCTGCCAGTGCAGGGGAGCCTCTGGTGACCGAGGCCCGCCGGGCCGTGGGGCGTTCGGGCGAAGATGTCGCCCGGGAGTTCCTGGAGCGTCGCGGCTTCACGATTCTGGCGGCCAATTTTCGCTGTGCGGCGGGCGAGATCGACCTGATCGGGCGAGACAGCAAGACGCTCGTCTTCGTCGAGGTCAAGAGCCGCACCTCGGATGCCTTCGGTCCGCCGAAGCTGGCCGTGCACCGGCGGAAGCAGCGACAGATCGTGCGGGCCGCCGAGTGGTTCTTGGCGGAACGACGCCTGACCGACGTGGCCTGCCGCTTCGACGTTTTGGCCGTGAATTTTCCCGAGGAGGATGAGCCGCCCCGCATCGAGTGGGTGCGGGATGCCTTCCCCGCCGAGGGACTCTGGGTCTGGTGAGGATCATGGCAGCCGACGCGACAGCCGTTCGAGACGCCATCCGCTCCGTGCCCTTTTTTGCTCACCTGACCGAAGAAGAACTCGCCTGCGTCATCGCGCTGGGCAGGGTCGTCGCCTATCCCAAGGACATGGTTCTGTTTCATGAGGGGGATGTGGGCGAGGCTTTCTATATCGTGGTGGACGGCTCGATCCGCATCAGCAAGCAGATCCCCGGCGTGGGGGAAGAGGCCATATACTTCGTCGAGCGGGGGAACTGGTTCGGGGAGATGGCCCTCTTCGACGCTTTCCCCCGCTCGGCGACCGCCATCGCCCACCAGGCCGCCCTGGTGCTGTTCCTGGACCGGCATAGCCTCCTCGCCCTCTTCGACTCGGATCCCATCATCGCGCGAAAGATCCTCTGGGCGTTCTGTCGCACCCTCTCGCTGCGCCTCCGCGAAACCAACGACCGCATCACGGCGCTCTTCACCATCGCCGGACGATTCTGACGCGCCGACGCGCGTGGTGCGTGGCTCATGGGCCATGGCGAGCCATGGGACCTATGGGACCCATGGGACCTATGGGACGGATGGGCATCAGCCGTGGGCTCTGGGGGACGACCGGTCAACGGTGAACGTCGAACGGCGAACTCGCGAACCCCGAATTCGCCTGCGGCGGATCTCCGTCGCCTCCGGCGACTCCGACCTCGTACCGCCGTACCGTCGGACTGCCGTACCGTCGTACTCCCGAACCTGCGAAGTTTCGAACTCCCGAACCCGTGAACCCTCGAACTGTCTTTCCTATCGGGAAAGGACTTGACCGGAGCGGGGCAATTCACTAGACTGCGCCCACGTTTGTCGCATCCGAACACGCGGGGGTCCCATGGCGGGTCAGGCAATACTCACGCTCACCGATGCCGATTTCGACACCCAAGCCAAAGCTCACCCGGTCCTCCTGGTGGACTTCTGGGCGGAGTGGTGTGGCCCGTGCCGCATGATCGCCCCGATCCTGGAAGAACTGGCCGGCGAGTATGCGGGACGGCTAACCGTCGGCAAGGTCAATGTGGACGAGAACCGCCAGACGGCTGCCCGATTCGGCGTCCGCAGCATCCCCACCCTGATTATCCTGCGCGGGGGCAACCGGGTGGAGCAGGTCATCGGCGCCCATCCCAAGGCAGCGCTCAAGTCAAAGATCGATCAGGTCTTGGCCTCCGCCTGAGGGGTTACCCGTGATCCGCACTCCCCACACCTGTCCTGGCCTGATTCCCTCGCACCGCTGGTGACCCACGGCCCGCTCGCCGTCTGCCCGTTGGCGGTGTCTTCACTCTTTTTCGGTAAGCGTTCAGCGGTCAGCCGCCAGCTTTCAGCGAAACAAGAGCACAGACAGAGGACATCACGCTGTCCGGACGATGCTATCGGTGAAGCTTATGACGTTCTCGTATTTGCGTATTCGACTGATCGCTGATCGCTGACAGCTGACCGCTTGCCTGTTCCGGATTCTCTGGCCTCCCCCATGTGCCTGGGCCGCGGCCCCGGCGAGATCGTTGGTGGGAGCGCCCTTCCTTCGCGAGGCGCGGCCGTGTACACACCGAACATTGACGACTTTTGCCAGTTGGCGCAGCACGGCAACCTGATCCCCATCGCGCGGCAGATCCTGGCCGATACCGAGACACCGGTCTCCGCCTTCCGCAAGGTCGACAGCGGCAACTATGCGTTCCTCCTGGAGAGCGTGGAGGGAGGCGAGCAATGGGGCCGCTACAGCTTTCTGGGAGCCAACCCCAGCCTGGTCCTCACGGTGAAGGGGGACCGGGCGGAAGTCCTGGAGGGGGAGGGACGCCGCCTCCTGCCGGAGGCGCGCGATCCCCTGGGGGCCCTGGCCCAGCTTCTCAAAGGGTATCGTCCGGTGGTTGTTCCCGGGCTCCCGCGGTTTACCGGCGGCTTCGTGGGGTTCCTGGGGTACGACACGGTGCGGCACCTGGAGCGGCTGCCCGCCACGGCGGGCGACGACCTCGGACTGCCGGATGCCGTCTTCCTCCTGACCGACACCCTGGTCATTTTCGACAACGTGACCCACCGGATCACCGTGCTCTCCAACGCGGCGGTCGCGGACCGAACGCGCGCGGCCCTGGAGCGGGTCTATCGCGAGTCGGTGCAGAAGATCGAGGCGATCATCGCCGCGTTGCGCCGGCCCATGGGGGCGCCTCTGGGCAGTGCGTCGGCTGCGCCGGCTCGACCCCCTGCCTCCACCTACACCCAGGAGGGGTTCTGCGAGGCGGTGCGTCGGGCCAAGGGGTATGTGCAGGCAGGCGACGTGATCCAGGTGGTGCTCTCGCAGCGACTGACCCTCCAGACGGCGGCGGACCCCTTCGACGTTTACCGGGCACTCCGGGTCGTGAACCCCTCCCCCTACATGTACTACCTCCGGCTCGGCGACCTGCGCATCGTCGGCAGCTCGCCCGAAATGCTGGTCCGGCTGGAGGGGGAGCGGATCGACCTCCGGCCCATCGCCGGGACCCGGCGGCGCGGCGCCACGGAGGGGGAGGACGGCCGGTTGGAGGCCGAGCTCTTGGCGGATCCCAAGGAGCGGGCCGAGCACATCATGCTGGTGGACCTGGGCAGGAACGACGTCGGCCGGATCGCGCGGGTGGGAAGCGTCACGGTTCCGGAGCTGATGGTGGTGGAGCGCTATTCCCACGTCATGCATCTGGTCTCGCATGTGCGGGGGGTCCTGGAAGACGGCCAGGATGCCTTCAGTGTCCTGGCGGCCTGCTTTCCGGCGGGGACAGTCACCGGGGCCCCGAAGATTCGCGCCATGGAGATCATCGAGGAGCTGGAGCCGGTCCGCCGCGGCCCGTACGCCGGCGCCGTCGGGTACATCAGCTTCGCGGGCAACCTGGACACCTGCATCACCATCCGGACCGCCGTCTTCGCCCGCGGTGCAGCCACGGTGCAGGTGGGGGCCGGGATCGTGGCCGACTCCCTGCCGGAGCAGGAGTACGAGGAGACCATGAACAAGGCCCGGGCCGTCCTCAGGGCCATCGCGTTGGCCGAGGCGGGACTGGAGTAGCGAATAGCTCATGGCTCATAGCTCATAGTTCATGGGGGACCCGCCATGAGCCATCAGCCATGAGCCGCGGGATACGGCAGGGGAGCGGGGGAGCAGGGGGCTGAGGGGCAGACCATGGACGATGGACCGTTGACCATAGACCAGAGAAGAGACGGAAATGCGGGGGCAGAGAGGCAAAGGAGCAGGGGAGCGAAGCCTTCGGCCCCGTACAGCCGTACAGCCGTACCGTCGTACTGCCGAACCCCCAAACCGTGAACCGTGAACCTTGAACCGCGCCGGAGGCGCTCATGCTCTTGATGATCGACAACTACGACTCCTTCACGTACAACCTCGTGCAGTACCTGCGAGAGCTGGGCGCCGAGGTCGCCGTCTACCGGAACGACCGCATCGATCTAAAGACCATCCGCGCCCTCGCCCCGGAGCGAATCGTTCTCTCCCCCGGCCCCTGCACGCCAGCCGAGGCAGGGATCTGCTGCGACCTGATCCGCGCCGCGGGCGCCACCACCCCCCTCCTCGGCGTGTGTCTCGGCCATCAGTGTATCGGCGCGGCCTACGGCGGACGGATCGTGCGGGCAGCCCGGCTCATGCACGGGAAGACCTCCCCCATCCAGCACGACGGCCGGGGGGTGTTCCAGGGGCTGCCGAACCCCTTCGAGGCCACCCGCTACCACTCCCTGCTGATCGAACGGTCGAGCCTCCCCGGCTGTCTGGACATCTCGGCGGCCACGGCAGAGGGGGAAATCATGGGAGTTCGCCACCGGACCCATCCGGTGGAGGGAGTGCAGTTCCACCCGGAGTCTATCCTGACCCAAGCCGGCAAGGGGCTGCTCCGGAATTTCCTGCAAACGCCCGTGCAGGAGAGGGGGATTGCGTGCGGTGGCGGGTAAAGGGGAAGGGTTGAAGGGAAGGGACGCGGACACTCGCACGAGAGAGAGGGGGAATCGCCGATGATCGTGGAGATTATTCGGAAGCTGGCGGATCGTCAAGACCTGACCCGAGACGAGGCCTTCGCCGCCATGGACGCCATCATGTCGGGCCAGGCCACGGACGCCCAGATCGCCGCCTTCCTCACCGCCCTCAGGATGAAGGGGGAGACGGTGGAGGAGCTGATCGGCTTCGCCCGGGTGATGCGCGAGAAGGTCTCGCCGGTCAAGACCCGCCACCGGGTGCAAACCTCGCTGTCGGGGACGGACCGCGAGATGCTGGTGGACACCTGCGGCACCGGCGGCGACGCCACCGGCACGTTCAACGTCTCCACGGCCACGGCCTTCGTGGTGGCGGGGGCCGGCATCCCGGTGGCCAAG
The DNA here is from genome assembly GCA_016209735.1 of Candidatus Methylomirabilota bacterium. Classification (GTDB taxonomy): domain Bacteria; phylum Methylomirabilota; class Methylomirabilia; order Methylomirabilales; family 2-02-FULL-66-22; genus 2-02-FULL-66-22. Next base: position 33,866 of record JACQVN010000062.1, read on the forward strand.
CACGGCAACCGCTCGGTGAGCAGCCTGTGCGGCAGCGCGGATGTGGTGGAGGCGCTGGGGGTCCGCCTGGACCTTCCGCCGGAGCGGGTGGGCAGATGTATCGACGAGGTGGGGATCGGGTTCTGCTACGCCCCGCTCCTGCACAAGGCGATGAAGTTCGTCATGCTGGCGCGGCGGGAGATCCGGATGCGGACCGTCTTCAACATCCTGGGACCCCTCACCAATCCGGCCCGCGCCTCGGCGCAGGTGATCGGGGTCTACGACGGGGCCCTCACGGAGATCATGGCCCAGGTGCTCAAGGAGCTGGGAACCGTGCGGGCTTTTGTGGTGCACGGCGAGGACGGCCTGGACGAACTCTCCACCACCTGTGAGAGCCGGGTCGCCGAGCTGAAGGACGGCTGGATGCGGACGTACACGATTCGCCCCGAAGACTTCGGCCTGGCCCGCGCGTGCATGGCGGACCTTCGGGGGGGCAGCGCCGCCGATAACGCCGAGATCATCCGGCGGATCCTGAGCGGAGAGAAGGGCCCCAAGCGCGATATTGTGCTCTTGAATGCCGGCGCCGCCATTGCCGCAGGCGGCAAGGCCGAGAGCCTGGGCGACGGCGTTCGGCTGGCCGAGCAATCCATCGACGGCGGGGCGGCCCGGGCCAAACTGGAACAGTTGGTGGCGTTCTGTCAGAGCTGACAGGACGTTCGAAGGTTCGAGGGTTCGCAAGTTCGAGAGTTCGGCGGTACGACAGTACGACAGTACGGCGGTACGAGGGTACGACAGTACGAGGGTACGAGGGTACGGCGGTACGAGAGTACAGGAGCGGCACAGGGCACAGGGCACAGGGCAGAGCCGGAAGGGGCAGGGTCGCAGCGCCACAGAGGTAAGAGCCACAGAACCTCAGGGCGGCAGAGGGCAGAGAACAGTTGAAAATCCCGCGCCCTCGAACCATTCCAATACCGCCGCACTATCGAACTCTCGAATCCCCGACCGCTCCTGTGCCGTGGTACCGTCGTACTGCCGTACTGTCGTACTTCCGAACCCGTGAACCTTCGAACCCGTGCACCCGTGAACCTTCGAATCCCCGAACCCGGGAACTCTCGAACCCTTGCGCTGCGATGAGTATCCTTGATACGATCCTTGAACGCACTCGGGCAGATCTGATCGACAGGATGGCGCGGCTGCCGCTGGTCGAGCTTCGGGCGCGCTGCCGGGATCTGCCCCCCACGCGGGACTTCCTGGGCGCCGTGCGGCGGGAGCCGGAGGCGGCGGCTCGACGGAAGGGGCCGCTCCGGGTGATCGCCGAGGTGAAGAAGGCTTCGCCCTCGCGGGGCGTCATCCGGGGGGATTTCCAGCCTGCGTCGATCGCGGCCGATTACGCGGCGGCGGGCGCCGGCGCCATTTCCGTTCTCACGGATGCCCCGTTCTTTCAGGGGGGCCTAGCGGACCTGGCAGCCGTACGACAGGCGGTGGGGCTTCCGATCCTGCGCAAGGACTTTCACGTTGACCCCTACCAACTCTGGGAGGCGCGGGCGGCCGGCGCGGACGCCGTCCTCCTGATCGCGGCTGCCCTGGCGCAGGAAGAGATCCAGAATCTCCTCGGCCTGGCCGCCGAGCTTGGGCTGCATGCACTGGTCGAAGTCCACGGCCGGGACGAACTGGGGTCGGCCCTCGCCTGCGACGCCAAGATCCTCGGGATCAACAACCGGGATCTCAGAACGTTCCAGGTGACGCTGCAGACGACCTTCGACCTTTTGCCCCTGGTCCCGGCCGATCGCGTGCTCATCAGCGAGAGCGGGGTGGCCACCGCCCTGGACGCGCGCCGTCTGGAGGGGGCGGGCGTGGATGGGATCCTGGTGGGCGAGGGATTGCTCAGGCATGCGGATGTGGGGGCGGCCCTGCGAGAGCTTGTCGCGTTGCCGGGAGAACGGGGAACAAGTGAAAAGTCAAAACCGACAACCGACAAGTGAAAAGTGAGAAGCGACAACCGACGAGTGAAAAGTGAAAATTGACATCCGAATGCGAAACCGATAATCGAAAACGGCCTCCCTTTTTCAATTTTGACTTGTCGGTTGTCGGTTTTACCTTTGAAATTGAGCCGTGAGGCGTCATGACTCGGGTCAAGATCTGCGGCATCACATCGGCCGGGGATGCAGAGGCGGCGGTGCGATCGGGGGCGGATGCTTTGGGTTTCGTCTTCGTGCCGGGGACGCCCCGCCATGTCTCGGCCGAGGCGGCGGCAGAGATCGTTGCCGCTCTTCCCCCCTTCGTTACGCCGGTGGGCGTGTTTCTCGATCAGCCGAGAGAGGAGATCCTGGCCTGCATATCCCGCTGCGGGCTGCAGGCGGTGCAGCTCCACGGCCGCGAATCGCCCGAGCTGAGCCGGGCGATGCCTTTGCCGGTCATCAAGGGTCTCAGGATCCGAGACCGCGAAAGCCTGAGCCCGCTCCTCTGCTACCCGGCGCGGGCATTTCTCCTGGATAGCCACGTGGAGGGGGCGCCGGGGGGGACGGGCACCGCCTTCCCCTGGGAGTTGGCCATCGGTCTCGCATCCCGGGCGCCGATCATCCTGGCCGGGGGCCTCACCCCCGGGAACGTGGCCGAGGCCGTCCGCCGCGTCCGACCGTACGGGGTGGACGTGAGCAGCGGGGTGGAGCGCGCCCCAGGACGGAAGGACCATCGCAAGCTGGAGGAGTTCATTGCCAATGTCCACTCAGCCGATCGCGCATGAGCCGCCGCCGGCCTTGCCGGACGCTCTGGGTCACTTCGGTCCCTACGGCGGCCGTTTCGTTCCGGAGACCCTGATGGCAGCCCTGGAGGCCCTGGCGAAAGGCTACGACGCCGCCCGCCGGGATCCCGCCTTCCAGGAGGAGATGCAGAATCTGCTGCGCCATTACGTGGGGCGGCCGACGCCGCTCTACTTCGCGCGGCGGCTCACGGAGCGCCTGGGCGGCCCGCGCATCTACCTGAAGCGGGAAGACCTGGCCCACACCGGGGCGCACAAGATCAACAACACCCTGGGGCAGGTCCTCTTGGCGCGACGCATGGGGAAGCGCCGGGTCATTGCCGAGACGGGGGCCGGCCAGCACGGCGTGGCCACGGCCACGGTGGCGGCCCTGATGGGCCTGGCCTGCGAAGTGTACATGGGGACGGAGGACATGGAGCGGCAGGCCCTGAACGTCGTCCGCATGCGCCTGCTGGGGGCGAAGGTGACCGCCGTCTCTTCGGGGAGCAAGACGCTGAAGGACGCCATCAACGAGGCCATGCGGGACTGGGTGACCAACGTGGAAGCGACCCACTACGTGCTCGGGTCGGTCCTGGGCGCCGACCCGTATCCGCGGATGGTCCGGGATTTCCAGTCCGTCATCGGTCTGGAGACCCGGGAGCAGATTCTCGAGGCGGAGGGGCGCCTGCCGGATTGCCTCCTCGCCTGCGTGGGGGGCGGGAGCAACGCCATGGGCCTCTTCTATCCCTTCCTGCCGGAGACCGGCGTCCGGATGGTGGGCGTGGAGGCGGGTGGGCTGGGCATCGCCTCCGGCCGCCACGCCGCCCGTTTCGCGGAGGGGGTGCAGGGCATCCTGCACGGAACGCGAAGTTACGTCCTGCAGGACGAGGACGGCCAGATCCGCGTGACCCACTCCATCTCGGCGGGGCTGGACTACTCGGGGGTCGGCCCCGAGCACGCCTACTACCACGACGCGGGGCGCATCGAGTACGCGTCGGCGACGGACGAGGAAGCCCTGCAGGGCTTCCGCCTCTTGTGCGAGACGGAGGGGATCATCCCCGCCCTGGAATCCGCGCACGCCGTGGCCTACCTGCCCCTTCTCGCGCGGGAGCTGCCGCGGAATTCCGCGGTCATCCTGAATCTATCGGGGCGAGGCGACAAGGACGTGGAGGTCGTGGCCAAGGCCCTGGAGCTAACCCCAATGCGAAAAACATGTTGAACCGCCAAGACGCCAAGATCGCCAAGGAGAACAGATTTCTTATTTCGGAACGAAGATCGGGAAGCCCACCGCGTGGGGCCTTCAGATTCTGGGCTCCGACGCGGGTATCTACCGCTCCATCCTTGGTGTCCTTGGCGCCTTGGCGGTTAAGCGGTTTCTCGGATCAGGGCTAACGGGAGATGACATGTCTGAAAATCGGATCGATCGCACCTTCGCCCGACTCAAGGCCGCAGGGCGGAAGGGGATGATTCCCTTCGTGGCGGGAGGCGACCCCTCCCTGGAAACCACGCTGGCTCTGGTGCGGGAATTCGAGGCGCGTGGGGCGGATCTCGTCGAGATCGGCGTCCCGTTCTCCGACCCGCTGGCCGACGGGGTCGTCAACCAGCGGGCCTACCAGCGCGCCCTGGAGGCGGGCGCCACGCTGCGCGGGGTCCTGGAGCTGGTGGCGGCAGTCCGCAAGCGGTCGGAGATTCCCCTCGTCCTGATGAGCTATGTGAATCCCATCCACCGCTTCGGGGGGGCGCGGTTTGCCGCGGCGGCACGCGAGGCGGGGGTGGACGGCCTGATCCTGTCCGATTGTCCTCCCGAGGAGATGGCGGCGCTGGGCGAATCGCTCACGACGGCGGGCCTCCATTCCATCTTCCTGGTGGCCCCGACGAGCCCGGAGCGGCGAATTTTAATGATCGCGGAAAAGGCCAGAGGTTATGTATACTACGTCTCGCTCCGGGGTGTGACCGGTCCGCGGGATCGGCTGCCGGACGACCTGGCCGAGGGGGTCCGGCGGGTGAAGGCGCTGACCCCTTTGCCGCTGGCGGTCGGATTCGGGATTTCCACCCCGGCCCAGGCTGCGGCCGTGGCCCGGTTGGCGGACGCCGTGATTGTGGGGTCGGCCATCGAGGCCCGGATCGAAGCCTCGCTGGGATCGGCGGACCTCGTCGCGCAGGCGGGCGCCTTTCTGGGGGAGTTGCGGGCGGCGCTGGGGTGACGATGTGACCGGCCCTGAAGAGGTTTGGCTTCCTTCGCGCCGAGTGTGATTCAGATCATACTCCCCGCCAGGCAGGTCAGTGATTGTGCCTGGGTCAGGGGCCGGCTACGTGCAATGGTTCATGTATTCACCAGGGCAACTGGCGACGGTGGACCCGCCCCCCCCGCTCACCCTTCGACTGGCTCAGGGTGAGCGGGCTGACCTCTGACAAGGTTTGGGCCTGCGGCGCCAGCTTCGGCCGGGTCCGGGTAAGCGAGCGGAGATGTGTCACGCGCCCCCAGTCCCTTCCGCTCACCCTGAGCCCGTCGAAGGGTGAGCGTGTAAGGGGATCGGGCCCCATCTCAGGCGCCACCCACTGATATGACTTTCTGGGTGTACATGCTCGAATGTGCTGATGGCTCCTTCTATGTGGGGCACACTGACAATCTTGAAGAACGCCTCCAGCAGCATCAGTCTGGAGCGTTGGGCGGCTACACCCGAAACCGCCGCCCCGTGCGCCTGGCGTATTCTCAGGACTTTCCGACGCGTGGCGAGGCCTTTGTCGGGGAACGCCAGATCAAAGGTTGGGCTCGCAGCAAAAAGAATGCGCTCATGCGGGGGGACTGGGAAGCGTTGCGGCGGCTAGCGCGGGGTCGCCGCCGGGGGCCCGCTCACCCTTCGCCCCTTCGACAAGCTCAGGGCTCAGGGTGAGCGGGGTTAGATACATATATCGATCGTCAGATGTTCGGCCGCCAGCAGAATGTCATTGAGAAAAAGCGGGGGCTCTTGTTTTCCGGCCGATGTGCCGCAGGGGAGATTTGAGACACGTGCCGGGACTCCGGGGCGAATTCCGACGCGGACAGAATTCCCGATGGTGGCGGTGCGGCAGGCGGGGGGTCACCGCGCTGGAACTGGTCACGATCGTCGTCCTGTGCGTGATCATCGCGGCGATCGCGATTCCCGGCATGAGCCCGGTGGTCCTGAACCACCGGCTGCGGGGGGCTGCCTGGCAGGTGGCGGGTGACTTGCGATTGGCCCGGCAACGGGCGGTGACGGTCCGCAGGCCCTTCCGTGTCTGCGTGAACAACTGTGCTATCGCCGTCCCGGCCGGCGCCTACAGTGTGGAGCGGAACAACGGGACGCCCGGCAACCCCGGGTGGGTCAACGAGACCGGGGTGGTCACACAGCTTCCGTCCGACGTGACGGTGAGCCTCAATCAGACAGTGTCGTTCAACGTGACCGGGCAGACCAGCGGCGGCACATTCACGCTGGTCAACCTCATCGGGACGTACCAGGTCGTGGTGAATTCCACCGGGAGGGTGGTTGTATGTAAGGGGAGCTGCCCGTGACCAGGCCAGGGGAGAGGGCCGGCCTCGGCTTGACCCTGGTGGAGTTCCTCTTTGCGATCTCCGTCACGGCCATCGTGATGCTGGGCGTGGCGGGGATGTTTCCCTCGGCCCTCCGTTCGGTGGTGGTGGGAGGCCAGCAGACCAAGGCCTCCGCGCTGGCCACGCAGATGGCCGAGGCGATCCGCAACGACTACTTCGATTTCCTCATTTCCCGGTACAACGGTTTCGATACCCGGAACCTGACCATGAATTGCGGCGCCCTGGCGCCACCCTCGACGGCGTTCGACAGCGAGTACAGCAAGAAGAAGTGGACGTGCGACCTCCTAGGAACCGCCAGCCAGGAGTCGGGGCAGGGACTACCCGGAGCCTACGGTACCATCGCCGTCACCTGCCGGAATGCCGACGGCAGCCTGAACAGTACCAGTCCCTGCCCGACCGACCTCCTGCGGGTGGTTGTCACCGTCCGCTGGGATCGGACCGGCGAGCGCTCCGCCGGGTACACGACCTATGTGTCGCGGAAGGAGTAGGCTGCCCGTCCGCCGGGGCGGGCGAGGCGTGACCTTGGTCGAGACGCTGATCAGCAGCGTCCTCTTTGCCTTCGTCATCGCCGGGGTCTACTCGGTGTACACCGCCATGCAGGGGACGCTGACGCGGGGGGAGATGAAGGCTGATTTGCAGCAGAATGCCCGGATCGGCCTGGGGCGGATGGTGAGCGAGATCCGCATGGCGGGAAGCGACCCGAGCGGCGTCCTCTCCTCGGCCTTGCCGCCACCCCGGGCGGCCATCCGGGCCGCCGCAGCCGGGTGTCTCTCCTTTATCGCGCCGGACGAGTTGGGGAATACCAAACAGATTACCTACAGTCTGGATGGACCTAACCTCCGGCGTCGGGAACAGCCGTGGAATAGCTCAGAGAGTACGTTCACGGGGGGCAGCGTCCAGCCGGTAGCGGAGGCAATGCACCAGCTCCTCTTCACTTACTACGACCAGCACAACAAGGTGATCGCCCCCGCCGCCTGGTCGTCCACCCATGCGTGTCCGCCGGACAAGAACGCGACGACGATCGCGTCGGTGACTCAATTGACCTATTGGCAGATGCAACAGATTCGCCGTATCACCATCGCACTCCGGACCTGGAAGGACCCGCAGGTGCCGGGCCTGGCTCCGGAGTTTTTCACCCTGACGACCGATGTGCGCCTCCGGAATCGCTAGACGCCGCCGCGAGCGCGGGGCGGCCCTGATCATCTCCATGCTGATCATGGCGGTCCTCCTCTTGGCCGGGACGACCTTTCTGACCATCTCGTCCACCGAGAGCCAGATTGCCCTCAACGAGACTTCGCTGAACCGGGCCTTCCACGAGGCGGAAACCGTCCTGAATCAAACCATCGTTATACTGAATGGCAACAGCAGCTACACGGGGACCACAGGGACGACTTCGACCGGCGCGAGCTACACGGTGAGCGTGACCGCGGCCGCCGACCAGCCCTGTCCCACGGCCGATGCCAGGACCATCGCCGTGCGGGCCTCAGTGAATGTCCGGGGCGGCCAGGCCCCGGTGGACCTCTCGGCCACGGTGGACCGGATTGCGTATCCGTTCCGTTTCGCGGCCTTCGCCCTGGGGCCCGACACGGGCGGGCGGGAATTACGGTACGACCTGAACGCCTACACGGACAGCTTCGACTCCGGCCTGGGGGGGTACAATGCTGCTCTCTCGCAGTACACCACCTCCACCAACCGGTCAGCATTCGGGAGCGCCGGGGCCAACGCGGACGTGTACTTCGAAAACACGAACTCTATCTACGGGGACCTCCGCGCGGGAGATACCATCACCAACGAATCCAGGGTCACCATGATGCAAGGCGGCGTGAAGGTGAAGAGGCTCCTCACCGCGAACCCGAGCGTCGACTCGCCGGGAGGGCAGTTCCCTTCGATTACTCCCCCGACCACGCCGACCTCGGCCCTGAGCGTGCCGGCGAACACCACCACCACGCTAAACGCAGGCTTCTATTATTACACGACGATGAGCATCGGCTCCAACGGCCGGCTGCAAGTGAACGGGCCGGCCACCCTGTACTTCACGGGCGGCCCGACCTCCTTCGGGAACAATGTCATCTGGGGAAATGCGGCCAACCCCACGTACCTGAAGGTGGTCCTGAAGAGCACCGGCGGCAGTACGGAATACGTAGCCGTTAACGCCGGTAACCAATTCACCCTCTATGGAAGCCTCTACGGTCAAAACACCAATATTGACCTCGGCCAGAGTTCCGTAGTATACGGATCGGTGATCGGTCGCACCGTTCGGCTCGACAAGGATTCTGTGGTACACTATGACCAGGCCCTGGCCCTGGAGCCGATCTGCCGTGGCGTAGGCGAACCATACCAAGTGCGCAAAGGGTCCTGGCGGGAGGTCCTGCCCTCGTGGTAAGAATAGCTTCCGGTGTGGGAAACGGGGGAGTGTGAACCGGCCCACGGACAGGCCGGAGGGCGCCACCTAGTATCAGTGGAAGGTTATTCGGCAGCCTGTCACGTGACGGGAGGTGCGATGGCGGCATCCAGGAGGTTCGAGGGATCTCGCGGCACCGGGGGGTGGGCCGGGGGTTTCACCACCCTGGAGATCCTCATCGTGGTTGCCATCGTGGTGGTGGTAGCCCTGGTCGCCATGCCGAACATCATGGGGACCATCCAGCGCTATCGGTTACGCAGCGGGGCCGACCAGGTGATGAGCGACCTCCGCCAGATCCAGACACTGGCCATGACCAAAGGGGTTCGCCACCGGCTGACCGTGAGCGACTGCGCCTCCGGCCCGACCCCATGCAAGCGCTACCGGCTGGAACGGCAGGCGTCCGGAGTGTGGCCTCTCGCCACCAGCGGGAGCGGGGGGGATGTCCTGTCCGAGTGGGTGGACCTGCAGAGCCTGTTCGGCGGTATCCGGCTCAAGTCGCTGGCAGATGGCAGCAGCGGCAGCAGCCTGGACAGCGTGGTGTTCGACGCGCGGGGCGCCTCGGTGACCGCTGCAACCCCCTACAATCCGATCAATGTCACCATCACCATCGCCCACACCTCGGGCCAGGAGCGAAGCGTCTGGGTCCGGAGTGCGGGCTCCGTGAGGATGCCATGAGCCGTGAAGCGGGCTACCGGGCGGATCAGGGGAAAGGCTTCACTCTGGTGGAGGTCCTGGTCGCCATGACCGTGCTGGCCGTCGGCCTCCTGGCCATCAGCGGGATGGTGCCCACCGCCTACACCAACATCTCCATGAGCGGCGTGGACACCCGGGGGATCGGGTTCGCCCAGGAGCGGCTGGACCAGCTCCGGCTGGAGCCGTGGACCAGCACGGCCCTGACGGCCGGGTCCCATACGGACACGGCGCCCGCCAGCGGCTATACCCGATCCTACCTGGTCGAGGACAATGCCCCCATGAGCGGCGTCAAGCGGCTCACCGTGACGGTGACCGGTTACCGCGGCCGCCAGGTGATCCTGCAAACGCTCATCACCAACTGACGGCACAGGCCGCGATCCCAGGAAGGTGGCGCGCCCCATGCGACAGCGATTCCCGAATCGGTTGGCGGCCCAGGGCGGCCGGGGCTTCACCCTGACCGAAGCCCTCATCGCCATCAGCCTGTTCGCCTTTATCCTGATCACCATCCTGATGATCTACGACAGCAACCAGAAGACCTACGTCCGGGGCGAGGCCGAGATGGATGCCCAGCAGAACATCCGGGTGGCCCTCGGGCAGATCGTCACCGACGTCCGGCTGGCCGGCTACGATCCTTCCAACGCCATCGGCGCCCAGAGTGTCAAGCAGCCCCTCCAGCCCGTGTCGGGCAGCGCGCTGAGCAACGCGGAGCTGCGTCTGATCGCGGACGTGGACGAGGACGGGACGACGGACTGCGTGGCCTACCGCTTGAGCAGCGGGCAGATCCTGCGGCGCACGACCGCTTGGAGCTCCGGCGCCTGCGCCTGGACGGCGACCGAGAGCCCGGTGGCGGAGAATATCACCGCCCTGACCTTCACCTACTTCACGGGCCCCGGCGCCACCACGACCACCGACCCCACCCTGGCCCGACGCGTGCGAATCGTGGTCAGCGGCGGCAATACCGCCACGGGGACGAGCTTCACCGCAGAAAATGAGGCCAGCCTCCGGCAGTAGTGGACAAGCACAATCCTCCGCTCATGCTTCGACGGGCTCAGCATGAACGGAAATGCACCAGGGCTGTCCACCTTTCCTCCGCTCACCCTGAGCCCGTCGAAGGGTGAGCATGTCGAAGGGTGAACGGGGGTTTTCAGCGTCCTGCGAGGAGGGTAGTGTCATGAATACGAGAAATCGAACGAGCCCCCGCGGCACGGTGCTGATGGCGTCGGTGCTCCTGCTCACGCTCCTGGCCACGCTGGGCATGGCCATGCTGAGCTCCTCCCTGAACGAGAACACCATCGCCCGGAACGACATCAATGCCCAGCGGGCCCTGGCGGTGGCGGAGGCGGGAACCGCCCACGCCCGGCAGGTGATTTCCGCCGCCATCAGCACGACCAGCCTGGACGTTCGTCTCAGTGGCGCGACCACGACAAACCCGTGGCGTACGCTCTACATCATGCCTCCGAGCACGGATCCCCTGACCAATTATGCCGCGCTGGGGACCGGGAACGGGACCTATTCCGTGCAGGTGTCGAACAACCTCGCCGGATACAAAGGGAACCTCTATCCGGCGGAGACGTTGCCCACGGCGGATGTCGACAAGTTGCTCTGGATCGAGTCGGTGGGGACCTACGGGAATGCCTCACGGACTGTCCGGGTCCTGGTCAACTTCGTCAACGTGGTGGATCCCCCGGCGGCCATCACCCTGGTGGACGGGGCCAATCCCACTCAGCTCACGGCGGGCTTCACCGGCAACTCCTTTCTGATTCAGGGGGGCGACAGCACCCCCCCGGATACAACGGGGGCCTGCGGCAGCCAGGGCGCGGCCAAGCACGGCATCTCAACGAACAGCCTCAGCTCCAACAATGTCATTGCCAACGCGCTGTCCGAACAGCAGGAGGACAACATCGAGGGGCAGGGCTTCATTGCAGGGGCAAAGGGATCCGACCCCAGGGGGAGTTACACCAACAATGGCACTTACACCCGCGGGCAGCTCCAGGCCCTGGCCACCTCGCTCTTGAGCCAGGCCACGCCCATCCCGGCCGGCAACAACAGCAGCGACTTCGGGACGGCGGCCAACCCCGGCATCTTCAAGGCCACCAGCGATGTGACCCTCCTCGGGAACGGCAAGGGGTTCGGCATCCTGGTCGTGACCGAAGACTTGCAGATGCAGGGCAACTTCAAGTGGGAGGGGCTGATCCTGGTGGTGGGGAAGGGTTCGTTCCACGTCACCGGCTCGGACAGCATTGCCTACGGGGCGGTCCTGGTGGCCAACACGGAGCAGAGTGGAACGACCTCGCTGGAGGTGGCCGGAAACGGGGGCGTGTACTACAGCAGCCAGGCTATCTGCCGGGTGAAGAACATGATGCCCTCATCGTCGGTGATCGCCTGGCAGCAGCGATGGTGATGGAGAAGGGGCTTTCCATATCTTGGGCAGCACCCCCAGAATATCCACAACCTGTTGGGTTCATCCACAAACGGCTGTGGAAAACAGTTTTTTTTCTTGACAAATCAATATGTTGCAGCTAATAGGCAACGTATAAACCTGAGCCAGAAGGCGTAACTTCCCAACAGAAAAGGATTAAGCTATGTTTGGCCTGGGCGGGAAGAGTGACACAGTCGGGCTGGACATCGGGGCAAGCTCCGTCAAGGCGGTTCAGCTCAAGCAGTCACGTGGCAACTACGAGCTTGTCCGTCTGGGGATCGCCCCCCTCCCGCCGGAGACCATCGTGGACGGGGTCATCATGGACTCGGGCACGGTCATCTCCGCCATCAATACTGTCTTCAGCGAGAACCAGATCAAGGCCAAGGACGTCGCGGTGGCGGTCTCGGGCCACTCGGTTATCGTCAAGAAGATCAAGATGCAGAAGATGAAACCGGAGGAGTTGCAGGACGCCATCGCCTTCGAGGCGGAGCAATACGTGCCGTATGCCATCGAGGACGTGAATCTGGATTTCCAGATTCTGAGCCCGCCGGAGGCCGAGGGCAACGAGATGGACGTTCTCTTGGTGGCGGTGAAGAAGGACGTCATCAACGACTACCTCTCCATCATCTCCACGGCCGGGCTGCGGACGGTGGTGGTGGATGTGGATGGATTCGCCCTGGAGAACGCCCTGGAGCTGGCGCACGAGCCCGAACTCGACCAGGTCATCGCCCTGGTGAACCTGGGAGCCGCCGTGATGAACATCAATATCCTCGTGGGCGGCATGTCGGAGTTCACCCGGGATTCGCCTCTGGGGGGGAACCGCTACACCGAGTCCATCCAGAAGATGCTGGGCCTGGCCTACGAGCAGGCGGAGAAGCTGAAGCTGGGAGAAGAGGTGGACGGGAAGACGTTCAACGACGCCATGCCGGCCATCGACATGGTCCACGCCGAGCTGGCGGGCGAGATCCGCCGCTCCTTCGACTTCTTCCGCTCCTCCTCGCACAGCGAGACCATCCACAAGGCCATTCTGAGCGGCGGCTGCGCCCGGCTGCCCGGGCTGGTCGAGTACCTTTCGGAGAATCTCGAGGTGCCTTTCGAGGTGGCCGATCCGCTGCGCAAGATCAAGGCGGACCCCAAGAAGTTCGACCCGGAGTATCTGCAAGTGATCGCGCCGCAGCTCGCCGTGAGCGTCGGACTGGCCCTGCGGCAGGCGGGGGACAAGTAAGATGATCAAGATCAACCTGCTGCCGCAGGAAGAACGGAAGAAGACCGCCCCCCCGAGCGCCACGCCATTCCTTATCGGATTGGGGGTGGCGGTGCTCGTGGGTCTCATGGGCTACGGCTGGTACTGGCTGAGCGGAGAGGTCGAAGGGGTGCAGAAGGACATCGAGCGCACCCAGGCGGAGTTGAAGCGGGTGGAGGACATCACCAAGCTGGTGGACAAGCTACAGAAGGACAAGAAGACAGTTCAGGACAAGCTCAAGACCGTCGAGACGCTGGTGGCGGCCCAAAGCGGCCCGGTTCGCCTGCTGGACGTGATCAGTCGGTCCCTGCCGGGGGAGGTTTGGTTGAGCGGAATGGTGCGTGCCGGCAAGAAGCTGGACATCTCCGGCTTTGCCTTCTCCCCCTTCTCCGTGGCCACCTTCATGACCAATCTCAGCGGCGCAAAGGAACTCGTCAACAGCGTGGACCTGGTGGTTTCCGAGAAGGCGGTGGTCGAGACGGTGCCCGTGGAGCGATTCAGCCTTACCATGGATCTCAAGGAAGGCAAGAGTTAACCGGGAGGCGGGCCATGGCCCTGGATTTTAAGACCGCGTTTGCCAATCTCTCAAAGAAGCAGCGAATCGCCCTCATCGGCGGCAGCGTCGTCGTCGTCTTGGGGCTGTACGGGTACTTCCTCATCTACCCCATGTGGGAAGAAAAGGGAAAGCTGGAGGGGGACCTGGAAAAACTGCAAGCGGATCTCCGTCAGAAGCAGTTGATCGCGGCCAACCGGCCCAAGCTGGACAAGGAGATCAAAGATCTGGAAGCCAAGCTGCAGCAGGTGCTGGTCCGGCTCCCGGAGGAGAAAGACATCCCGCGCCTTCTCACCCAGGTCAACACGCTGGGGCAGCAAAATGGGCTGGAGTTTCTTCTCTTCCGCCCGTCCGCGCCGGTCCGGAGGGGCTTCTACGCCGATGTGCCCATCGATATTCGGGTGGAGGGACAATACCACACCGTGGGAGGCTTCCTCGACAAGGTGAGCAAGCTGGAACGGATCGTCAACGTATCCGACTTCAGAGTCACTCCGCTCTCCGCGCAGGCCCAGCAGCAGAAGAGCGGCCGGACGATCATCGTCGATATGAAGGCGACGACTTTCACGTTCCTGGAGAAGGGAGGGGCCCCCAGTGCTCCCGCGAAGAAGTAGGCCCTCGGCTCTCGGCGCGCTGGCGTTGATGCTGGCGCTGGCTGGGTGCTCGGACGATAGCGGTCCCCCGAGCGCGCCCCCCGCGCCCGCCGGCCCCCCGGCCAAGGCGGCGCCCGCCGGCCCGCCGGCCAAATTCGCCCAGGCTCCGCTCCCTCCCGCGGCGGTGTACGCGTATGAGACGAAGGGACGTCGGGACCCCTTCCGGCCCCTCATCATGCCCAAGGTCGACAAGCCAAAACCGCCGGGACCTCGGCCGAGTGGGCTGGCGGCACTGGGCGTGAATGAGCTGAAGCTGGCCGGCATCGTGTGGGATCGGCGAGGGCACTTCGCCCTGGTGGAGGCCCCCAACGGGGCAGGCTACGTGCTTCGGGTGAACGATACGATCGGGGAGGATACGAAGGTCACCAGGATCACGCCGGAGAGTGTCACCTTCGAGGTCAGAATGGAGTCGCCGCTGCCGCAGGCCCGAACGCGGATGGTCGAACTCCAGCTCAAAAAGGAGGAGTAGAGCATGGACGCGTGGTGTTCCGCTCGCCTGATCTGGCGCGGCGCGCTCCTCGCCGCGGTCGCCCTCTTGATCGGGGCCGGCGTCGCCGATGCGGGACAGGTCCCAGCGGCCCAGCCCTCCCCGCCGGCGCCTCCCGCCCCCGGACCGGTTGAGGTCACGGGTGTCGAGGTGCAGGACGCAGGCCCGGGGGCCCTCCGAGTGCTGGTGACCGCCGACGGGCCCATCCCCACTTACGAGTCCTTCACCCTGTCGGATCCCCCGCGGCTGATCCTGGACATCCCGAACGCCCTGCATGCCATTCCGCAGCCGATCTCGGCGCGGCCCCCCGCCGTCACCGCCGTCCGCTCCTCCCAGTATCGGGAGCGCCCGGTGAGAATCGTGCGGATCGTCCTCGACCTCGGGGCCGTGCTCCCCTACCAAGTCCTGGCGGTGGGGAATCAGTTGCGGGTGGAGATGGGGAGCGGCGTCTCCACGGCCCCGCTGGCCCAGGTGTCTCCCGCGCCCCCGGCGCCCCCCGCGCCCCCGGTCCCCCGGCCGGAGGTCGGGCCCGCCGGCCGGGTGACGCGGGTCGACCTGCAACGGGTGCGCGGACGGTACCAGATCGTTATCCGGACCAGCGGGAAGCTGCCGTACCAGATCAGCGAAGGGCAGAATCCCCTCACCCTGTCGGTGGACATCCAGGGTGCGACGGTGGATCCGGCCGCGGCCCGCTCCGTGGATCTGCGCCAGGTGGCCGCCCCCCTGGATCGGCTGAAGGCCACCCAGTTGCGCGGTGATCCGGACCGGGTGGTCCGCGTGACGGCCTCGCTGCGGGGGCCCACCCGCTACGACGTGCGACAGACCGCTTCCGGCATCGTCGTGGATTTCCTGGAAGCGCCCCGCCCGGCCGTCGCCGCGGCGAAGCCGCCGGCCGCCGAGCCGAAGCCGCCGGCCGCCGAGGCCAGGCCGGCTGGGGCGGCCGCCGCCCCGCCCGGACCCCCGCCGGCGCCCGGCGCGCCCGCCCGCCTCTCCATGGACTTCAAGGACGCGGATGTGAAGAACCTCCTCCGCATCATCGCCGAGGTCAGCGGCATGAATGTGGTGGCGGGGGCCGATGTCGGGGGCCGGGTCACGGTCCGGCTGGTCAATGTGGACTGGCAGCAGGCCCTGGATGTGATCCTCAAGATCAACGAGATGGGCTACGAGATCGACGGGAACGTCATCCGCGTGGCCAGGCTGACCAGGCTCGAGGCGGAGCGGAAGGCACGCGACGACGCCAAGAAGCGGGAGGAAGAGGCGCGGCTGGCCGCCGCCCGGGCCAAGGAGACCGAGAAGCGCGTCGAGGTCCAGCTTGCGCCCCTGAAGATCGAGATCGTGCCGGTCAACTACGCCAAGGCAGCGGAGGTGGTGAAGAACCTCGACCGGCTCAAGACCCAGGGCCGCACCGACGTGAGCATCGTGGTGGACGACCGGACCAACAAATTGATCATCAACGAAACCGAGGATACGCTCGTCAGGATGAGGAATTTGTTGAAAGAGCTGGACCGGCCGACCCCGCAGGTGCTGATCGAGGCGCGGCTGGTGGAGGCCACCCGGACCTTCGCCCAGAGCCTGGGCGTCGAGTGGGGCTTCGCGGCCCGAGCCTTCAACAATAGCGGCGCGGCAGGCAAGAACCTTACACCGATCAGCGTCTTCTCGGGGGGCGGGGGGGTGAGCATCGGGCCCGCCCCTGCCGGCGGGATCGGCGCGGCGGTCCCGGTGGCCATCTCGCTGCCCGCCACCTCGCCGACGGCGTCCGTCGGGATCCTGATGGGAAGCATTGCCGACAACCTGGGGCTGGCGGTCCGCCTGTCCGCCGGCGAGAGCGAGCAAAAGCTCCGCACCCTCTCGGCTCCCAAGGTCGCGACCCTGGACAACCAGGAGGCAGAGATCAAGCAGGGCACCCAGGTCCCCTACACCACGGTGGACTCGTCCGGGCGGACCGTGGTGGCCTTCCAGGAGGCCTTCATCAAGCTGAGGGTCACCCCCCACATCACCAATGACCGGCGGGTCTCCATGAAGGTCGAGGCCGAGCGCTCCTCGCCGGGCGATCGCATCGACTACGCCGGCGGGTTCGCCTTCCCCGTGAACACTCGCAAGGCCACCACCAACGTCCTGGTGACCAACGGGTCCACCATCGTCATCGGCGGGCTGCTCCAGTCGGAGGACCGCTCCTCCGAGACCCGGGTCCCCTGGATCAGCAACATCCCGGTCATCGGCGCGCTCTTCAAGAGCGTTGGCACCGGCCCGCAGCAGAAGATCGAACTGCTCATCTTCCTGACGCCGACGATCCTCGAGGAGCAGAAGGTGAGCTAGCCCGCGGGCGGCTCACGGCTTGCACACCAGGACGAACGCACCCCTCGCGGGTGCGTTCGTCCTTTTATACACAACGATGGAAGCATGCGACCGCCCGCCCGTCATTCCCGCGCAAGCGGGAATCCACACACGACCTATGGGCTCCCGCTTTCGCGGGAGCGACGAGCACATTCGTCGCCTCACTCATGCGCAATTACATATGTCGTCGCGTATAATACTGTCCACTTTGTGTACGATGCGATGACAGCGTAGAGCCAAATCCCCCCGTCCCCCCCTTTGACAAAGGGGGGTTGGGGGGATTTGCTCGAATCCGCTGGCGGCGCACTGCCATCGTCCAACGCTATGAAGACGGCGTTGGGGCTGGGAGGGAGCGATGCTGCGCTATCTGACCGCGGGCGAATCCCACGGACCGGGGCTGACCGCCATCCTGGAGGGGATGCCCGCCGGGGTCCCGGTGACCGCGGCTGCTATCACCCGCGATTTGCAGCGCCGGATGCAGGGCTACGGCCGCGGCGGCCGGATGCGCATCGAGCGGGACACGGTCGAGATCCAAGCCGGGGTCCGGCACGGCAAGACCCTGGGCAGCCCCATCGCCCTCATCATCCGGAACCTGGACTGGGAGAACTGGCGCCGCACCATGGCGGCCGAATCCGAAGGGGAGGCAGGGCCGCCCGAGCGGCCGCCCGTGACGCGACCCCGCCCCGGCCACGCCGACCTCAGCGGCGGTCTCAAATTCGACCAGCACGACCTACGGAATGTCCTGGAACGGGCGTCGGCGCGCGAGACTGCGGCGCGGGTGGCGGTCGGGGCCGTCTGCAAGTGTCTTCTGCAGGAGTTCGCCATCGAGATCGTCGGTCACGTCGTGAACATGGGGGGTGTCGCGGCGGAGACCGAGGGACTCAACCCCGTGGAGATCCGCGAGCAATGCGAGCCATCGCCGGTCCGCTGCGCGGACCCGTTGGCCGCGCGGGCGATGATGGCCAAGGTGGACGACGCGCAAGCCAAGGGGACGTCCCTGGGGGGTGTCTTCGAAGTCCGGGTCCTCAATCTTCCCGTGGGCCTGGGGACGCACGTCCATTGGGATCGGCGACTGGACGGCCGGCTGGCGCAAGCACTCATGAGCATCCAGTCGGTGAAGGGGGTGGAAATCGGCCCAGCCTTCGAGGCGGCCCGCCGTTTCGGGGCCGAGGTGCAGGACGAGATCTTCTACGACCCAGCCCGGGCGGAGCGCAGCGGGGGGTTCTACCGGACGTCGAATTTCGCCGGGGGCCTGGAAGGGGGGATCACCACCGGGCAACCCCTGGTCCTGCGTGCCGCCATGAAGCCGATTTCCACCCAGGTGAAACCGCTCACCTCCGTGGACGTGCTCAGCAAAGAGACGCGTGCGGCCGGCGTCGAGCGGACGGACGTCGCCGCGGTGCCTGCCGGCGCGGTAGTCGGCGAGGCCGTGGTGGCGTTCGAGATCGCCCGGGCGCTGCGGGAGAAGTTCGGCGGCGACAGCCTGGAAGAGATGCGCCGGAATTTCAACGCGTATATCGAGCAGATCCGCCGGTATTAACCCGACGAGGAGGACGGTTCACCGCCAATCCCGCCTATTGGCGGGACAGGGGGAACGAAGACACCACCGGTGGAACAAATCCCCCCGTTCCCCCCTTTGTCAAAGGGGGGCGAGGCCTGCCTGCGCCAAGCGAAGCGCGGCAGGCAGGGGGGATTTCGCCGGACGGTGGCCGAATCGGACTGGACCGATTCCGAAATCTCCAGTAGAATGCCACGATTTGTCCCGCCTTGTTTTCCTGAACAGGCCGGCTGCTCGCCGGGAGTCTCGAAAGTCGCTGGACGGCCTGGGGGGTGTTACCGTGCGTGTTCTTGCATTCGGCCTGCTCGGACTTTGTCTCTGGGCGGCGTCCGGCCTGGCGGCGGGGGAGGCCGAGATGCTCCGCCTGCTGGAGCGCGCCGAACAGCAGTATGCGCACGTCCGGGATTACACCGCCATCATGATCACTCGGGAACGGATCAACGGTTCCCTGGAGCCGAAGAAGGCGATCCTGCTCAAGTTCCAGCGCCCGTTCAAGATCTACATGAAATGGATGGATGGTATGAGCAAGGGCCGCGAAGGGTTGTACGTGGCCGGATCCCACGACGGCAAGTTCCTGGTGTCCGAGCCCAACGGCATCCGCCGGCTCTTCACGGCGGTGCTGAAGCCCCGCGACCCCCGGGTCCTGGAAGTGAGCCGCCACCCTGTCACGGATGTGGGAATCGGCCGGGTGCTGGAGATCGTCGGGGAGAACACCCGGCGGGCGGCAAAGAACCGGGTCCTCACGCTGATCGACCGGGGCATGGGGGAAGTTGCCGGGCGGAAGGTTCGGGAGATTGAGGGGGTCCTGCCCAATGATCCGTCGGCGGGGTATTATGGGCTCCGGGTCATTGTGTCCTTTGATCAGGAGCACCACCTGCCGATCCGTGTGGTTGTCTACGACTGGGAGGATCGCCTGGTCGAGGACTATGCCTATTCGGAACTCCGCCTGAATCCCGGGTTCTCGGACGCCGACTTCGATCCCGCCAACCCTGCATATGGCTTCTCGATCTGGCGGCTCCAGTTCCCAGGATGACCCTTCAAAAGTCAAAAGGTAAAACCGATTTTTGCGCGCTGGGCGCGCAAAAACCAAACTGGTAGGGCAAAAGAATTGCACGCACGGAGCTTCCGATCAGTCTCATCAAGGGGACGCGTGATGGGAGGCAACCCGGGGCGATTCGAGTCGTGTCCCATCACGCGTAACCCTCGGGGTGACCTCCTTCCGGGATGGTCGGTGTTCACTTCCGGCCTATCCCCCAGAGGTTCCCTGGTGTGTTTCAAGTATGGTTTTTGTGCGCCAGCGCAAAAACCAGGCGACAACTGACAAGGTAAACCGACAACTAACAAGTTAAGACCGACAACCGACGATCGACAAGTGCATCGGTTTTTCATTTTGCATTGTCGGTTTTAACTTTTAACTTGGTTCCTGTTCCTCGCCCCGTCCGATCTCCGCGTCCAGAATCTCTTGCGCACGCGCCTCGTCCGTGACCGGCACGAGGACGCGGAGAACCCCCAGGGAACCGAGGCCGGCGTGGATACTGTCGTGGTCGCCGCGCACCAGGCAGGGGATTCCGTGCGCTTCCAGCAGAGCTGCGACGATGTCGGCCGAGGAGCGATCCCAGGTCTCGAACACGAGCCGCAGGGGCTCCCCGGAAGCAGGGGATCCCGGGAATTCCAGGCCGACATGGCACCGGGAGCACGCTGTCACGCCCCACGGGTAGCTCTTGCGGCAGGACGGGCAACAGCCCCCCTGGCGAGCCATCAGGGCGCCTCCGGTGGCCAGATATCCTCCTCGGCCAGCTCCAGGGAGTTGCCGTCGGGGTCACGGAAGTAGAAGGAGCGGCCCCGGGGCCAGGTCACTTCTTGCTCGATGGCAATGCCAGCTTCAGCCAGGCGGCGCTTCCAGGCCTCGTATGAGCCGCTGGGAATGCGCAAGCACACATGCCCGGGGCCTGTGGTACCGTGAGCGGGGACCGTTTCGGTGATGCGGGTGGCTTCGGCGCGGAACAGCAGGAGCACGCCCGGTCCCACCCGGAAGAAGACGTGCCGTTCCTCCTCCTTCCCCACCCACCGAAGGCCCAGAACGCCAGTGTAGAATCTCTCGGCCCGGTCGATGTCTTTGATATAGAGGCACGTCTCCAACACATGCAGGATCTTGGGAGCCTCGCCCGGCTCTGTCATGGCTTGCCTCTGGCACCGTCTGTCATCGGACATGAAATCCCCGCTCGCCCCGGGGAGCTTCCCAAATCACCTCGACCGCTCTGACGTCGGCCGCGGGGGATCCCCTGTGGCACCAATCGATCATGGCTTCCACGGCGGCCGCCTCGCCCTCGAAGACCGCCTCGACTCGCCCGTCGGCGGTATTCCGAACCCAACCGGCGAGTTTCCGAAACGCCGCCTCGTCCCCCGTGTAAGCCCGGAAGTAGACCCCTTGGACCCGGCCGGAGACCCAGAGGTGCGCCCGTACGCGATCGCCTTCCGCCATCAGCCCACCTCGCCGCCGAGCGGCAATGAAAAACCGATCCTGCGTCCCGCAGGACAAAACCGACAATGAAAAACTGAAAACCGATCAAGAGGGGAATTGGTCGGTTTTGACTTGTCGGTTGTCAGTTTTGAATTCGCCCGACCGCGTCTTGGCCTCCAGGCTCTGCCAGTAGCGGGTGAATCCGCCATCCCACCATGCCAACGCGGTGGAGCGTCCCAGGATGCCGTACACCTCGGTGCGGCGAATCTTGATGGGAGCGGCCGGGTTCAAGAGGCCGGGCTCCCAGCGAATCCGCGCCAGCGTGGCCAAACCGATCAAGAGGGGCCAGGCGCAGGCCAGGCGCATGCGGAACTCGCGCCGGGGCACGGCCAGGGTATAGGCCCTGCCGTCGGCGTAGCAGTCCAGGGTCAACCGGATCAGCTCCTGGAGCAACGGCTGCAACGAGGGCAGAGCGGCAGGGTCCAGGAGGTCCTCGGGCGCGAGGCCCAGACGGGCCAGCTCCTGCCGGGGCAGGTAGCAGCGGCCGATGCGGAGGTCGCGGGGCAGGTCCCGCAGGATGTTGGTGAGCTGAAGCCCCTGTCCGAACCGCACCCCCTGGCGGGCCAGGCGCGGAACGTCCCAGTGCCGGAGTCCCGGGCAGTGCGCCGCCGCCATCCCCGTCCAGAACTCGCCCACGCAGCCGGCCGCGTAGTAGGCGTGCTGCAGGAGATCTTCGGTCGTCTGGAGGGCAACCAGCCGGCCGGTCTCCTCGGCCGGGAACAGCTCCAGCTCGCGCTGCATGCCTTGAAGGAGGAGGTGCAACAGCCCGCGAATTCGCTCCCGGTCTCCCTCCTCCGCCTGCCAGAGGAGGGCGTGGCACTCGGGCAGGCGGGCGAGAAGCTCCCGCTCCCAGGCAACGGATCGGCCCCCCTGAAGGGCCTCCCCGATCTCGCGGAGTCGCGGCGTCTGGGGGACGTCCAGGGCCCCCCGCACGACCGCAAGCTGCCGCCAGCGATCGGCAGGAGGCAGGACGCGGGTGTCTGCGATGGTATCCGCCGTCCGGGCCAAGAGGTAAGCGAGGCCAACCGGGCCGCGCAATGCGCCCGGCAGGACGGCAAGGCTCAGGTAGAAGGAGCGGCTGCTCCGTTTCAGCAGGCTCCAGAGGGGCTGGGGGATCTCTGGGTTCGTGGTCACCGCACCGTCCTCCCGCCATTGGTATACCATAGTCTCGCGAGAAGCGCAGACGGAAATCGCAGCAGGGGCCGGAGGATGCGCCATTCTGCGATTGCCAGGTCTATGCCTGCCCGCCTAGAATAGCCCAGGCTGCGGGCCAGGTCGCTACTTTCTCGGGTCTCGGGCATGCGGTCTCTCGCAAGGAGCAGTTTCCCGCTCACCCTTCGACGGGCTCACCCTTCGACACGCTCAGGGTGAGCGGAGGTCAACGTGAAGCCTTGGCTGTCACCGCTCATGCTGAGCCCGTCGAAGCATCTTGCTGAGTCCTGAGCTTGCCGAAGGATCGAAGCATGAGCATTCCTTGTCTCGCGGCCTGTCGAGCTAGGCGGGAGACCTCCGGCTTCTTTTGTAAGTGCCGAATTGCCGGCTTGCGCAGTTGCCTAATTGCCCGATTGCCGAAGTGCCTAATTGCCACATTCCCCTTCCCTCCAGGAGCGACCCGTGTCCGACAAGAGCTCGACCGCCGCCGGCGTCCGCTGGGATCTCAGCGACCTGTTCGCCTCCCCCGATGACCCACGCCTCGGCCAGCTCTTGACCGACTGCCAGCGTCGGGCCGAGCAGTTCGCCGAGCGCCATCGGACCATATTCCGGCAGGAGGGCGGGCCAGACCCCGCGACCTTGCGGGAAGCCATCCAGGAGCTGGAGGCGATCCACGAGGACTTGGAGCAGGCCCGGGCCTTCGCCGGATTGCTGTACGCCGCCGACACGCAGCAGGCCGCGCACCGCGACCTGCGCGAGCGGGTCGAGCTGAAGGGTACGGCCATCGGCAACACCGTGCTCTTCTTCGAGCTGGACTGGATCGCCCTGTCCGACCTGCTGGCCGAGCCGCTCCTCGTCCATCCTGCCCTGGCGGAGTATCGCCACTACCTCGCCCAGGCCAGGAAGTATCGGCCGCACACCCTCTCCGAGCCGGAGGAGCAACTGCTCAACGAACGGGACAACACGGGACGCTGGGCCTTCGGCCGCCTGTTCACCGAGCTTCTCACCAGCCTGGGCTTTCCCCTGGAGCGGGACGGGAAGACGGAGCGCCTCACGCTGAGCGAGATGCTGGCGCTGGCTCACGACGCGGATCGGGATCTCCGGCGCCAGGCCCACGTCTCGGTCATGAACGTCCTGAGCCAGCATGCGCTGGTGCTCACCTTCGTCTACGACACCCTGCTCCAGGACCACCTCACGGCCGACCGCCTGCGCCGCTACCCTCACCCCATGGCCCAGCGCCACCTGGGCAACCAGATCGACGACGCTGCGGTGCAGCAGATGCTTCACGTGACCGAGGCCAACTACCCGGTGGCGCAGCGCTACTTCCGGCTGAAGGCGCGCCTCCTCGGCCTGCCGCGGCTTTCCGTCTACGACCAGTATGCTCCCGTGGGGGACGCCCTGCCGCGCTGCCCCTTCGCCCGCTCCCGCGAGATCGTGCTGGAGGCCTTCGCCGCCTTCTCCCCCGTCTTCCGGGAGGCGGCCCGGCAGTTCTTCGATCGGCGGTGGATCGATGCCGAAATCCGGCCCGGGAAACAGGACGGGGCGTTCTGCGCCTCGCCGTCGCCGAGCCTCCACCCCTACGTTCTCTGCAATTACGCCGACACGCTCCGGGATGTGATGACGGTGGCCCACGAGCTGGGGCACGGCCTGCACGGATGGCTCTCCCGCCGGCAGAGGTTCTTCAACTACGACACTCCGCTCACCCTCGCGGAGACCGCCTCCGTGTTCGGGGAGTTCCTCGTGTTCGACCACCTGCTCGCGACCGAGACGGACCCGCGGGTCAAGCTGGCCCTCCTTTGCGGCAAGATCGAGGATACCTGCGCCACGGTCTTCCGGCAGGCGCTGCTCACCCGCTTCGAGCAGGCGGCCTTCGCCCGGCGACCCGCCGGCCGGCTGACTTCCGAAGCGGCCTGCGAAGACTGGCTGGCGGCTCACCGCGCTTACTATGGAGATGCCGTCGAGATGACGGAGCAGTACCGCTGGGGCTGGTCCTACATCCCCCACTTCATCCACACCCGATTCTACTGCTACAGCTACGTCTTCGGCGAACTGCTGGTGCTCTCTCTCTACCGTCAGTACAAGGCGGAGGGGAACGCCTTCGTTCCCAAGTACCTGGCCCTCCTGGAGGCGGGTGGATCGGACGCGCCAGAGGTCCTGCTCGGCCGGGTGGGGGTGGACATCCGCGCCGCCGATTTCTGGCAGCAGGGCCTGAGCGAGATCCAGAGCCTGGTGGAACGGGCCGAGGCGGCCGCGGCGGAACTGGGGCTGGAGCAGGAAAGCCATGAAGCAATGACCAATGAAGCAATGACCAATGACCAATGACTGACCGGGGGCCAAGGAGCCGGTTGTCCTGGCCGTCGAATGCAGAAAACAGCGATCATGGAGACCGATGCCGCCGTGCCGAGCGAGTCCCCACTCGTGTTGTTCGATGTCCATTCCCGCTCGGCCGGCCGGCGCACCATCCAGCTTCTCCGGGAGGTCGCCACGCCCCCGAAGCCGGGCCACGGTGCCATTGCCTGCCGATGAAAAGCCAATGCAAAACTGACAACCGACAAGTAGAAACCGGTCGATGGCTTTTCATTGGTTCCGCCGAAGGCGGATCAGTTTTTCATTGTCGGTTTTGCATTGTCTTGGCATTACCCCAGGTCCGCGAGGGCCTGCGTGTATTCCTCGATCAGGGGCTGGTGATGGTGGCGACGGGCAGCGGCGAGACCCTCCTGGTAGGCTTGGCGCGCAGCGTCGGCCTGGCCCAGCCTGGCGAGGGATTGTGCCAGCATCCGGTACGCGGCACCCTCGTCCTCGGCCAGCGCCAGGTATGCGCGCAGGGCGGCGACGGCCTCGGCGTAGTTTTGCGCCTTGAAGTATTCGTGCCCCAGCATATAATGAGCCGTTCCGTCCTGGGGATCCTGGGCGATCATCTGCCGCAGCAACGCGATGCGGGGCACGGTCATTCCTCCGCTCCTTTTCAGATGAGCCGGCAACACCAATATAGCCGCGGGACGATCGCCCGGCAAGCTCGCGCCGGGGTGTCGGCTTGGCCCGGCAATCCTGGGCGGCTTCCCCCGTCGAGTTCGTTCCGCCCCCTTCGGGCAGCCTGATGGCAGAGCGGCAGACAGGACAGCCACTGAAATCGAGGCCACGCGCCGTGCGGCGACCGCCTGGCGGCAGACAGCGCGTGGCGGAGCTGGAGGGCCAGCTCCGGGAGCTTCGCGCCTACTACGAGGATCTGCTGGGGAGCCTCCAGGACGGGCTGCTGATCCTGGACGGGCAGGGCGGCATCCTCTCCATGAACCAGGCCGCGGAGGAGCTCACCGGCCTCTCCGCCTCGCAAACGATGGGCCGGGTCATCGGCGACGCCTTCCCCCCGCTGGCCAGCCTGGCGGCCAAGACATTGGCGGCGGGGCGGAGTCACGCGGATTTTGACGGCGTGCTCCTCCGGGCGGACGGCGCCTGCCTGCGGGTGAGCGCCGTGGCCTCCGTGCTGAGCGACGCGGGAGGGACGAGCCGGGGGGTGGTCCTGGCCTTGCGCGACCTGTCCCGCGTGTCCGACCTGGAGGAGCAAGTCCGTCGCTCCGAGCGGCTGGCGGCCCTCGGCATCCTGGCAGCCGGCATCGCCCACGAGGTCCGGAATCCGCTGGTGGGCGTGCGAGGGGCGGCTCAACTGCTGGAGAAGGAGGCCGCCTTTCCGGACCAGCTTCGGGAGTACACGCAGATGATCGTCCGGCAGGTGGATCGGCTGAATCGGATCGTGAACGACCTCCTGGCGCTGGGTGCGCAGCGGCCCTTGGAGGCGCGTCCCTGCAATGTGCATCAGGTCCTGGAGGAGGCGCTCTCCCTGAGTGTGGCGACGCTAAAGCCGATGGGGCTCCAAGTCGCCCGGCAGTACGATCCGGAGATCCCGGCCGCCGCGGGCGACTTCGACCGGCTGCTGCAGGTCTTCCTGAATCTCATCCGGAACGGCATCGAGGCCATGCCGGGCGGGGGCGCGCTGACGGTCCGGACGCGGTTCGAACGAGCCGCCCCGCAGTGCGGGGGGCGGCCGGCGGTCCAGGTGGAGATCCAGGACCGCGGCCCGGGGATTCCGGACAAGGTTCACCCCAGGCTCTTCACCCCCTTCTTTACCAGCAAGGACGGCGGGACAGGATTGGGGTTGGCCATCAGTTTGCGCATCATCGAGGAGCACCGGGGGGCCATCGAAGCCCAGAATCGCTCGGGCGGCGGGGCGACCTTCCGGGTCTTCCTCCCCGTGGTCACGGAGCAGAAGGAGTGAGGGCGGTGCCGGAGAAGCGGATCCTCGTGGTGGACGACGAGGAGAGCGTGCGCTGGGCGCTCTCCAAAGCGCTGGAGCGGGCGGGGTACCAGGTGGTCCTGGCGGCGGACGGCCCCGGCGGGAAACGGGAGGCGGCGGACCCGGCGGTGGAGCTTGTCCTCCTGGACATCCGGCTGCCGGGGCAGGATGGCTTGGCCATCCTGCGAGAGATCCGGGCCAGGCGCCCGGACGTCCCGGTGATCATGATGACGGCCTACGGGACGCTCCAGGTGGCCGTGGAGGCCATGAAACAGGGCGCCTACGACTACATCGGGAAACCCTTCGATGTGGACGAGCTCCTCCTGGTGGTGGAGAAGGCCCTCCAGGCGCGCGCTCTGGCCGAGGAGGTGGCCCGGCTGCGGCAAGCCACGGAGGGTCCTTTCGATCTCTCCGGCATCGTGGGTGGCAGCCCGGCCATGCAGCAGATCTTCAAGGCGGTGGGCAAGGTCGCCGGGACCGATCTCACGGTGCTCTTGCGCGGCGAGAGCGGGACCGGGAAGGAGCTCTTCGCCCGCGCCATTCACGAGAACAGCCGCCGGAAAGGCCGGCCCTTCGTCCCCGTCAACTGTGCGGCGATCCCCCGCGACCTCTTGGAGAGCGAGCTGTTCGGCCACGAGCGGGGGGCCTTCACCGGGGCGGTGAGCGGGCGGCGGGGCCGCTTCGAGCAGGCCGAGGGGGGAACGGTGTTCCTGGATGAGATCGGGGACATGGACCTCAGCCTGCAGACCAAGCTGCTCCGGGTGCTCCAGGAGCGGCAGATCGAGCGGCTGGGCGCGGAGGGATCGATTCCGGTGGACGTACGGATCGTGGCGGCCACCAACCAGGAGCTGGAGGCCGCGGTGAGCCGGCGTGCCTTCCGGGAAGATCTCTTCTACCGGCTGAACGTGGTGAGTATCCACCTGCCTCCGCTGCGCGACCGCCGGGAGGACCTGCCGGGCCTGGTGGCCCACTTCCTGGCAGCCTTCGCGGCCGAGCAGCGATCGGCCGCCAAGGTCGTCTCGCCGGAAGCCCTGGCGCTGCTCCGCGAGTACGCCTGGCCGGGGAACGTCCGGGAGCTGGAGAACGTGGTGAAGCGAGCGGCCGCCCTGACCACCACCCCCCTGATCCTCCCCGATCATCTGCCAGAGGCGCTGCACCGGAGCCAGCCGGTGCCAGAGGGGGGTGGCGCGGACCGGTTCCCCGCGGAATGGATCAAGCGGGAGCTTCAGCGGCTTAACGGGGCGCAGGACGGCGCCCTGCAGGAGTACTTCGTGGGCTGCCTGGAGCGGCCGCTGCTCGAACTGGTCCTGCGTCGGACGGGGGGCAACCAACTGAAGGCGGCGGAACTCTTGGGCATCAACCGGAATACGCTGCGCAAGCGGATCAAGAAGCTGGGCCTCCCGCTGCCCAAGCGCGACGATCCCGGCGAGGCGGCGTCGAAATAGAAGCTCCCCAGGATCGCGGCCCCAGGGAGCTTTTCGTTGAGTAGACCGGACTAGTGGCTGATTGCAGTACTCCTCGATATATCCGGCGACATCTCTGCGTGCGCATGCATGCCGCTACGCAAGCTCCCGTCGCTCCCGCGAAAGCGGGAGCCCACGGGCCGAATCTGGATTCCCGCTTGCGCGGGAATGACGCCGGGGGAGACGCCCCGGACATATCGGGCAATTCTGCAGGGAGACACTAGTCTGCTTGGAAGAGCAGAACTTGTTGCAACTGAGCCAAGTGTTGGCTCGAACGTTGCCTCCTCCGTCCGTCATTCCGGTCTCGATCTTCATCGGGATAGACTCCAGCCGGAATCCAGGCCGTAGCCCCTACCCTGGACGCCGGCTTTCGCCAGGGGGACGTGTGGGCTGTTCAGGGCGTGTCAAACGATTCATCGGTCTGAGGTGGAGCCTCGTTAATATTCGATCTTCACTCCCGCCACGCCCCATACCTCGAACCCTTTCCCCCCGGTAACGTTCAAGCCATTGAGGGCACTGGCGTTGGTCGGGCCTGCCAGCAGCTTGGGATTCTGACCGGGCCAGAGCAGGTGTGGGCCTCCCGAGAAAGTCCACTTTCCGTAGCGGGCAGGGATGAACTTCAGCGGAATATCCACCACGATGCCCAGGTCGGCGAAGCCGAAGCTCTTGTCCTGCACGGCGGCAGCCGTTACCACCTCGTAGTACTTGTCGAGGCTGAGTCCCAGGACGCACGGCAGATGAAGGCGAACAGGATAGTCCTTGACAACCGCTACCGAGATGCCGGGGTCGATGCCCACCTCGAAGTACATCCCCTTCCCGCCACCGGAGGGACCGGCCCCATCGGCGCCGCCCGATGTTTCTTTGGCCAGGAGAACGTACGGTGCCAGGCCGAAATCCTGATCCCCCGGCCGCTTGAACGGCCAGAGGCCGCTGTCGTCGAGGGCCAGCCTGCCGAAGACCTCTTGCACCTGGGGGGCCGAGCCGAGACCGGGATAGGCATAGAGATTCCAGCCGCCCTCCAGGGTCAGCCGCTTGTAGAATGACAGGCCGCCGGAGAGATACACGTCCTGTTCGTAGTAATTGGTGGTGATGGGCGGGGCGATGGACTGGAAGTGGGAGAAGCCTGCGGCCTTCACGAAGCCCGCCGTCACGACGTCCTTTTCGCCCCCCTCGTAGAGGGTCGCCTTGAGTTCCAGGTAGGGCTGAAAATGCAAGCCGGCGTTACTCTGGGCGATGCCTCGGAAGTAATAGGACGATGGCACGTTCAGGACAACGGTCAGGGACAGGGCGCCTGTGTTGGGTGGCGGCCCCTCCCCGGCCAACACCGGAGTGCTGACCGCGATCAGAAGTCCCGCCAAGGCGGCGGCTCGCAGCGCGATAGGGTTCCTCACCGGTATCCTCCGCGGGCTTCTCGGTTGAGCCCGTTTTTTCACGCCAAGCTCGCCAAGGGCGCCAAGGCAAGCAGGGGACTGATCTTCTGTGGCCAGAGCCTGGAGAACAATATTTCTTGGCGTTCTTTGCGTGCTTGGCGAGAGAACAGCAACCTTTCGGTCGAAAACTTGTGGCGGTTCCCCACCGATCGCGGCCCTCGTGAGCGCGATCGGTGGGGACCGAGGAGACGGCCGCGCCCCTCAGACGGCCGGCGCCTTGCGGGGGGCGAGCGAAGGGTCGGCCGCCGTCAGGTGCATGGGGGCGGGGGCGCTGGGGATGCGCGCCGTCGAGGCGACCTGGAAGTCCGGGTAAGCGGGGATTCCGTGCTCGCCGACGTCCAGCCCTTCCGCCTCCTCTTCGGCGCTCACCCGGATGCCCAGGGTCAGCTTCAGGAGCATCCATGCGCCCAGGGAGACCAGGAAGGTGAAGACCCCCACCCCGGCCACCCCGGCCGCCTGGGCCAGGAGGAGCTTCATGCCGCCGCCGAAGAACAGCCCGGCGCCCGTCGTGTTGGGCAGGAGATCTTCGGCGAAGAGCCCCACGGCCAACGTGCCGAAGATACCGCAGACCAGGTGGACCGAGGTGGCCCCGACGGGGTCGTCGATCTTCGCTCGGTCGAAGAAAAGCACGGCACCGACCACGAGGCCCCCGGCGACGAGGCCGATGACGGCCGCGCTCCCCACGCTGACGAAGGCGCAGGGGGCGGTAATGGCCACGAGCCCCGCCAGACAGCCATTGAGGGTCATGGAGAGGTCGGGCTTGCCGAGGAACACCCAGGCGGCCACCGTGGCGCTGAAGGCCGCCGCTGCCGCTGCGGTGTTGGTGGTCACGGCGATCCGGGCGATGGCATTCCAGTCGGCGGCCATGGTGCTGCCGGGGTTGAACCCGAACCAGCCGAACCAGAGGACGAAAGCGCCGATGGTGGCCGCGGTCATGTTGTGCCCCGGGATCGGATTCACCCGGCCGCCCTTACCATACTTGCCCAGCCGCGGGCCGAGGACGACGATGCCGGCCAGAGCGGCCCAGCCGCCCACCGAGTGGACGACCGTGGAGCCGGCGAAGTCGAACATCCCCAGCTTGGCCAGCCAGCCTCCGCCCCAGATCCAGTGTCCGACGATGGGGTAGATCACCCCCACCATGGCGAACGAGAAGACGATGAAGGCGCGAAACTGGATCCGTTCAGCGACCGCCCCGGATACGATGGTCGCCGCTGTCCCGGCGAAGACGAGCTGGAAGAAGAACTTGGCCCAAAGGGGGACACCCGTCCAGTTGAGCGCGCCATAGACTCCCTTGTAGGCATCCCCCATGGCCGGACTGTTGTCGGCCCCGCCGACGAACCACAACCCGTGTGTGCCGAAGAAGGGATTCCCGTCCCCGAACATCAGTCCCCACCCCAGGATGTAGAAGGCGAGCGAGGAGATGGCGAAGACAATGAAGTTCTTGGCCAGAATGTTGACCGCATTCTTGGCGCGGCACAGCCCGGACTCCACCATGGCGAATCCCAGGTTCATGAAGAAGACCAGGAAAGCCGTCAGGAGCACCCAGATGGTGTCCAGGGCGATCTTCCCGTCCTTGATAGCGTCGGCCATCTCCTTGGTGAAGGCGGGGGCGGCCGTCGCCTGCGCCACCTGGGTCGGTGCGTCCGGGGAGGATGCCGCCGCGGGCGCAGCCGCCTTGGCGGGCTCCTCCGCGCCCGGAAGCGGCCCGGCGGCCGTCAGGACGAGTATCGCCGCGATGAGACAGCCAAGCAGCCACAATCCCTTCGGTCGGATACAACCGGATGCAGTCATGGGTCGCTTCTCCTTCCCGTTGGTTAAATTGCCGCCTCGCCGATCTCCCCCGTGCGGATCCGCATGATGTCGGCGATCTCGCTGACCATGATCTTTCCGTCACCGATCTTGCCGGTCCGGGCCGCCCTGCTGGCGGCGGTCACGGCTGGCTCCAGGAGCGCGTCCGGGATCAGGACCTCCAGCCGGAGCTTGGGGTGAAAGGTGACCTCGTACTCGCTGCCCCGGTAGGTCTCCGTCCGGCCACGCTGGCGGCCGAATCCCTTGACTTCGGTGACCGTCATGCCCTGGACGCCGACGCTGGACAGAGCCTCCCGTACCTCGTCCAGCTTGTGGGGTCGGATGATCACATCGAGCTTCTTCATGGGGTTGCCCCTCCCGTTTCCGCCCTGCTCGCGTCGTGCGAGTTCGGCGCTTTCCTCCAGAAGGGCAAGGCCCGTGCCGAACAATCCGGAGAGCCCGGCAGGGAGCGCTAACCGGATGAATTGACAGGGAAGGAGAGCAGTGGGCAGAGCCACCCGGGGGGAGAGGAGCGGTTGTGGAAACCCACGGGATTGTCGGAAGCGACAAAACTGTCAGGGCCATCAGGTTTCGGCCGGGCCCTCGGAGGTCTGATAGCTGCGGCGAATGCCGTGCTTCTTGAGGCGGTAGGCAATCTGTCGGGGCGTGATGCCCAAGAGGCGGGCGGCGTCGGACTGGACACCGCTGACCCGGGTCAGGGCGTGGAGGACCTGCTCCCGCTCGAGATCCCGAAGGCTCCGGAGGGTGACGGGCGGCGAGACCTCGCCGCGGCGGATGGAGGCGGGTTCGCCGGCGGCCAGTCGCGGCTGGCCGGCCCCGGGGTCGGATCGGAGCGGGAATGGGAGAT
Organism: Candidatus Methylomirabilota bacterium; assembly: GCA_016209735.1. Classification (GTDB taxonomy): domain Bacteria; phylum Methylomirabilota; class Methylomirabilia; order Methylomirabilales; family 2-02-FULL-66-22; genus 2-02-FULL-66-22. The sequence goes on from JACQVN010000062.1 coordinate 66,001, forward strand.
CCTCCGGGAGGATCAGGCGACGCCGGGCCATGATGACCAACCGCTCGACGACATTCTCCAGCTCCCTCACGTTCCCGGGCCAGTCGTAGGCCATGAGGACCTGCAGCGCCCGTCCCGTGACCCGAACCTTGCGGTCGTTCTCCCGGTTGGCCTTTTCCAGGAAGTGCTCCACCAGCGGGGGGATGTCCTCCCGGCGCTCCCGCAGGGGCGGGAGGACGATGGGGACGACGTTCAGCCGGTAGTAGAGATCTTCGCGGAAGGCGCCGGCGACGATGGCCGCCTCCAGATCCCGGTGCGTGGCCGTGATGATGCGCACGTCCACCTGGACGGTCTTGGTGCCCCCCACCCGCTCGAAGCAGCGCTCCTGGAGCGCGCGCAGCAGCTTGACCTGCAGGCTCAGGGCCAGGTCGCCGATCTCGTCCAGGAAAAGGCTTCCCCCATCGGCGAGTTCGAAGCGGCCCTTCTTGGTCGCCGCGGCGCCCGTGAAGGCCCCCTTCTCGTGGCCGAAGAGCTCGCTTTCCAGCAGGTTCTGCGGGAGCGCCGCGCAGTTGACCCGGATGAACGGCCCGGAGGCCCGCGGTGAATTGAAGTGGATGGCCCGGGCGATGAGCTCCTTGCCCGTTCCGCTCTCCCCGCGCAAGAGGACGGTGGCCCGGGAGTCGGCCACCCGCGCCACCGCCTCGAAGATCTCGCGCATCCGCTTGCCCTGGCCGACCATGTTGCCGAGACGGTAGCGGGAGCGCAGCGCCTGTTGCAGGGACCGCGTCTGCTCGAGGAGCCCTTCGCGTTCTTGTGCCATGAGCCGGTACAGGTTGGCGGCCTGGCCGATGAGCGAGGCCACGATGCTCAGGATGCGGACGTCGGTCTCGAAGGAGATGCCCGGGCCGAAGAGCCGATCCACGCTGAGGACGCCGATCGTCTCTCCCCCGGCCTTGATGGGCACGGCGATGAACGCGAGGGGGGCGCGGGCCAGGTCCCGGCGGGAGCGCGTCCGGTCGAGGCAGAGGGGCTCCTTCTCCGCGTCGGGGATCACCATGGGGACGCCGTGCAGCAGCACCTTTCCCAGGATGCCCTCGCCGCGCCGGTAGCGCCCCTGTGCGATCTCCTGGGCGGTCATCCCGTGGGCGACGCGAATGGACAATTCGTCGGCGGACCGGTCGTAGAGGAGCACGGTCCCCTGCCGCATGCCCATGAAGGAGTTGAGGATCTCGAGGCTGCCGGAGAGCGATTGCTTCAGGTTGAGCGAAGAGCCCAGAAGCTTGCTGATCTCGTAGAGAGTCGTCAACTCCCGGACGTGGCGATCCTCTCCCGCCCTGGCCGCGGCAAGTCGGGCAGCGCTCCGGTTCGCTGTCCCGCCGTCCATACGAGGCACCTCGCTCCCTCCGCGTTCGCAGCCGCCCACCGATGACAGAGACACCCCGGTCCCTCCTTGCCATGTAGCACCTCTCGTGCCAGGCGGTCCGGTGGGCAGACTTCGCGTCGAAGCCTTTATCACGCGGAGCAACGGGGCCGCCGGTCGGACTGTTTGGGCAGCGGGCGATGGGGGTGCCTCTGGACTGGGCGGCGCAGGGGAAGGCTGCCCACCATTTCATCGCTGGGCGACGACACCCCGGGCTGCCTGGCGCTGGTCGGAGCGGCCGACACGGTCAGCACGGTCCTCCGCGTGACTTCCCCTTGACAGGCGGCCCCGGCCTGCGGTATCCACGACCCATGTCCGGGGGGCGGACCGTGCCATGCGGAGACGAATCCGGGCTCCGGAAAGCCCAGGACACGGCGCGAGGGGCTGGCCGGCTATTCAAATCGGAGAGGAATACCATGGGGACGGAGACAGGCTGGGGCTACATGGGGAAGCTCCTGCGGGTCGATCTGACCGCGGGGTCGGTGCAGGAAGAGCCGCTGGACGGACACCTGGTTGAAACGTATCTGGGGGGCGCGGGTCTTGGGGCGGAGTATCTCTCTCGCGAGGTTCCGCCGCATGTCTCGTGGGATAGTCCCGAGAATCGCATCATCCTGGCCTCGGGCCCGTTAGGCGGCACCATCCTGTCGGGGACGGGGACCTTCTGTCTTGTCACCAAGGGCCCCATGACGAACCTCGCCGTCTCGACGCAGGCAAACGGATATCTGGGCGCCTTCTTGAAATTCGCCGGATTCGACGGGGTGATCATCCAGGGCCAGTCTCCCAAGTGGGTGTATCTCTATATCGGTGACGGAAAGGCCGATTTGAGGGATGCCTCGGCCATGCTCGGCAAGGACACCTGGGAGCTTGGGGATGCCATCCGGGGCGAGCTGGGGGTGACCCAGGACCTGAGCGTGTACGGCATCGGGCCAGCCGGCGAGAACCTGGTCCGCTATGCGGTTCTCGTGGGCGATCAGGGCCACCTGTGCTCCAAGGGCGGGTGCGGCTGCGTCATGGGATCGAAACGGCTCAAGGCCGTCGCGATCCCCCGTTTCAGTCAGTCCGTGCCCCTCTACGACCAGGAACTGTTCACCGAGAAGGCCAGGGTCTTGAGCAAGGCCGCCATCGAAAACCGGGGGGGCCTCATTCACCAGTGGGGGACCACCGCTCTGGTGTCGTCGCATTACCATTCGGGCGCGCTTCCGGTCCGCAATTACACCACCAATGTCTATCCGGAGCACGAGAAGATGGACGGGCATTATCTCCGCAGCCATTTCGAACACCGGAAGAAACGGTGCTGGGCCTGCAGCCTCGCGCACAACCGATTCACGAAGGTCACCGAGGGGCCGTACACGGGGCTCGAGGCGGAGGAGCCGGATTACGAGTCCATTTCCGCCTGGGGACCGCTGGTCGGGAACACGGACCCGGGGAGCATGGTGATGCTCTCCGACCTCACGGATCGGCTGGGGTTGGATGTCAACGAAGCGGGGTGGACCGTCGCCTGGGTCATGGAGTGCTACCAGAGGGGCCTTCTCAGTCAGGGCGACCTGGATGGTATCGCGATGCCCTGGGGGAACGTGGAAGGCACGCGGGCCATGCTGGAAAAGACCAGCCGGCGGGAGGGGATAGGGAACCTCCTGGCCGAAGGGGTGATGCGCGCGTCGCAGGCCATCGGCGGCGAAGCCGCAAGAGCGGCAGTCTATGTGCAGAAGGGGGCGACACCGCGAGGGCACGACCATCGGGGCTTCTGGACCGAGATGCTGGAAACGTGCACATCGGCAACGGGGACCATCCAGGCGGGCGCGCGCCTGGCATCGCTTCCCCAGTTCGGCCTCCCGCCGATCAGCAACAATTTTTCCCCGTGGGAGGTGGCCGGCGCCTGCGGAAAGCTCGACGGGTGGTTCGTCTTCGTCGACTGTCTCGGGATCTGCCGATTCATAACCATCGAGCCCAACCTGACGGTCGATTGCCTGAACGCTGCGACCGGCCGGCGCTTGACAGTCCCGGAAATCATGAAGATCGGGCGACGGGTCATCACCCAACTGCGCGTGTTCAATTTCCGGCACGGGCTGGATCCTTCCCTGGAGGCGCCTTCTGTCCGCTACGGTTCCACGCCTTCGGACGGTCCGGCGCAGGGCAAGAGCATCGCGCCGTATTTCAAATGGATGAAGAGCTTCTACTTCGAGCTGATGGGCTGGGAGCCGGACACCGGGAGGCCCTTACCCGAGACCCTCCGGTCCCTGGGGCTGGAAAAACTCATCCCCGACATGGAGAAGCAATGAGCTGCCCATGCCTCAGATCACACTGAAAATGGACCGGCTCCTGCGGCGAAGCTCGGGAGCCGATGCCACGGGCCTCGAAGCGACCCCCGTCACGATATGGGAAGGGGAATCCATCCTCGACCTGGTCCGCCGTCTTGCCGCGGAGGATGCGGTGTTTCGAAACGACATCCATGACGCGAAACACCAGATGATCGAGACGAACATCGTCGTGGCCTTGAACGGCTGCGTCGTCAATCCGAACGAGCGCTCCAGTACCATCCTACGGGATGGGGACGAGGTCATCTTCATCTCGATGTATTACGGCGGATAGAGGAGAGCCGGGCGGGCGGCGAGGAGCATGACCCGCAGGGTGCTGACGTCCTCCCCCGCGCTGTGGGCCACCTCACCGGCCTCCTTTCACCCCCGATATCTCATCCCGGAGACACGGCGGAGGCATAGATCGAGGGGTTGACCCGATCCAACCTCGCCAGGAAATGTCTTTCGGGCTTTCGGCTGCACGCTGGAAGGGCTCCTGGCCACCCTGGCAACGGCCGAGCCGCGGATAGCGCGCTATGTCCGAGGGGAGGAGGGCCTCCCCCCCTCCCCTCTAATCAGGCCGTTGCTGGACGACCGCCTCCTCGAACCGCATTCCCCTATCCCCGACGGTGCCACCGTCACCCTGCTCCACGCCGCGTCCGGGTGATCCCTCCCTTCTGACTCGCAGGCCGCCACACCCTCTGCGACTCCCGTGGTCTGCGAGTGCTGCTGTAGGCGCCGCCAGAATGCCCGGAAGCCTGCCGCGGTGTCCGGGATCACCACCGCCTTCTCCAGGGGGTGTGGGCCAGCCGCACCTGGGCCGGGCGGTGCATGTTCCAGATGTCGAAGCCGACGAGGAGCTGCGCCCGTTGCGTCCGCAGGGTCGCCTTCAGTTCCCGGTTCGGGGTTTCTCCTTGATACCACCTGCCTCTGATTGTAATGAGGAGATATACGGTATTGTATTTCCACCGACCGCCAGGCATCTTTGACGGAAATTCTTCCCGCAGATAGGAAGGAGAAGAGGGAGACGCTCGCGCGGGTGCGAGGCATGACTCGCTTCCATCCCCCCCGCCAACTCACTCGCCACGGGAGGATGCCCTGCCCCTTGGGCAGGGGAGAATCGCGTTCCTCAGCTCGCCCCGGAAGGATAGAAGGCGACTGGATGCCCCGGACAGGCTTGAACGCCTGCCACCGGTGAATCGGGTCGCGTCGAACAACGACCCAGAGGGGGGTGCGACCATGCCCACGTATCGATCCCGATTGCTCATCGCTCTCGTCGTCTTCATGGCGGTCTCGCTGGCTTGGGCTCAGTCGCCGACCGCACAAGTGACCCCTCGCGAGGAGCTACGGGTCGCTCTGGGCTATCTCGGGACGGAGGCCCTCGACCCGATCCGGGGCCCGAACAATAACGGCACCTACTTGCGGATGATGTTCGATCCCCTGGTGGGCATTGATTACAAGGGAGCCAAGCTCTCGAAGGAGACGGGCCTTGCCAAGGATTGGAAAACCTCGGCGGATGGCCTGACCTATACCTTCTTGCTCCATCAGGGCGTGAAGTTCCAGGACGGAACCGAGGTCACGGCCGAGGACGTCAAGTTCAGTCTGGAGCGTCTGGCCGATCCTCAGAATCTCACCACCGTCGGAAAGATCATCTCCAACGGGATTGCCAAGGTCGCCGTGCTGGACAAATACCAGGTGCAGGTGGCCTTGAAGCAACCCATGCCCACCCCCCTCTACCGGCTCTCCCCCCTCCTGGACACCTCGGGACTGGTGACGTCCAAGAGCCACTTCGAGAAGGTAGGCGCGGCCGGCTTTGCCGAGAAGCCCAGGGGGTCCGGACCGTACAAGTTTGTCCGGCGCCAGGCCGGCTCCTTCATCACCTTCGAGCAGGCCGCGCCGACCCACTGGGCCATCGGGGCGCCCCGCTTCAAGCGGGTCACCTTCCGCCTGGTGAGCGACGAGAATAGCCGGATTGCCATGCTCAAGGCCGGCGACGTGGACTTCATCGACGTCGGGGTCGAGAAATCCGTGCAGCTTCGACAGTCGGGCTTCAAGATTTTCAAGAGCGACATCGCCGACTCGCTGGTGATCCTCATGAACATGCCCAAGGAAGGCTCGCCCACCCGGGACATCAATCTTCGCACGGCCCTCTCCTACGCCATCGATCGGGAGTCGCTGAACAAGTTCCTCTTCATGGGTCAGGCGCCCCCGACCGGCAACCCCTTTGCCGGCCAGATCGGCGGCCAAGTCATCCCGCCCGATCCATACGACCTCGCCAAGGCGAAGGAGTTCCTGGCCAAGACGAAGTACGGCCCGGGGAGTCAGAAACTGGTCCTGGAACTCCATGCCCAGGTCCGCAGCGCCGTCCCGCAGATGCAGCAGGTCGCGCAGACGATCCAGTCCGACTGGCGGAAGCTGGGAGTGGATTCCGAGATCGTGTTCGGCGACTACGGGACGTGGCGGGCAAAGGTCGTGGCCAAGACGCATGCCCCCAACGCCGTGGAGGTCCTCAATTACGGTGGCCGGGTTGATAACTCGGGCAATGCCATCCTGTGGTGGGGCTGCAACGGCCTGCTGTCGCACGCCTGCGATCCCGAATTCGATGCCCTGGCGGCTTCCTGGAGCGCGGCGACTTCCGACGCGCTGTACGAGACGCGGGCGGTGAGGGTCGAGAAATACGTGCGTGACCACTACTTCACCATTCCCGGGCTGGACGTGCCCGTGCTCTTCGCCGGCAATGCGCAGATCCGCGGCGACTTTTCACCGGGCTCGATCGCCGTCGTGTTCAATGAGCGGGGCCTGGTGTGGAACCCGAAGCCGTAAGGAACCCGCCGGTTGGGCGGGGCCGGCCTGGGGTTTTCCCTCAGCCACCCGATGCTGCCGATGCCGGTGGCTGAGGCGGTGTGGTCCGCGTCTCCTTCGGGGAAAGGAGGGCCGAGGGCATGCCGACAAGGACGGAAGCGGGTGTGGGCGGAACGATCTACGAGATGTCCCGGGGGTGGGGCGAGCCTCCGCCGGGCCTCGCGTTTGGCGCCATCAGCGACGTGGCGGTCGATTCCAAGGACCGGGTCTACGTCTTCCACCGGGGCAACCCTCCCGTCTTCGTATTCAGCGAGGACGGGACATTCCTCCATTCCTGGGGCCAGGACCTGATCGTGGATGCCCACGGGATTTTTATCACCCCGGACGATCACGTTTTCGTGGTGGATCGCGATGGCCACCGGGTCCACAAGTGCACCAGCGACGGCCGGGTCATCCTCACCCTTGGCACCGGGAGACCCATGTGGGGCGCCCCCTTCAGTCATCCGACCGATGCTGCGGTCTCACCCCGGGGCGAGATTTACGTGGCCGACGGCTACGGCAACAACCATGTGCATCGGTTTTCACCGGACGGCAGGCACCTGCTCTCCTGGGGGTCCGCAGGGCGCGGCCCCGGTGAGTTCAGTGTGCCCCACGGAATCTGGGCCGATGGCGAGGATCGGATCTATGTGGTGGACCGGGACAACCATCGGCTCCAGGTGTGCACCGGCGAGGGTCGCTTCCTGACCGAGTGGACCGGCTTCTACCGACCCACCGACGTCTACATGGACGGTCAGGGCGTGATCTACGTGAGCGAGCTCAGCACCCGAATCCACATGCTGGACCGAGAGGGGAAGGTACGGGCGCGCGGGCGCTCCGACAACCAGGGGCACGGCCTCTGGGGCGACTCCAAGGGCAACCTCTATATCGCTTCGACCCGGTCGCCCCGCATCGAGAAACACACGCGGAAACCTGGATGAACCCCAGGTCCTCACGCCGAGCATCCTCCAGCAGGAGGTCGGGTCGAGGTTCAATTCCCTGGAGAAGTCGTGGCGGAAGAGGAATCGATCGCCCTCTGTTCCCTCCACGCCTACGCGAATGCCGCCCACGAGCTGGAGACCCGCGCGCTGATCCTGGAGGAGCGTCCCGGCCTTCCCGTCTCCCTCTCCTGCGAAGTGCTGCCGGAAAGCAAGGAGTACGAGCGGACGAGCACGACAGTCATCAACGCCTACGTGCCGCCGGTCGTCAGTCGCTACTTCCAGGCCATGGAGGACGACCTGGCCGAGATGCGGCTCGTTGTTCCCATCATGGTGATGCAGTCCAACGGGGGCATGATGACGGCCGCGTCGGCTCGCCGCTTCCCGATTCACATCATCGAGTCCGGGCCGGCCGCCGGGGTGGGTGCCGGCGGGGGAAGCCTGGGCTGGATCGACCCGGGGGGCGCCCTCAAGGTCGGGCCGAAGAGCATGGGCGCCGCCCGGGACCTTCGTCAATCCCCTCCCGCCGGCCTGGGTCGCCGCCCGGGCGCTGGGATGCATGCGCATCCACCAGGCGCTTTTGGGCGCCTTCGCCCAGATGCTGCCGGACAAGATCTACGCCTGTACCGGGGGATGCGAGTACAGGGTCAGCCAATCGGGGTACGACCACTCCCACTCCCCGGCAAAGGCGTGGGTCCAACCGGAGTTCTTCATCGAGACGGCCGTCGGCGGGTTCCCGGACCGTGCGGGCTCCGTCACGAAGGATTCGTGAATAATCCGGACCAGGGCTTGGGATATGCTCAGACTCTTCCTCGGGAGAGTGACAGAGGCCACGGCTGCGCTCTTCTTGCTGTCGGCGGTGGTCTTTGCCGCCAGCCGGTTGACCGGGAATCCCCTCGACCTGCTCCTCGGGCCTGGCGCCACCCGCGAGGACTATGCCCGTCTGAACCATGCGCTGGGCCTCGACAGGACGCTTGGCATTCAATACGGAATCTTTCTTCTCAACGCGCTCCGCGGAGATCTGGGGACCTCTTTTCGCTCCGGCGAGTCCGTGGTCGCCGTCCTGTCGCAGCACCTTCTGGCATCGGCGATCCTGGCCGCGGCGGCCATAGGGCTGACGTGGCTGGCCGGGATACCCTTCGGCGTCTGGGCGGCCCAGCATCGCGGGACCCCGGTCGATGCCTCGGTCAAACTGCCCTCGCTCCTCGGACAATCGATGCCCTCCTTCTGGGTGGGGTTGCTTCTGATCGAAGTCTTCGCGGTCAAGTTGGGGTGGCTCCCTTCCGGCACCAACCAGGGAGCCCTCAACGTGATCCTTCCGGCGTTCACGCTGGCCCTGTTTGGTATCGCCGGCATCGCCCGGCTTCTCCGGAGCAGTCTGCTCGAAGTCCTGGATAGCGAGTTCGTCACCGTGGCACGAGCCAAGGGAATGCCAGAGGTCACGGTGATCTGGAAGCACGCCTTGAAGAACGCCATGTTTCCCGTCGTCAGTTTCGCCGGCCTGTACTTCGTCAACGTCATGACCCTCTCCATGGTCGTCGAGGTGGTCTTCGCCTGGCCCGGCCTGGGACAGCTCACCTTTAACGCCATCCTGGCCCGGGACTTCCCGGTCGTTCAGGGTGTCGTGCTGGTGGCAGGCGCGATTGCCATCGCCGTGAACTTTGTGGTGGACGTCCTCTATGCCTATCTCGATCCCAGAGTCCGTTACGCCTAGTCGCCCGCTGGACCTGGCACACGCATCAGCCCGCCGCTGTTCCGGGTCGGCCCTCCGGATTCTGGTACGGCGCGCCCTCGCCCTCCCCCTGGGATCGCTGATCGTCCTGCTCCTCATCACCACCATGGCCTTGCTCGCGGACCTGATCGCCCCCAGCGACCCGTTGCAGGTGATGCTCTCCGAGCGGCTGCTGCCGCCGGTCTTTGCGGGCGGCAGCATGCACCACATCCTGGGTACGGACGGCAATGGCCGCGATATCCTGAGCCGGATCATCTTCGGCACCCGCATTGATCTTCCTATCGCGGTGGTATCCCTCGGCATCGGGGCGGCCATCGGCAGCGCCCTGGGACTGGTGTCGGGATACGCGGGGGCCCCCTGGACCGTATCCTCATGCGGCTGGCGGATCTGACCAGCGCCTACCCCATCTTTCTCCTGGCCATTCTCCTGGCTGTGGTCGTCGGGCCGAGCGCCACCAACGTGGCCGCGGCGGCGGTCTTTACCCTCTGGGCCCGCTTCGTGCGGGTGGTCCGAGGCGATGTGCTCAGTGTCCGCGAGCGTGACTTCGTCGCGATGGCCAAGGCGGCAGGATGCTCGCATAGCCGGATCATGGTGCGCCATATCCTCCCGAACGTCGTCAACGGGATCCTGGTCCTGGCTTCCCTCCAGATGGGCTGGGTCATCCTCGTGGAGGCAAGCCTCAGCTTCCTGGGCGCCGGGATCCCCTTGCCGGCTCCTGCCTGGGGTTCGATGGTCGCCGAAGGGCGGGACTACACCACAACCGCCTGGTGGGTGGCGGCGATGCCGGGGCTGGCCATCATGGCCACAGTGCTTTCGCTCAACATCCTGGGGGATTGGCTGCGGGACAAGCTGGACCCGAAACTCCGCTCCCTGTAGTCCGTGAAATTCACGGGTCTGGCCTGGGGCTGGAGTGGTGCGTCCTGGGGGTGATCGCTGGCGACATCACCCGCAGCGATGGTGTGCGCCTCTTTGCCGTCGGCATGCTCACCGCGAGATATCCGCCTCCGCCGCGAAACGCGCCTGACGGGCCCCCTCACGCAAGTTGACGAGGTGGGCCCCCCGGTGTGTCCGCGGTGCCATCCAGATTGCTCATGCTCCTCGTGCGCGACTGGCAGAGAACTGCCTCACCCACCCACCGCATCCCCCCCTGGACAGAGGCTCGCAGTGATCCACCCCTGCTCGGAGAGCGATCGGGGAGACCGTTCAGGGGATGCGAGATCAAGCCGTCGGGGCCCACCGTGGCCGGGGTCGGCTCAGTCGGTCCGGGAAAGGCACCAACGTGCCGCGTCCCCGAGCAGAACGCCCATTCGAGAATACCGCTTCACCGCCAAGACGCCACCGGAGAGCGCGAAGGCCAAGGGCGCCGGGATCCCTGCCAGCTACGAGAGGCACGCGATGGCACAAGGAACGGGCGAATGCTCCACAGGCGGCTTTTCCCTCTCCTATCACTTTCTCGCGGAAACCACTCGGGGTGGACGAGGGGAATCAGCAGCGATGATACGCGTTGCCACATTGCTGGACGCTCATCGAGGTGGCCGAGGCCCACCTCGGACGGTTCTCATGCGTGCCCCCCCACCTCGCCCCGATGTAACCCGTTCCGAACTGCTGAAGTGCGAGGCCGCTGAAGAGATTCGCAGGCCGTCACAATGGCCGCGCGACGACTTGGCGGCGCGCGGCACGAACCTACTCCCGGGGGACTGACTACGAGGAAAGAGCGGAGGCAACAGCATGATGCGGCCGTACGTCGTTGAGCCGGCCGGGCCGTAGGGGTCCCCGGCCGCATCACCATCCACTGCCATGGCCAGGGGGCCGCGCGGCCCCCTGGCCATGGCTCTCAGCCTCTGCAAAACTGGGAGGAGCGCCATGGGCCGGGATGGCATTCCGCGACGGCAATTCCTCCAGGGGATGTCAGTGGGGTTGGCGGGGCCGTTCCTGACCGCCGGGGGGGCCTCGCGCACGGCCAGATGCGGGGTGGCGGGATGGGTGGAGGTGGCGGCGGCAGCGTGATCCATCCGCCGAGCAGTACTGGGCCGGCATGGTCGGCGCCCTGATCGTGGAGGATGAGACGGAGCTGCTCCTGTCCCCCGGCGAGCGCGTGGATGTTCTGGTGATGGGGACGCAGAACAGCGGCAGCTACCGGCTCCTCGCCTTGCCCTACGCGCGAATGGGCAGGTCCGCGCTCCAGGCCATCACGCTGATGACCGTGATGTACCAGGGCCAGCTCTCGCCGGTGCAGGCGATTCCGACCACGATAAATCCGGACGCTGCCCGGCTGGATCCCCGAACCCTGAACGTCATGGCGGACCGGGCGCTCAACCTCAGCATGGGGCAAGCCAACGGTTACATCACCGGCCAGGACTTCGACGTGAAGCCCTATACGATCATGTCGGAGGTCGGGACGTTCGAGCTGTGGACCATCCTCAACCAGAGCGGCATGGACCACCCCTTCCACCAGCACGTGAACCCGTGCCAGGTGCTCTCGGTCAGCGGCGGCGCCGCGAACTCCGCGGGGCTGTACAGCGGCATCCCGGCCTGGAAGGACACGGTCTTGGTGCCGAAGTGGGGCAGCCTCACGATCCTTGTCCCGGTGATGGACTACACCGGCATGGCGATGTTCCACTGCCACATCCTCGAGCATGAGGACATCGGGATGATGGGGATATGGGCACCGGATGGGAGGAGGCATGGGCGGGATGTCGGCGGGGGATCCGGCACGGCTCCTTCTTCCTTTTGGGCCTCGCCCTTTTCGACTCCTGGCAGGTTTGCCTGATCTATTCCGGCATCGCGGCCGCGATCTACCTGGGCGCCGACCCGCGCGCCCAGCCGAAGGGGCTCGCCTTGATTTACCCTTAGGAGTCGGTAATAAATAAAGATACCAAGTGCAAAGAGAAATTGGTATAATGCTTGACTATGAGAGCCGTGTCCGTCGAACTGCTGCGGCAGAAGTTCGCGTCGGTCTGGTCGATGCTGGACGAGCGGGCGCGGCGGC
>JACQVN010000009.1 GCA_016209735.1 Candidatus Methylomirabilota bacterium
GAGGCCGAATGCGCGAGGGGCGGGGTGGCGGTGGGGGCGGGTTGGTGGGCTATCTTCCCGGACTCGGGCTCTTGCTTCTGCTGGCCGTCCCGGCGCTCTGGCTTCAGGAGCGGATCACCGTCAGCGGAAAACCGGTGATCAGCGCGGTGGCGCTGGTCATCCTCTTCGGCTTGGCGCTCCGGAATAGCTTGGGCCTCCCGGAGCGCTGCAAGCCGGGGGCGGGACTCGCCGTCAAGCGGGTGCTGCGCATCGGCATTGTCTTGATGGGGGCCCAGCTCAGCCTGGGCGAGGTGTTCCGCGGCGGGGGGCAGGTGCTCCTGATCATCGCCCTCTGCATCACCCTGGCCATCCTCACGGTGCGGCGGCTGAGCCTGGCCCTGGGGCTCTCGGAGCGGCTGGGGACCCTCATCGGGGTCGGGACCTCCATCTGCGGCGTCTCGGCCATCGTGGCCACCTCGCCGGTGATCGGGGCCAAGGAAGAGGAGACCGCCCTGGCGGTGGGGACGATCACGGCCTGCGGCCTGCTGGCCCTCCTGGTCTACCCGCTCCTGGGCGCGGCCTGGGGGCTCTCCGACCGGTTCTTCGGCACCTGGGCGGGCACGGCGGTGAACGACACCAGCCAGGTAGTGGCCACCGGCCTGATGTTCAGCCAGCGGGCGGCCGAGGTGGCGACGGTGGTCAAGCTCACCCGAAACCTGTTCATGGCGCCGGTGATTCTCCTCCTGAGCGGCCTCTACCTGCGCCGGACTATGGGCGGCGCAACCGGAGAGCCTGGCCAGAGGCGAAGAGCCTTGCAGAGCGCCGTTCCGTTCTTCGTCCTCGGGTTCCTGGGGATGGCCCTCCTCAACTCTCTGGGGCTCTTCGGCCCGCCGGTGCGGGAGGGGTTACGCAGCCTGTCGGTGTTCCTCATCCTCCTGGGGATCGGCGGGGTGGGGCTGGAGACGGACCTGGCCGCAGTCCGGCGGATCGGCTTCAGGCCGTTCTACGCCGGGCTTGCCGCCGCCGTCCTGATGGCCGGGGTGAGTTTCGGCCTGATCGTGCTGACGGGGATCCGCTGAGGCCGGACCTTTCACCGTAGAGGCACGGAGAGCGCGGAGGAGACCCGGGTCACGGGATGGACCTAATCCAGCCCTGGAAGCGAATAGTTTTGAGGTCTCGGCTACTTTTGGCCATCCTGACACGACGCCCCCGGGCTTTCTCCGTGTCCTCTGCGCCTCCGCGGTGTAATTGCAGTGTTTGGGCTGGGCCCGCCGAGGCTGAGGCGCGCCGAGACTGGCGTGGGGTACAAATTCCCGGAAGCGCGGGAACTGCCTTGACCCTGTCGAGAGGGCTCTGGGATTAGGTTAGTCCTTCGTTCACTCTCTGCCCCTTCACAGGAGGGAGTCTGATGCGAACGCCGCGGTGGGTCGTGTTTGGAGCGGTTACCCTTGCCGTCCTGGCATGGATCGGCACGGCGCCAGCCGCGGACTGGAAGCCGACCAAGCCCATCCGGATCATCGTCCCATGGGGGGCGGGCGGCTCCACGGATCAGGCCACCCGGGCGGCCACCGGGGATTTGGAGCAGGCCCTGGGGCAGAGCGTCGTGGTGGTGAACCAGCCGGGTGGCGGCGGTGCCATCGGCACCAAGAGCGTCCTGGACGCGCCCTGCGACGGGTACACGTGGGCCTCCGGGGCGGTCAAGGACCTGGGGACCTACATCATCACCGGGACGCTGAACACCAAGGTGCAGGACTGGCACGACTACCTGAATACCGCCAACGCCACCCTCGTCTCGGTGACGCCGAGCTATCCCATCACGGGGTCCTGGTGATCCGCTCCGTTCTCGCAGGCGGGCACCGGCTGGGGCTCTCCGCCGCCAGGGCGCGAGAGGTCCTGGTCAAGCCGGGGAACCGGCGGCTCCTGATCACCCCCGTGCTGACGATCGGGTACGCCGCCGGCCTGATCGGCCGCGCGCCCTACGAGCTGGCCACGGGCCTCTTCATCTTCGCCGTCATCGTCATCTTCGAGTGGGAACGCGGCCTCTCGGCGACGCGGTGTGCCAAGCTCGTCATGGTGGCGGCCATCCTTTCCGCGGCGACCACCGGGCTGGTGAGCTGGGCCTTCGAGCGACTTTTCCTGGTGACGCTTCCGTGAGGGCCCGACCGTGACCGCCGTCCTGCTCGACAACATGGGACAGTTCCTCGCCGCCCTCGGCGGCTTCCTCGCACCCCTGGCGATCTTCCACATGTCCTGGTCCACGCTCCTGGGGATCGTGATCTCCGGCCATCACACCGCATTGCAGGACCCGATCAAGGGCTGGATCGCGGGCTTCATCGGCCTCATGACCGCCATGGTGGGCCAGGAGGGGATTCACGCCTACGAGCGATTCACCTACGGGACGACGGAGCTGATGGGCGGCTTCGCCCTCATCCCCGCCATGGTGGGGGCCTTCGGCTTTGCTGAGGTCCTCACGGTCATGCGGGACCCGGCCGCCGAGATGGCGGACAATCCCCAAGATAGCGTCATTCCCAAGTGGGAAGACGTCACCAAGTACTGGCGGACGATCATCCGGAGCGGGTTGATCGGGACGGTCATCGGAATCATTCCCGGGGTCGGCGCCCGCCGCGGTCCTCCTGGCAGCCATGTTCATTCACGGGGTCCGGCCCGGGCCGATGACCATGGTGGAGTCGCCGCAGTTCGTCTACCAGGTTGTGGCCATGGTCTTCTTCGCCACGCTGGCGATGGGCATCTTCGGGGTGCTGCTGACGAAGCCGCTCCTCACGGTGCTGGCCATCCCCCGGACGAAGCTCATGCCGGTGGTATTCGTCCTCTGCGCCATCGGCTCCTATGCCATCACCAGTCGGGTCTTCGACGTCTGGGTGATGATTGGCTTTGGTCTCCTGGGGTTCGTCCTGCGGGAGATGAAGTATCCCATGGCCCCGCTGGTCCTGGGGATCATCCTGGGAGACCTCCCCGACAAGAACCTGCGGCGGGGGTTGGTCCTCAGCGACGGAGACCTCACCCCCTTCTGCACCCGGCCGATCTGCCTGGTGCTCTGGCTGACCACGGCGGCATCCATCCTGCTGACCATCGATCCGGCGCGTCGCGCCATTCAGCGGGCCTGGCAGGCGGTCTGGCCGTGGGGGAATCGGGTCCAGGACGGCTAGCGGTGCAGGAACGGTTCGAAGGTTCGAGAGTTCGAGGGTTCGGGAGTACGAGAACGGTACGGCAGTACGACGGTACGGCGGTACGACAGTACGACGCTACGGTGTTTCAGCCTGCTGTTTTCTTGGAACCCCCGAACCTGCGAACACCCGAACCCCTGAACCCGCGAACTCTCGAACCCCCGAACCTCGAACCGGGAACCTCGAACCGAGAACCGCAGCGGAAAAGCCGCTCACCGGCTGTTTCGTCGAGGCCAGGGCCATGACCCGCCGGCAGATGATGGGGGAGGCTCCCTGCTGCGCATGGGATCGCACCCCATCGGCGCCGTCATCCACCTGAAGCACTACGAGGGGATGCGGAAGCTCGGCAAGCCCATTCGGGTCAAGTCGGTCATTGCCGACGTCGGGCAGCTCACCAAGCTGCCCGCCTTCCAGGTCGAACCGAAGAAGTGGCTGGTCCACTCCTGGGAGGATCTGGATGGGCGGCTACCCCCAGGAGATGGAAGACTTCGTGGATGCCGTCCGCGAGTGGCACGAGCCCCTGTCGGGGCTCCTCCTGGCCCACGAGACCGTGGAGGTCATTTACGCGGCCTACGTCTCGGCCGAAGAGGGCCGGCGGGTTGAGCTTCCGCGGTAGGGAGGGTAAGTTTGTCCGATCGGTCCGATCAGTCCGATCAGTCGGATCAGTCGGATCAGTCGGATCGGACTGCCGATCCGCGCCCGCGCCCTGCCAGGAGGCACCATGAGCGACCCTTTCGAGGATTTTCTGCGCCAGCGGGGACTCCCCCAATGGGGGAAAGACGATCCGCGGGCGTTGCAGGTTCGGGCCCGGGGAAAGGCTCAACAGCGTGATCGGACGGATCGGACGGATCGGAAGATCACCCCGCCTGCCTGTCCGGTCTGCGGTGGGTCGATGGTTCTGCGAACCGCCCAGAAGGGTGCGAAGGCCGGTTCGCGGTTCTGGGGGTGTGCCGGATACCCGGCTTGCAAGGGCACACGCCCGGTGGCCGGGTAGGCTTCTGCCCGCCATGTTCTCGTCACGGCTTCCCCACGCTCCGGTTCCCAACGCGCTCAGCAGGGCCCTGGCCCGCCTGCGTGAGCGGGGGATCCCCTACATCGACCTCACCGAGAAGGTGGAGACGAAGGGGGGCTGGCAGTTCCCCAGCCCCGACGAGGACTGGATGCGCGGCTACCCCCAGGAGATGGAAGACTTCGTGGATGCCGTCCGCGAGGGGCGCGAGCCCCTGTCGGGGCTCCTCCTGGCCCACGAGATTGTGGAGGTCATTTACGCCGCCTACGTCTCGGCCGAAGAGGGCCGGCGGGTGGAGCTGGTGCGGTAGGAGCAGAGTCGTAGCAGGAGCCGCGACGGGCGCTCGGAAATCTCGGGCGCCCGTTGTCGTTTGGAAATATGCCTTGACGGTGGGCCGTGTCCTCTCTAGGCTTCCTTATGGTAGCCATTTTGGGACTGGCGAGTTGCGCGATTCGGAGGTACGGCGGAAGACGGAGGGCATGGCATGCCTACCTTGAAGGTTGAGGTCCCCGAGGAGACGCTGATCAGTCTCAAGCAAGACGCCGACTCCTTCTCGAGAGAAATGCGTCTTCTTGCAGCAGTCAAGTTGTTCGAGCTGGGGAAGTTGTCTTCGGGTAGGGCAGCGCAATTAGGCGGGCTGTCCCGTGTGGAGTTCTTGGCTATTCTTGGTCGCTACGGCGTCTCCCCGTTCTCGCTGACCCGCGAGGAACTGGTGCAGGACGTCGCGAATGCCTGACCGGTTGGTTGTCGCGAACACCTCCCCCCTCTACTACCTGCACCAAGTCGGGCAGCTTGAGGTCCTCCGTGCTCTGTACGGCCGCATCGCCATTCCTCTTGCGGTCCAAGAGGAACTTGCGGTCGGTGGGCGAGTTGGTCTGTCCGTACCCGATACTTCTCAAATGGGTTGGATCGATATTATGCCAGTTCGTTCCCGAGAGCTCATCCCCATCATCATCGACCTGGGACCCGGCGAGGCTGAGGTCGTGGCACTCGGTCTAGAGAAACCAGGCAGCCTCCTGATCTTGGACGACCAACTCGGACGGCGCGTCGCCCACTTGAATGCCCTTACCTGCACGGGAACGATGGGGGTGCTCGTAAGGGCGAAACGGCGTGGGCATTTGAAGGAGATTGCCGCAACGGTCCGGCAACTCCGGGCGGCAGGGCACTGGCTAAGCGACGATCTTGTGGCTATGGTATTGGATCAGGCTGGCGAGTAAGGCAGGCGTTTC
Source organism: Candidatus Methylomirabilota bacterium (assembly GCA_016209735.1). Lineage (GTDB taxonomy): Bacteria > Methylomirabilota > Methylomirabilia > Methylomirabilales > 2-02-FULL-66-22 > 2-02-FULL-66-22. Next base: position 5,403 of record JACQVN010000009.1, read on the forward strand.
CCGTGACACCTGGGCGTGCTTGGGCGGTGCCTCTCTTGGGGTACGGCGGCCTGTCAGACCCTAGACGAATAACGGGGGGATCAGGAATATGACGCTCTCGAGGAGATTGCTGGGTCTACTCAAAGTGCTCGATTACCCTGCGGGGCGGATAGACTACCTTATCGCGCATTATCAGCATATGAGTCGCGTGGACCCTCCTTTTTCAAGCGAAGAGGAGAGACTGCAGGATGAGGCGTGTCGCAAGCTAATCGAGAGACTGACCTCGGATCTCGTAAAGGAGAGAATGGAACCAACGAAAGAGCCATTAGCCCCGTCCCTCAAAGAGTTCCTTCAGGACACTGGAGGTCTAGATGTCCACCCGGATGCGCACTTCACAGTGCACGGACTTGCAAGGGTATCTGGAGCTGTGCAGCGGTGGAAGGAATTGAAACCGCTTTGGCTCAGGCTATTACCTGAACAGAAAGAGGTCGCGGCTTATATCCGGCAAGCGACGGAGTGTTACATTTGGGGGAATGCCTACCGCCTCAGCAATTCTCTGCCGGGCGGTCTTTGAATCGGTACTGGAGGAGAAGCTTGGCTCTCTAGGCGGAATCAAAATCGAGGGGAGTGGGCTGGCCTCCTCGATCAAGGCGGCCGAAATAGCGTCTGCGGGAGGGGGGAGAATACTCCCGCCACTAATCTCCAGAAAGGCTTGGAGGATAAAGAAGACGGGGGACACGGCCGTCCATGAATCCGGGTGTGCGAACTCCCAAGCCTTGGAGTCAATCCATGACACGGCTGATGTCTTGATTCATATGTATGGTCCGGGTTCACGTGACACTAAGTAGGTCTGAGGTGGAAAGTCTATGGATTAACCCCAGCTTTCACTTGCCCTCAAGACGTATGACCGGGTAGTCTTCTGCCCACCATGTTCTCCTCTCGGCTTCCCCAAACCCCTGCGCCCAACGCGCTGAGCGGGGCGCTCGCCCGCCTGCGCGAGCGGGGGATCCCCTACGCCGACCTCACCGAGTCGAACCCGACCCGGGCAGGTCTGGCGTACCCGCCGGACCTCCTGCGGTCCCTGGCCGATGCGCGGTCGCTCGTCTATGAGCCGGCGCCCCTGGGGCTCCCCGCGGCGCGACACGCCGTGGCCGACGACTTCCGACGGCGCGGGGTGACGATCGATCCGCAGCGCATCGTCCTCACCGCCAGCACCAGCGAAGCCTACGCCCTCCTGTTCAAGCTCCTGTGCGATCCGGGGGACCGGGTGCTGGTCCCGGTGCCGAGTTACCCCCTCTTCGAGTACCTGACTCGACTCGAAGGAGTCGAAGCGGATACCTATCCATTGGAGTACGACGGCGCGTGGGAGATTGACCTGGAGGCCCTGAAGCGGGTCATCACGCCGCGCACGCGGGCGGTCCTGGTGGTCTCCCCCAGCAATCCGACGGGAGCGTGCCTCACAAGGCGTGAGTTGTCCCGGTTGGCGGCACTCTGCGCCGAGGAGTCCCTGGCCCTGATTGGAGACGAGGTCTTTGCCGACTACCCCTTGCGGCCCCGGGCGGAGGCGGCAAAAAGCGTTCTGGCGCAGAACCTCGCCCTCACCTTCAGCCTGGGGGGTCTCTCGAAATCGGCAGGGCTGCCGCAAGTGAAGCTGGGCTGGATCGGGGTCGGCGGGCCGCCGGCGCTGGTGGAGCCGGCGCTGGAGGCATTGGAATTGATCTCCGACACCTACCTCTCGGTCTCCACGCCGGTCCAGCAGGCGGCGGCGGAGCTATTGGCCTGGGGGGGTCGTATCCGGGGCCAAATCGCCGCCCGCACGCGGGCCAGCCTGGACCAGCTCCGGTCGGCGGTGGCGCGTCACCCGGCCTGCCGACTCCTCGAGCCGGAGGCGGGCTGGTACGCCGTCCTCCAGGTCCCGGGGACAAGGAGCGAAGAGCGGATAGTGCTCGATCTCTTGGAGCGGGAGCGGGTCCTCGTTCACCCGGGATATTTTTTCGACTTTCCACGCGAGGCATTCCTCGTCGTCAGCCTCCTGCCGCCCGCGGAGGTGTTCGAGGACGCCGTCGAGCGGATGCTGCCCCGGCTTGAATAGGCGCAATCGGCCAAAAATCTTGACAGTTGGCGGTCCGCGTGGTATTTAAACCATCCCGCCTCGAGGACGAGGCGGGTCGTTTTTTGCTGGGGTCCCGGAGCGCGGAGCCCGTCCCAGACGGCCAGGGCCCCCCGGGAAGGAGCAGCCGTGTACGCAATCATCGCCTCAGGGGGAAAGCAGTACCGGGTCGAGCCGGGCGCGCTCGTCACGCTGGAGCGGTTGTCGGGTGAAGTCGGCAGCAGGCTGGATCTCGACCAGGTCCTGATGGTGTCGGATGGCGCGCAGGTGAAGATCGGCCGACCGACGGTGGCCGGGGCCAAGGTGGTCTCGGAGATCATCGCCCACACTCGCGGCGAGAAAATCGTCGTCTTCAAGTTCAAGAAGCGGAAAAAGTACCGCCGCAAGACCGGACACCGCCAGGAGCAGACGCGGATCCGGATTGGCGAGATCGTGATGTAACCCGGATTATTCACGAAGGATTCGTGAATAATCCGGGCTCACCTGACCAAAAGCCAATCCCGCCTGCGGCGGGATGACCCATGGGGGTGCGCGCCGGCTACCCGCCCGCAAGGATGGGTGCGGTGTCGAGATGCCACGGAGACGCTTGATCCGTCCTGGGCCGCCAACCATGGGGCTTCTGTTAAGCCCGCATTCTTCGCGAACCGCGTTCGCGAAGAATGCGGGCTAGGGAGTGTTCCATGGCTCACAAAAAAGGCGTCGGGAGCTCTCGGAATGGTCGGGACAGCGTCGGCCGCCGGCTCGGGATGAAGGCCTTTTCCGGTCAGGTCGTGACGGGCGGCAGCATCCTGGTCCGCCAGCGCGGGACCCGGTTCAAGCCTGGCAAGAACGTGGGGCTCGGCGGGGACGATACCCTGTTTGCCAAGATTGCCGGAACGGTTGCCGTCAAGCGACGTGGGGGCGACCGCTTCGTCTCCATAACCCCCGCGGCCTGAGCGGCGGCGGGCCCTTCCCCGTGGGTGCTGGGGTGACTACCGGCATCCGAGTTCACGCCTGCCTGCCGCCTCGGCGTTGCCATGTTCGTTGATATCGCCCGCATCACGGTCCGGGCCGGCGACGGCGGACGGGGCTGTGTCAGCTTCCGGCGCGAGAAGTCTGTCCCGCGCGGCGGGCCTAACGGCGGTGACGGCGGCCATGGCGGCAGCGTCTTCCTGGAGGCCAGCCGTTCCTATCACACCTTGATCGATCAACGCTTCCAGCAACTGTACCGGGCTGGCCGCGGCGAGCACGGGCGGGGCAAGGACCAGCACGGCGCCTCGGGGCGCGACATCGTGGTCAGGGTGCCTTTGGGGACGGTCGTGCGGGACGCCGGCACAGGGGAGGTCCTGGCGGACCTGACCGCCGAGGGACAGCGCGTCCTGGCGGCCAAGAGGGGCCGGGGGGGACGCGGCAACGCGCGGTTCGCCACGGCCACCCACCAAGCCCCGCGTTTCGCCGAGCCGGGTACGCCGGGGGAGGTCCGCACCCTCCAATTGGAGCTCAAGCTCATCGCCGACGTCGGCCTGGTCGGGATGCCCAACGCCGGCAAGTCCTCCCTCCTGGCCTCCTTTTCCGCGGCGCGACCCAAGATTGCCTCCTATCCCTTCACGACGCTGACGCCGAACCTCGGCGTGGTGAACGTCCCCCCCTTGGGAGGATTCGTGGTGGCGGACATCCCCGGCCTGATCGAGGGGGCGGCCCAGGGGGCCGGCCTCGGGATTCGGTTCCTGCGTCACGTGGAGCGGACGCGCCTCCTCGTCCAGGTGGTGGATGTGTCGGCGGAGGCGGAGGATCCCCTGGCCGCCTTGGCGACCGTCGAGAAGGAGCTGGCCGCCTACGATCCCGCATTGCTCGGACGACCGCGGATCGTGGTGGCCAACAAGATCGACCTGCCGCACGCGGACGGGCTGGGGCGCCTGATGGCTCGCTCCGAGGCGATGGGTGTCGCCGTGGTCCCCGTGTCCGCCCTGACGGGGGCGGGGGTGCCCAGCCTGGTGGAGGCGATGGTGCGGACCCTCAGGGTCCTGTCCGAGGAAAAGCCGTCAGCGATCAGCGATCAGCGTTCAGCGGGACGAGAACAGGCGCAAGACTTCGTGCGGTCCGGGCACAGCGACGGGCGTGGCGCCTGACCTTCGAGCCTCTGCCGTTCGCTGAGGGCTGACCGCTGAACGCTGGCATCCAAGGAGCCGCATGAGCGCCAAGAAAGCCTCCTCGCCCGCGAGCCGGCACGAGTGGCTTCGCGCCATCAAGCGGCTGGTGGTGAAGGTGGGCTCCGGTGTGCTCTCGCAGGGGGGCATCGGCCTCCATCGCCCGACGCTCCGCGAATTGGCCCAGGCGCTGGGGGGGCTCCGCACGCGGGGGGTGGAGGTGATCCTCGTCTCCTCGGGGGCGATCCTGGCGGGGATGGAGGCGCTGGAGCTCACCGAGCGGCCCAAGGACCTTCCCCTCAAGCAGGCGGCCGCGGCGGTGGGGCAGAGCCACCTCATGCGGGCCTACGAGGAGGCTTTCCAGCCCCGAGGGCTGCGCGTGGCGCAGATCCTGCTGACGCGGGAGGACCTCCGGCACCGCGGACGCTACCTCAACGCCCGCAACACACTCTTCACCCTGCTCGGCCTGGGGGTCGTCCCGATCGTGAACGAGAACGACACCGTGGCCGTCCAGGAGATCCAGTTCGGGGACAACGACACCCTTTCCGCCCTGGTGGCCAACCTGGTGGACGCGGATCTTCTGGTCATCCTCACGGACATCGAGGGGCTGTACACGGCCGACCCGCACCGACACCCCGACGCGCGGCTCATCCCCCTCGTCCGGCCGCAGGATGCGGTGGATGCGTTCTGCGAGGAGGAGACGGGGAGCGCCGCCAGCGTCGGCGGCATGAGCACCAAGATCTCCGCGGCGCGCCGGGCCACCGCGGCGGGCATCGCCACGGTGGTAGCCGGCGGCCGGCAGCCGGGAAGCCTGGAGCGCATCCTGGCGGGGGAGGAGGTCGGGACGTTCTTCATTCCCTCGGGGAGCCGGATGCGGAGCCGGAAACGCTGGCTGGCCTTCGCCAGCGTTCCGCGCGGCGAGATCATGGTGGACGCCGGGGCCAGGCAGGCCCTGGTGACGGGCGGGAAGAGCCTCCTGCCCTCCGGCGTGTGCGGCACGCGGCGGCCCTTCCGGGCGGGAGACGTGGTGAGCCTGGTGGATCCGGAGGGGCGCGTCTTCGCGCGCGGCCTCACCAACTACGGGTGCGAGGAGGTGGAGCGGATCCAGGGGCTCCGGTCCGACGAGATCACGGCGGCCCTGGGTCAAAAGCCCTATGACGAGGTCATTCACCGGGACAATCTGGTCATCCTGGCGACCGCGTGAGCCAGGAGTAGGCTGAGCCAACCCGAATCATTGCCGTTGCACCACGGAGGCACGGAGCACACGGAGAAAACCGAAAGGTCTCGGCGAAACGGACAGGGGGAGACGCGACCCTGGGAAGGTCTTCTGCTGGGGACGGGCATGGCCGGCCCCGTGATCTGTGCCGCCTCCGTGCTCTCCGTGCCTCCGTGGTGAAATATCCTGGCTAGAGCGGGATTCTGAGCCTCCTCCCACGAGCGATGGGGGACATCATGAGCGCATGTGACATCCGGGGCTTGGCGGCGGCCGCGCGGCAGGCCGGCCGGGCCCTGGCCCTGGCCAGCAGCGCGGAGAAGAACCGGGCCCTCCAGGCCATGGCCGCCGGCTTGGTGGCGGGGACGGAGCGCATCCTGGCGGCGAACGGCGGGGACGTGGCGGCGGCCAAGGCGGCGGGCCGGTCCCCGGCCTTCGTGGATCGCCTGACCCTCAGCGCCAAGCGGATCGAGGCCATGGCGCGGGGGGTCCGCCAGGTGGCTGACCTGCCGGACCCGGTGGGAGAAATCACCGGCATGTGGCGGCGGCCCAACGGCCTCCTGGTGGGACGGATGCGGGTGCCGCTGGGGGTGATCGGGATCATTTACGAATCCCGGCCCAACGTGACGGCGGACGCCGCCGCCCTCTGCCTCAAGTCCGGGAACGCCGTCATCCTGCGCGGCGGGCGAGAGGCGCTCGCCAGCAACCGCGCCATCGCCGAGATCCTCTCCGCCGGCCTGGCCTCGGTGGGACTGCCGTCCGCCTCCCTGGCCGTGGTTCCCTCGCCGGACCGGGCCCTGGTCAAGGAGATGCTCGGTCTCTCCGGCCTGATTGACGTCATCATCCCGCGCGGGGGGGAGGAGTTGATCCGGGCGGTGCGCGCCGAGGCGGCCGTTCCCATCATCGCCCACGAGAAGGGGCTGTGCCACACCTACGTGGACGAGGGCGCGGACCTCCGCATGGCTTCGGAGATCGCCTTCAACGCCAAGGTGGAACGGCCGGGGGTCTGCAACGCCATGGAGACCCTCCTGGTCCACCGGGACGTGGCGGCAGCCTTCCTCCCCGGCTTCGTCCGGCGGCTCCAGGCGGCGGGCGTCGAGGTGCGGGGCTGTCCGGCGACGCGGGCCATCGTCCCCGACGTGGCCGCCGCAGCGGAGGCGGACTGGGACACCGAGTACCTGGAGCTGATTCTCTCGGTTCGGGTGGTGGCAACTTTCGAGGAGGCCGTCGCCCACATCGCCCGGCACGGCTCCGGCCTGGCGGAGGCCATCGTCACCGCCGATCACGGCAGGGCGATGCGCTTCAGCCGGGAAGTGGACGCGGCGGCGGTGTTCGTGAATGCCTCCACCCGGTTCACCGACGGCTACGAGTTCGGCATGGGGGCGGAGATGGGGATCAGCACGCAGAAGCTTCACGCCCGCGGCCCCATGGGGCTTTACGAGCTGACCTGCCAGAAGTTCGTCGTCCTGGGAGAGGGCCAGATCCGTGACTCGCGCGCGTAACGCCCTCTCGGGGGAGCCGGTGGGACGTCCGGGACATGCCACGCGCCTCGGGATCATGGGCGGGACCTTCGATCCCATCCACCTGGGTCACCTGCGGGCGGCGGAGGAGATCTACTTCGCCTTCGACCTGGACCAGATCGCCTTCGTGCCGGCGGCGCGCCCTCCCCACAAGGACGAGGTCGTGGTGGCCTCGGCGCTGCATCGCTACGAGATGGTCTCGCTGGCCACCGTGTTCACGCCCTACTTCACGGTCTCCTCCGTGGAGCTCCTGCGTCCGGGCAAGTCCTACTCGGTGGAGACGGTGCAGGAATTCCGGCGGAGCTACGGCCCGGAGACCCTCCTCTACTTCATCGTGGGCGTAGACGCCTTCCTGGAGATGTCCGAGTGGCGGCGGGCCGGGGAGCTGCTCGCCCTCAGCCGGGTCATCGTGACGGCACGGCCGGGCTGGCGGCTGGACGAGGTGGAGCGCCTCCTCACGCCGCGGCAACGCCGGCTGCTGGGTCACCCCACGTTCCGGGCCTTCAAGATCGCGGAGATCGATCCGGCACGCATCGAGACGGAGCGCCACCCCCGCGAGGTCCTCCTCGTCGAGGTGGTCTCGCTGGATATCGCCTCCCGGGAGATCCGGCAATTGGTGGAGCAGGGTCGCAGCATCCGCCACCTCGTCCCGGACACCGTGGCGGCCTATATGGCCAAGAATCGCTTGTACCAGTCCCGCCCGCCGCGCGCCTCCGCGCGCGGCGTAGGGCGGGCCTCCTACGGGGAACGACGCCAGCAATCCGGGTGACCGTTCGAACAATCTACTCGGCCGGGCGTTGACACCGTGGGGCCGTGCGAACGATGAAGCCTTCCGGAGTGCCCCTGGCCTTCCGGGAGGCGGTTAAGGGAGGGCTAGCCATCGACGCCACTCGCACCGTGGAGATCGCGGCCGAGGCCGCATCCGCCGTCAAGCCCAGTTACCTCGCCATCCTGGATCTCAGAGGGCTGTGCGCCTTCACCGATTACTTTCTGATCGTCAGCGCAGAATCCTCGCGGCAGCTCTCCGCCATCGCCGGCCGCGTGGCCGAGGCGCTCGACGGGGCGCAGATCGCCATGCGACATCGCGAGGGGGCCGGCGAAGCCCAATGGATTTTGCTTGACTACCATGATGTTGTGATCCATATTTTTGAGGATAAAACGCGCGAATTCTATGATCTGGAGCGGCTCTGGGGAGATGCCCCGAAGCGGCAACTCATTGGCTAGCCATGGGAGCCTCCAGATATTTGTGGACCCGTTGCCAGCGGGCCGGAATACTCGCAAGCCTCGCGGAGCTCAGGCGCCAGCCTTCGGTTCGCGAGGATTTGTGTTTTGCAGGCAAGAGCGCCAGGCAGTCGGTGGCGCCGCGCCCGGGGGGGGGGCGGACGGGTCGGGCGCCACTTGCGCATGACCGGCAGGAACTCGCCATGGGGGCTGCCGGGCTCGAAGGGGGAGGAGGATGCCGCTCAAGGCCGTCAAGCTCGAGAAATTCAAACAGCAGTTGATCGCAAAGCGGAGGCAGTTGCTCACCGAGGTGCGAGGCTCCAACACCGGGAGCCTGGAAACCAGCGGCGACGGGATTCAGGACATCGCCGACCAGGCCAGCAGTGCCTACACGAAGGAGTTCCTCCTTTCCATCGGCGACGCGGAGCGTCGGCTGCTCAAGCAGGTCGACGATGCGTTGGAGCGAATCCGCCAGCAGACCTTCGGGCAGTGTGAGGGTTGCGGGGAGATGATCAGTGAACGTCGCCTGGAGGCCCTCCCCTTTGCCAAGCTCTGCATCGGGTGCCAGGAAGAGGAAGAGCGCGCCAGGTCGCGGCGGTGAGGCCCCTGCGACGCGAGGCGATCCTGTCCATCGCCCCGTGATGCCTGGGCGCCTCCTGCCCTCCCGAGGCGAGCGTATGCGTGCGGAAAACCAGCCCGTCCACCCGCCAAGCGCACGTCGTCCATTCTCGGTCGTTCCCGCTTGCCAATCGCCATACGCCGTTCGCCCGCCGTGTCCCGCCCTGCCTCCCGGGTCCGCCAGACGCGGAGGGTGTCGCAGCAAGGCGTGGGCGGGGGGGGCCGGATTCGCCGCGTGCCTGCTCGGACCGGCCGCCGCGGCCGCCGCCACGACGCTCCCGAATCCCCTGGAACTGCTTCGCCGCGCGGGCGTGGAGAAGGATTGGCCTGGCTGGCTGGGCCTCGTCATTGCCGCCCTCGTCCTCCTCTGGCTGCTCGCCAAGGTGTTGATGTGGCTCGCCGCGCCGCACCGGGCCGCCGGACGTCTGTCCAGGGCACAGGCCCGCCGGGCCGCCAAGCGGGCGGCCGGGCAGGGCGATCACCTGGAGGCGGGGCGCCTCTTCGAGATGGCCGAGGAGTGGGCGGCGGCGGCCGAGGCCTACGAGCGGGCGCAGGCGTACCGGGAAGCGGCTGCCCTCACCGAGCGTCTGGGCCAGGCGGCCAAGGCGGTCCGGCTCTACGAGGCCGGGGGCCAGTTCGGGCGGGCCGCGGATCTCGCCTTCAAGGCGGGGAGCCCGGCCAAGGCGGCCGTCCTCTACCAGAAGGCGGGAGATGACCGGAAGGCGGCGGAGTCCCTCGAACGGGCCGGGGAGCCGGAGCGGGCGGCGGTGCTGTACACCAAGCTGGAGGCCTTCGAGCGCGCCGGCGCGCTGCGCCTGCAGCTCGGCCAGACGGGGCAGGCCGCCGAACTCTTGGAACGACACCTGGACCGGCTGCGGCTCAGGTCGGAAGGCGACGAGGCGCCGGACAGTCTGCGGGCCCGGCAGGAGGCGGCGCGCCGCTGCGCCGCGCTGTACGGCCAGGCCGGCGACCACGCCCGTGCGGCGCAGGTCTTGGCGGCGCATCACCTGGAGGCGGACGCGGCGGAGGCTCGCTGCCTGGCCGGAGACTGGGAGACGGGGCTGGAGAGCCTGCTCCGGCACCGCCAGTTCGAGCGGGCGGCGGCTTTGTGCCAGGCCCACGGCCGGGACCAGGACCACCGGCGAGTCCTGGCGGAGCAGCACGCGGTCGAGGGTCGGGACGGGGAGGCGGCCCAGGCCTTCGAGGCCGTCGGCCTTTGGTGGCGGGCCGGGGAACTGTACGAGAAGAGCGGCAAATTGACCCACGCCGGGGAGATGTACGAGCGGCACGGGGACGAGGAGCGGGCGGCCGAGATGTTCGCGGCGGCGCAGGAGCCCGCCCGGGCGGCGGTCTCCCTGGAGCGCCTAGGCAAGTGGGCGGAGGCCGCGCGGTACTACCAGCAGGCCGGGGCGGGGCGCGAGGCGGCACGGGTGCTGCGGCTGGCCGGGGATCTATACGGGGCGGCCCAGACGCTCCTCCAGCTCCAGGCGGTGGACGAGGCGCTGCCCATCCTCCAGCAGATTCCGCCCGGCGCCCCCGAATACCGCCAGGCCACCCTCCAACTCGGCGACCTTTTCCTGCGGAGAGGATTGCTGGGGCCGGCCCGCGAGAAGTTCGATCTGGCCGTCTCGCTGGCGACCGCCGCGCCCGACCTGGTCCACCCCTGTTACCAACTGGGGGTGATCGCCGAGCAGCAGGGAGAGCACGCCGAGGCCCTCCGCTTCTTCGAGAAGGTGATCGCCGAGCGCCTGGACTATCGGGATGTCCAGGCGCGGGTTTCGGCGCTCCGGCGGCAGCGCAGCGCGACGGGCGGCGGAGCCCGGGGCGGCGCCGCCACCCGGTTGCCGGCCGGGCAGAGCGGGGCGACGAGGCTGCCGACCGGCGGCGGCCGGTACCGGATCCTGCGGGAACTGGGGCGGGGCGGGATGGGGGTCGTGTACCAGGCGGAGGACACCGTGCTGCAGCGCCAGGTTGCGTATAAGGTGCTGCCCGGTGCCATCCGGGACGACCCCAAGGCACTGGAGTACTTCCTCCGCGAGGCGCGCATCGCCGCCTCCCTCCAGCATCCGAACATCGTGACGATCTACGATGCGGGCCAATCGGGGGGCCACGTCTACATCGCCATGGAGTTCGTGGAGGGCCGCTCGGTCGAGTCGCTCCTGGACGAGCAGGGCACGCTCCCGCTCCCCCAGGCCCTCGACCTCTTCCGGCAGGCCTGCCGCAGCCTGGCGCACGCCCACGCGCAGCGGGTCGTTCACCGGGACGTGAAGCCCGGGAACATGATGCTGACCAAGGCGGGTCTCCTCAAGCTCATGGACTTCGGGCTGGCCGCCGTCGTCACCCAGGCCACGTCCAAGGTGACGTCGATCCGCGGGACTCCGTTCTACATGGCGCCGGAACAGATCCTGGGACGAAAGCTCGCGCCCGCGGCCGACCAGTATGCCCTGGGCTGCACGCTGCACCACCTGGTGACCGGCCGCCCCCCCTTCGTCGACGGGGACGTGCTCTACCACCACATCCATACGGCCCCCGCCGCGCCTTGCACCTGGAATCCGCGCATTCCCGCCTGGCTGGACGCCATCATTCTGCGCACCATGCAAAAGGATCCTGCCACGCGCTTCCCGTCGGTGGCAACGCTGTTGGGAGAGGTCGAGTCCTGCCTGGGCAGCGCGCGGTCGAAACCAATGACGAAGGATCAAAAATCAATGACCAAATGACCAATGACCAATGACCAATAGAGAAGCAATGGCCGTCGGTCCCCATTGGGATTTGGTCATTGCGTCATTGGTCATTCCGGAGGGGCTCGTGCGACTCCGCGATGTGCTGGCCGCCTCCTTGCACCTCGTTTTTCCCAGCCCCTGTGCAACCTGCGGCCGGCCCCTGGACTGGGAACGGCGGAGCGCGCTCTGCGGGACGTGCTGGAGCCGCCTGGAGCGTATGCCGACGTCGGGCTGTCAGCGATGCGGCTGGCCGTACCCGGCGGCGGAGACCGCCGCGGGCGCGGCCGAGCCGCTCTGCCAGCGCTGCCGCGAGGCGGCGGATGCCTTTCGACTGGCCCGGGCGCCGCTCCGGTACCGGCAGGATGGCATCGCCCGGGCGGCCATCCTGCTCGCCAAGCACGGAGGGAGGCTGCCCCTGCTCCATCACCTGGCCCACCTCTTGGCGGCCGAGGCGCCGCGCTTCCTCGCGCCCGAGGAGTGGGACGTCCTGGTTCCGGTCCCCCTCCACTGGAGGCGGCGCTGGCGCCGCGGGTTCAACCAGGCCGAGGTCCTGGCGCGGGCCGTCGGGCGAGCCATGGGCATCTCGGTGGCCGGCCGGGCCCTGCGGCGGGTCCGGGCCACGCCCCCGCAGCAGGGCGACCCGGAGGCCCGGCGGCGGAATGTCCGGGACGCCTTCCGCGTTCCCCGCCCCGGGCAGATTGCCGGGCGCCGCGTGCTCCTGGTAGACGACGTATTCACCACCGGGGCGACGGCCAACGCGGCCGCCCGGGCCCTGTTGGCGGCGGGCGCGGCGGAGGTGGGGGTGCTCACGTTGGCCCGCGTGGAATGAGCAAGGGACAACGGACAAGTGAAAAGTTAAAACCGACAACCGACAAGGGACAACTGACAAGTTAAAACCGACAACCGACAAGGCAAAAGTGAAAACCGATCCGCCGTAGGCGGAACAAGACAGAATTCGGAACGGACAGCCGACGTTGCTTTTGCATTGATAATTTTAACTTGTCGGTTGCGTTTCCCCGATACTTTTTGACAATTCCACGGCCTTCGACTAGGATTCCTGGTCGCCAAAAAAACCGCGGACGGCACCGGCGGCGCGAAGACGAGGCGGATTCTTCGGAGATCGGGAGGTAGGCATGGGCACCAAGGTCGGCATCAATGGCTTCGGTCGGATCGGACGGAACTTCTTCCGCGCGGCGTTCCAGGACCCCTCCCTCGAGATCGTGGCGGTCAACGACATCACGGACGCCAAGACCCTGGCCCACCTCCTGAGGTACGATTCGGTCCACGGCCCGTTCCCCGAGGAGGTCCAGGTCGGAACAGACGGCCTTCGTGTGAACGGGAAGCCGGTCAAGGTGCTGGCCGTCCGGGACCCGGCGACCCTGCCCTGGAAGAGCCTGGAGGTGGAGGTGGTGGTCGAGTCCACCGGCCGGTTCACCGATCGGGCCGGCGCCGCCAAGCACCTGGAGGCTGGCGCCAAGAAGGTGGTCATCTCGGCCCCGGCCGAGGACGAGGACATCACCGTCGTGATGGGGGTCAACGAGAGTCGCTACGATCCCGCCAAGCACCACATTCTCTCCAACGCCTCCTGCACGACCAACTGTCTGGCGCCCGTGGCCAAGGTGCTGTTGGAGACGTTCGGGATCAAGCACGGATTCATGACCACCATCCACTCCTACACGAACGACCAGCAGATCCTGGACCTCCCCCACAAGGATCTGCGCCGGGCGCGGGCGGCGGCCCTCTCCATGATCCCGACCAAGACGGGGGCGGCCAAGGCGGTGGGCCTGGTCCTGCCGGTGTTGAAGGGCAGGATGCACGGGCTGGCCATCCGGGTTCCGACCCCCAACGTGTCCCTGGTGGATCTGGTGGTCGAGACGGAGCGAGGCACGACATCCGACGAGGTGAACGCGGCCCTGAAGCAAGCGGCGGAGGGGGCGCTCAAGGGCATCCTGGGCTACTGTGCGGAGCCGCTGGTCTCCTCCGACTTCAACGGGAACCCGCTGTCGTCCATCGTGGACGGGCCCTCGACCTCCGTCATGGATAAGACCATGGTGAAGGTGCTGGCCTGGTACGACAACGAGTGGGGCTACTCCTGTCGCGTCCGGGACCTGATCAAGTACATCGCCACGCGATAAGGGGGGTGGACCAGAGACGCCGGAATTGTTACGCTGAAACGCCCATCTCACCACGAAGGACACGAAGATCACGAAGCGGAGAGGCACGGAGAATCGGCCCCAACCCTCTCGACCGGGAAGCGGGCGGGCATGAAGCCCGCCCTTACACAATCGCAATTGACGCGACCAAGGTGCTCCGTAGGGGAGGGGTTTATCCCCTCCCGCTTCAGCGCATTGTAAGAAGAGCGGGTGGTGTGCGGAAGGCTCGGCTAAACCTCTTCTTCGTGTCCTTCGTGCGCTTCGTGGTGAATGGTCCGGGTAGAGGCAATACCGTTCACATGGCGTCGGACGCTGGCGGTCCGCCTCCGGCGGATTCGAGCAAATCCCCCTATCCCCCCTTTGCCCGCCTGCCAGAGCGGAGCGGCGGGCAGGCCAAAGGGGGGCGGAGGGGGGATTTCATCCGGCTGACGTGCGAGGTGAACAGTATTGGGGTTAATGAACCTCTGGGATGGCACGCTAATGTCTCCCTGCAGAGCTGACGGATACATCCAGGGCGTATCCCCCGGCGTCATTCCCGCAGAGCTTGTCCACGAATGGCTAAATCGGGGAGCGGGAATCCAGCTTCGGGCCATAGGCTCCCGCTTTCGTGGGTGCGACGAGAGTTATCGTGGCCGCACTCATGGGCACGCAGAGATGTCGGCGGATATGTCGAGGAGTGCTGCATTCAGGCACTAGCACGGGGGGGGACATGGCGAAACTCTCCATTGCCGACCTCGAGCTCGCGGGGAAGCGCGTGCTGATCCGGGTGGACTTCAATGTCCCCCTGAGCCAGACGCTCGCGGTGACCGACGACACCCGCATCCGCGCGGCCCTGCCGACGCTTCGCCACGCCCTGGAGCACGGGGCCAAGACGGCGTTGATTTCCCACCTGGGGCGGCCGAAGGGCAAGGTCGTTCCGTCCCTGAGTCTGGCTCCCGTGGCGCGGCGCCTCGAGGAGCTTTTGGGCCGGCCGGTCCCCATGGCGCCGGACTGTATCGGAGAGGCGGTCAAGACGGCCGTGGCGGCGCTTCCGCCGGGCGGCGTCCTCATGCTGGAGAACTGCCGGTTCCATGCGGAGGACGAGAAGCACGGCGAGGCCATGAGCCGGGCCCTGGCCGACCTCTGCGACATTTTCGTGAACGACGCCTTCGGCGCGGCCCACCGGGCCCATGCCTCCACCGTCGGGGTGACGCAGTTCGTCCCGGTGTCGGCGGCCGGATTCCTCATGGCCAAGGAGATTGCCTACCTGAGCCAGGCCCTGGAACGGCCGGTGCGCCCTTTCATTGCCATCCTGGGCGGGGCCAAGGTCTCCGACAAGATCGGGGTCCTCAAGAATCTCGTGACCAAGGTGGACGCCCTCCTGGTGGGGGGCGGAATGGCCTACACCTTCCTGAGGGCGCAGGGGGTGGAGGTGGGGGCCTCCCTGCTGGAGGCGGATAAGCTGGACGTGGCGCGGGAGATCATGGAGGCGTGCCGGGCCCGGGGGGTGACCTTCCTCCTGCCGGTGGACCACGTCATCGCCGAGAAGGCGGACGCCGCGGCCCCCACGCGCATCGCCGACAGCACCGGGCTGCCGGCGGGCTGGAGGGGGCTGGACATCGGCCCCAAGACCCGGGAGGTTTTCGCCACCGCGATCTGCGGCGCCAAGACCATCGTCTGGAACGGCCCCATGGGGGTCTTCGAGCTGCCGCCCTTCGCCCGGGGGACGTTGGCGGTAGCATCCGCCGTGGCGGCATCGGGGGCCACGTCCATCGTGGGGGGGGGCGACTCGGTGGCCGCCGTCACGCAAGCGGGCCTGGCCGACAAGATCACCCACCTCTCTACGGGGGGCGGCGCCTCGCTGGAGTTCCTGGAGGGAATCGCGTTGCCGGGCGTGGCGGCTCTCACGGAGAAGAAAGGCAATTAGGCAATCAGGCAATCAGGCAATCAGGCAATTGGACCGGTAGGTAGCCGGACGTGCCGGGCTTCCTTGCTTGATTGCTTCATTGATCAATTGAGAATTCAGGAATCCGTATGCGAACGCCAGTGATCGCCGGGAACTGGAAGATGTACAAGACGGCGCGGGAGGCCGGGGAGACGATCCGGCTCCTCTGCGATCTCGTGGCCGACGTCTCCGGGGTCGAGATCGTCGTCTGCCCCCCCTTTACCGCGCTCCCCGCCGCCGTGGAGGCGGCACGGGGCTCCCGGGTCGCGGTGGGAGCGCAGGATTGCCATTGGGAGAAGGCGGGGGCCTTCACTGGCGAGGTGGCCGTGCCGATGATCGCCGAGCTGGGCGCCAGCCACGTGATCGTGGGCCATTCCGAGCGCCGGCAGTATTTCGGCGAGACCGACGCCACGGTGGACAAGAAGGTGGAGGCCGTCTTGGCCGCAGGGCTCTGCCCCATTGCCTGCGTGGGGGAAACCCTGAAGGAGCGCGAGGCGGGCCAGACCCTGGCGGTCCTCGAGCGGCAGGTTCGCGACGGGCTGGCGCGGCACCTCGGCACCCGGGCCCTGGTGGTGGCCTACGAGCCGGTTTGGGCCATCGGCACGGGCAAGACCGCCACGCCGGCCCAGGCCCAGGAGGTCCATGCGTTCCTCCGGAAGCTGACGGCCAAGCTGGCCGGCCAGCCGGTGGCGGATGGGCTCCGCATCCTCTACGGGGGAAGCGTGAAGCCCGACACCATCTCCGCCCTGATGGCCGAGCCCGATGTGGATGGAGGGCTGGTGGGCGGGGCCAGCCTGGACGCGGCATCGTTCGCGAAGATTTGTTTTTGCGCTCGCGCGCAAAAACAATAAGTGAAACCTGGTTTTTGCGCTGAGCGCGCAAAAACCATAATTGAAACAGATCAGGGAACCCCTCTGGGATTGGCCGGAAGTGAACAGGGACCATCGCAGAAGGAGGTCACCCCGAGGGTTACGCGTGATGGGACACGGCCCGAAATGCCGGGGGTCGCCTCCCATCATGCATTCACTGGATGACACTGGTCGGAAGCCCGGTGCAAAAAATTCTTTGCTCTACCAAGTTTGGTTTTTGCGCGCCAGCGCAAAAACCAAGGAGACTGGCATGTACATCGCGCTGTCCCTTCTGCATCTCCTGGTCGCCATCGGATTGATTCTCATCGTTCTGCTCCAGTCGGGGAAGGGAGCGGATATCGGAGCGGCCTTCGGGGGCGGGTCCAGCCAGACGGTCTTCGGCGGACGCGGCGCGGCCACCTTCCTCTCGAAGCTCACCACGGCCTTCGCCATCCTGTTCATGGTGACCTCGATCGTCCTGACGATCCTCTCGGCCCAGCGCGGGACCACCTCCGTGGTCGGAGAGGACAGGCCTGCCCCGGCACCCCAGAGCGCCCCGGCCGCGCCGGCGACGCCAACACCACCGGCCCAGTCCGCGCCCGCCCCGGCCAAGTAAGGTGGGGGCGCTGCCGAACGGGACGCAATACTGTTCCCATGGGGTCGGAGACTGTCGCTTACGTTCGAGCAAATCCCCCCAACCCCCCCTTTGTCAAAGGGGGGCGAGGGAGGATTTCATCCGGCTGGCGCTTTAAGTAAACAGCATTGGGGCGGGACGGGCATCTCCCCGTCGGCAGTCCGCTGCTTTTCGAAAGACCTGAATTTTGCACTGCGGTCTGACTTAGTGCTCCCGGTCGTTATCATGCTAACGTATTGCACCCGCGCGTGGTGAGCCCCGCCCAGGCGGGATCGAGCCACGAACGTCGCGTCGCCGTTCGACATGTAGGGGCGACGCATGCGTCGCCCCTACTCAGGCCGAACGGTTATCCGGCTCACGTGACCGTAACTGCGGAAAGCAGTACTTAGCCCACCAGGCGTTGCAGAGAACTTTTGGTTTTTGCGCGCAGCGCAAAAACCAGGAGAGACGAGGCGTGTCCGCAAAGACGGTTCTCATCCTCGCGCCGACCCTGGTCAGCCTCTTCCTGGCGCAATCCTACTTCTGGGTTCCCAGCTTCTCTGACCAGGTGCGGGGAGACCCCGGCCGCCTCACGCGGTACATCGAATCCTCCATCGGCGATGCCTCGATTCTGAATCCAACCCTCTCCGCCGATTCCGCCAGCAGTGAAATCGCCGGCCTGGTGTTCGACGGGCTCATCGACCGGGACATGGACCTCTCCTACCGCGGGCGGCTGGCGGAGTCGTGGCGGATTTTTGAGGAAGCCTACCTCCTGGTGGACGAAACGCAGCGCCTTCCGGATGGGGGGCCCGTGACCGCGGAGGCGCTCCGCCGGCGCCTGGAGGCGGCTCTGGCCGCGGGACAGCCGAGCCTCGCAGCGGTGGAGCGGATCGAAGTGGAGCCCGGCAGGGAGCTGTCGGAGCGGGTGGAAGTGAAGCCAGCCGACAAGGGGGGGCCGGCGAAGACGGTGCAGTTGGCCCTGCGCCGGCCGCCGCGACTCAAATTCACGCTGCGGGAGGTGGATCAGGATTTCTTCGCCAAGCTCGATCGGCTCCTCGACGGGTACGTGGGGAGGATCCGCCCGACCCGCTGGCTCAATCCCGGATTGGAACCGCCGCTCAGGGAGCGGGCACTGGAGCTGCTCGCCGCCACGGAACACAATCCGGTCATCATGTTCCAGTTGCGGAAGGGGGTCCGGTTCCACGACGGGCAGGAGTTCGACTCCCGGGATGTCCGGTTCACCTACGAGACGATCATGGATCCCCGAAACCTCTCCCCGCGGGTTCCGGATTTCGAGCCGATCAAGTCCGTGGAAACCCCGGGACGTCACACGGTGCGCGTCACGTACAAGCGGCTCTTCCAGCCCGGTTTCGAAAGCTGGGGGATGGGCATGCTGCCGGAGCACCGGCTGAACCCGGAGGCGCTCCGGGCGGAAGCGCGCGCCCTGGGGCGGGACCCCGATCGCTTCACCGCGCGCGACTCGAACTTCAGCCGGCATCCCATCGGGACGGGTCCTTTCCGCTTCGTGGAGTGGAGGACCGATCAGTACATCCGGCTGGCCCGGTACGACGGGCACTGGGACGGGCCCCCCAACTTCCGCGAGTTCCTCTACCGGATCATCCCCGATCCCCTCACCACCGAGCTGACCTTCTATGCGGGGACGACCGACGAGTACGCGGCGCAGCCCCACCAGGTCGAGCGACTCCGCGACGACCCCCGCTTCATGCAGTTCTCCGGGCTGGCGCTGGGCTACACCTACATCGGCTACAACATGCGCCGCGCCCCCTTCCAGGACGAGCGGGTCCGCACGGCCCTGGCCATGGCGATCAACACCCAGGAGATCATCTCCTACGTCCTCTACGGACAGGCGGAGCCCATCACCGGCCCCTTCCCCAAGCAGACAGACTTTTACGATCCGACGGTTCGGCCTCTGCCCCACGATCCGGCCGGGGCCCTGCGCCTTCTGGAAGAGGCCGGCTACCGGAAGAACGGCGAGGGCTGGCTGGAGAAGGACGGGAAGCCGCTCGCCTTCACGCTGATCACGAACTCGGGAAACGAGATCCGGAAGGCCGTCATGGCCATTGCGCAGAACGCCTGGCGGCGCTTGGGAATCAAGGTGGAGACCCTGGCACTGGAGTGGGCCGTCTTCATCAACGAGCGGGTGAACAAGGCGGACTTCGACGCCCTGGTGCTGGGCTGGTCCATGGGCTTGGACGCCGACATCTACCAGATCTTCCACTCCAGCCAGATGGGCCCCTTTCAACTGAACTTCGTCGGCTACCGGAATCCCGCGGCGGACGACCTCATGGTGCGGATCCGGCAGGAGTACAACCGCGAGCGGCAGGTGGCCATGGCCCGCGAGCTCCACCGGTTGATCGCGAAGGATCAGCCCTACACCTTCCTCTTCGTGGGGAAGTGGACGGCCCTCTACGACCGGAAGATCACGCGGCAAGTCCGGGCTCCCGACGGGAGCCTCCGATACGCCGCCATCGTTCCGACGAAGCTCGGCAGCCCGAAGTTCCACTTCAACCAGTGGATCAAGGTCCCGCAGCCGGTGGGCGGGCCGGTGCACGCGGCCCGGTAGCGTCATGCTCGCGTTCCTGCTCCGAACGGCCTGGAAGAAGCTCTGGACGCTGTTTTTTGTCTCCGTCATCTCCTTCGCGGTGGTCTACCTGGCGCCGGGCCAGCCCAGCCAGATCGACCCCCTGAACCCACGCTTCACCCCCCAGCAACTGGAGCGCTATCGAAAGGCCTTCGGGCTGGATCAGCCGCTTCCCGTGCAATACGCCCGATTCTACAAGCAGCTCTTGACCGGGGAGCTGCGTTCCTTCAAGGACAACCAGCCGGTCCTGGGAAAGATCGTGGAGCGGACCCTGAACAGCCTGCCCCTCTTCCTGGTGGGGACGATCCTCGTCTGGTGCTATGCCTTTCCCTTCGGGATCGCGACGGCCGTGAAACGGAACACAGGCTTCGACCGGTGCACCACCGTGCTCGTCTTCGCCCTCATTTCGATCCCGGGCTTCTACCTCGCCTATCTCACCATCATCTTCGTGGTGGATACCTTCCAGGTGGACGTCATCGGCCTCCGCACCTTCGGCCGGGAGGACGTGGGGTGGCTCTACGGGGCCATGGATCGGACGTGGCACCTGGTACTTCCGTCGCTCCTGGGCGCTGCCGCCGGGATCGCCGTTCTCTCCCGCTACGTGCGATCCCAGATGCTGGAGGTGATGAGCGCCGACTATGTCCGGACCGCCCGGAGCAAGGGATTGGACGAGAACAGGGTCCTCTACCACCATGCCTTGCGGAACGGTCTGCTGCCCTTCGTCACCATGCTCGGCCTGCTCATCCCGGGTCTGATCGGTGGGAGCGTGATCTTCGAGACGATCTTCGCCTGGCCGGGAATCGGCCGCCTGGGCTACGAGGCCATCCTCAGCCGCGATTACCCGGTGGTGATCGCGCTCAACTTCGTGGCGGCGGTCTTGACCCTGATCGGCACGTTGCTCTCCGACCTGCTGTACATGCTGGTGGATCCCCGCATCCGCCTCTAGAGGATTCTGCGCGAAAAAGCTCGCGCAGAATCCTGAATTGGTCATTGAGAATTGCTTTTTTATTCAATTTGTTTACGGTTCTGTTGGTGAGACTTCCAGGGCAAGAGCTGCATGGCAAGCAATAGCACGCAGGCAACGAGCACAAGCGGCGCGTCGCCCTCCCGGATCGTCTGGCGATTCTTCCTGAAGAACCGGGTGGCGGTCGCCGGCATGCTGACCGTGGCGACATTCTTCGTGGTGGCGCTGGTCGGTTTGCCGCTCACCAAGCCGGAGCACCCGACCCTCGACCCCCGGGAGGTCCGACTCCCCGACAAGCTCAAGCCCCCGCTGTCCATGCCGAACCGGACCGCCCTCGCGCCGGAGCTTCTGCCGCGACTGGGGGTCTACCTTTTCGGGACGGATGAGCTGGGACGGGACGTCTTTGCCAGAATGCTGGAGGGCGCCTTCGTATCTCTGGCGGTCGGATTCGTCGCCGTCGGGATCGCCGTCGCCATCGGCCTGGCATTGGGCGGGATGGCCGGCTACTACGGCAGCCTCACCCTCGGATTCGGTCGCTATCGGCTGGTCACCGTGGATACCCTGATCACCGGACTCATCGACGTCATGCTGAGCTTTCCCTCCTTCTTCCTCATCCTCACCGTGGTGGCCGTTTTGCCCCCCTCCATCTGGAACATCATGGTCGTCATCGGGCTGACGAGCTGGGAGGGGACGGCCCGGTTTGTCCGGGCCGAGATCCTCTCCCTGCGGGAGCAGGAGTTCGTCCAGGCGGCCACCGCCCTGGGGATCCCGGGCCCGCGTGTGATCATGCGCCACTTGCTCCCCAATGCGGTGGCGCCGGTCCTGGTGTCCGCCACGCTGGGAATCGCCGGGGCCATCCTCACGGAGTCGGGTCTTTCCTTCCTGGGCTTTGGCGTGCCGCCGCCCAACGCCACCTGGGGCAATATCCTCTCGGACGGCAAACGGTACCTCTTCGACGCGCCGTGGCTCACGTTCATTCCCGGCACGGCCATCTTCCTGCTCGTGTTGGCCTTCAATCTCTTCGGCGAGGGGTTGCGCGAGGCCTTCAACCCGAAGCTGCGGAGATAGGCAAAGGCAAAATTGAAAATGAAAAATGCAAATGCAAAACCGGTCAATGGGGACTTCCCGTTGACCGGTTTTACATTGTCGGTTTTGCATTTTGACTTGCCCAGGTAGAATCCGGCCTCAGAAAGCGCTTTTCGGCTCGTGCCAGAGGAGCACCAGGAGGTGGTCCTCCCGGGTCGTGTGATTCGCGTAGACGGAGAAGTCCCGCTGGATGGCCACGAGCTTGGGGTTGACGGCTAGCCAGGCGTTGATCTCGGCCTCCAGCGCATCGCGTTCGGCAAGGCGGCGCTCGAAGAGTTTGAGCTGCATGGCACCCTCCTTCCCCCGGGGCCGACCGGCCGCGGGCGAAAAAGGAAAACCGGCGACGTGGATAGCCGCCGGTTCCCGGTTGCTGCATGGTGCCGAAGGGGGGACTCGAACCCCCATGGGTTGCCCCACACGCCCCTCAAACGTGCGCGTCTGCCAGTTCCGCCACTTCGGCGACGAACATTCTTTTATCCTCCTGCGCGGCGCATTGTCAATGAAAAACCAGCGGCAGGTCCGGGGTGCCGGGCCGGTCGGGACCCCTTGAGATCGGTCCGCGCCTTGGCTATCACCTGGTTTTTGCGCTGGCGCACAAAAACCAAACTGGTGAGGCAAAGAATTTTTTGCACGGGGCGTCCGAACAGTCTCATCACGGGCACGCGTGATAGGAGGTGACCCCTGCGATTCGGGTCGTTTTCTATCGTGGGGAAACCTCGGGGTTACCTGCTTCTGGGATGGTCGTTGTATACCCCAGCCAATCTCAGAGGGGTTCCCTGAAGCCTTTCAGTTTTGGTTTTTGCGCGCCAGCGCAAAAACCAAGGTGGAGGAGGGCGGGAGATGTGGGGAGCGCGCAGAGGGATGTGGGGGATCGGGTTGCTGCTCTTCACGGGGTGCGCCACGGTCGAACTGCGGGAGCCCCGGGCCGTGAGCGGGCGGGTTACGGACGCCACGGGGCAGCCGGTGGCGGGGAGCCCCGTCATCCTCATCGGCCGGCGCCTCGAACTGTCCGTACCGGGGATGGCCTACGTCGAGCGCGGGCGGCGCGAGGTGCGAGGGGTGACGGATGCCGACGGGCGCTACCGGTTCGAATTCGATCCGGCGATGCTGGGCAATGACTTCACCCTCTTCTTCCACGGAGAGCAGACGTTCGACCGGGTCCGCTTCGCGCAGCCGGCGCCGCTGAACATCACCGACCGGCTGGTGAACCTGCGGGAGGTGGTCGTCTCCGTGGTCCTGCACTTCCACCCCGGCTGGCCCGAGGTGCAACGGCAGATGGCCTACTATGGGCCGGAGTCGGATCGCGGAAAGATCCTCCGGCGACACGGACTCCCCCAGAAGCGAGAGAGCTCGCCGGCCGGCGAGGGGAGTCTGGAAATCTGGTGGTATCCGGAGCACGGCGTGAGCTACTCGTTCGACGGGGACCGGCTCGTCCGCACCCACGATTTCCCGCCCGTCCGAGACAGACGGTGACCAACGACAAGTTAAAATTCAAAACCGACAACCGATCCGCCGCAGGCGGAACAAGTTAAAAGTCAAAACCGACAACCGACAAGTCAAAAGTTAAGGCCGACCTGCCTGCGCCCCGCTTCGGAGCGGGGCAGGCAGGCAACCGACAGGCAACAACCCAGCAAGCGACCGGTGGTCGGCCATCGGTTTTTCACTTGACTGGTTTTAACTTGTCGGTTATCCGTTTTGCATTCCCCATTGTCGGTTGTCGGTTTTAACTTGATCAGGGCAGCCGGTTTTCCAGGACCATGCTGATGAAGGCTTCGATGAGGGTGGAGTCCCACCAGCCCCGCGCCGTCTCTTCCCGCATGATGGCAAAGGCCCGCTCCTTCGTGTACGCGGGCTTGTAAGGGCGTTGCGTCGTGAAGGCGTCGTAGAGATCCACCACCTGCAGGATGCGGGCAGTGAGGGGGATGCTCCCGCCCGCCAAGCCGTCTGGGTACCCGCCGCCATCCCACCGCTCGTGGTGGTGACGGATGATCGGCAGGACCAGGCGGAGGGATTTGAGAGGGGCGCAGATGCGCTCGCCGATCACGGGGTGGGACTTGATGACCTCGCGTTCCTCCTTGGTGAGCGGCCCGGGCTTCAGGAGGATGGAGTCGGGGATGCCGATCTTCCCCACGTCGTGGAGGACGCCTCCCCGGTGCAGGGCCCTGAGATGCTCTCCCGGCAAACCCAGCGTCTTCCCGAGGGCCACGCTGTAACGGGCCAGCCGATCGCAGTGGCCGTTGGTGTAGGGGTCCTTGGCCTCGACGCTGATGGCCAGGGTGAAGAGGACCGTCTCGGCGTTCTCCAGCTCGTCCGTATGCCGCTTCAACTTCAGGAGAGACCGAACCCGGGTCTTCAACTCCTGCCGGTTCACCGGCTTGCTCAGGAACTCGTCGGCGCCGGCCTCGATGCCCCGGATACGCTCCTCGGTCTGCGACAGCGTGGTGACCATCACCACGGGAATCAGGATGGTCTTGGGATCGGATTTCAGCCGCCGGCAGACCTCGAAGCCGTCCAGCTTGGGCATGACGACATCCAGCAGGATGACGTCCGGCGGCGCCTCGGCCACCCGGAGAAGCGCCTCCTCCCCGTCGATGGCCGTTTGGACCTGGTAGCCGTCCGCCTCCAGTTCGTCCTGGAGGACGCGCCGGTCCAGGGTGCTGTCGTCGACGATGAGGATGCAGGAGCGCTCGTGTTCCCCGGCCAGTGAGTCGGGGGCGTCTTGGAAAAACGGCGTGGCTGCCGGCAGTTCGAGGGATTCGATATGGCGATTCATGGCAGATCCTGCTGCACGGCCGGATGCGTGGCGTAGGGGGAAATTTGCGATCCTGCTCGCACCAGATCGGACCGGGAGTTCGACAACGAGGCTGAATGTGTAGCACACATGACGAATGCCGTCAAGCCGCCTTTTCCATTGCTTTTTGCGGTGGGGGCTGATAGATAGTGAGGCGAATTTTCGTCCCGCGGGCGGCGGCAGGCTGGGGAGGGGGCGCGGGGACGCTCCTAGCCCGCATTATTCGCGAACGCAGCTCGCGAATAATGCGGGCTTAAGAGAAACCTTTGTGATCGAGGGACCTGGACGGATAAGGTGCCGCTGAGGCACTTCGACACCGGAGCGATTCTGGCGGACGGGTATGCTGTGCGCCCACCCCCATGCGTCATCCCGCCGTCCCGGTCCGGGACCTTGCGGACATGCGGGATTCGGTCAGTGGTCATGTAAGCCCGGGTTAATCACAAATTCTTCGTGATTAACCTGGGCTGGGCGACTGCGGGGTGTCCAGCACGAGGGAAGACACGAGGGAAGAGATGCCGCGCATCATGGTGGTGGACGACGAGCCGGATGCCGTGGAGTTGCTGCAGGAGTTCCTGGTGGCCAAGGGCTACGAGGTCCTGACGGCGACCGCGGGCGAGGAGGCCTTGCAGAAGGTCCGCGAGGAGCGACCGCACCTGATCCTGCTGGACGTGCGGATGCCCGGGATGAACGGGCTGGAGGTTCTCCGCCGAGTGCGACAGATCGATCAGGAGGTCGGGGTCATCATGGTCACTGCGGTCAACGAAGAGGAAACCGGCCGGGAGGCTCTGGCCCTCGGGGCCTTCGATTACGTGGTGAAACCTCTGGATCTTGCCTACCTGGAACGCAGCCTCTGGTACAAAATCACCACCATGCTGTTGTAAGAGCAGTCAGCATTCAGCAGTCAGCTGGTTTTTGCGCTGAGCGCGCAAAAACCAAACTGGTGGGGCAAAGAACTTTTTGCACGGGGCTTCCGAACAGTCTCATCAAGGGCACGCGTGATGGGAGGTGCCCCCTGCGATTCGGGTCGTGTTCCATTGTGCGTGAACCACGGGGGGACCTCCTTCTGGAATGGTCGGTGTTTACTCCCAGCGAATCCCACAGGGGTTCCCTGAAGCCTTCGGCGAACACCAGGAGACGGTAGTGCTCTAGGCCGCCGGTGCCCTGGGAGCGGTGGGGCTGAGCGGGGATGCCGTCGCGGGGCCTGTTTATCCCCCCGGCGACACGTGAAGCGGCTTGCGGCATGCCTATTGTGGGTTGACAATGGTGCGTGCTATCATCCGGGGTATCCACGACCACCCGCAGGGGCGGGAGTACCATGTTGCCGCTGGCTCGTCCGTTCTCCGGGTCCTCCTCACGTTCCACGCGCTAGACAGGATGGGAAGGTGGGGGTTGACGGATCGCAAGGTGGTTCAGGCTCTGCTTGGCCCCGAGGAAGTTCTCCGCGGGCACCGGGGTCGGTTCATTGCCCACCGCCGATCCGGGGAACACGTCGTTCGGGTAGTCGATGAGTACCAGGCGCGGATGCCTGTGGTGATTACGGTGTACTGCCCCTACGCGGAGCGGTACTTCCGGGGGGGAGGGACCTATGAGGATCGCGTATGCTCCTGAGGCGGATGTCATGACAATTCAGCTCCGCGAGGGAAAACCCGCCGACTCTCACGATCTGGCGGAGGGGATCATTGTGCATCTGTCGGCGAGTGGGCAACCACTAGAGATCGAGATTCTGGACGCGTCGAAGGTGGTGCAGAAGAAGGGAATCGAAATCTCCATGGAGGCCCTCTTCTCCGCGGCATAGACTGCCTTCGTTCAATCCCGACCGGTCGCCGATAGCTCCGATTCATGCTTGTTTTGTACTCGTGGTTCCTGGAGCGTGGCGGTTCGAGGGGTGGGGGAATTGGCACTATGATGCTGAACATGCGCTACAGAGTGGTCGGCTTGCTGGCACTCCTCTTGGCGCTCGGCCCGAGCATGGCCGGTGCGCAGGAGGCCGCGTACGGCAGCGCGGCGGCGGAGATCGCGGAGAAAGTCGCCCAGGCTTTCCCCAAGGTGGAGGGCCGGGTCATCGGCCTGGAGAAGGAGCGGGTCCTCCTCGACCTCGGCCAAAAAGAGCGGGTCATCCCCGGTCTGGAGCTGCAGGTCTTCCGGGAAGGGCAGGAGTTCAAGCATCCCTACACCGGCCAGGTGCTGGGGAAGTTGGATCGGGACGTCGGGCGGGTGCGCATCGTGGAGGTGCGGCCCAATTTCTCCCTGGCCGAGGTCATCCAGCAGTCCGAAGGGACCATGGTCCAGCAGGGGGATCACGTCCGCGTCACCTCGGCCCGGGTGATCCTGGCCCTGCCCAACGTGGACGTGAGCGACGTGGCCGGGGCCAACACGCGCGCGGTCACCCGCGACCTCACCAACGCCCTCGTCAAGACCAACCGCTTCGAGGTGATGACCGACCAGCGCATCCGGGGCGCCCTGCAGGAAGAGAAGGTGGCCGCCCCCGACCAGTTCACGGATCCCGTTGCGCTCCAGGCCCTGTGGAAGCGGCTGCGAGTCTCGGCGGTCCTGCTGGGAAAGCTCAGCCTGATGGAGAAGGGAGTCCAGTGGGACGTCCAGGTGATCTCCACCGTGCGGGGGGATTCGGTCACGCTGGCCAGCGCCGAGGTGCGGGGGGCGGCTCCGCGACCGGCCCCCGAGCGGTCGGGGGCAATGGGCCCCGATCGACCCGCCGACCGGTTCGGGCAGGTCGTGATGCGCTCCCAGGATCTGCCGTATCGCGGGCAGGCCATGGCGGCGGGCGATCTGACCGGCGACGGGTCGGTGACGCTGGCCATCTCCGACGGCCAGGACGTGTACCTCTATGCCATCGGGAAGGCGGGCCTGAAGGAGCTGGCCAAGATCTCCGGCTATCCGACTGACAGCATCATCGCGCTGGACGCCGCCGACATCAACAAGAATGGGGTGGCGGAGATCTTCGTCACCAACACCACCGACCAGGGCCTCCGGTCCTATGTGCTGGAGTATCTGCAGGGGAAGTTCACCAAGATTCTGACGGATCTCCCGCTCAATTTCCGGGTGCTGACGGGGACCGACGGGGTCCCGCGACTCTACGGCCAGGAAGGAGCGCGGGACGAGCCGTTCCGCGGCGACGTGCGGGAGTACACGTGGCAGGGGAAGGCGTACGTGCCGGGCCAGGCGGCGGTCCGGCTTCCCAAGGAGCACAAGCTGCTGTACGGCTTCGCCGTGGCCGATCTGGACGGGGACGGCGTAGAGGAGATCCTGGTCCTGGACCAGCAAGATCGCCTCAGCATCTACGATCGCGGGGGGACCGAAGTGTACCGCACCACAGACCGCTACGGCGGCTCGGAGACCGTTGTGGAGTACTATCCACGGGGGACGGCACCGCACACCAGGAGCGGCCTGGAGCCCATCCGGATCATGGTGCAGGGACGGATCATGGTCCATGACATCTTCGGCGATGGCAAGCGCAGCATCGTGCTGCCGCAAAACACGGCGTCGACCGGCTACATGTTTCGTACCCGCCTGTACAACAAGGGGAAGGTTTTCGGCATCGCCTGGGACGGGGTCGGCGTGTTGCCGATGTGGGAAAGCCGGGAGTTCCCCGGCTACCTCGCCGACTTCGCCCTGGTGGATTTCGACGGGAGCGGACAATGGCGCCTGGTGGGGCTGTCCGTGAGGAACACGCTGTTCGGTGTCGCCCGGATCCAGAGCATGGTTGTCGTTTTCGACCTCAAGGCGCCAGGGAAGTAGGGGCGGCCCTGTGTGGCCGCCCGGCACAGGGCACAGCGCACAGGGCACAGCGCACAGGGCACAGCGCACAGGGCACAGCGCACAGGGCACGGGGCACAGCGCACGGGGTTGGGTGTAGGGGCGGCCCCATGTGGCCGCCCGGCAGCAGGCAGAAGTCAGCGTTCGGGTGTAGGGGCGGCCCCATGTGGCCGCCCGGCAGCAGGCTGGGGAACAGACTGTGGACCATGGACAATGGACAGCAGGGCGCGGTGAACGTGAAACGTGGAACGTTGAACGTGCGAAGGGCCCCGAACCCCCGAACCCGCCTGCGGCGGATCTCCGTCCCGCCACAGGCGGGACTCCGACCCGTACTGCCGTACCGTCGCACTCCCGAACCCGTTCCTGTTCCTGTATCGTCCTACCCCCGTACCCCCGTACGGTCTTTACCATGCGCTTTGCGCCATGCGCCTTGCGCTTTGCGCCACGCGCCACCTGTGGCGGGGGTGCGATAGGTGCTGTGGCGGGGAGGCCACGCGGGGGGCGGGTGACAGGGTGGGGCGCCTGCGGGATCCCTTGATTTGGCGCGATATTCCTGATTCCGATGGCCGTGGCATGGCCGGTGCATCTTGCTCGAAGGCCCAGGGAGACTACAGCCTGTTGACAACGGCAACTTGTTGGACGTTCCAACGGAAAAAAAGTGTTGACAAAGCCGCGGAGTAGTTGGTAAGGTCGCGCCCGTTATCGGGATTATCCCTGTCCGTGGATTTTCGGCAGGGGCTTTTCATACAGTCGCCGGGGCGGCGTCTGAGACTGTGAAGACAGGAAACACGGGCTTCTATTCGGTTCGTCGGAAGTGGGTAACGCCTCGGCTGTGGCGAGGGCGACAGCAACAGGGAAAAGGGGGGATGTGAAACCGCGAGAGACGATGAGAGACTTGCACAAGGGCTTTACCCAGAAGGTCCGCAAAACGTCCGAAAAGGGTTGACTTCTGAATGGAGGGTGACCTGATGAGAAAGTTCTTGCAGGTAGTGGGCATCGCGGCTCTCGCGATCCTCGTTGCCGCACCGGCTATGGCGATCGATTTCCAGATGAGGGGGTCGTACCGGGTGCGCCTTTACAGTGCCGATGCGTACGGGACTGAGACGGCCACCGTGGCAACCAGCCCGTTCGTGAAGAGCACCCCGAACGCGCGGAACCAGGCCGATATCCGCTTCCGGCCGTGGTTCATTGCCCGGGATGACAAGGGGAACCTCGAGAGCGGCGTCCGCTTCGAGATCGGCGACATCAACTTCGGGTCAGCCGGCGGCGGCGGGACGGGCACTGACGGCATCAACGTCGAGACCAAGTGGGCCTATATCGACTTCCAGCTTCCCTTTGGCCTGCCGGCCCGGCTGCGCGGCGGCCTTCAGGGCTTCTACCTGCCCAAGGGCATGATCCTGGACGACGACGCGGGCGGCCTCCGGCTCTACGGCAAGTCCGGGATGGTCGGCTACGAGGCTTTCTGGTTTGTCGTCAACGATATCGTGAACGGCGGCACGCAGGCCGTCGGCGGGACCCTCGTCGGTCCGGCCAACGACGACATCGATGTGTACGGGGCGAAGGTCGATCTGGCGCTGGGCCCGGCCTTCAACCCCTACGTCTATGGCGTCTATCGCCACGGTAGCGTGGTGCAGGCGGTGAATATCGGCACGACCCCGAATACCGCCTCGTCCGACGGCTACTGGCTTGGGGCCGGGGCCACGGGCAAGCTGGGCATGGTTGTCTACGATATCGACGTGGTCTACGGCTACGACGAGCCGCACCTGGCGGATGGCGTCGGGGCTGCTGCCAAGCGCAGGGGCTGGCAGATGGACGGCGGCGTGGAGTTCCCGATCGGTCCGGCGGCGATCGGCCTCCGCGGCACGTATGCCAGCGGCGACAACGCCGCCACGGCGACCACGAACGAGGACCTCCCCAGCCTCCGGAACACGCCCGGCACCGGCAGCATGGGCAGCTACACGCCCAAGGGCGTCCAGGTCTTCTGGAACTCGAATGGCAGCGCCTACTGGCGCGGCGGCTACGCGTCCACCGCCGGCAACATCTGGGGTATCGGCGGCTACGTGCAGTACTACCCGGTGAAGGCGTTGCTGACGCGCATCGCCTACTTCTATGCGGGCGCATCGAAGTCGAACACCAACTTCTTCACCGGCAAGGCGACCTACGGCCAAGAGATCAACCTGCTGGGTGAATACACGATTTGGACCGGCATGAAGGTGTGGGGTTTTGCCGGCGTGTTCCTCGTCCCCAGCAAGGGCCGGGCGCCGGGTGCCGAAGTTGACCTGAAGGATGCGGTGGTATTCTCCACTGGTGTCCAGCACGACTTCTAACCCAGGCCCGCGAGCTTCAGCCTTCAAGAGCCCCAGGGGAGCGATCCCCTGGGGCTTTCTTTTATTGGCGAGCGTTCACCAAAAATAGGGGACGTTGCGCTACAAGTTCTATAACTCCTCCCCCCTCACTCGAGGCATTGAGAACCTTCGGCTCGGGGCCTCATGGCCTTATCAGCGATCAGCGATCGGCTTTCAGCGAAGGGCTAGAGATGCGGGCTGATAGCTGAATACTGAACGCTGATAGCCTTCCTTTTCCCTTGCGGCGCCGTTTCGCGGCGTGGTAGACTCGCTTTGCGACGAGGGAAAAGGCATGAGCGTTTACGATCAGATCAAGCAAGCCTTTCAGGATATCGTTGCGCCGGAAATCCGGACCCTCCAGTCCGAGATTCGGCGTCTCGACGAGAAGATCGACTCGGGGTTGAAGCATCTCGACGAGAAGATCGACTCGGGATTGAAGCGCCTCGATGAGAAGATGGACACAGGCTTCAAGGCGCTGGACGGAAAACTGGACGCCAGGTTTGCGCACCTCGACGAGAAGATCGGCATCACGTCCCAAAGCCTGGACGGCAAGCTCACTTCGTTTCGGGGGGAGATCCTCTCCGAGATTCGCCGATTGGACGGGCGGCTCGACTCGCTGGAGCGAGAACTGAAGCTGGCCATCGAGATTCGGGAGCGTCTGGCGCTGTTGGAGGGGAAGATTCGCTGAGGCCGGATATCGTTCGTCTCGTCTTGCGCGTTGGACTGTTCGGCGGCCTCCTCGTCCTGCCGTGGGTATCTTTGCTCGAATCGAGCCTTCCGGCTCTCCCACCCGCTTTCCGGCAATCGCCGGCCATCCAAACAGCCATGCAGGCGATCACCCATCTCGGCCTCGGGTGGGTGGACATCGGCCTGTTCGTAGCCCTCCTGACTGCTGGCTGGTGGCGGCGGTGGCCGGAAGGTCGCAGGATCGGCCTGTACGGCGCGCTGGCGGTGTCCGGCGCGGGGCTTCTGGATCAGCTTCTCAAACAGTTCTCCTGCCGCGCACGTCCCAACGCAGCCGAAGCCGGTCTTTTCTTCGCCAAGTTTCCGTGTGTTTTCGATGGCTATGCCTATTCCTCTTTTCCGTCCGGTCATGCGACCACGGCCTTCGCAGCAGCCGCGTTCCTGGCGCTCTGGAGGCCCCGGCTGGCGATCCCGGCCTTCCTGCTGGCCGCGCTGGTCGCCCTGTCCCGCGTCTATCTCGGCGCGCACTTCCCGTCCGACGTCCTGGCGGGGGCGCTCCTGGGGACCAGCGCGGCCATGGCGGGATGGCGGTGGGTCGAGCGGAAGGGAGGAGGGGAGCAGAGAACGTTGAACGTGGAACGTTGAACGTGCGAAGGCCGCCGTACCGCCGTACCGCCGTACTGCTTTTACCATGAGCTATGAGCCATGAGCCCGGTCCAGGGAAGCAGGGAGCAGAGGGGCACGGGAGCTGGGGGAGCGGAGGGGCGAAGGAGCAGGGAGGGACGGACCGTGGACCATGGACGATAGACCACGGACAATGGGAACGCATAGGGGCAGAGGGGCTCAGAGGAACGGATCATGGACCATAGACCATGGACCATGGATGATGGACGATGGACCGCCGGCGAACCTTTGGCCGCCCGCGGCGGTTATGCATTGAGAGGGACTGGCGAACCAGAGGCAATGCAAAACTGGCAACCGGCAGAGGAAGTGCCGACAACGGACCACTGACTGCTTAGAGGCTGTGGAAGAATCCCAGGAGCAACCAGTGGTGCGATGGCTCGCATCTGCCTGGACACGACATCGCCGTACAGCTAACCCGGGTTAAATCCCCCTAACCCCCCTTTACAAAAGGGGGGCGGAGGGGGGATTGCGAAAGGGGGGCGGAGGCCTGTGTGCGCCAAGCGAAGCGCCTGCCTGCCCCGCCCGCGGCGCAGGCAGATCGCACGCAGACAGGCGATGCAGACAGGCGGCAGGCAGGGGGGATTTCGGGTGGTTGAGATGGTCTGAGCAACGAGCCTTTGCTTCCCACGGCTGCCGCAAGCGGTGACCGCCGGTCCAGCGATCGGTCTTGTCGTGCGGACGGGGGGAGTGGCTTTACCTGAATCTTCCACCGCTGTCCGTTTTACCCCCCCAGATAGTGCAAAGATATCTTTCTACGGCGCTTTCGAGCAGTTCCACCGAGTGAACGCGTGGTGGGGCGCGAAATTCGGGTCTCCTGCGGTCGCGCGTAACCGTCGGGGTTACCTGCTCTCGGGTTGGCCGTTGGTTGCTCCCGATCGATCTAACGGAGGTTCCCCGAGGTCTTTCACTCCTGATTTTTTGCGCGCTCAGCGCAAGAACCAGATTTTTACATTTTGCATTCTCCGTTGTCTGTCTTTCCATAGGGCCGCATGCCATGCGGCTTGGAGGGTGAGATGTCCACGAAGGTTCTCTCACTGGCGGCGGGGATCCTCCTTCTGGCGGGTTGCGCGGGGATGGGGGCGGGAGGGAGCAGTAGCTCTGTCTTTGCCCCGTATCCTCCGCCGGGCATGGACCATCAAGTGGGCGCAGAACACGTCGAGCTGTTCTGGCGCTGCCTTCGGCCGGAGCCGGGACTGCTCAGGCTGGACGGGCTGGCGATGAATCGCAGTTCGCCACATCCGGTGCAATTCTTCAAGGCGGAGCTCGTCGGCGTGGATGCTGGTGAGCGGACACGCTCCTCCGGCCGAGCGGAGGCGCGGGACATCGTGATCCGCACCTACGAGGCGTCCCCCTTCGAGATCGTGCTCAGGGAGGGTGGGGACGAGGTGCGCTTTGACCTTTACTACGATTACCAGGCTCAGATCCCGGATCATATTATCCTCTCTGCTGGTGCGCGGTTTCGCATGTTCGCTTACTATCAGCGCTACCTAGCGAGGGATGCCTGCAATCCCGCAGCGCACCGGTCAGGTCCCAGTTCGATCACGCAGTGATGCAGGCGATCACCCGGCTCGGCCTCGGCTGGGTGGACATCGGCCTGTTCGTAGCCCTCCTGACCGCTGGCTGGTGTCGGCGGTGGGCGGAAGGTCGCCGGATCGGCCTGTATGACGCGCTGGCGGTGTCGGGCGCGGGGCTTCTCGATCAGCTTCTCAAACAGCTCTCCTGCCACGCGCGTCCCAGCGCGCCCGAAGCCGGTCTCTTCCTCGCCAAGTTCCCTTGCGTCTTCGATGGCTATGCCCATTCCTCGTGAGTTGACCGCAGTGCCGGCAGAAGGGCACGGACCATGAACGACTGGCTCGTGGCTGATGGCTGATGGCTGATGGCTCATGGGGGACCGGTCTCTACCATGAGCTATGAGCCATGAGCCCCATCCGGGGAAGTAGGGAGCAGGGGCGCAGGGGAGCGGAGGGTAACGGACGATGGATGGGGGACCAGGGACGATGGGCGATGGACCAGGGACGATGGACCGTGGACGTGGCAGCCTGGCACAACGGGAAACGGCTACCCTCGTGAGCCTGGCGGTAATCCTTCTCTTTTATTCTTCAGTTGATCCCACCGCCGCGGCGTTTGCGGTTGAACGCCCAGCCCCGCTGTGATAAGAAATGGACAGCTCCGCGAGCGACGAGGAATACGCCGAGGAGGGGCGGCCACTGCCACCGGACGTCTGAACCTTGGTCGATCATGCCAACCATGCGAAAGGTTGCCGCCATTCTTCAACAGGCCGGTATCGATGAAGAGGTATTTAGAAATCTGACTCGCCAGGAGGCTGGTGAAAAGCATCCGCTCACCCTTCGACGGGCTCAGGGTGAACGGGTTCGGCTCTGACCAGGTCGAGGTGAGCGGGCCCCGACGGGCTCACCCTTCGATCCCGCCTGGGCGGGACTCAGGGTGAGCGGGTCGAGATTCGTCGCCGAGATCATGGCTCACCGTACCAAGCACTCTTGGTCGCAATTCCGGTGGCGTATTCTGAAGCGGAAGAGTCATGAGAGATCCGGTTTACCTCCCGCATTGTCCCTTACAGCATGGGGGGAGCAGTAACGTGACCTGTTGGCCGTTCAGACCCGTGGAACTCTTTGGCTGCTAAGCGCACGACCCTCATCCTGCTCGTCGTCTCGGGCACACTCTTCTTCACGCAACTGGGCGGGACCGGCCTCTTTGACGCGGACGAGCCGGCCTACGCCCAGGCGGCGCGGGAGATGCTCGCACGCGGGGACTGGATCACGCCGACCTTCAACGGGGCCCCCCGCTTCGACAAGCCCGTCCTATTCTACTGGCTGATCATGGGAAGCTACGCGGGCTTCGGGGTGAGCGAGTTTGCCGTGCGCCTTTGGTCGGCGCTGGCCGGGATGGCCCTGGTCCTGCTGACGGCCTGGGCGGCTCGGCGCTGGCTTCCGCCATCGGCGGACTTCTGGGCAGGCGTGGCCCTGGCCACCTGCTTTCTCACCGCGCTCCTGGCGCGGGCCGCGGTGACGGACATGCTCCTTGCCCTCTGCGTCACGGCAGCCATCCTGGCGGGAGTCGCGGCCCTGGAGGTGCCAGACCGCGCAGAGCGCATGGCGCACAGGGCACAGGGCACAGGGCATGGCGCACAGGGCATGGCGCACGGCGCAGAGCGCACGGCTTACGACGCACAGGGCACAGTGCTCGACGCACAGGGCACAGCGCTCGGCGCACAGCGCACGGCGCACGGTGCACAGCGCTCGGCGCGCGGCGCTGGAAGCTGGGCTCTCTTCGCCTGGGCCGCCATGGCGTTGGCCGTCCTGGTGAAGGGCCCCATCGGTCTTGTGATCCCCGCGATCACCTTCGGCCTCTCCCTGCCGGCAACCCGGGAGGTCCGCTTCGGCCTCCGGCGGCTCGTCCCCTGGCAGGGTCTGTTGCTCTTCCTGTGTCTCACCTTGCCCTGGTACCTTCTGGTCCTCCGGGCCAACGGCTGGGCCTTCGTCGAGGGTTTCGTCATCAAGCACCATTTCACCAGGTACACGGGGGTGGTCTCCAGCCACGCGGGGCCGTTCTGGTTCTACCTTCCCGTGCTCCTGATCGGCTTCTTTCCGTGGAGCGGGTACCTGCCGTCGGCCGGCTGGCGGGCCTGGCAGATCCTGCGGCGGCGGAGGGCCGAGCGGCATGGAGATCGGTTGATCGTTGTCTGCGCCTGCTGGGCGGCGGCGGTGTTCGTCTTCTTCTCGCTGGCCGGGACCAAGCTTCCGAGCTACCTGTTCCCCGCCTTCCCCGCCCTCGCCCTGCTGGTTGCGGGGCTCGGAATTTCAAATGAAAAATGCAAAATGAAAAACCGGCCAACGGAACAGACGGTTGCCCGGTTTTCCATTCTCAATTTTTCGTTTTCCATTGACCAGCCGCGCATCGACGCGCGCCTGGTTCGCCTGGCGCCGTGGCTCATCGGCGGCGTCGGCGCGGCGCTGGCCATCGGCTTCGCCCTGCTTCCGTGGATCCTGGAATTGGCGCGACCGGCCGCCCGGGGGATCCTGGATGGAGTCGAGGCGCCCACCGCCCTGGCCTTCGGGCTGGCGGGGCTTCTGGGTGTGGGCACGACTACAGGCCTTTGTGCGTCGGGCTGGCGGCGCCCGTCCATCCTGGCAGCCATGATGGTCGGAGTGATTCTGGCGGCCGCGCTGCTGGCGGCGCCCAAGGCGCATGCCATCTTGCAGGGTGCGCTCAGGGAGTTTAGCGACGATGCTCGCCGCCTGGTGCCGCCGGACGGCACGGTGGTCGCGTATGGACTGAATGCCCCAAGCATAGTATTCTACGCGGAACGCCGGGTTCTCCCGTTGGGGCCCGGCACCCCGGACGGTCTCGATCGGATCCAGCGCCTGCTCGCCGAAGGCCGGCCCATCGTGGTCATCTCCCGCAGCGCGCACGCCCCGATCCTGGATCGCGTTCCCGGGCTGATTCGCGGGAAAGCCCGTAGCGGGTTCGCGATATATTGGCCTCGGGCGGCTAGTCAGATTTCCGCTGCCCCACGGTAAGTGGAGAAGCGCCCCGTGACATGGATTGCTGGAATTGCGGTCGAGAACACTTGGCGGTCCGCTGAAGAGAGGTTGTCGATATTTCGACGGGCTCACGCTTCGACGGGCTCATGCTTCGACGGGCTCATGCTTCGACGGGCTCAGCATGAGCGGATGGTGCGTCAAGCCCGCTCACCCTGAGCCTGTCGAAGGGCGACGGGCTCATGCTTCGCCCCTTCGACCCTTCGACAAGCTCAGGACTCAGGGCTCAGCATGAGCGGAAATACATCGGCGCAGTCAAGGTTTCCCCCGCTCACCCTTCGGCCCTTCGACGAGCTCAGGACTCAGGGCATGCCCTGAGTCTCGCGCAGGCGGGATCGAAGGGTGAGCGGAGGGTTTTCGGCATCCTGCGAGGAACGCAGGGTGGCACCGGCAGCAGGTTCACACACACGCCATGACCGAGCTTGCACAACAGAACGGTCTCTTCGGCCTCGTCGCCGAGGAGCTCCGGGCCGTCGAGACGTGCCTCCAGGCGCCGGTGGGGGGGAACGGTCTCCTGTCTAGCGTGGCCCGCTACGCCATCGCTTCCGGGGGCAAGCGAGTCCGCCCGGCCCTGGTCCTCCTGGCGGCCCGGGCCTGCGGCGCAAAGGAGGCCACCCGGATGGTGATGCTGGCCTCAGTGGCAGAGATGATGCATGCTGCCACGTTGATCCACGACGACATCGTGGATCGCTCCCCCACCCGCCGGGGCCGGCCGTCCACCATGGCCCGCTGGGGGGCGGAGGTGTCCGTGCTGGTCGGGGATTTCCTCTACTCCCGGGCCGTGCAGATGCTGGTGGCAGACGAGGACCTCCGGATCATGCGGGGTTTCGCGGATGCCACCGTGGCCATGACCGAGGCGGAGGTGCTCCAGTTACAGCACCTCTGGAACCTCACGATGCCCGAGCCGGACTACCTCA
Source organism: Candidatus Methylomirabilota bacterium (assembly GCA_016209735.1). Classification (GTDB taxonomy): domain Bacteria; phylum Methylomirabilota; class Methylomirabilia; order Methylomirabilales; family 2-02-FULL-66-22; genus 2-02-FULL-66-22. Next base: position 42,854 of record JACQVN010000009.1, read on the forward strand.
AGATCGTGCGCGGGAAGACGGCGGCCCTCATGTCCGCCTCCTGCCGCGGCGGGGCGCAGGTGGCGGGGGCCCCCGAGGCGGTCATCGAGGCCCTGGCCGCCTATGGCCTGCAGCTCGGCATCGGCTTTCAGTTGGTGGACGACGCCCTGGACTATGCCGCCCGGGAGGAGCGACTAGGCAAGCCCGTCGCCAGCGATTTCCGCGAGGGGAAGATCACGTACCCGATCCTTCACGTCATGGCCGTGGCCTCGGAGGCGGATCGTGCCGCCTTGGTGCGGCTGGCGGGACAGCAGTCGATCGAGGAGGGGGATGTGGCCTTCCTCCGCGCGCTGGTCGAGCGGTACGCTGCGATCCCGGCCACGATGCGCCTGGTGGATGGCTACCTGGCGCGGGCGCGGGCGTCCCTGGGAGCCCTCCCCGACTCCCCCGCCCGGGAGAGCCTGCTCCGACTGGTGGACTTTGTGCGGGAACGCGATTGGTGAATGCTGTTGCGGTTCACGGTGCGGCGGTTCACGGTGCGGCGGTTGGGGCTCCAGCGGTTCACGGTGCGGCGGTTCAAGCCTCGAAGTGTCAACCTTGAACCTTGAACCTCGAACCGTCAGCCTCGAACCCTGAACCTCGAACCTTCAACCGTGAACCGTCAACCTCGAACCTTGAACCGGAAACCTTGAACCCCCGTATGGATCACATCCGCAACTTTTCCATCATCGCCCACATCGACCATGGCAAATCCACGCTGGCGGACCGCCTGCTGGAACAGACGGGGACCCTCAACTCCCGCCAGATGGCGGACCAGGTCCTGGACAGCATGGATCTGGAGCGGGAGCGGGGGATCACCATCAAGGCCAAGGCGGTCCGCCTGCACCACAGAGGATCCGACGGCCAGGAATACCTGCTGAACCTGATCGACACCCCGGGTCACGTGGACTTCAGCTACGAGGTCTCCCGAAGTCTCTCGGCGTGCGAGGGGGCGCTGCTAGTGGTGGACGCCGCCCAGGGGGTGGAGGCGCAGACGCTGGCCAACGTCCACCTGGCCATGCAGAATAACCTGGCCATCCTCCCAGTCATCAACAAGATCGATCTCCCCAGCGCCGACGTGGAGCGGGTCAAGGGTCAACTGGAGGAGATCCTGGCCCTAGACAGCCGGGAGGCCGTCCTGGTCAGCGCCAAGTACGGCACGGGCACGGCGGAGACGCTGGAGGCCATCGTCCGGCAGATCCCGCCGCCGAGGGGCTCCGTGGCCGCGCCGCTCAAGGGGCTGATCTTCGACTCCTGGTTCGACAGCTACCAGGGGGTCATCGTCTACGTGCGTCTCTTCGACGGCGTGGTGGCGCCGGGGATGCGAATCCTGTTGATGTCCAGCGGCGCCGTATACGAGGTGACGCAGGTCGGGGTATTCACGCCGGCGATGCGGCCGGTGGATCGCCTGTCGGCCGGCGAGGTGGGCTACGTCATCGCGGGGATCCGGGACGTCCGGCAGAGCCGGGTGGGCGACACTATCACCGAGGCGAATCGCGCCACGGCGCGACCGCTGCCCGGGTTTCGGGAGGTGCTGCCCATGGTCTTCGCCGGCCTCTATCCGGTGGAGAGCGCCGACTATCTGAGCCTCAAGGGGGCCCTGGAGAAACTCCAACTCAACGACGCCTCCTTCTCCTTCGAACCCGAGACGTCCCTGGCCCTGGGGTTCGGCTTCCGCTGCGGCTTCCTGGGCCTCCTGCACCTGGAGATTGTCCAGGAGCGGCTGGAGCGGGAGTTCGGCCTGACGCTCCTCACCACGGCGCCCACCGTGGTCTACCGGGTCACCACGACGGACGGAAGGGTGCTGGAGGTGGAAAACCCCAGCAAGCTTCCGCCGCCCCAGGAGATGCTTCGCATCGAGGAGCCTTTCATCACGGCCTCCATCATGTCCCCGACCGAGTACGTCGGGCCGATCCTCTCCCTCTGCCAGGAGAAACGGGGGGTGCACAAGGGGATCGAATACCTGAAGGACGCCCGGGTCGTCGTCGCGTACGAGCTGCCCCTCAACGAAATCGTGCTGGATTTCTACGACCGGCTGAAGTCGGTGAGCCGCGGCTATGCCTCTTTCGACTACGACTTCCTGGAGTACCGGGAGAGCCCCCTGGTCAAGCTGGACATTCTGGTGAACGGGGAGCCGGTGGACGCCCTCTCCTTCATCGTCCATCACCATCACTCCCAGGCCCGCGGCCGTCTCCTGGCCGAGAAGATGCGGGAATTGATTCCGCGCCAGCTCTTTGAGGTGGTCATCCAGGCGGCGATCGGCAGCAAGGTGATTGCGCGCGAGCGCATCGCCCCGCTGCGCAAGGCGGTCACGGCCAAGTGCTACGGAGGGGACATCACGCGCAAGCGGAAACTTCTGGAGAAGCAGGCCGCGGGCAAACGGCGGATGAAACAGGTGGGTCGCGTCGAGATCCCCCAGGAAGCCTTCATGGCCGTCCTCGCGGTGGGGAAAGAGTCAAGTTAGAATGCAAAACCGACAACCGACAAGTTAAAATGCAAAACGGACAACCGGCAAGTTAAAATGCAAAACCGGCCTGCCTGCGCCGCGGGCGCGGCAGGCAGGCAACCGACAAGTTAAAACCGACAAGGGACGACCGGCGAATGGTTGGACGACAGCCGCTCGATGAGCAAGACAGGAAACGCGGGGACGAGCTTGCCGAGCGCTTGCTCGATTTCTCCGATCAAAATCATCGCCTTGGCGTCCCGCCTTCCCGGTGATCCAGTTGGCCGGCACATCTCCAACCAGATGGTCAGGGCCGGGACATCGGTCGGCGCTCACTACGAGGAAGCGCGGGGAGCCGAAAGCCGAGCCGATTTCGTCCACAAGCTTGGCGTGGCACTGAAAGAATGCCGGGAGGCGCGGTACTGGCTCAGGGTTGTCCACCGCGCCAAGATGATTCCGGACGATCTTCCCGGGGCCCTCATCTTGAAGGCCAACGAGCTGTGCGCGATCCTCGGACAGTGTATCCTCACCGCGAAGTCTCGACAGGACTGAAGGTTCGCAGTGTGCCTGTGACTCCATCGCGCAGTCGGATATCGGTTTTACCTGGTTTTTGTGCTGGCGCGCAAAAACCATAACTGAAAGGCATCAGGGAACCCCTCCGGGATTGGCTGGGAGGAAACAACGACCATCCCGGAAGGAGGTAACCCCGAGGGGTACGCGCCTTGGAACACGGGCCGAATCGCAGGGGCGACCTCTCATCACGCGTTCCCTTGATGAGACTCTACGGAAGCCCCGTGCAAAGAATTCTTTGCTCCACCAAGTTTGGTTTTTGCGCACCCAGCGCAAAAACCAGGTTTTAACTTGTCGGTTGTCGGTTTTGACTTTTAACTTGTCCGTTGTCTGTTTTTCGTTGACGGGTGCGTTCAGGAAGCAGAGGATAAGCACGGACATGGCACCGAAGACAAAGGAAAACGAAGTAGCGGTTGGGACGCGGCCGGTGGCCACGCCGAAGTCGGTCCTCCGGGAGTACGCGGAGGCGCTGATCATCGCGGTCCTGCTGGCCTTGGTGATCCGGACCTTCGTGGTCCAGGCGTTCAAGATCCCCTCTGGGTCCATGCTCCCCACCCTCCAGATCGGCGATCACATCCTGGTCAACAAGTTCCTGTATCACTTCCGCCCCATTCAGAGGGGCGACATCATCGTCTTCAAATTCCCGCAGGACGAGAGCCGAGATTTCATCAAGCGGGTGATCGGTCTGCCGGGGGAAACGCTGGAGGTGCGCGGGACGCAGATCCTCATCAACGGCCAGCCCGTGAAAGAGCCCTACGCGGTGTTCAGCGATGGAGCCTTGGGATCATCCGGCGAACGGGACCGGATGGGGCCCATCACGATTCCGCCGAACCGACTGTTCATGATGGGGGACAACCGGGATCACAGCATGGACAGCAGGTACTGGGGTCTCTTGGATGAGGCCAAGGTCAAAGGCAAGGCCTTCCTGATCTACTTCTCGGTGCGGAGTGATGATATTCCCACCGACTCCTCGCTGGGGAGCGTCGCCTACGTCCTTGTGCATCCATCCTTGATCCGCTGGGGACGGTTCGGCCACCTGGTGGAATGAGATCAATGCAAAACGGACAATGAAAAATGCAAAACCGGCCATTGACGGAGGGATGGCTGTCGCTTTTTCATTAGCCCTGCCCGCCGCGTTTTGGCGGGCAAGGCTGTTGACAACCCGAGGGCCCTTGATTATATTGGAAGGAGTTAGCACTCTGGGCATTGGAGTGCCAAGTGATTGAAGATATTGATCTTTTGTCGGGGAGACAGCGAAGCGTTCTGCGGGCCATTATTCAGGATTACATCCGGACGGCAGAACCGGTTGGCTCCCGGACGGTGGTAAAGCGGTACGGATTCTCGCTGAGTCCGGCCAGCATCCGGACTATCATGTCCGATTTGGAGGAGCTTGGCTACGTGGCCCAGCCCCACACCTCGGCGGGGCGCATTCCCACGGATAAGGGGTATCGGGCTTTCGTGGATGCCCTCATGGAACGCGCCCCTCTGAGCCAGGAAGAGGTTGAGCGGATCGAGCAGGGGATGGCTCCCTCCACGGCGGATCCGGGGGATCTCTTGAAGGAGACGGGCAGGCTATTGGCCGCTCTGTCGGCCTATGTTGCCGTGGCCCTGTCCCCGCGCTTTCAGACCATGCACTTCCGGCGGGTAGAATTGGTATCGCTCAGCCGGGAACGCGTCATGGTGATCCTCCTGGCGGATTCGGGGTTGGTGCACCACAGGGCCGTGGCGGTTCGCGAGCCGATGAGCCAGGAGGATCTGGACCGCGGCGCCCGCTACCTCACGGAGTTGATGCGCGGCAAGACGCTGACCGAGGTGCGCGACCTCCTCATCGCCCAGATGGCCGAGGAGAAAGAGCAGTACGACCGGATGCTGGCAGAGGCATTGCGCCTTGGCGCCCAGGCCCTGGAGGGAGAGGCGGAAGCCGAGGTGGTGGTGACCGGCGCTGCCCACATCGCCGATCAGCCCGAGTTCGCCAACATCACCAAGATGAAGGCCCTCTTCTCCGCCTTCGAGGAGAAGTCGAAGCTCGTGCAGATCCTCAACGAGTGCCTGCGCGGGGAGGGCTGCCGGGTCTTCATCGGGCGCGAGCTGTCTCTCAGCGACATGCAGGACCTGAGCCTCATCGCCTCCCCGTATCGGCGCAAGGACCAGGTGCTGGGCGTGGTCGGGATCATGGGGCCGACCCGCATGGATTACGGGCGGGCGCTGGCACTGGTGGAAACCACCGCCAGCCTGCTGACCCGAACGCTGACCGACCAAGCGGTTTAGTACTGCGTGGCACCAATAGGATGAGGCTTTCCCATCCGTTCGTGGTGAGCCTGTCGAACCATCCGCCGGTCCGCATCCCGCCGAGCGGGACGGACGCCTTCGGGGCGGCGGACCGTCATTGTCCCACATCACGTGAACGGTACGAGGGCTAGACCCTCCCGTTCCGTCTGTCAGGAGCGATGGAACCATATAGCGATTCGATCCCCGTCAAATCCGACACTGGGCCGGTGCAGCCCGGCGAAGCGGCCGCCACCGCTCCGGCTGCTTCTGGAGAGGCCCCGGCCGCCCCCCTGGAAGAGGCCCTGGCGGCCAAGGCCCTAGAGGTGGAGCGGCTGCAGGACCGCCTGCTGCGCCTTCAGGCCGAATTCGAGAATTACAAGCGGCGGACCGCCCGCGAGAAGGCGGAGTTCGTGAAGTTCGCCAACGAGGGGCTGCTGCTCAACGTCCTCCCCGTCCTCGACAGCCTGGAGCGTGCCCGCGCCTCGGCTCCAGCCGATCCGGCGATGCTCCCGTTCCTGGACGGGGTCGACATGATCATCCGCCTGTTTCGGATGAGTTTGGAGAAGGTGGGAGTCACGCCCGTGGAGGCACTGGGCCAGCCCTTCGACCCCGATCTCCACCAGGCGGTGGCCCAGGTGGAAAGGCCGGACGGGGAGGACCATCAGGTCGTGGAAGTGGTGCAGCGCGGCTACCTCCTGGAGGGCCGCGTCCTGCGCCCGGCCATGGTCAAGGTGTCCCGCAAGCTGGCCGGGGTCGATCCGGCAGGTGAGGGCGAGCCGGCGTGAAGCAGAAGCGGGACTACTATCAGGTTCTCGGAGTCTCACGCGAGGCGACCCCTGAGGAGGTCAAGAAGGCCTACCGAAAGCTCGCCCACCAGTACCACCCGGACAAGAATCCCGGCGACCGGAACGCCGAGGAGCGCTTCAAGGACATCGGCGAGGCCTACGACGTCCTGAGCAATCCGGAGAAGCGGGAGGCCTACGACCGCTTCGGCACGGCCGGACCAGGGACGCGCTTCGAAGGCTTCGGCGATTTCGAGCCGGGATTCGGCAATATCTTCGACGACATCTTCGAAGGCTTCTTCGGTGGGCGCGCCGGACGCGGCGGGAGAACCAGCCACCGGGGCGCCGATCTCCGCTACAATCTGGAGATCGGGTTCGAGGAGGCGGCCACCGGCGTCGAGAAGGAGATCGTCATCCCGCGCCTGGAGCCGTGCGGCACCTGCCGGGGCAGCGGCGCTACGGCGGGGAGCCAGCCGGTGGTGTGCCGGGCCTGCCGCGGGACCGGCCAGGTCCGCTATTCCCAGGGCTTCCTGACCGTGAGTCAAACCTGCGGCCAGTGCCGGGGAGAGGGGCGAACGATCGAGCATCCCTGCCAAGCCTGCCGCGGGCTCGGGCAGGTGAAGGCAGAGCGTACGCTCACGGTGAAGATTCCCGCGGGTGTCGAGACCGGAACGCGTCTCAGGCTGGGGGGCGAGGGCGAGGCCGGGGTGCGCGGGGGTCCGCCGGGCGACCTGTACGTGGTCGTGGCGGTGAAGGAACACCCCATCTTCGTTCGTCACGGTGACGACATCTACTGCGAGGTGCCGATCAATTTCACGCAAGCCGCCTTGGGGGCGCAAATCGAGATTCCCACCATCGCGGCGCGGACGACCCTGAAGATCCCGGCAGGCTCGCAGACCGGAGCCGAGTTCCGAATGAAGGGGAAGGGCTTCCCGAATGCCCGCGGGTACGGGCAGGGGGATCTGGTCGCCCGGATCTTCGTTGAGGTTCCGACCCATCTCTCCGCCAAGCAGCGCGACCTGCTGGAGCAGTTCGCCCGACTCGAGGACGGGGCCGGCAGCCCGCTGGTCCAGGGGTTCTGGGACAAGGTCAAGTCTCTGTTCAACTGACCTGGATTCTTCACGGACAAGACCGTGAAGAATCCAGAATTATCATACCAATTTCACGTTCCGAGCCTTGGAGACCTTTGGCCACAAGATGTCTTGGTCACTTTGCCCACCCGCGCCGCATGAAAATCCCCCCTCGCCCCCGCGCCGGGGGAGAGGGCCAGGCTGAGGGGGATTTTCTGAGCAGATGCACAAGAGGCGCGAATGTTCCGGAGTCACGAACTCATGGGGAAACACGGGTCTGAGCCCAGCGACTCCTTGTGCCTCTCTTGTGCTTTTTGTGGCTAATCCCGTTCCCAGCGGTGCCCAGGTGTCTTGGCGGTTAAGAGTTTTGGGTGGAGGTTAGGTCGCGATCCCCCCGGATCGCGATCCGGTAAAGGCGGATGGGCCGGACGCACCACCACCGTTTCTTCGTTCCCCCGGCGGAGATCCGGGACGGCCTGGTGAGGTTCTCCCCGGCGCAGACGCACCAGATCGCGCGGGTCCTCCGCCTCCGTCCGGGAGATCCCGTGCAGGTCTTCGACGGGACGGGACGGGAGCTGTCGGGGGAGCTGGTGACGGTGGCGCCCATGCAGACCGCCGCCCGCGTGAAAGCGATGAGCCGGCGGCCGACCCAGAGGGTGCGCATCAGCCTGGCTCAGGTGGTGCCGCGAGGGCTCCACATGGACCTGATCGTGGCGAAGGCCACGGAGCTGGGCGTCGGCCGGATCGTGCTCCTGGAGAGCGGGCACAGCGTCCGCCGGGGGACGGAGGGCCTGGCGCGCTGGTGGAGAATCGCCGTCGAGGCCGCGGAGCAGAGCGGGCGCGGCGAGGTGCCGGAACTGGTGAGCCTGGGCGCGCTGGACGGCTTCCTGGCCGGCCACCCCCCGAACGAGCCGCTGATCCTCTGCCACGACGGGAGCGGGGCGGCTCCTCTCTCCGAGTTGTGCACGAGCTTCACAGGGGTCAGCGCCCTCAGCCTGCTGGTCGGAGGCGAAGGGGGCTTCAGCCCGGACGAGGTGGCCCGTTGCCGGGCGGCGGGAAGCTGTCTGGCCTGGCTGGGGCCGCGCCGGCTCCGCGCTGAGACGGCGGCCCTGGCGGCACTGGCCGTCGTGCAGGCCTCCCTGGGGGATTGGCGGCGGCCGGACGAGCAGCAGGCAGCAGGCAGCTAGCAGCGGGCACAGGGCACAGGGCAGTGGTCGGGTGTAGGGGCGGCCCTATGTGGCCGACCGGGCAGAGGTCCAAGGTCAGAGGGCACAGGGCAGGGATTGGGTGTAGGGGCGGCCCCATGTGGCCGGCCCGGCGGGCGAGCTGGCAGCTGGCAACGGGCCGAGCCGCAGCGGGCAGGGGAACAGACCATGGACCGTGGACCATGGACCGTGGACCATGGACGATGGACCGTGGACCATGGACCACGGGAGAGCAGGGGAGCAGAGGAGCGGGGGGCCGAGGGGCGTAGCGCACAGGGCAGCGGGCAGAAAGCAGAAGGCAGCGGGCGACAGGTGATCCGGAGGCGGTGACGCGTAGCACGTAACGCGTAAGACGTAAAGCGTGAAACGTGAAACGTAATACGTAAAACGTAAATCGTAAAACGTGAGAGGCAGCGATGCTTCCTGCGGGTGTTCGTTCGCTGCCTGCTGCCCGCTGTATCGTGCTGCCGGCTGCCTGCTGATTTCCGCTGGGAGAACGGATGCCGAGCATCTTGATCGTGGACGACGAAGAAGGCCTCCTGAACTCCCTGGCGGCGGCCTTCCGCTTCCAGGGCTATCGAGTGGAGGCCGCGGAGACGGCGCAGGCCGCCCTGGAGGTGCTGGGACGGGAACCCTTCGACGTTCTCTTGACGGACGTGGTCATGCCGGGCATGGACGGCCTGGCGCTCATGGAGCGCAGCCAGTCCCGCTTCCCCCGCATGCCTGTGGTCCTGATGACCGGCGGCACCACAGTGGAGACGGCCGTCCAGGCCTTGAAGGGCGGGGCCGCGGATTACGTCCTCAAGCCGTTCACCCTCACGGAGATCTTCCATGTCGTCGAGCAGGCCCTGGAGCAGGACCGCCTGCGACGGGAAAACCTGGAGCTCAGTGAGCTGAACCGCCGCCTAGGGGAGCTGGACCAGGTCAAGTCGAACCTCCTGTCGGCGATGACGCACGAGTTTCGCACCCCCTTGACCGTCATCCAGGGCTGGCTGGACCATCTCATGGGGGCCGAGGCCGAGGCGCTGACCCAGGGGCAGCGGGAGAGCCTGACCGCCATCCGCCAGAGCGTGCTCCGGCTGAGCCGGCTCATCGCCAACCTGCTGGCCTTGGTGGAGAGCCATGCCGGGCAGGGAACCGAGGGGGCCGGCCCGGTCAGCCTCTGGGAGCTCCTGCGGTCCGCCGCGGAGTTGGTCTCCGCCGAAGCCGCGAAGCGCGGCGTGGCGGTTTCCATCGGCGAGGCGGAGGGGATGTACGCGGTGGTCGGTGACGGGGCGCGGCTCGGCCTCCTCTTCCTGAACCTGCTGGAGAACGCGGTCAAGTTCAGCGAACGGGGCGGAGCCGTCCGGGTCGCCGTCTCGAAGAGCGAGCGGGAGCTGGAGGCCTGCATCACCAACACCTCGGGCGAGATCCCGGCGGACCAGATCCCGCGCCTCCTCCAGCCTTTCACCCAAGGAGATATGGGGCTCACGCGGGCCGCGGGGGGCCTGGGTCTGGGTCTGGCCGTGGTGCGCGCCATTGTGCACCGTCACGGCGGGGCGCTCTTCGTCGAGACGGGAAAGGGGCGGGGGACCACGGTCCGGGTGCGCCTCCCGAGGGCGCCCCGGGAGGGATGACCGTGCCCCCGGCTTCCCGACTCGTGCTGGTGGACGGGACCGGCTCGGCCTACCGGGCCTTTTACGCCCTTCCGCCCCTGACAGCGTCGTCGGGAGTTCCGACCAATGCGGTGTTGGGGTTCGCCACCATGCTCCTCAAGCTTCTTCGGGAGGAGGCGCCGGAGGCGGTGGCCGTGGCCTTCGATGGCCCCGGCCCGACCACCCGCCACCGGGAGTTCGCGGCCTACAAGGCCAATCGTCCGGAGACGCCGGTGGCTTTGGTGGAGCAACTGCCCTACATCCTCCGCTTCCTGGAAGGGCTGCGCATCCCTGCCCTGCGCCTCCCGGGGGAGGAGGCGGACGACATCCTGGGCAGCGTGGCCGTCCAGGCCGCAGCCCAGGGAGTCCTCGTCACGCTGATCACCGGCGACAAGGACCTCCTGCAGTTGGTGGGCGAGCAGGTAACGGTGCGCGATCCGGTCAAGGGTCGGCGCACCGGCCCGGCCGAGGTGCGGGAGAAGTTCGGCGTGCCTCCTGCGGGAGTCCCGGACTTCCTGGCCCTGATGGGGGACAGTGTGGACAACATCCCGGGGGTGCCGGGGGTCGGGGAGAAGACCGCTCGGGAGCTCCTGGAGCGGTTCGGGAGCCTGGAGGCCGTGCTGGACCGCGCCGCGGAGATCCCGAAGGCCAAGCTCCGCGAAGCCATTCGCTCCCACGCGGAGCAGGCCCGCCTCAGCAAGCGGCTGGCAGTGATCCGGACCGACTTGCCCTTGCCCTGGTCGCTGGCCGACTTCGCCCGCCGCGATCCGGACACCGGCCTCGTCCTGGACCTCTGCCGGGAGCTCACGCTCACGCGGCTGGCGGCGCAGTTCGTCCAGCCCTCGCTGGAGGAGGGGCGGCCAGCAAGCGGTCCGCCTTCTGCGGGGGGAAGCCCATGATCGTGGTCGGCCTCACCGGGGGCATCGCCACGGGGAAGTCCACGGTCGCCGCCATGCTCGCCGCCCGCGGTGCGGCCGTGGTGGACGCGGATCGGATCGCCCGCACGCTCCAGGAGCCCGGACAGCCTTGCCTCCGACAGATAGTGGAGGCCTTCGGGACGGAGGTGGTGGGCGCCGACGGCCGGTTGGATCGCTTACGGCTGGCAGGCCTGGTCTTCGGCGACGCGGCTGCCCGGCGGCGACTGGAGGCCATCATGCACCCCGCCATCCGCCAGACGGTGTCCGCCGAGCTATGGCGGGCCGAGGCGGCGGGCGCGTCCGTCGGCGTGGTCGAGGCCGCGCTAATCCTGGAAGCAGGCCAGCGGGAGCGCTACGATTGCCTGGTGGTGGTGGCCGCGCCGGCCGAGGTGCAATTGGAGCGCCTGATGCGGCAGCGGGGCCTGGGGGAGGCGGAGGCGCGTCGGCGCATCGCGGCCCAGTGGACGACCGAGAGGAAGGCCGCCCTGGCCGATTATGTCATCGACAACGGCGGGGAGCCAGCGGCGACTGCTGCCCAGGTGGACGCCCTCCTGGCGGCGCTGGCCGGGCGGATGTCCGCCCCCGCCGACGGCGGGGCAAAAAGGGCTTGACAACGAGTGGAGCCCTCTTTATGCTTTCCCCAACTTCGAGACGTCCTCGCATCACCCCACTGACGGTTTCCACTCTAGAGGCTTCGAAGGTCAAGAATAGCCGCAACAGTGTCGGTGCCCAGTCGTGAGTTTTGGACCGTCCGACAATCATTCGTGCATCCCATGACGTGCGGCCCCCGGCGGTTTCCCGGCGCGGGCCGGGGCCGGTGGGTCGCCTCTCAACCCTTAGAGTAGCCGAGGATGGTTATGCCAGCCAATGGTGCGGAAAAGCCCTCCCGTGTCGTGCGCGAGCGTGAACAGCCGGAGGCCTCCTCCGGGTCGGCCATGAATCTGGCCGAGCTGAAAGAGAAGACCATCGCCGAGCTGAATGCCATTTCCAGGAACCTGGGCCTCACCGGCATGAGCGGCCTCCGGAAGCAAGAGGTCATCTTCAAGATCCTGGAGGGTCAGACCGAGAAGAACGGCCTGATCTTCGCCGAGGGGGTGCTGGAGATCCTGCCGGACGGCTTCGGGTTCCTGCGGGCCCCGAACTACAACTACCTGCCGGGCCCGGACGACATCTACGTCTCCCCGTCCCAGATCCGCCGGTTCGATCTGCGGACCGGCGACACGGTGTCGGGGCAGGTGCGACCGCCCAAGGAAGGGGAGCGTTACTTCGCCTTGCTCAAGGTGGAGGCGGTCAACTTCGAAAACCCGGAGTTGATCAAGGACAAGGTCCTCTTCGACAATCTGACGCCGCTCTTCCCCAACCAGCGGTTCCACCTGGAGACCGCGGGGGACGAGATCTCCATGCGCATCATGGACCTCATCACCCCCCTGGGGAAAGGGCAGCGCGGCCTCATCGTCTCGCCCCCCCGGACCGGAAAGACGGTGCTCCTGCAGAAGATCGCCAACAGCATCACCCGGAACCACCCGGAAGTGATCCTGATCGTGCTCCTGATCGACGAGCGGCCGGAAGAGGTGACCGACTTCCAGCGCTCGGTCAAGGCGGAAGTGGTCAGCTCCACCTTCGACGAGCCGGCCACCCGCCACGTGCAGGTCGCCGAGATGGTCATCGAGAAGGCCAAGCGACTGACCGAGCACAAGCGGGACGTGGTCATCCTCCTGGATTCCATCACCCGCTTGGGCCGGGCCTACAACACCATCGTTCCCCCCAGCGGCAAGGTCCTCTCGGGCGGCGTGGACAGCAACGCCCTGCAGCGGCCCAAGCGCTTCTTCGGGGCGGCGCGGAATATCGAGGAGGGCGGGAGCTTGACCATCATTGCCACCGCCCTGATCGATACCGGCAGCCGGATGGACGACGTGATCTTCGAGGAGTTCGAGGGCACCGGCAACATGGAACTCCACCTCGACCGGCGGCTGGTGGACAAGCGCCTCTTCCCGGCCATCGACATCTTCCGCTCCGGCACCCGGCGGGAGGAGCTGCTGCTGAGCTCGACCGAGTTGAACAAGATGTGGGTTCTGCGCAAGGTCCTGGGGACCATGGGGGTGGTCGAGGCCATGGAGCTTTTGCAGGAGAAGATGAAAGAGACCAAGAGCAACGAGGACTTTCTGCGCGCCATGAACCAGTAGGTCCGCACCCCGGGCGCCGGCGGTGGTCCGCAGTTTTCTGTTGTGGGTTCCGGCCTGCTTGGCTATTATTTCCGGCTGATACCGTTGCATCATCGGAGGGCATCCATGAAATCGGGAATCCACCCGCAGTACGGTCCGGCCACCGTCAGTTGCGCGTGCGGCGAGACGTTCCTCACCCGCTCGACGCTCCCGGTCCTCAAGGTCGAGATCTGCTCCAAGTGTCACCCGCTGTTCACCGGGCGCCAGAAGCTGATCGATCCCGAAGGTCGTGTCGAGCGGTTCCAGCGGAAGTATGGGCGAAAGCCACTGGTGACCGGCCCGACGCCGACCCAAGGGTAAGCCGTAAGGGTCCACCCCCGCGCGGCGGCGTGGGGGTGGATCGGGAACACGCCAAGATGGTTGCCTCTGCCCTCGCCGTCGTCCTGCCCCGCCATCCCGCGCACCCCGACCCGGCCGCGCGCCGTCACCACCATTAGCGCGCAGGCTAAAGCGTCCCGTCTCTCGTCCGGCCGACTCCGTTCCCTGTATCGAAGGGTAGACCGATGTCCACACTGATCGAGAAGCTCGAAGCCGTATTGCGGCGGTACGAGGAGAACACCGCCCGCCTTTCCGACCCGGCGGTGCTGGCCGACCAGACCGAGTACCAGCGTCTGGCCAAGCTCCATGCCGAACTGGCGCCGGTGGTGGAGGAATACTCCCGTTTCCGGCGGCTGCAGCAAGAGATGGAGGATGCCCGGGCCCTCCTGGCGGAGACCATCGACTCGGAGATGCGGCAGTTGGCGGCCGCGGAGCTGGAGGAACTGGAGGCCAAGCGGCAGGCCCTGGAGTCGTCGCTCCAACTCCTCTTGATCCCCAAGGACCCCGCCGACGATCGGAACATCATCCTGGAGATTCGGGCCGGGGCCGGCGGGGAAGAAGCGGCGCTCTTCGCCGCCGACCTGCTGCGCATGTATCTCCGGTACGCCGAGACCCGGCAGTGGAAAGTGGAGAGCCTGTCCGGCAACCTGACCGGCATTGGCGGGGTGAAGGAGGCGTCGGTCTCCCTGGAAGGCCGGGGGGTGTACAGCCGGCTGAAGTTCGAGAGCGGGGTGCACCGCGTGCAGCGCGTGCCGACCACGGAGGCCAGCGGGCGCATCCACACCTCCACGGTGACGGTGGCGGTCCTCCCCGAGCCGCAGGAGGTGGACATCCAGATCAACCCGAACGATCTGCGCATCGATGTCTACCGCTCCACCGGGCCCGGCGGCCAGAGCGTCAACACCACGGACTCCGCCGTACGGATTACCCATCTTCCCAGCGGCCTGGTCGTGACCTGCCAGGACGAGAAGTCGCAGCACAAGAACAAGGCCAAGGCCATGAAGGTGCTGCGGGCCAGGCTGTACGATCAGGAACTGACGCGTCGGAAAGAGGCCATCGATCGCGATCGCCGATCGCAGGTGGGCAGCGGGGAGCGCGCGGAGAAGATCCGGACCTACAACTTTCCCCAGAATCGCGTGACCGATCACCGTATCGGGCTCACGGTGCACAACCTGATTGCCCTCCTGGAGGGAGACCTGGATCCGTTGATCCAGGCCCTGACCCTGCACGATCAGGCCGAGCGGCTGAAGGCCCTGTCATGAAGGTGCGGGGCTATTTCTCCCGGAGGGCGGGCTTCGCTGCCGATCGCGTGACCCTGCCGTCGACCCCTCCGCCCACCGTGGAAGAGGCCCTCGGCAGCGGCGCGTTTCTCCTGGAGCAGGCCGGCATCGAGAGCGCTCGCCTGGATGCCGAGTGCCTGTTGGGGCATGCCCTCAGCCTGCCGCGCTGGAGGCTGGCCGCGGCCCCGCAGCGCCGCCTCAGCCCCGAGGCGTTCGTGGCCTACCTCAGCCTGCTGGAGCGGCGCGAGCGGCGGGAGCCCCTGGCCTACCTGGTGGGTGGGCGGGAGTTCTGGTCGTTGCCCCTGGCGGTGAGCCGGAATGTCCTGGTGCCGCGTCCGGAGACCGAAACCGTGGTGGAAGTCGCCCTGGCGGTCTGCTACGGGACAGACCCGCTGGGGCTCGAGCCGAGCGCCGAGCGCCGAGCGCCAAGCGCCAAGCGCCAAGCGCCGAGCGCCGAGCGCCGAGCGCCGGGGACCGGGGACGGCGGGCGGCCGTCACCCTCGAACCGCGAATCCCGCCTGGCGGCGGGATCTGCGTCCCGCCGAGGCGGGACTTCGACCGCGAACCTGGAACCTCGAACTTGGAACCTGAAACCTGAAACCTCGAATCTCTTGATCGTGGACCTGTGCACGGGGAGCGGGGCCATCGCCATTGCCCTGGCCCGCGAGCTCCCCTCGGCCACGGTGCTGGCCTCCGATATCTCCTGGCGGGCGCTCCGCGTGGCGCGCGCCAACGCCGCCGAGCAAGGGGTTGCGGAGCGGATCACGTTCCTGCGGGGGAGCGTCTGGCGGGCGGTGGCCGGGGCCCTGGGGGACCGGCAGGCAGACGTGGTGGCCGCCAATCCTCCCTACATTCCCAGCGGCCGGATCCCGGCCTTGATGCCCGAGGTGCGCTGGGAGCCGCGGCGGGCCCTGGACGGCGGCCCCGACGGCCTGGCGATCATCCGGGACATCGTGGCGGGGGCCCCGCAGCACCTCCGGCCGGGCGGCGTGCTGCTCCTGGAGGTCGGGGCAGATCAGGGGAACGCGGTCACCGCGATGCTGGGGATCGCGGGCGCGTTCGAGGCCTGGCGCGTCGTGCCGGACCTGGCAGGGCTTGACCGCGTCGTCGTGGCGCGACGACGCGGCAAGTGAAAAGTTAAAACCGACAACCGACAAGTTAAAACCGACCTGCCGGCGCCGCTGGCGCGGCAGGCAGGCAACCGACAAGTAAAGCCGACAACCGACGAGGCAAGAGTGACTAAAGACAAGGCAAGAGGCAAGATGGACAACCGATCCTGCGGTCCGCAAGGCAAACCGATGAATGGATTGCTGTCGTAGATGCTCCCGCCTTCGCCGGACTGCTCTTACATTTTAACTTGTCGGTTGTCGGTTTTGCATTTTAACTTGTCCACCCGGGGCGGATCGGCTTTTCATTTTGCCTTGTCGGTTGTCGGTTTTAACTTTTGACTTGTCGGTAGTCCGTTTTGCATTCCGCCGGAGGCGTGAGTGGATCAGCTAGTCATCCGCGGCGGGCGGCCCCTTGCCGGGACAGTGACGGCCAGCGGCGCAAAAAATGCGGCGCTGCCTTTGATGGCGTCCTGTCTCCTCACGTCCGAACCGCTCAGGCTGGAGAACGTTCCGCGCCTGATGGATGTGCGAACCATGGCCAGGCTGCTGCGCCATGTGGGGGCGGAGGTGACCGAGGAAGGGCCCGCCAGCCTGCGCCTGCAGGCTGAAGCCCCGGGCTGCCCGGAGGCGCCCTACGATCTGGTCAAGACCATGCGGGCCTCCGTGCTGGTCCTGGGGCCTCTGGTGGCACGCCTGGGGCGGGCCCGGGTCTCGCTCCCGGGCGGCTGCGCCATCGGGCCCCGGCCCATCAATTTACACCTCATGGGTTTGGAGCGGCTGGGCGCGCGCATCCGCCTTAGTCACGGCTACGTCGAGGCGGAGACGGACGGGCTGACGGGGGCGCGCATTGCCTTCGATCTCCAGACGGTCACGGGCACCGAGAATCTGATGATGGCGGCAGCGCTGGCCCGCGGCACGACGACCCTGGAGCACGCGGCCTGCGAGCCGGAGGTGGCCGACCTGGCAAGCCTGCTCAACGCCATGGGAGCGAAGATCGAGGGGGCCGGCTCCGCCACCATCACGATCCACGGCGTCCCCGCGTTGCGGGGCGCGACGCACCGGACCATCCCCGACCGGATCGAGACGGGCACCCTGGCCGTCGCCGCGGCCATCACCGGCGGCACGGTGACGATCGAGGAGTGCCGGCCCGTGCACCTGGAGGCGGTGCTGGTCAAACTGGAGGAGAGCGGCGCCGCCCTCACCACCGGCCCGGGGACGCTCACGGTGCGAGGGGCGAGCCGGTCCCGGGCGGTGAACGTGCGCACGCAGCCGTTCCCCGGATTCGCCACCGACATGCAGGCCCAGATGATGGCCCTCATGGCCGTGGCCTCCGGGCGGAGCGTCATCACCGAGGCGGTCTTCGAGAATCGGTTCATGCACGTCAACGAACTGTTGCGCATGGGGGCGGACATCACGACCGCCGGCAACACGGCCGTAGTGCAAGGGGTGCCGGGGCTCCTGGGCGCCCCGGTGATGGCCACGGACCTTCGCGCCAGCGCCTCCTTGGTGCTGGCCGCCCTGGCGGCGCGCGGGACCACCACGGTCTCTCGAATCTACCACCTGGACCGCGGCTACGAGGCCCTCGAGGAGAAGCTGCGCCTCCTGGGCGCAGATATCGAGCGGGTGAAAGCGTGACATGTTAAAATGCAAAACCGACAACGGACAAGTCAAAAGTTAAAACCGACAACCGACAAGTGAAAAATTGAGGCCGCAACCGACAACGGACAAGTGAAAAGTTAAAGCCGAGAATGGACAGCGGTGTCGTGTCTCCCTGCAGAATTGCCCGACATATCCAGGGCGTATCCTCCCGGCGTCATTCCCGCGCAAGCGGGAATCCAGATTTGGGCCATCCCCGAGTGAGGCATTCGGAGACGGGTGGGCTTCCGCTCCCCGATAGGGGCTTTCTGGGACAGGCTTCACGGGAGCGATGAGAGTTTTCATGACCGCACTCGTGCAAACGCAGAGATGTTGCCGGATATATCGAGGAGTGCTGCTATCAGACACCAGTCCTACTCCTTCGGCTGGTATCACTTTTGACTTGTCGGTTGTCGGTTTGAACTTGTCGGTTCGCACTTGTCGGATTTGACTTGTCGGTTGTCGGTTTTGCATTTTAACTTGAGTGCTGTCCATGACTTCTGATCGGATTGCCATTGCCCTCCCCAAGGGCCGCCTGTTCGACGAGACGACCGGTCTCTTCATTCGCCTGGGGATAGGCGGGGTGGAGACCTTGGCGGATACGCGGCGGTTGACCTACGAGGATGCCGACGGCCGGTTTCGCTTCCTGAACTTGAAGCCCGTGGACATCCCGGTTTACGTGGAGCACGGCGCAGCGGATCTGGGGATCGTGGGCAAGGACCTTTTGCTGGAACAGGGGCGAGACGTGTACGAGCCGCTGGACCTGGGCTTCGGCCGCTGCCGGTTGGTGGTGGCGGAGCCGGTGGATCTCTCCCGACGGGACGACCCCGCCTCCTGGGCCTGCCTCCGGGTGGCCACCAAGTACCCCCGGCTGGCCGAGCGGCACTTCAACCAGAAGGGAGTTCAGGTGGAAATCGTCCACCTCTCCGGCTCCGTAGAGCTGGCCCCGGCCATGGGGCTGGCCGAGCGGATCGTGGATCTGGTGGACAGCGGGCGGACCCTCCGGGAAAACGGCCTGGTGGAGGTGGAAGAGATCCTCAGGACCTCGGCCCGGCTCATCGTGAACCGGGCCAGCCTGAAGACCCGCTATGGCGCGGTGCAGGAGCTGATCGACGGCCTGCGGAAAGAGACGGCGGGGAGGATGGCGGCATGAGGCTTCTGATGGCGGATTCGGAGGATTGCCGGAGATTCCTGGCCGCCCTGGCCGCCCGCGCCCAGGCGCCGGATCCCGAGGTGGAGGCGTCGGTCCGGCGCATCCTGGAGGCTGTGCGGCAGCGGGGGGATGCCGCCCTCTTCGAGTACTGCGAGAAGTTCGACGGCCTGCGCCTGACCGCCGAGACCGTTCGCGTGCCAGACGCGGAGATGACGGCCGCGGCGGCGGCCCAGCCGGCGCCGCTCCTCGCGGCCCTGCGCCTGGCGGCGGATCGCATCGCGGCCTTCCACCGGCGGCAGCTCCGGCAGTCCTGGCTTTCCGAGGAGGGCGGGATCGGTCTCACCGGCCAACTGGTCCGGCCCCTGGCGCGCGTCGGTCTCTACGTTCCCGGCGGCACCGCGGCCTATCCCTCGTCGGTGCTCATGAACGCCATCCCCGCGGTCGTGGCGGGTGTCGCCGAGATTGCCGTGTGCACACCGGCCGGCCGAGACGGGCGCATCCCGAGCGCGGTCCTGGCGGCGGCCCAGCTTGCCGGGATCCGCGAGGTCTACCGCGTCGGCGGGGCGCAGGCCATCGCGGCGCTGGCCTTCGGAACGAGAAGCATCCCGCGCGTGGACAAGATCGTCGGCCCGGGGAACATCTACGTGGTGACGGCCAAGCGTCTGCTCTTCGGGGTGGTGGGCATCGACATGGTGGCCGGGCCGAGTGAGGTGCTGGTCATCGCCGACGAGACGGCCGTCCCCTCCTTCGTGGCTGCGGACCTCCTGGCGCAGGCCGAGCACGACCCGCTGGCCTCCGCGGTCTGTCTGACCCCGTCCCGCAGGCAGGCCGAGGCGGTGCGGGCCGAAGTCCTCCGCCAGCTTGCGGACTTGCCTCGACGCGAGACGGCGCAGCGCGCCCTGGCGCAGTACGGGGCGGTGGTGCTGGTGCCCGATCTCCCGGCGGCGGCGGCGCTGGCCAACCGCATCGCTCCCGAGCACCTGGAGCTCTTGGTGGCGGATCCGTGGGGGCTCCTCCCCGCGCTGCGCGCGGCCGGCGCCCTGTTCCTGGGGGCCCATAGCCCGGAGGTGGCCGGCGACTATCTGGCGGGACCCAACCACGTGCTGCCCACGGCCGGCTCCGCCCGCTGGGGCTCGCCCCTGTCGGCGGAGGATTTCCAGAAGCGCTCCTCGCTGGTCTGCCTCCGGCCCGAGGCGCTCAGGGACTGGCGGGAGCCGCTCCTCCAACTGGCGCGACAGGAAGGGCTGGAGGCCCACGCCCGCTCCATCGCGATCCGGACGGAAGCCCCATGAGCTTCGATCTCACGCGCGCCCTCCGCCCGGAGGTGCGGGCCCTGACGGCCTACCACGCGGGTCCGGGTCCGAGCGGGCGGCCGGTGAAGCTGGACGCCAACGAGAGCCCGTTCCTCCTGGGGGAGGCCATCCGCGGCGAGCTGGCGGCGGAGCTGGCGGCGGCCCTGGGAAGCGTCGAGCTGCACCGCTACCCGGATCCCGAGGCGCGCGAGCTGAAGGCGCTGCTCGCCCGCGAGCTCCGCGTCCCCGCGGAACAGCTCCTGGCGACGAACGGCTCGGACGAAGGGATCCATCTCCTCCTCTCGGCGGCGGTGGGACCGGTGCTGGCGCCGGTGCCGACCTTCGTCATGTACGAGCTGGGGGCGCGGGCCCTGGCCCGGGGTTTCGTGGGGGTGCCGCTCATGGCGGACTTCCGCTTCGATCTGCCGGGCTTCCTGAAGGGGCTGGAACAGGCGCGGCCCACGCTGGTCTTCCTGGCCTGGCCCAACAACCCCACGGGGGGGCTCATCGAGGAGGAGGCGCTGGAGGCCATCTTGCGGGCCTGCGCCGGATCCGTCTGCCACGCCCTGGTGGTGGTGGACGAGGCCTACACAGAGTATTCCGGGCGGACCGTCCTCTCCTGGCTCGGCCGCCATCCCAATCTGGTCATCCTGCGGACCCTCTCGAAGATCGGACTGGCGGGGATTCGCCTCGGCATGCTGATCGCCGCGCCGGCCCTGGTGGTGGAGATCGACAAGATTCGCCCGCCATACAACGTCAACGCCCTCAGCCAGGCGGCGGCACGCGTGGTGCTGGCCTATGGGGAGGTGGTGGCCCGCCATGCCGCCACCATCGTTGCCGAGCGGGAGCGCATTCTTGCCGCCCTGGCGGAATTGGCGGGCGCCACGGCCTTCCCCAGCCGCGCCAATTTCTTTCTCCTGCGCACGGCTCGGCCGGGCGATCGCGTCTTTCAGGGGCTCTTGGAGCGCGGGATCCTGGTGCGGAACTTTTCCCGGGCGCCCTACCTGGCAGACTGCCTCCGCGTGACCGTCGGCACGCCCGAAGAGAACGACGCCTTCCTGGCGGCGCTTCGCGCCGTGCTGGAAGCGGAGAGGTGATCTCAATACGGTTTCCTTTACCGCACGGCACGACGCCACCGTTAGAGCAAATCCCCCCAACCCCCCTTTGCCAAAGGGGGGCGAGGCCTGCCTGCGCCAGGCGAAGCGCCTGCCTGTGCGTGCCGCACGCAGCCAGGCGGCAGGCAGGGGGGATTTCGCCGGGTGATGGCCTACGCGAGCTGAATTGGGGGTACCTGGTTTTTGCGCTCGGCGCGCAAGAACCAAACAGGGTGGAGCAGAGAATTTTGGTCGGTGTTCACTGCCGGCGAGTCCCCCAAGGGTTCCCTGATGTGTTTCAATTATGGTTTTTGCGTGCCAGCGCAAAAACCAGGAGGTAGCATGGGCCGCTCCGCGAGTATCGTCCGGACCACCTCGGAAACCGACATTCGCATCCAGCTCGAGCTCGACGGCCGCGGAGAGCACCAGATCGCCACGGGCATCCCCTTCCTGGATCACATGCTGGCCCAGGTGGCGCGCCACGGCCGGTTCGACCTTCGGGTGCAGGCGGCCGGCGATCTGCCCGTGGACCTGCACCACACCGTGGAGGACGTGGGGATCGCCCTGGGCGACGCCTTCACCTCTGCGCTGGGGGACAAGGCGGGCATCGTCCGCTACGGCGCCGCGCGCGTTCCCATGGACGAGGCTTTGGCCGGCTGCGTCCTCGACCTGTCCGGCCGGCCCTACCTGGCGTTCCAGGCTCCCCAGATCCGGGGCGGCCGCATCGGGGGGTTCGACGCCGACCTGGTGCGGGAATTTTTTCAGGGGCTGACCAATCACCTGCGGGCCAACCTGCATCTCCAGGTAGAGTACGGGGGCAACCTCCACCACATGGTGGAGGCGGCCTTCAAGGCGCTGGGCCGGGCCCTGGACCAGGCCACCCGGCTGGATCCGCGGATGGAGGGGGTTGTTCCCTCTACCAAAGGGAGCCTCGGGTAAGGATTTGCGATTGCCGATTGGGGCACAGCGCAAAGCGCACGGAGCACAGCGCACAGCGCGCGGGGCACAGAGCACAGGGCAGCGATTACGGGGCAGCGAGCAGCTGGCAGGTGTAGGGGCGGCCCTGTGTGGCCGCCCGACACCGGGCGCGGGGGACGGGGCAGCGGTTAGCTGGCAGCGGGTAGCGGGCACAGCGCACGGGGCACGGCGCACAGCGCACAGGGCATAGGGTAGCTGGCAGAAGTCAGGGGTCAGTAGTCAGCGGGCAGCGGGCGGTGGAGCGGGGGGAACGGACCATGGACCATGGATAGCAGGGCGCGTTGAACGTGGAACGTGGAACGTTGAACGTTTAACGTGCGAAGCAGGCCGTACCGTTCTTATCATGAGTGGGCGGGCATGAAGCCCACCCCTACGCAACCACAACCGATCACGGCCCACGGGAGTCGTCGTAGGGGAGGAGTGTATCCCCTCCCGACGGGTTGCGCGTTCATGGCGTAGGGATGTGGGTGGAAGCCGGCAGCGGGCCAGGTGTAGGGGCGGCCCCATGTGGCCGGCCCGGCACAGGGCACGGGGCAGCGGGCAGGAGGGCGAGCCGCAGCGAGATCCCGCCGGGAGGCGGGACAGCGGGCAGCCGGCAGGAAGGCAGGGGGCAATCGGGTAACCCATGATCCGAAGGCGGCGATGCGTAACGCGTAACACGTAACACGTGAAACGTGAAGCGGTAAAACGGGAAAGGCGGAGATACTGCCTGCGGTTATTCGTTCGCTGCCTGTTGCGAGCTGCCTGTTGCCTGCTGGAACGGATGCCCCTCTTGCGACTCTGGTTGTTTTCGTGCGAGGTATTTGATGATCGCTATCATCGACTCGGGGATCGCCAACCTGCGGAGCGTGGAGAAGGGCTTCGCCCGGCTGGGCGTACCGGCGGAGATCGTGGAGGCGCCCGAGCGTCTGGCGGAGGCTGCCGGGATCGTCCTCCCCGGCGTGGGGGCCTTCGCCGACGGGATCGCCAAGCTCCGCGGCCACGGCTTCATCGAGCCCCTCCAGCGCGCCATCGAAAAGGGGACGCCGGTCTTGGGAATCTGCCTCGGCCTCCACTTCCTCTTCTCCGAGAGCGAGGAGTTCGGCCGGCACCGGGGCCTCGACCTACTGTCGGGACGGGTGCGTCGCTTCGGCGACGCCATGCCCGACCCGCGCGTGCCGGCAGCGCGGCTCAAGGTGCCCCACATGGGCTGGAACCGGGTGCGGATCGAGCGAGACGCTCCCATTTTCCGGGGGCTGCCCGAGGAGCCGTTCTTTTACTTTGTTCACTCCTACTATGTCGAGCCGGCGGATCCGGAGGTCACGGCGGCGACCGCCGAGTACGGGCTGCGCTTCACCGCGGCGATCTGGCGGGACAACCTCTTCGCCACGCAGTTCCATCCGGAGAAGAGCCAGGCGCTGGGCCTCAAGCTGCTGGAGAACTTCGCGGCGCTGGCCCGGTAGTGTCGTGCTGCGCGATGGCCTTGCCGGTCTCCCGCCGGCCGGTTTCCCCTCACCCCAGCCCTCTCCCCCGCCCCGCCTCTGGCGGGGTACCCGGCGGGGAGAGGGAGAGAGGGTGAGGGGCGAAGAACGAGCGGAAAGCTCCTTGGGGCACACTATTTTACTGGGCCACGGGAATCCGGCGATTCGGCAATTCGCCCGGGCCCGAGGGAACCGGTTCATCGCTTCGGATCGTGGCAATGTAAAATTGAGAATGCAAAATGGAAAACCGGCCAACGGAGGCCGGCCATTGGACGGTTTTGAATTGTCAGTTTTACCTTTTGCATTTCGCATGGGTGGCGTCCTGGCGGTTTCGCCGTGTTGAATCGGAGTCAGCGCCAATACTGTTCACATAGCTCGCATAGCGTCGGACACTGGCGCTTGCGTTCGAGCAAATCCCCCTGTCCCCCCCTTTGTCAAAGGGGGGCGAGGGGGGATTTCATCCGGCGGACGTGTTAAGTAAACCGCGTTGGGGTTAGCGCCATGGAGATCATCCCGGCGATCGATGTCAGGGGTGGGCGGGTTGTTCGCCTCGTGCAGGGCGATCCCGCCCGGGAAACCCGCTACGGCGATGACGCGGCGGCCGCGGCTTGCGAGTGGGAGCGGCGCGGGGCCAGGCGGCTCCACGTGGTGGACCTGGACGGGGCCTTGGCCGGGGCGCCGGCGAATCGCCAGGCCGTGCGGGCCATCCTGGCGTCGGTGCAGATTCCCATCCAGGTCGGCGGCGGCCTGCGCAGTCTCGAGGCAGTACGGGATCTTCTGGGATCGGGCGTGACGACGGCTGTCCTGGGAACGGCGGCAATACGGGACCCCGCATTTCTGGCGGCGGCCTGCGCCGCCTTTCCGGGGCGGGTCGCCCTGGGGCTGGACGCCCGTGCCGGCATCGTGGCCGTGTCGGGCTGGGCCGAGACAACCTCCGTCCTGGCGGCCGACCTGGCGCGGCAGGCCAGCGGGCTTCCCCTGGCGGCCATCATCTATACCGACATCAGCCGCGACGGCATGCTCTCGGGGCCGGACCTGGACGGGCTCCGTGCCATCGCGGAGGCGGCCCGGCTCCCGGTCATCGCCTCCGGCGGAATCGCTTCCGCGGCAGACATTGCCGCGCTCCGCAGCCTGGTGCCCTTGGGGCTCCGCGGGGCTATCATCGGCAAGGCCCTGTACGACGGCCGCCTGAGTCTGGAGGCGGCGCTGGCGGCGGGAGGGGGCTGATGCTGGCCAAGCGAATCATTCCGTGTCTGGATGTGAAGGATGGCCGGGTGGTGAAGGGTACTCGCTTCGTGAACCTGCGGGATGCGGGCGACCCGGTCGAGGTGGCGGCGCTCTACGATGCGCAGGGGGCCGACGAGCTGGTCTTCCTGGACATCACGGCCTCCCACGAGCGCCGCCGGATCATGATCGACGTAGTCGCGCGGACGGCCGACCAGGCTTTCATGCCCCTCACGGTGGGGGGCGGGATTCGCTCCCTGGAGGACATCCGGGATCTCCTGAAGGCCGGCGCCGACAAGGTGTCGCTGAACACGGCGGCGGTGGAGCAGCGGGAGCTGATCCGACGGGCCGCCGAGCGGTTCGGCAGCCAGTGCATCGTTCTGGCCATCGACGCCAAGCGGCGCGGAGAGCCGAGAGCCGAGCGCCGAGCGCCGAGCGCCGGGGAGGAGTCTCGGCGCCCGGTGCCCGGTGCCCGGTGCTCGTGGGAGGTGTTCGTTCACGGGGGGCGGACGCCCACGGGAAAGGATGCCGTGGCCTGGGCCGTGGAAGGGGAGCGGTTCGGCGCGGGGGAGATCCTCCTGACCAGCATGGATCGGGACGGGACCAAGAGCGGATACGACCTGGATCTCACCCGTGCCATTGCCGAGGCCGTGGGCATTCCCGTGATCGCCTCGGGCGGGGCGGGGACGCTGGCCCACCTCTACGACGGCCTGACGGCAGGCAAGGCGGACGCGGCGCTGGCGGCATCTATGTTCCACTATCGCGAGGTCACGGTCGCGGAGGTGAAGCGGTATCTGGCAGAACGCGGCGTGCCGGTGAGGCTCTGACCACGGACGGCAGACCATGGACCATGGACGATGGACCATGGACGGGGGACCGCGGACCATGGGACCCGCGGTTAATCCGATGTGCTCCTATGGTCCATCGTCCATGGTCCATGGTCGCTTCTCGGAAGGAGGTCGCTCATGGAATTCCAGGCGGTGAAGATCGAGACTCCGGAGGGGGCCAACGTCATCCTGGGGCACAGCCACTTCATCAAGACCGTCGAGGACCTTTACGAGATCCTTGTCACCACGCTGCCCGGGGGCAAGTTCGGCCTGGCTTTTTCCGAGGCCTCGAGTCCCTGTCTCATCCGATCTGCGGGAAACGACGAGACCCTGCGCGAAGTCGCGGTGCGCAACACCCAAGCGGTTGCGGCAGGCCACTTCTTCGCGGTGGTTCTCAAGCAGGCCTTCCCCATCAACGTGCTGAACGCTCTCAAACAGTGTCAGGAGGTCTGCAGTATCTTCTGTGCATCGGCCAATCCGGTGGAGGTCATCGTGGCGGTCACGTCCCAGGGACGGGGGGTCATGGGGGTGGTGGACGGCTTCCCGCCGAAGGGGGCAGAGTCCCCCGCGGATGTCGCGGCTCGGAAGGAGTTCTTGCGGAAGATCGGATACAAGATGTAAGAGCAATGCAAAATGAAAAATGCAAAATGAAAAACCGGTCAATGCTGCTGGCCATTGCTCGGTTTGCAATTTTTCATTGTCCGTTTTGCATTGATTGTCTTGCCCAGAGGGGCAGATGGAGAGCGCTGTGAGCGTACAACTGTCGGAGGTGCTCAAGTATGACGCGAATGGGCTCATCCCGGCCATTGCCCAGGATGCGGAGAATGGGGACGTCTTGATGCATGCCTACATGAACGCCGAAGCGGTCGCGCGCACGCTGGAGACCGGCCTGGCGCATTACTACAGCCGGTCCCGCGGCCGCATCTGGCGCAAGGGGGAGGAGTCAGGCCACGTGCAGCGCATCCGGGAAATCCGCTACGACTGCGATGCGGACACGCTCCTCCTCCGCGTGGACCAGGAGGTCGCCGCCTGCCACACCGGAAACCGCTCGTGCTTCTACCGATCGCTCGGCTCGGAGAGGCGCGACGGGACCGGGCCGGCGGACCGGCGTTTCGATCCCGCGGAGGTCTATCGCGGCCTCGGCATCCTGGCGAGCCTCTTCGCCGTCATCGAGGAGCGCCGCCGGGAGCGGCCGGCCGGATCCTACGTGGCCTCGCTCTTCGCCAAAGGCGGGGATCAGGTCATGAAAAAGGTGGCGGAAGAAGCCGCCGAGGTGCTGCTGGCGGCAAAAGGCGGGGATCGGACGCAGGTGGTTTACGAGATGGCAGACCTCTGGTTTCACTGCCTGGTCCTCCTGGCGCAACACGGCATTCGCCCGGAGGAGATTGCCGGCGAGCTGGGCCACCGCTACGGAAAGCAGAAGGCGGACTACGGAGGACCACCGCCTCGGGATGAGACCGGCCACTGAGTTTGCTTGACAGAGGGTTACGGGCTGAAGTAATATCAAAGCTTAATTTTCAGCTAATTACCGCTCTCCCGGCGGCAGGGAGCGGGGGGACTCT
Source organism: Candidatus Methylomirabilota bacterium (assembly GCA_016209735.1). Lineage (GTDB taxonomy): Bacteria > Methylomirabilota > Methylomirabilia > Methylomirabilales > 2-02-FULL-66-22 > 2-02-FULL-66-22. The sequence goes on from JACQVN010000009.1 coordinate 69,915, forward strand.
TGCGGCGTAAAGGGGGTGTAGAGCTCATGCCGAGCGTAACCATCAAGGAGGACGAATCCTTCGAGAGCGCGTTGCGCCGTTTCAAGAAGCAGTGTGAGAAGGCAGGCATCCTGTCCGAGCTGCGCAAGCGGGAGCACTACGAGAAGCCCAGCGTCCGGCGGAAGAAGAAGATGCTGGCGGCCCGGAAGAAGGCCATGAAGCGGCTGCGAATTCACTCGCGGGACTAGGATGGGCGACCTCAGGAGCCAACTGAACGACGACCTGAAGTCGGCGCTCCGCTCCGGGGACAAGCTCCGGCTGTCGGTAGTGCGGCTCCTCTCCGCCGTGATCAAGAACCGTGAGGTGGAGAAGCGTGGCCCGCTCAGCGATGCGGAGGTGCTCCAGGCCATCGTTGCCTCCTGCAAGCAGCGGCAGGAATCCATCGAGCAATTCCAGCAGGGAGGACGTGCGGATCTGGTCGAGAAGGAGAGCGCCGAGCTCAGCATCCTGCGATCCTACCTCCCGACGCCGCTCACGGGGGAGGAATTGCGGGCACTGATCGGGCAGACGATCCGGGACGTCCAGGCCGCCTCACCCAAGGACATGGGGAAGGTCATGGCGGCTCTCATGCCCAAGGTAACCGGACGGGCCGATGGCAAGGCGGTGAGCGCCTTGGTGCGGGAAATGCTGGCTGCGACCTGAGTGGCGGTGAGGCAGGGGGGATGGCCGCCGGCAGCGACCGGGACCCATCGGGACGGCGGCGCGAGCAGTCGTGGCAAGGGACTCGATGCACGGGTCCCTTGCTTTTTTCTTCTGGAACACCGCGCGGGGCAAGGCCCCCGACATTTCACCACGGAGGCACGGAGGCCACGGTGCGATGCTTTGGAAATTCCCCCTCCGCCCCCTTTGACAAAGGGGGGGACGGGGGGATTTGGTGGACAGACTCCTTCGGAGAGGCGCACCACCATTGTCCAACGTGATGTGAACGGTACTCGGGTTACGTAGCACATGGATGGGCATTCGTTAGGGGTGTTGGAGTTTCCGGCTGTCTTGGACCTCTTGGCGGCCGAGGCGGCCTCGGTCCTGGGGCGACAGCGTGCCGCCTCCCTCCGACCGACGAGCGTCGCGGAGGAGGTCGGTCGTCGGCTGGCCGAAACTCGCGAGTGCCGGAGCCTTCTCCGGCGCGGACCTTTCGCCGGCCTGGAGCGGGCCGCCGACATCCGGCCGGCCTTGGCCCGGGCGGCCATCGCCGGGGCGCGGCTCGCCCCCGCGGATCTTCTGGCCATCGCCGACACGGTGGAGGCCGCCGTGACGCTCCGCCGGCAACTCCGTCAGGGAGACCTGCCGCTTCCGACGCTCCTGCGATACGCGGAGCGTCTGCGCCCGCCCGCCGAGGTGGGTGGGCGGATTCGCCAGTGCATCCTCCCGGACGGGACGGTGGCGGATGCGGCCAGCCCCACGCTTCTCCGGCTGCGCGGTCGGGCCCGGCAGCTCAGGGAGGGGGCGCGGGAGATCCTGCAGGGGCTTCTTTCGGCCCCGCGCCTCGCCGGGGTCATCGCGGAGCCCGTGATCACCTTGCGGAACGACCGCTACGTCATCCCGGTGACGCCCGCCTACCATGGGCTCCTGCCGGGGGTGGTGCAGGATCAGTCGGGCAGCGGGCAGACTCTCTTCCTGGAGCCGATGGCGGTCGTGGAGGCGAACAACCTCATCCGGCGAGTGGAGCGGGAGGCCGAGGCGGAGGTGGATCGGCTCTTGGCCGAGCTGACGGAGCTGGTGCGGTCCCACGGGGAGGCCGTGGCAGAAACGGTAGAAGCCGTGGCCGACCTCGATCTGGCCCAGGCCAAGGCGCGACTGGCCGAGCGCTGGGACGCGGCGGAGCCGACGGTGGCTCCCGGCGCCCGGCTGCAACTCTTCCGGATCCGCCACCCGCTCTTGCTGGAGGCCCGGCGGGCCAAGGGAGCGCTGGCAGAGCCGGTCGTTCCCATCGATGTGGTGTTGCCGCCGGATGTGCGGGTCCTGGTGATCACCGGGCCGAATACGGGGGGCAAGACCGTGACCCTCAAGACCGTGGGGCTGACCGCCCTCATGGCCCAGGCAGGGATGCACCTTCCGGCTTCTGCCGATTCCGTCCTCCCGCTCGTCTCGGCGGTGTACGCCGATATCGGCGACGAGCAGAGCATTGCCCAGGACCTCAGCACCTTCTCGGCGCACGTCCTGCGGCTTAAGAGCGTGCTCGCGCAGTCGGATGCCACCAGCCTGGTGTTGATGGACGAACTGGGGGCGGGCACGGATCCCGGGGAGGGCGCGGCCCTGGGGGCCGCGGTGCTGGAGGAATTGGCCGAACAGGGATGCCATGTGCTGGCCACCACCCACCTGGACGGCCTCAAGCTTTTCGTGACCCAGGACCCCCGCATGGTCAATGGGGCGGTGGAATTCGATCTTGACAGGTTCCAACCAGGGTATAAATTACATATAGGGATCCCGGGTCGCAGTTTTGCCTTGGACATCGCCTCCCGCCTCGGCATTTCTCCCACGACCATCGCGCGCGCCCGACAACTGGTGGGAGAAACCTCTGCGGGGATCGCCGCGCTCTTGGATCGCCTGCACGTCTTGGAGCGAGAGCGATCGGCAGATGCCGAGGCGGCGGCGCGGGAACGGGAGGCCTCGCAGGCGTCCCGATTGGCGGTGGAGGCACTGCTGGCCGACCTGCGGGACCAGCGGGATAGTCTCAAGACCCGGGCGGAGCGGCTGGTGGCGCAAATCGCCGCGGAGGCCAGGCGGCGGGCGGAGGCGGCCGTGGCCGGGCTCAGGCAGGGGCAGCCCATCCAAGCGGCTCGCCAAGCCATTGCGGACATTCGTGGGGTGGCGGAAGAAATCCTCGCCGATCTCCCCGAACTGTCCGAGGCGCCGGAAAAGGGGGGGAGCCTCGACGCCGTGGTGTCTGGGCAGCGGGTTTGGGTCCGCCACCTCAACCAAGCGGGGACCGTGCTCACGCCGCCCGGTCCGCAGGGCCTGGTCGAAGTCCAATTGGGCGTGGGGCGAACCCGCGTGCCCCTGGAGAAGCTCGCCTCTGCTTCTCCGTCCCCTGTCAAGCGCGAGACGGTGATCAGTTGGAGAGCGGGGGCGGGTGATGCCCTCCAGGCCGAGATCAATGTGATCGGTTGCACCGTCGAGGAGGCCTCGGGGCGCGTGGGCCGCTATCTCGAGGACGCGATGCTGGGGGGGCTCACGCGGGTACGGATCATTCACGGCAAGGGCACCGGGCGGCTGCGGCGCGGGCTGGCTGCATTCTTGCACACGCACCCCCTGGTAGCGAGTTTCCAGTTGGCCTCCTTCGAAGCAGGGGGTGCCGGGGCCACCGTCGTGGATTTGGGGAGCAAGCCGGCCCCGGCCGGGGAGGCCGCGACCGGCGAGGCGGGGGTCGCATGATCCCGGAAGACGTGGTCGCCGAGATCCTCCAGCGCACCGATATCGTGGAGCTGATCGGGAGCTACTTGCCCCTGCGGGCGGCCGGGAAGGCCCACAAGGCGCTCTGCCCATTCCACACCGAGAAGACGCCGTCCTTCGTCGTGAACCCGGAGCGGCAGATCTTCCATTGCTTCGGCTGTGGAGAGGGGGGGGACGCCATCGCCTTCCTGGTCAAGCACGAGCGATTCACCTTCCCCGATGCGGTACGTTTCCTGGCGGAGCGGGCCGGCGTGCCCCTCCGGCTCGAGCGGGGAGCGGCGGGACCGGACCGGGACGGCCGGCTCTTGCTCTTCGAGGTCCAGCGGGAAGCCGCCGCCCATTTCCGGGCGAACTTGCTGGGTTCCGAGGGCGCCGGGGCTCGCAACTATCTGGCCAACCGTGGCCTCACGCCGGAGGTGGCCGACCGGTTCCAGTTGGGCTATGCTCTGCCGCGCTGGGACGGGCTGCTTCGCGCCCTGCGCTCCCGGACCTACTCGGAGAAGGTTCTCGAGGCCGCCGGCCTGATCGTGCCCCGGCAGAACGGCTCCGGCCATTATGACCGGTTTCGACACCGGGTCATGATTCCCATCTGGGATGTGAGCGGGAAGGTGGTGGCCTTCGGGGGTCGGGCGCTGCCGCCTGCCGCCACCCTGTCGCCGGGCCAGCCTGGCGCGGGGCAGACCGGCGACCTGTCTGCGCCTGCCTGTCCCGCTCCGGAGCGGGACGCAGACAGGTGCAATGCACAGGCAGGCGGCAGACAGGAGGCGCGGGCAGGCCTGCCTGGCCGCGGGACGCAGGCAGGGGACGTCCAGGAGGTCAAGTACCTCAACTCCCCCGAGACGGCCATCTACCGGAAGGGGACGCACCTGTACGGCTTGAACCTGGCCGCCCGCGCCATCCGCGAGCGCAAGCAGGCGATCGTGGTGGAGGGCTACTTCGACGCCATCGCGCTGCATGCCGCGGGCGTCGAACAGGCCGTGGCAACCCTCGGCACCGCGCTGACGCCGGAGCAGGCGCGCCTCTTGGGCCGCTACACGGGGACGATCATCCTGCTCTTCGATCCCGACGCGCCGGGCATTGGCGCGGCCCGCCGGAACCTGGAGCAATTGATCAACGTCGAGTTGGACTGGCGGATTGTCCTCCTGCCGGACGGGCTCGACCCGGACGAATTCATCCGCAGAAACGGCGCGGAATCCTTCGCGGAGGCGCTAGGGCACGGGCAGGATCTGGTGGAGTTCTTCCTGGACCAACGCGTGTCCGGTTTGGATCTCAAAGATCCGGTCCAGCGGGCACGGGCCACCGACCGGTTGATCGAGGTCGTGGCCCTCATCGACAACCCGATCCGCCGCCAGGGGTATCTCCAGCGCATTGCGCAGAAGACCGGCATGCCCGATCGGGTGCTGGGCGAGGCCGTGGGGCGGCAGCGAGGACGGGCCGGCCGCCAAGATGCGGCACTGCCCCCGGCTCCGCCGCCGGCCATGCCGCCGACGGCGGAGGAACAGTTGATCTTCATCGCGCTTAGTTATCCGGAGTGGCGAGCCCGGATCGCCGCGGCTCTCAAGCCGGAGGACGTGGAGGAGCCGATGCTGCGGCGGATCTTCACCGAGTATGTGCTGCAGCCTGCCACCGGAGCGGGGCCGCGCCCCACCAGCCTCCTGCCGCCGGAGGTGGAGCGTCGGCTGGCCTCGTTGTGGCTCCGCGACGCGCACCTGGGCGGAGAGGAGCCGCCCCAGGAGGCGGCGGAAACGACCGTTGCCCGCACCGTCGGGGACTGCATGGCCAAGATAGCCCAACGCTCGATCCGGGCTGCGCAACAGTCGCGCCAGCAAGCGCTGCAGGCGGCGGCCCGTGCTGGGGACAACGAGCGCGCGCTCGCCTTGCTACAAGAGCAACTTTCGGCTCGAAGCCGCGACAAGACCCAAGAGGGGGGATGACCATATGACGACACAAAAGAGCGCCAAAGCCGCCCGCGATCGGCGTGCCCACAAGCCGGTCCCCCGCGAGGCAGCGCCTCGCGGGGCGCTGCGGGCGGCCCAGCCTCCCAAGCGATCCGCCGTGACGCCGCCCCGTTCGCAGCCGAAGGCGAAGGCCACCGGTCGCCCGACGCGACCACCCGCGCCGGCGAGCAAAGCGGGGCCACGGCCGCCCGCGGGACTGGCGCGACCGATTCGGGGAGCGGAGCGGCCGGGAGAGAAGCCCGGGACGCCGCCAGTTGCCGTGGCGGGAAAGAGCAGGAAGGGGGCCGAAGCCGCCCCGTCAGCGGCACAGCGGGCCGAAGAGATCAAGACCCTCATCACCCTGGGGAAGAAGAAGGGGTACCTCACCTACGACGAGATCATGAGCCAACTCCCGGAGGACGAGATTTCCCCAGAGCGGTTCGACGAGATCTTTCGGGCGCTGGGCGAGATGGACATCGAGGTGTTGGACGCGCCGGATCGCCCCAAGGGCGAGGCGGCCGAGGCCCAGGAGGAGGCCTCCCCCGAGACCGAGTTGGACTTGTCTCCTTCGCCGGTCGGCCGGACAGACGACCCGGTTCGGATGTATCTCCGCGAGATGGGTCGGACCCCGCTCCTGACGCGGGAGGGGGAGATTCGGATCGCCAAGCGGATCGAGGAGGGGCGCAAGGAAGTGGCCGAGGCCGTCTGCCGGGCCGGGGTGGCCGTCCGCGAGGTGCTGTATCTGGGCGAGCGGCTGGAGGAGAACCGGGTCCGCATCGGGGATGTCTTGGCGCTCAACGAGTTCGAGGAGATGTCCGAGCAGAAGGAGCTGGACCTGGCCGCGGAAGTGCGGCCGGTGATCCGCGGTCTCAAGCGGGAGCAAGGCAAGGTGGACGACCTGCGCGCGCGGCTGGTCAAGCTCGGCCCGCGCCTCAGCGAGCGGGGACGCAGGCGCCTGGAGAGCGAGATCCAGCATTGCCGGGTGAAGCAGGCCGACATCCTCAAGAAGCTCAACCTGAACCAGCGGGTGGTGGACCGGGTGGTGATGCGCATGCGCCGGTTCCTGGAGCGGATCGAGAGCAGCGAGCGGGACCTCCTGGAACTGGGAAAGGTCGCCCGGCTGAGTCCGCAGGACGTGAAGCAGCTCGTGGAGGGGGACGGCCTCAACGCGTCCACCCTGCGGATCGTGTTGCGCCGCGTCCGGCAGGCGAAGCGGGACGGGGAGATCTTCCGCCAGCAGATCACCGCGCTGGTGGAGAAGATCCGGAAGGTGGAGCTGGAGGCGGAGGCCTCGGCCAGCCAACTGCGGGGCCTGCTCGGCGCCATCACTGGCGGGGAGCGGAAGGCGCTCCAGGCCAAGAAAGAGATGGTCGAGGCCAATCTGCGGCTGGTCATCAGCATCGCCAAGAAGTATACCAACCGCGGCCTCCAGTTCCTGGACCTGATCCAGGAGGGGAACATCGGCCTGATGCGGGCGGTGGACAAGTTCGAGTACCAGCGCGGCTACAAGTTCAGCACCTACGCCACCTGGTGGATCCGGCAGGCCATCACCCGGGCCATCGCCGACCAGGCCCGCACCATCCGCATCCCGGTCCACATGATCGAGACGATCAACAAGCTCATCCGGGCCTCGCGCCACCTGGTCCAGGAATACGGGCGAGAACCCACCCCGGAAGAGATCGCGCAGAAGATCGACCTGCCGGTGGACAAGGTGCGCAAGGTCCTGAAGATCGCTCAGGAGCCGATCTCCCTGGAGACCCCCATCGGCGAGGAGGAGGATTCCCACCTCGGCGACTTCATCGAGGACAAGAGCGCCGTCTCGCCGCTGGAGGCGGTGATCGGCCGGAACCTGGAGTCCCAGACGGAGGAGGTGTTGAAGACCCTCACGCCCCGCGAGGAGCGGGTGCTGCGGCTGCGCTTCGGGATCGGCGACGGCTGCGACCACACTTTGGAGGAAGTCGGACAGCAGTTCGATGTCACCCGCGAGCGCATCCGACAGATCGAGGCCAAGGCGCTCCGGAAGCTCCGACATCCGACCCGCAGCAAGAAGCTGAAGAGCTTCGTGGACGCGTAGCGGTACAATCACCAAGGACCAAGGACCAAGGACCAAGGACCAAGAACAGGGGCACCTTCGGGTCCGTCTCCATTGGGATTTGGTCATTGGTCATTGAGAATTCGCACAGCGATTGGGCCCATAGCTCAGTTGGTTAGAGCCACCGGCTCATAACCGGACGGTCGCAGGTTCGAGTCCTGCTGGGCCCACCACCAAAATCCCCAAGAAAAGCCCGTCTGACGCCATGTTAGACGGGCTTTTGCATTCAGGAGAAGTGGGGTGCCGTTATGCGCGTTCTTGCACTTTCTTGCCGTTTTTCTGTAGCGAACCGGCACCTGTACCGGCACTTGAGGCCATACCCCTGGGGAGTATACATGGGGGCACCTACCCCCCCGGCAAGGCCAGGGGGGCATAGGCAGGGACAGGTGGTCTTCGGTATCGAAAGGCTGAAACGCCTGGAGGTGTAACGTGCGGCTATTCGGGCGGGTTGCCATCATGCGGTATCTCGGCTACAGCGGGACTTGCCATCACACCTGGGCGAGCATCCGCCAGCGGTTCTCCGGCGCGATCTACCGTGACGTGGACAATGGCCGGGTGTGGGCAGAGGGGGAACATCTAGATGCTTTGCGGTCTGCCGGCGATCCTGCGGCGGCCCTGCGGCGACTCCAGCGCCAAGTTGAGCGGTTCGAGACGCGGAGATCGTGACGGGGACCTGTTTACGCCGTCTTGCGGACTATCGAAACGCCACGGGCTTGCAAGCATCGCAGACAAAGTGTAGCGTGTGAAGCACTCCCCTGGCCTAGGGTAGCTCCCGAAAAGCCGCTTCCCGAGCGGCCTGGCCGGGGAACCTCTCGGGGCTCTGCATCAGGGAGGAGCATCATGCCACGTCGCCCTGACCGGCCGCTGCCCCCGCCACACTTGGTTTTCCCCGCGCTTTTTGGTGAAGCTGCTCAAGATGAGCGGCCGATGGATGCAGGCACGCGTGAAAGATTCTCCGACGCCTGCATAGAGGGCCTGCTGTCCCGCCTGGAAGCCAAGGATGACAAGGAGAAATTCCTCCGGGAGCTGATACCTGAGTTGCAACGGAGATTTGAACGGGGAATCACCGGGGGGGCGGTTTACCGTATTCTTCGACACGCAAAGCCCGCCCGCAAGAACGAACGCCCTAGCTGCAAGCCTGGCCTGCTACTCTATCACTACGCCCTAGCGGAGAAATTGCTGAGGGGCATTCTCGTTTCAAATCGGCAAGCAGCAAAACGCGCAGACGCTCTAGTGAAATACGCCGATGCACTCAATACACGCCTGAATGAGGAGTATCGCTGCGACGACTGCGGACGCAAAACCATTCCTCCAGACGACTTCAGAGAATGGGCTCTCAGGAAACATACAGAGCGGGAGATAATCCTGAAGCTCTTGGCCTACCACCACCACGGCTTTTCTCCCGACAGCCTGCGCCGGCTACTCGACAAGGCCGCTCAACAGAATCGGCCTCTCCGCTGACAATCTCGCTACTTATTTGATACGCGAAGCTTCCTGAAAAAGTCGCCAAACCTGGTTTGTGCGCCACGTACCCTTCGTGCAGGCACCATTTGCAGATTATCACGGTTTGCCGCATGGAGGAGACAAGCGATGGATTACATCACGGTTGACGAGGCTGCTGAACTGACGGGATGGACACGGGCCACATTGTATTCGAAAGCGAGCAGAAGGCAGATCCCGAGCTACCGGATAGGACGGTCCTTGCGTTTTCGTCGGCAGGACATGCTAAACCTGTTCAGGCCCCGCCCCGCCCTGCGCCCGCTGGCCGACAAGGAAGGGGGCGAGTCATGAGCGCCCCCACCATTGCCCCCACGAAGACCAAGACGCACCTTGACGCGGCTCTTGACTATCATGCACTCGACTGGACCGTCATTCCGGTGAGTGCCGACAAGAAACCCCTAGACTTCATAAAGTGGGGACGCTGGCGCAACCAGCGCCAAACCGAGGCCGAGGTGCGGGCCCTGCCGTGGCATCGGGCCTATGGTATCGCCCTACTTACCTGGCCCGTCTCCGACTTGGTGGTGGCGGACTTCGACGGTCCGCACGCCGAGGAAGCGTGGCAGGTGAAAGGCAAGCCGCTCCCCGACACGGCGCGGACCCGCACTAGGAGCGGGGGGAAGCACCTGGTTTATCATCCCCCCGCTGGCATCGAGCAGTTCACGGACGACAACGGCGGAAAGCCCAAGCGCAAAATACGACTGATCGAGGCCGACTGCGACTGCATGAAGGACGGCCACCCGAAACCGTGCGGGGTGGATGTTCTGGTCAACGGCTATTTCATTGTTCCGCCGTCTCCGGGGTATGTGGAGGACCCTGACTGGCCCCTTGAACCCACGAACATTGTCACCATCCCGCACGAAGTCTTAGACCTTGCCCGTGGGACTCAGGGTTCGCCCAGGAAAGCGGAGGTGTCATCCGAGCCTAATTGGTACGGGGAGGCCATGCGGGGGCCCGTCCCGCAGGGTCAGCGGAACGAAACTGCCACCCGGCTGGCAGGACTGCTACTTGCGAAGGGGTTGAGCGCCGACTATGTGACGGACACCTTGACCCCGTGGGCTGAGCGAACATGCGCCCCGCCGATGGACCTGCGCGAGCTGCGGGCCACGGTGCAGAGCGTGGCGCGGCGGGAAGCCACCAAGCCCACGTTTGCCGATGAGCCCGACCCGGAGCCGAGCGACACGGTGCTAGGGCGGTTCCCTGAGAAAGCATGGCGCGGCATCTTTGCCACCTACCGCGAGGCCATGCGGGAGGCCACCCACGCGCCCGAGGTGGCGATCTTCACCGGGTTGTGGGCAGCGGCAGCGGCAAGCCTGGCCCGCCGTGTCCACTTCTACCTCGGCATGGAGATATTTCCCAATGTGGCCCTCGCGGTGTACGGCGACACAGGCGACGGCAAGACGACCGGGACACGCCACGGGGTAGACCGGCTGCGCCTCCTGGGCGATCACGTCGGCGTGCTGCGTGGAAGCGGTAGCGGCGAGGCGGTGGTGGACTGGCTGCGCGGCGAAAAGGACGCTCACTTGTGGTACGCCGAAGAATACTCCGAGATCCTGATCCGGGCCGGGTGGGACGGGGCCACGATCAAGAGCACGATCACCACCCTGTACGACTGCCCTGAGACGTTCGAGTTGAAATTCCGGCGCGACAAAGACGCTACGCCACTCACTAGGCCGACGCTCAACCTGTTGGTCTGCACGACGCCGGCGACGTTCTGGAAATACCTGCGGGACGACGATATAGAAAGCGGGTTCGGCAACCGCTGGCTGTACCTGGCAGGGGACCAGCGCCCGACCATCCCACGGCCCGCCCGCCCGGATGAAAAATTGCTGGCCGTGGTGGAAGAGGCCCTGGCGCGGCTCACCGGGTTGACCCCGACCGAGTGCGCCCTGGCGCCCGACGCGGAACCGCTTTGGGATGAATTCTACCGGGCGTGGGAAGCGGAGAAGCTGCAACCATTGACCCGCATGGCAGCCAAGCGGGTGCCGCAGTATGTCCTGAAACTGGCCATGCTGTACGCGGCCCTTGAGGGGACGGTGCCCACCCTGACGGCCGAGCAATTGGTGGCGGCGATCATGGTAGGGAAGTATGCGACCGACTGCGCGGACCGGCTCATGCGGGACCTAAAGCCTGGGGGGTTTCGGAACCGGCTGGAGATCCGCGTTCAGGAGATCCTGAAACACGATCCACTGCCCATGTACAAGATCCAGCGTCAGGTGGGGGGCAACGTGGCGGTGGAAGATCTTGACCGGACGATCCGGGCGCTGGACCGGGCGGGAATGATCGAGGTGATAGGCAAAACACCGAAGCAACTGCCCGTCTGGGGCCGGGTGGGGGTGGACTATGGGAAATAGGCTACCAACCTACCAACCTGTAAGTGTGGTTGCCAACCGGGGTTCCGGGGTTGGCAGGTTGGCAACCATATCTCCGTTGCAAGCCCTGGTGGACCGATTGGAGAATGCGCCACCACCGGAAAGAGGATCGGGCGACCCCCTGGCCCTTCTCCTGGTGACCCGACTTGACCATTTGGCCGAGCCGCTGGCGGTGGTGTCGTCTGTCCTGCGTGAGACCATATACCTGGTGGCGAATGATCGGCAGGCAGCGGCGGTCAGGGCGAAGGGCGGGACCCCGTACACCCCGCCCGAGGTGGCGATCCTGCGGGACCTGTACGCGGCGGTACGCCCCGAGGTGTGGGCCGAACGGTTGCGGCTGATCCACCAGGCCAAGCGCACATTTGATGGCGACGTGCGCGGGAGCGCGGCATGAGAAGCGAGGCGCGTCCACCCCCTCCGGGAGCGAAATGGTGAGCAACCTACCTCAGAAGGTTTGGGAAAAAGCGGATGAGCAGCAACAAAAGGACACCCATTCCAATTGTGATGACCCAGACCCGAAGCGAGCGGAGAGCCCATGACACGCTTTGAAGCTCACTCTGCACTTCGTCTCGAAACTCTACGAGGTTCTCATCTGCTGGAGGCTTTCGTGGCTCCCGCGACGTGGAAATAGCGGCTTCACGGCATGCACTATCAGAATCTTCCCTCCCCAGTTTTAGGGTTTCCTTGTCGCGGAAGTCGCAGCTATAAAGGATTACCTGCCGGAGATCGGGGTCTTTCTGGGCTCGGTAGACCTTGGCCTTTGTCGAATCGGGCGCAACAACGGTTTCATAAATCGCACATGGTATCCCACTCTTGGCCGGCCACGTTCCGGCAAGCTCCCAGAGGCGCAAGAGGTATTGTTCGACCCCCCCGGCATAATCAATCAGGTGCTCGTCATAGCCGGTCTCGTCAATGAGCGTTTTCCTTCTTCGTTGAAACTTGTTCTGTTTCACCAGGCTCTCGTTCGTGAGGTAGGCAACAATCAACCCCGTACGCTCTTTAGTGCTGATGCCAAGCTCTTTCTTCTGGTAGTCAAAGAGTTTCTCGATGAATAGTTCAGGTACTTCTGGATTCCGAACTAACGCGAGACGTTCCAAGGGGCTGGATCTCTGAAACCGCTCCCCGAAGTCCGACCAGAGCGCTGACAGGCCAGGGCAAATGACTTTGTTCTCAAGCAAACAAGCACGAACGAATGGGTCCGGATCGTTCTGAAGACGCCCCTCTAGGTTCCGTTCCGGGAGGCTGTATGTCAGCTTATCACCGTCGGAGTGACACTCACGGAAATCGAGGATCTTGCCATGGCGGGCGATCCATGCCCTAAGCTGTGGGTTTGGATCTTCGACGGCACGGAGCACGATCTCGTAAGGGGGCCCAATCAGAGGAGTTCTGTAGACCTTTCGTAACAGACGAATGCGGCCCACAACGTCAGACGCTTCGTACTCCCGCCGCACTTCCTCCAGAGTGTAGGCATCATAGATTGAGTACCTCGTCAGCCTGTTCATGGTCGCACCTCTCGGTGGATGGGAGTGAAGATGCGGCAGGTAATTCGGACCACGGTTACGGCCGGGACGTTATCAGGAGGCGGATGCCATGTCAAATATCCCCCTGGGGCAAGTTACCCCTTGACAGCGCAATAGAGAGTGCTTATGATAATAATCATGCCACTCAAGACGATAGCGCAGCAAGTGCAAACCTGGCGGGAACACCGAGAGTTGAGTCAGCGGGCGCTGGCGAAAGCGGCGGGCGTGGCCCCGGTGTTGGTGCAGAAGATCGAGGCCGGGGCCATCGTTGACCCCCGCCTGTCCAGCCTGCGCAAGCTGGCGGGGGCCCTGGGCGTGACGGTGGGCGAGTTGGTGGACGGGAGCCCGGCGAAGGCCAAGAAGCGGCCCACGAAGCGGGCCGGGAGGTAGGTGAACATGGACGCGAAGGCCGAGCACGTGATCGTGATCCCGGAAGCGTGGGCCGAGGCCCAAGTCAACGCCGTCGCCGTCGAAGTGGAGAAGCGGACGAAGCGGAAGGGGAAGAAGGAGGAGCCCCCCGCCAAGGTGCGCGGGGTGTTCTTCCGACCGAACGCGAACGGCCAAGTCAAGGACCATCTCGGCCGACTCGGAGACTGGTGGTGCCGCTACACCGACCTGGCTGGCATGGAGCATCGGGAGAAGGCCGGAAGCCGACCTGCAGCCATTGACTTGTACGGGCGGCGACGGTCGGAGGTACGCCAGGGGAAGCAATTCCCCGAGAGCCTGCGGAACCTGCGGAAAGCCTCACTGGCCGAAGTCTGCCACGACTACCTTGTGTCGCTGGCGGCGAACGGGCGGGACGCCAGGGGCCAAGCGGCGTTTCGACTATCCGAGGTGCAGAGCATTCTCGGTGCGGTTGCGGCGGAGACGGTGACGCCCCAGGAGATCGAGAAGCTGAAGGCGAAGTTGGCCGAGACTCCGGCCCGTGGGCGGAAGGATCCCCAGGACCCGAAGAAAGAGCGCCCCCGAGCCCCAGGCAGCGCAAACCGCTACCTGCAAGACCTCCGGGCGGCGTTCAACGTGGCCCGACGCAACGGGAAGGTGGAGAAGAACCCCGTGGGTGACGTGCGGCTGCTGCGGGAGAACAACAAGCGCGTGCGGGAGATCACAGCCGACGAAGAAAAGGCCATCCTGACGGCGCTGGACCCCCAAGAGCGGCGGTTTCATACCGATCTGCGCCCGATGGTAAAGCTTCTGCTGGAGACCGGCCTACGGGCCGGCGAGGCGTGCCGCCTGCGCTGGCCTGACGTGGACTGGCGGGCCGAGGTGGCGACCCTGCCCAAGACGAAGGCCGGGGCGGCGCAGCATGCGGCCCTGAACGCCGCTGCCCTGGCGATCCTCCGGGCCCTCGGCCCCCAGGGTGACGGTTACGTGTTCGCGTGGAAGGGCGGGCGGCCGTGGACGGTGGGCTACCTGACTCACGCCTTCCACAAGGCGGCCCTCAAGGCGGCCGTGGTGGACGTTCACCCTCACGACTGCCGCCACACGTTCGCCTGTCGGCGTCTGCGGGCCGGCGTGGACATCTTCGCCGTGTCGAAGCTGCTCCGGCATGCATCGGTGACGATGAGTGAGCGGTACGCGCACCTTTCGCAAGCGGACCTGAAGGCGGCGGTTGAGCGTGCATCTCCGACGCCGACCGGCACTCCAACCGGCACCTGAAAAACGGGGCGGCTGTAAATGCTTGCCATTGCGACGGTTCAAGAGATAGACCATCCGGCTCATAACCGGACGGTCCCAGGTTCGAGTCCTGGTGGACCCACCACAGTCGCGTAAAATATGTACTTATGCTACCTTGCTCCTCAACGAACAAGTGGAGGTGCGTATGCCCCGTGGCCCGCGACTGGATGCCCCCGGCGTTCTGCACCATGTCATGGTGCGAGGCCTGGATCGGCAGGTCATTTTCCGAGATGACCGGGACCGGGACGACTTTGTCGCGCGCCTCGCCGGTCTTGTTGAGGCAGGCGCGTGGACGATTTATGCCTGGACGCTTCTCCCAAATCACGCCCACCTGCTCGTGCGGACGGCCCGGCGTCCACTGGCACGTACCATGCGCTCGCTCCTCACCGGGTATGCGGGCACCTTCAATCGGCGGCATAAGCGGAGCGGACACCTCTTCCAGAACCGCTACAGATCCATCGTGGTCGAGGAAGATCCATACTTTCTCGAACTCGTCCGCTACCTCCACCTCAATCCATTGCGGGCCGCTATCGTCACTGACTGGCGGGCATTGGAGCGTTATCCGTATTGTGGGCACGGAGCGATCCTCGGGAAGCAGGAGGTTGACTGGCAGGAAACAAGTGCGGTCCTCCGCCAGTTCGCAGAGCGCCTGCCCACCGCGCGGGCACGATACCGGACCTTCGTGGCGGAGGGTGTCTCTCGCGGGCGACGGCATGATCTGATGGGGGGCGGCCTCATTCGTAGCGCTGGAGGGTGGGCCGCCGTAGCCGTCCTTCGCCGCGGGCGTGAGCGGTATGCAGGCGACGAACGGATTCTGGGCAGCAGTGAATTCGTCGAGACGTTGCGTGGGGAGATCGAGCGGACGGAAGCCGGGCGCCTGCACGCGAGGTGGCGCAAGCTCACCGCAGCTGCTCTGATAGCACGGATAGCTACTGCCGAGAAGGTCCCTGTGGAGCGTCTTCTGGGCTCGGGCAGGCCCCGGACAGTCTCTCGGATCCGTCGGGGCCTCGCCTACCTTTGGGTCGAGGAACTGGGCAGGAGCGGCCGGGCCCTTGCCCGGGAGCTTGGAATCTGTCCGGAAGCAATCTACCACGCGGCAGTGCGGGGACGGAAGGAAGCCGTGTATTGGCAAGCAATGCTGGAATCGTAAAAGTACACATTGTACGCAACGTCCCCTATCCTCTGGCCGGCGCTCCGACTCGACTCCGGGGTCCGCGCCGCTCCCCGTACGTTCCCCAGCGCGGTTCCCGCACGAACGCGCGCTGCCACCTCTTGCAGGTCGCGCCGTCACCGAGGTGGTCCAACTCCTGCGCGGCGGCCACCTTGGGCTTGAGGTCGGCCGGGGGCGGCGCCGCCCTAGGCGGATGGCCCTGCGGCAGGATGCGGGCGCCGCGCACGGCGAGATCTTCTCGCCTGCGGGTTGGGGCCGCCGTGTACCGATCCGCGATGCCGCGGCCGCGGGTGTCGGTCGTTCCCACCGCTGGACCGTTCGAGCCAGGCGCCGTCCGGCCGTTCCCGGAAGACCCACGGGCTGGAGTTCTCGCCCCGGGGAAAGTCGAAGGCGTCGTCCGTCACCTCCGGGCCGGTCAACGCGGATTGGCACTCGACGGCCGCCTTGACGCCCCGGCCGCCGACGTGGTCGCCGGCGAATGCGGCGACACCCATTGCGGTCCCCTCGCGGGCGGAGGCGTATTCGCGATCGGCGGCGACGCGCCCCGAGCCGCGCACGATGACCGTCGCCGGCTGGCGACCCGGGATTCCTCATGGCGCGATCGGCTTGACAGCTCTCACCGCGGATGGTAGCGTCCCCGCCGACATGCCATCGCGCGCCGCTGCTGGCCCCGTTTTTCGGACACCGGTGAGGGAGTGTGCTATGCAACAGGCTGCCAGGTGTTTCGCTTCCGTCGCGTGCGCCATCCTCGTGTGGGTTCCGGCCGCCGCTTCCGCGCAGGGAACCGACGAGCTCTGGCAGATCACCACCAAGGTAGAGATGCCGGGCATGCCCATGGCCATGCCGGAGCAGATGCAGACCGTCTGCCTGCCCAGGGGCCACCAGGGAGAGGCGGAGAGGGTCCCGAAGGACAAGAACTGCCGGATGACCGATGTCAAGCAATCCGGAAACCAGATGACGTTCACCATCGTCTGCGAGGGGAAGGACCGGATGACGGGCACGGGTGACATCGTCTCCACGCCCGACAGCTACCGGGGCAGCATGCGGCTGCAAGGCACCATGGAGGGCCAGCCTGTGAGCATGACCCAGGCTTTTTCCGGCCGGCGCACAGGCACCTGTACCTACGAGGCGCCCGAGAAGCGAGTGCAGCAGCAGATGGCCGCCACCTGTCAGCAGGGATTGGACCAACTCGCCAGCGCGATGTTCGTCGGCGACCAGGCCATCTGCAAGGACAGGCGAGAGGCGTTCTGCGGGCGCGTGAGCGGCCTGGCCCAGGAGATGCGCGAGCCGGCCCGCTACCAGGAGACGGTGAGCCGGCGGGGCGACTGGCGGCAACTCCTGGGGGCCTGCGGCCAGGACGCGCAGGCCGTCACGCGGGACGCCTGCAGCCGAGCCATCGGCGGGAAGTCCTGGGATTTCGCCGTGCGGTACTGCGAGGAAGAGGCCAAGGCCGTGGCCAGGCAGCAGTGCGAGGGCCGGACCTACACGGCTGCCCTGTCGGCCGAGTACGGCCCGCTCTGCCAACGCTACGCCGCGAGACCGGGCCGGGAGTATACCGCCTCGCCGGCGATCCGGGCCACCACGCCGGCTCCCCCTGCGGCCACCGCGCCCCCGCCGCCGACGGCAACCGATGTGCTCAAGGAGGGCACGCAGAAGCTCCGGAAGTTCCTGGGCTTCTGAGCGTGCGGTGGTTGCAGGTGGTTCCGGTTCGGTTGCTGGCGGCATTCCTCTTGGCGGGCGCGACAGCGCATGCCGCCGAGGACCGCTTTCCCGACGTCGCCTCCGCCTATCTGGTGCGCGTCCGGGAGCAGGTCCTGTGGGCGGGCCATCCCACGAAACGCCTCCCGCCCGCCAGCCTCACCAAGCTCATGACGGCCCTCCTCGTCCTGGAAAACTACCGGCCCGAGGCGGTGGTCAGCGTCGGCAGGGCGGCGGCCGCCGAGACCGGCGCCCGCCTCGGGCTCAAGGCGGGCGAGCGGATGCGGGTGAAGGATCTGCTCGCCGCAACCCTTGTGCGCTCCGCCAACGACGCCTGCCACGCCCTCGCGGCCTGGCGGGCGGGGAGCCAGGCCCGCTTCGTGACGTGGATGAATCGCCGCGCGGCCGAGCTTGGTCTCACGGATACCTGGTTCGCCAACGCCTGCGGCCTGGACGCGCCGGGCCACTACTCCTCCGTCCAGGACCTGGCCGTTCTCGCCGACGCCGCCATGCGCCATGCCACGCTCGCCGACCTGGTCGCCCGGACGGAGGCCGTGGTCCGGACCGCGGATGGCCGGCGCACGTTCCGGTTCAAGAATCGGAACGCGCTCATCGGCCGGCTTCCCGGCGCCATCGGGGTGAAATCCGGATACACCCGAAAGGCGGGGCCTTGTGTGGTGGCCCTGGCGGAGCGGGAGGGGGTCCGGGTGCTCTTGATCATGCTCAACGCGTCGAACCGCTGGTGGGACGCCCACGGGATGATCGAGCGGGCCTTCGCCGAGGCGGGGCGGCGGCGTGAGTGACCGCGGGGGCTGAGCCATCCTCCTGATTTTCGACAGGATGAACAGGAGGGGCAGGATTATCGCGTGAGTGACCGCCGGGCCGTCGCCATCCTCCTGACCGCGGTCGGCATCGCCTACCTGAATGCGCTTCGCGGCGTCTTCCAGTTCGACGACTTCAACGTCATCGTGCACAATCCCGCGGTGCATTCCTGGGGGGCCTGGCTCCACTCCATGCCGGGCATCCGGCCGCTGCTCAAGTTGTCGTACACGCTGAGCTGGACGCTGGACCGCGGCGCCGCAGGGTTCCTGCTGGTGAATGTGCTCTGCCACGGAACAAACACGCTCCTGGTGTACGCGCTGGCCGTGCGCTGGGCGGGGGCGCAGGCTCCGCGAAGCGCCGCCCCCCACGCCGTGGGTCTCGCCGCCGCGCTCCTCTTTGCCCTGCACCCTGCCAACAGCGAGGCAGTGACCTACATCTCGGGACGATCGGTGTCCCTGATGGCCACGTGCTACCTCGGCAGCCTGCTGGCCTACCTCCGGGGGTGGGAGCGCGAATCGCATGCCCTGACGAACCTGGCCTCACCGGTCTTGTTCCTGGCCGCCCTGGCCGTGAAGGAGACCGCCTGGACGCTGCCGCTTGCCCTCCTGCTCTGGGAGGCGGGCCGACCCGGCGGCGGATGGGAGGCGGGACTTCGCCGGACATGGCTGCACTGGGCGGCGCTCGGCCTGGGAGCGACCGCCATCCTGGCTCTGCCGGTCTATCGCAGGCTCCTGGAGGTGAGCCTCGCCACGCGCAGTCTGACGGAGAATCTGCTCACCCAGATCGGAGGGCAATTCTATCTGTTGACGCGGCCCCTCCTCCTGCTCTGGCTCAACATCGACCCGGACCTCCCCGTCCACACGGCCCCCAGCGCCGGACTGATCTTGCAGGGAACGGTCCTGGCAGGGCTGGTCGCCCTGGGATTGGCACAGCTCCGCCGCCGGTCCTGGTTCGGGGTCGGACTGCTCTGGTTCTTCCTCCACCTGCTCCCCACCAATGCCATCCTCCCGCGGCTGGACGTGGCCAACGACCGGCAGCTCTACCTGGCGATGATCGGCCCGGGATTCCTCGTCGCTGCGGCCCTGGTCCGCCTCCCGGGATGGTATGCGCGAGTGGCCGTAGCCGCCCTGGTGGTTGTCCTCGGCGGGGCGACGGTCCTACGCAACCACGAATATCGCAGCGAGGTGGCGCTCTGGGAGGCAACGGTCAAGGCTTCCCCGGGAAAGGCTCGGGCCTGGAACAACCTGGGCTATGCCCACCAGCTCGCCGGCAATCCCGAGCTGGCGCGCCAGGGGTACCTGAGGGCCCTGGCCCTCCAGCCCGACCACCCCAAGGCGCGCGCCAATCTGGAGGCCCTTCCACCGCAACAGGCCCCCTGAGGCGCGGGGGAGGGGGCCGCGAGCGATCGCCCTCGGAGCGCGATTTCTCCCATGGCTCTCCCGACAATATCCCTCCTCGCAGACACGCTTCGCCTTGTCCTTGACAGGTCTGTCGCGGTCTGGGTAATCTGCCGAGGACTCCCCACAGGCTACACGCCTTTCACCCGTCACGTACAGGAGGAGGCTCCCATGGAGTACCGGCCGTTCGGCCGAACCGGGGTCATGGTCTCGCCGTTTTGCCTGGGGACGCTGAACTTCGGCGGGCCCACCGACGAAGGGGCGTCGATGGCCATCATCGAGCGGGCCGTTGCAGGTGGCATCAATTTCATCGACGTGGCCAATTCGTACAACAAAGGGGAGAGCGAGCGGATTGTCGGCCGCGCCCTCAAGCAGATGGGGAACAGGGATCAGATCTTCCTGGCCACCAAGGTGTTCAATGCCATGGGGGGCGGGCCCAACGACCGAGGCCTCTCGCGGCTCCACATCCTGCGCGAGTGCGAGAACTCGCTCCGCCGCCTCCAGGTGGACCACGTGGATCTCTACCAGCTCCATCGCGTAAGCTTCGAAGTGCCCCAGGACGAGACACTCCGCGCCCTGGACGACTTGGTCCGCGCCGGCAAAGTGCGCTACTTCGGGAGCTCCACCTTTCCCGCCTGGAAGGTGATGGAAGGCCTTGCCATCAGCGAGCGGCTGGGACTCAACCGCTACGTGTCGGAGCAGCCTCCCTACAACCTGCTGGATCGCCGGATCGAGAACGAGCTGATCCCGCTGGCCCAGGCCCATGGGCTGGCGATCATGAGCTGGTCGCCCCTGGCCGCCGGCGTCCTGACCGGCCGCTACCCGGTCGAAGGGCCGATGCCCGAGGACAGCCGGGGCGCCCGAGGTGCCCGGGTCTGGGTGGAGCGCATCAGCCGCTCCGGCAGGCAGGTGGGAGAGAAGCTGGCGGAGCATGCCGAACGCCGCGGCATGACGGCAGCCCAGCTCGCGCTCCTCTGGGTCAAGGAGCAGCCGGGGATCACCGCGCCCATCATCGGGCCACGGACCCAGGAGCACCTGGAGGCGGCGCTGTCGGTGATCGACAAGAAGCTGGAGCACGAGGACGCCGCCTTCTGCGACAGCCTGGTGCCGCCCGGCTCCGCCGTGGTGGACTACCACAACACCTCTCGCTGGATGAAGATGCGACTGGGCGGGGAGGAAAGCTGAGTTTGAGGCTGTTCACTGCTGCAACGGTGGCGCCGTGTCGTGCGGTGCGGTGAACAGATTGTAGCCGAAGGCCGCCGAGATCGGACGCCCGGCGGGTCGTGGACAGACCCGTCCTGCCGAGCGCGGCGCGGCCAGGGGCCCCCGGGCTTTTGGCTTGACAAGACGAAAGGCGTCCGGCTAGCGTGATCCCGTCGGCGAGATGCGAGCCGGCTTCGCATGGTGTCTGGCAGTCCTCTCGTTCAGTGAATGCCTTGGAGGTGTCGGTCCGGACGGACTCCGTTAGGACGTGGGACGATCGAGGCAGCCCACGGAGGCGAAGGAGGGGATCGTGGCGGGAGAGAAGGCACGGATCGAGGTTGTCAAAACGGACAAGGCGGGACCGCCGGTGGGGCCGTACAATCAGGGGATCAGGGCCGGCGGGTTTGTCTTCGTGGCGGGGGAGAAGGGGATCGATCCGGCAACCGGGAGGATCGTGTCGGGGGGGATCGAGGCCGAGACCCGGCGCACGCTGGAGAACATCAAGGCCATCCTGGAGGCGGCCGGCTCCAGGATGGATCTGGTGGTGAGCACGTTCGTCTTCATGACGGACCTGGCCGAGTTTCCCCGCATGAACGCCATCTACGCCGAGTATTTCACCGCCAATCCGCCGGGCCGGACGACCGTGGAAGTGAAGGCGCTCCCCGCCGGAGCCCACATCGAGATCACCGGTACCGCGCTGGCCGGATAGGCGAGGCACCCCGTGAGGCGCCTGCGGCGACTGCGGGACCTGGATGCGAGCCTGGCCCAGGGTATCGCGGTGTGGGTGGGCTGGATCCTGTTCGGCATCACGTTGCTGAATACCCTGGCCCTGGCGTTTAGCGGCTGGGCGGTGAGCGCCCGGGCGCTGGGCGTCCGGGACATGGGACGCGGCCTCTTCTTTGCCGGCTTTTATGCAGCAACTCTGACCGCCTCCGTCAACCTCGCTCTCTTCTGCACGGTCCTGGCCGCGGGAGCCTGGTTCTTCAGCGGCCGGGCTGCCCTGTGGCTCCTCGCCGCCGCCCTGATGAGCGGCCTTCCCCTCGGCCTCCTGACCCTGCTGGGGCGCTGACCCGGATCATTCGCGAAGGCGTTCGCGTACGATAACAGGAATGTCGGTGGGCGCGTGGAACGCCCCGTTAGGGGACTCGTCAGGCAATCCCCTCAACCCCCCTTGTCGGGGTTGCAATGGAAAAGGAGCTGGCCATGTCCGAGCCGCTGAAGCCCTCCGCTCCTCCGTTTCAGCGCATTCTGGAGACAGCCTCGGCCTTCCAGGCCAGCCGGGTATTGCTCACCGCCGTCGAACTTGACCTCTTCACGCTGCTGGATGTGGCGCCCCGCGCCTCGGCCGAGGCGGCCCCCGTCATCAACGCAGACCCCCGGGGGCTGGATCGTCTCATGAACGCCCTCGCCGCTCTGGGATTCTTGGTGAAGCGGGAGGGGCGATTCGCCAACGCCCCCGAGGCCTCCCGGTTCCTGGTCCGCGGGAAACCCGGCTACATCGCGAGCCTGATGCACTGGGTGCACCTGTGGGAGACGTGGGGCACGCTCACGGCGGCCGTGCGCAGGGGGGGGCCCGTCGACCGGGCGGCCGTGGGCGAGCGGGGAGAGGCCTGGCTGGAGGCCTTCATCGCGGCCATGCACTGGCGGGGGACGCAGCACGCTCCCGGGGTCGTGGGCAGCCTGGACCTCACGGGGGTTGCCCGTGTGCTGGACGTGGGCGGAGGATCCGGCGCCTACGCCATGGCATTCGTCCGGGCAAAGGCGGGGCTCCGGGCCACTGTCTTCGACCTGCCGGGCGTCCTTCCCCTCACACGACGCTATGTCGCCGAGGCGAACCTGACGGGGGCCATCGAGTTCGCGGCGGGCGATTACGGCACGGATCCCTTCGGCCCGGGCTTCGACCTCGTCTTCCTGTCGGCGATCGTGCACAGCAACTCGCCGGACGAGAACCGGCACCTCCTGCGACGCTGTGCGGCAGCCCTGGCACCCGGCGGGCAGATGGTGATCCAGGACTTCCTCATCGACGAGGCCCGATCCGGGCCGGTCTTTCCCGCCCTCTTCGCCCTCAACATGCTGGTCGGCACACTGGCCGGGGACACCTACACGGAGACCGAGATCCGGACGTGGATGGCGGAGGCCTCCATCGAGGCGATCAGCCGCCGCGACACGCCCTTCGGGACGAGCCTGCTGGTCGGACGCAGAGGCAGAAGTGCTTAGGTCTGCTTTTCGCAATTACGGTCACGTGAGCCGGATAACCGTTCGCCCTCAGTAGGGGCGACGCATGCGTCGCCCCTACATGTCGAAGGGCGACGCGACGTTCGTGGTTCGATCCCGCCCGGGCGGGGCTCGCCACGAACGGGTGGAATACCTTAGCGTAATAACGACCGAGAGCGCTTACTGCTCCCGGACGAAACCTGCGGCGAACCGCACGGGGAAATTGACCCGACCGCCGAGCTGTGCGATACTCACACCCCTCGGCCTCGTCGTAGCCCTGGAATGGTGGAATGTGGAACGGATTCGACAAACTGCTTGAACTCCAGAAGCTGGACGTGGCCATCGCCAAGCTGGAGGCGGAAGCTCAGGCCCTCCCCCGAGCCATCCAGGCGCTGGAGGCGAGGCTCACCCAGGCCCGATCCGGATTGGACGCCGCCACGGCCAGCGCCGACCAGCTCCAGAAGGAGCGGCGGAGCAAGGAACGGGAGCTGGAGGAGGCCGCCCAGGGTGTCAGAAAGAAGCAAGCGCGCCTCTACGAGATCAAGACCAACGAGGAATACAGCGCCGTCCTGAAGGAGATCGCGGTCCTCAAGGAGAAGTCCTCCGGCCTGGAGACCGAGATCCTCGAGCTCCTGGAGAAGAGCGACGGGGTTGCCAAGGTTGTGGGCCAGGCCGAGACCGTGTTCCAGTCTGCCGAGGCCTTGCACCGGAAGGAGCGCGGCGAAAAGCAGGCCCAGCTCGACGGCGTCAAGCGCGAGCTGGAGCGGATCCGGGAGGCGCGCAAGGGCCAGGCCAGTCGGCTGGATGCCGAACAGCTGCAACAGTACACCCGCCTGATGCGATCGCGGGGCCTCGTCGTGGTGCCCGTGAAGGATGGCTCGTGCGGAGGCTGCGGCGTGTCCCTGCCTCCCCAGACGTTCGTCGAGGTCCGCCGGAACGACCGCATGTACACTTGCCCCTCCTGCAGCCGCATTCTGTTTTACGCCGGATAGCTCATGGAGTCCACGGAACTGCTCTCCCGCCTACGCCGCCTCGTCGAGGCCGAGGCCGGCGCCGGGGTGCTGCGCCTTCCCCTGGATCTGCCGGCCGACGCCGCGCTGGAGGCGGCGCGAGCGGCCCTGGCCGCCCTGGAGGATCGAGCGGTCCGTCCGCCGCCGACGCGCCGGGGAGCGGGGAGCCGCTCGGCGATCCGCATCCACATCGACGGGGCGGCTCGGGGAAATCCGGGGCCGGCCGGTCTGGGCGTGGCCATTTTCCGGGCGGACGGCGAGGTGCTGGAGCGGCTCTCGCGATACATCGGCCGGGCCACGAACAACGTGGCGGAGTACCGGGCGCTTCTCCTGGCGCTGGAGCGGGCCGAAGCCCTCGGCCTGACGGATGTGGAGATCTACTCGGATTCGGAGTTGCTGGTCCGCCAGCTCCACGGGCGCTACCAGGTGAAGCATCCGGCGCTTCGCCCCCTGTTCGCGGAGGCGAAAGAGCGCTTGAGGCGGTTCCGTCGCGCCGCGATCCACCACGTCCCCCGCGAGGCGAACGCCGCGGCGGACGCGCTGGCAAACCGAGGCATCGACGAGGCGGCGAAGGGCTGGAAACTGGAGCGGCCCGACGAGGACGGCGAGGGCCGGCCATGACCCGGCGGGGATGGCGGCCTCCCGTGCCGATGGCCGAGGCGGTGACGCAGACGCTTGAGCGTCTCGGGCTCGCGACGGGGGTGAGGCAGCGGGAGCTCTGGCGGGTGTGGGGAGACGTGGTGGGCCCGCAAATCGCCCGGCACGCCCAACCGTGGGCCATCACCCGAGGTCGGCTGATCGTTCACGTCACAGACCCCGTATGGCTCCACCAGTTGAGTATGATGCGGCACCGGCTCGTCGCCACGCTCTCCGAGTCGCTGGGCGAATCTGTCGTCCGCGAGATCGTCCTGCGCATTGGGGAGGTGGAGGATGTCCCGTCGGTGGAGCCCAGCGTGCCACCCACGGATGCTCCGATCGATGCCGCCCATCGAGCGGTCATCCGGGAGCTGGTCAGCTCCCTGGGGGATGCCCCCTGCTGTGACGCCTTGGAGCGGCTGATGATCCGTGCATCCACCTCCAGAAAGGCGCCAGGGAAGTAAAGTCAACACAGCCGCCGTGTCCACAGGGACACAGCCGTTGGGCGAAATTTCCCGGATTCGACCACCCAGCCGCCAACCATCCTGAATATCCTTTATTTTCAAGAAGTTTTATTGACTCCAGAAGGGGTAATTGTGGCACTATGCTTGCAACATACCACAGCGGTTTGGCCTGCAAATCAAGGCGAAGTCATCCGAGGAGCATCCATTGAGCCACCAGCGCACTCTCGAGAAAGCCGTTTCCTACGAAGGCATTGGGCTCCACACCGGCGAACGAATCCGGATGACCCTCTCACCGGCCCCTGCCAATCGCGGAGTGGTTTTTCGTCGTGCGGACCTTCCAGGCGCGCCCTGCATCGAGGCCACGCCCGGGAACGTGGCGAACACCCAGTACGCCACGACGGTTGCCAAGAACGGGGCGGCGGTCAAGACCGTCGAGCATCTCATGTCCGCCCTGGCAGGCATGGGAGTGGACAACGTTCTGGTGGACCTCACCGGACCCGAGGTCCCGATCGGAGACGGAAGCGCGGCCCCCTTCGTGGAACTGATCCGCCAGGCGGGCTTACGGCGGCAGTTCGCCCCCAAGACCTTCCTGAAGGTCCGGCAGCCCATCAAGGTCGAGGTCGGCACGCGCAGCCTGTACATCGTCCCGTCGCAGCGCCTGCGGGTGATCTACACCATGTGCTTCGACCATCCCATCCTCGGCGAGCAAACCTGTGCCATGGAGGTCGGCCGGGAGCGGTACGCCCGGGATGTGGCCCCCTCCCGGACGTTCGGCTTCTTGCGGGATGTGGAGATGCTCCACCGCATGGGGCTGGCCAAAGGCGGATCGCTGGAGAATGCGCTCATCATCGGCGAGGAGGGGGCCCTGAACGGGCCGCTCCGCTTCCCGGACGAGCTGGTCCGCCACAAGATTCTGGACCTCATCGGCGACCTGTACCTGTTGGGGAAGCCGCTGGTGGGGACGATCGTGGCCCAAGGGGCCGGACACCAGCTTCACCTCGCCCTCGTCCACCGGATCCAGGAGCAGATCCTGTCGGAGCCGGAGCCCTTCAGCCTGTCAGCGGCACCGGTGGAGCAGTGGGTCCCGCCGATCCTGCCGGCGGCGCGGGGGCTTCGCGCCGCGCTGCTGTAGTTGGTCATCCCCGCATTCTTCGCGAGGGTGCTCGCGAAGAATGCGGGGATCGTGCTTTTGCTTGCCTTGACTCCGCTCCCCCTCCTATACTTGTCCACCCTGAGTCCTGAGCCCCTCCGGGCTTCCGGTGTACCTACACGCTGGGGCCTGGAGCGCCGGGTTTAGGGCAGGCCGGGGGGGGCGAAGATGGAGCTGGAGGAGATTGTCAGGGGCGGCCCGCAGGAAGAGCAGGCGGTGCGGACTCGCCGCAACCGTTTCGTCCTGCTGTCTGTCCTGGGGCTGGTCATCGGCCTGACCGCCGTCCAGGTTTTGATCCAGCAGCTCCGCTTCCCCACGCCCATCGCCTCCAACATCCTCATCTTCGCGCTGGTCAACATCAACATCGTGCTCCTCCTCCTGCTGGTTCTGCTGGTCTTTCGCAGCCTCTTCAAGGTGTACCTGGAGCGGCGGGAGAACGTCCTGGGATCCAAGTTCCGGGTCAAGTTGGCCGTGGCGTTCGTCAGCCTCGCCCTTCTGCCTGCGGGACTCCTCTTCCTGGTGGCCAGCAAGCTGATCACCACCAGCGTGGAGACCTGGTTCAACATCCAGGTCGAGAACTCCCTGGAGAATGCCGTCGAGGTGGCACAGGCCTATACGCGAGTCGGCCGCGAAGACGCCCTGGCGCGGGGCCGGCAGGTGGCCGCGCGGGTGGGGGAGGCCCTGGCCTCGGAGGGAGGGGTGGCGGCCGCGCGACGGCTGGTGGCGGAGAAGGCACGCGAGCACGGAATGGATTCCCTCCAGCTCTTCAACCGCCAGCGGGTGGAGCTGGCCCAGTGGCGGAGCCCCAGGCTTCCGGCCGGGGCGATGTTGTCGCCGGCGGCCCCCATGGTCCGGCAGGCCCTCGACGGCGAAGGCATCGCCGCGATCCAGGATCTGGCGGAGATCGACCTGATCCGTGCGGTGGTGCCGGTCTCCCTCCCCGGCAGTCCCCGCCAGGTCATCGGCGCCCTGGCGCTGGGGTTTTCGGTGCCGGCCTCGCTGGCCGTGAAGGCCGGAGACATCGAGACCGCCATCCAGGAGTACCGGCAGCTCCGGCGGTTGAAGAATCCCATCAAGGGCATCTACCTGATGCTCTTCCTCATGGTCACGCTGGTGATCATCTTCGGCGCGATCTGGGTGGGGGTGCACCTCGCCCGCGGGATTACCGGGCCCATTCAGCAGTTGGCCGAAGGGACCCGGAAGGTTGCCGAGGGGGACCTGGGGTTCCAGGTGCAGGTGAAGGCCGACGACGAGATCGGCATGCTGGTCGATTCCTTCAACCGGATGACGGGAGATCTGGCCCGCAGCAAGGCGGCCTTGACGCAAGCCTACGAAGCGCTCCAGCGATCCAACATCGAGGCGGACCGGCGCCGCGACTACATGGAGACCGTCCTGGAATCCATCACGGCGGCCGTGCTCTCGCTGGATGCCGAGGGGCGGGTCAACACGGTGAACCGCGCCGCGGCCCGCATTCTGGGGCAGGACGCCGGGGCCATCCTCCACCGACACTACGCGGAGGTCTTCGCCGGGGATGCCCTGGCGCCCCTGCAGCGGCTGGTGGCCCGCCTGGCCGAGAAGGGGCACGAAGTCGTGGACCAGCAGGTCACCCTCGCCCTGGGGGGCCGCTCGGCCACGCTGATCGTCACTGCCTCCAGCCTGGCGGGCCCAGGGGGGCCGCGCCGCGGCTTCCTGGTGGTGCTCGACGACGTCTCGGAGGTGGTGCGGGCGCAGCAGGCCATGGCCTGGCGGGAAATGGCCCGGCGCATTGCCCACGAGATCAAGAACCCCCTGACGCCCATCCAGCTCTCCACCCAGCGGTTGCGCAAGAAGTTTGCGGAGCGGGCTCCCGACGTCGGGCCGGTCCTGGAAGAGTGCACACGCACCATCATCCAGGAGGTGGAGGGGCTCCGCAAGATGGTGGACGAGTTCTCTCGCTACGCACGGATGCCGGCCCTCCATCCCCGGCCGAGCGACCTCCACGCCGTGATCCATCAGGTGGAGGCGCTTTACGCGGGGGCGCACGGCGGGATCGTTGTCCAGACGAGCCTCGATCCGGCGCTGCCGGTATTCCAACTCGACCCGGATCAGATCAAGCGGGTGCTGATCAATCTTGTGGACAACGCCGTGACCGCCATCGGAGAGGAGAACCGAGGCAGCATCAGTATCTCCACCCGATATCAACCCGAGGCCGGGCGGGTGCTCCTGGATGTTGCGGACACCGGCCCCGGGTTCCCGCCGGAGGACCGCGACCGCTTCTTCCTGCCCTACTATTCAACGAAGCGGTCCTCCGGGGGGCTGGGACTGGCGATCGTCCATCGAATCATCGTCGAGCACGGCGGGGAGATCCGGATCGAGGACAACGTGCCGCGGGGGGCGCGCCTGATCATCAGCCTGCCCGCGCTGGCGCCTGCACCGGTGGGGGGCAATTAGGCGACTGGGCAACCCGGCAACGAGGGAGCCGGGCCGGTGCTGGTCCCGGTTGCCGGATGTCCGAATCGCCCGAGTGCCGGCTCTCCACGAGGGACCATGAGCTCCGAAGAGATCCTGGTAGTCGATGACGAGCGGAACATCCGTGCCTCCTTGGAGGGTATCCTCAAGGACGAGGGCTACCGCGTGCGCGCGGCAGCCTCGGGCGAGGAGCTGCTGAAGCAGGTGGCCCTGGCGGCGCCGGATCTGGTCATCCTGGACGTCTGGCTTCCCGGCATGGACGGCCTCCAGGCCCTGGAGGAGGTGAAGCGCCAGCACTCCGACCTCCCGGTGATCATGATCTCCGGCCACTCCACCGTGGAAGCGGCCGTCAAGGCCCTGAAGCTTGGCGCGTACGACTTCATCGAGAAGCCGCTCACCCTGGAAAAGACCGTCCTGGCGGTCAAGAACGCTCTCGAGCGCCAGCAGTTGGCCCAGGAGAATCGCGTCCTGCGGCAGACCCTGGAGAAGCGGTACGAGATCGTCGGCGAGAGCGCGGCCCTCCAGGCCCTGCGCGACCAGATCAAGTCTGCGGCGCCCAGTCATGGGCGGGTGCTGATTCGCGGAGAGAGCGGCACGGGCAAGGAGCTGATCGCCCGGGCCATCCATCGGGAGAGCTTGCGGGCCCAGAAGCCCTTCGTCGAGGTCAACTGCGCGGCCATCCCGGACGAGTTGATCGAGAGCGAGCTCTTCGGGCACGAGCGGGGAGCCTTCACCGGCGCCACCACGAAGCGGCGCGGCAAGTTCGAGATTGCCGACAACGGCACCATTTTCCTGGATGAGGTCGGCGACATGAGCCTGAAGACCCAGGCCAAGGTCCTCCGGGTGCTGCAGGAACAGACCTTCGAGCGGGTGGGGGGCACGGAAACCATCACGGTGGATGTCCGGGTCATTGCCGCCTCCAACAAGGAGCTGGAAGAGGAAATCCGGAAGGGGAATTTCCGCGAGGATCTGTTCTATCGGTTGAATGTCATCCCGTTCGAAGTGTCGCCGCTCCGGGAGCGGAAGGAGGATATCCAGCCCCTGGCCACCCACTTTCTCCGGCTCTTCTGCGCGGAGTACGGCAAGCGGGAGAAGATGTTGAGTCCGGAGGCGATGGATCTCCTCATCAAGTATCCGTGGCCAGGGAATGTCCGCGAGCTCCGGAACGTGATCGAGCGTATGGTCATCATGGTCCAGGACGAGGTCATCCGGCATTTCGACCTGGCCCCTTCGCTTCGAGCCCGGCCGGGGGGCGGACCAGAGGCCGTGGCCGAGCCGGGTCTCGACAGGGACACGACGCTCCGCGAGGCCCGGGAGCAGTTCGAGCGGGAGTACATTCTGCGCCGCCTGCGGGAAGAGGGCGGCAACGTCACCCGAGCTTCCGAGCGGCTGGGGATCGAGCGGAGCAACCTCCACCGCAAGATGAAGGCCTACGGCATCGAGGCGCCAAGGGGCTGAGGGACGGGGCACAGAGCACAGCGCACGGGGCACGGGGCAGCGGGCAGGTGTAGGGGCGGCCCTGTGTGGCCGCCCGCGCGGGGAGCACAGGGCACAGGCACGGGGCCAAGCGCCATGCGCCATGCGCCACGAACAGGGAGCTTTCGAGGCGGCCAAGCATGACGGGGAAGGATGGACGCGGTGGCAATCGTCGATCCGGCGGAGGATTTCACCGCCGGGGACCGACATCACTTCTGCCCGACAGGAGGGATCCATGAGGACGGATGAGCCGATCCGCGACCGGGTCCGCGCGGTTCTGGCCCCGCTCCGCGTCGTCTATGGCGCCATGACCGGGTCGATCCTGGTTTACTGGATCGTCGTCCAGGTTATCCGGAAGATTGCCCAGATCCCCCAAGGGCGCGACATCTTCACGTCCGTGGACTGGCTGCGCTACCCGCTCTACGTCCTGGGGATGGCAGCCTGCTTGGCCATTCCGGTAATGCGTCGGTGGCTCTTCGCCGCCGATACCCTGGTGCGGCGGGCTCGCGACCACGGGCTGCCCGAGATTCTTTCCGGCCTCTCCTCGAATCAGATCCTGGTTTTCGCGGTGGCGGAGATCCCGGTGATCCTGGGCCTGGCGCTCTATTTCGTCGGGGGATACCTGTTGGACTTCTACGTTCTTGCCGGCTTATCCGTCCTGGGCTTCGCACTGGCTTTTCCGTCCACTGCGGACTGGGAGGGAGCGCTCCTCAGCCTGCGTGCCGCGCGGCCGGAGCTGTTTGCTCCGCAGGGCCCCCAGGCTCCCTCCGGGACCTGAGGCCTCCCGCGGACATCTGACAAGTTAAAACCGACAACCGACAAGTTAAAACCGATAAGTGAAAACCGACAACCGGCAAGGCAAAACCGACAAGTTAGAGCCGGGAATCGACAACCGAGTAGGCGAGGCGCTTGATCGTTTTTGTCCTGCGGACCGCAGGATCGGTTTTGCATTTTGCATTCCATCCGGAGGATGGCGGGCATGCCCGAGCTGCCGGAGGTGGAAACCATCCGTCGAGACCTTGTCCCCAAGGTGGTGGGACGGTCCATCCGGCAGGCATCCATCCTGACGCCGCGCCTGACGCGGCGCGCGGGGACTCCGGCGTCTGTCGCTGCGGGCTTGATCGGGCGGCGGATCCGGGCGCTCTTGCGCCGGGGGAAGTTCTTCCAGTTCGACCTGGGGGAAACCAGTCTGATCGTCCGGCTGGGAATGACCGGGCAGCTTCGCTGGTGGCGGGATCGGGAGTCTTGCCAGGGGGATGAGCACACGCACGCCTTCCTGCACTTCGACGAGGGAGGCGTGTTGACATACCGGGACGTGCGGAAGTTCGGCGAGCTGTTTCTCGTGCCCACCGAGGCGGTGGAGGCCGCGCTCCGGGTGGGGCCGGAGCCCCTGGAGGACGCGTTTTCCGTGGGGGCCCTGCGGCGGATCTGCCAGAGCGGCGCACGGGTGAAGTCCGTTCTGCTGGATCAGCGGAAGATCGCGGGCCTCGGCAACATTTACGCAGACGAGGCGTTGTTCCGTGCCAAGATCCGGCCGACGCGGCGGGCGGCCTCGCTCTCCGAAGAGGAGCTCCGCGCGCTCCGCGGCGCCATTCGTTTCGTGCTGGCAGCGGCGATCCGCCAGCGGGGCAGCTCCATCTCGGACTTTCGGGACCCCTGCGGCGAGCCGGGCGGCTTCGCGCCGCGGCATCGCGTCTATCAGTGCCATGGGACCCCGTGCCGAGTGTGCGGCACCGCCATCCGCCGCATCCTCGTGGCGCAGCGAGGGACGCACTTCTGCCCGACCTGCCAGCGGTAGCTGAGGGAAAGCATGTCGTGGCCGGCGTATCTTGAGCTGCACGAGAAGGGAGAACTGCGGCGGCGGGCCGAAGCGGCGGAGGGGCTGCTGGAGCCGTGCCGCGTCTGCCCGCGGGAGTGCCTGGCGCAGCGGCTCCAGGGCAAGACGGGGGTGTGTGGCGTGGCCGAGCAGGCGCTGGTCTCAAGCTACGGCCCCCACTTCGGTGAGGAGCGGCCGCTGGTGGGGACCGGCGGCTCGGGGACGATCTTCCTCGCCCATTGCAACCTCTGCTGCGTCTTCTGCCAGAACTACGAGATCAGCCAGGAGGGTGAGGGGCAGATCGTCTCGACCGCAAGACTCGCGGAGATGATGCTCGATCTGCAGCGCCTGGGCTGCCACAACATCAACTTCGTGACGCCCACGCACCAGGTGCCGCAGATCCTCCGGGCGTTGGCGGGAGCCGTCGAAGACGGCCTTCGGCTTCCCCTGGTGTACAACTGCGGAGGGTACGAATCCCTGGAGACGCTCCGCCTCCTGGATGGCGTCTTTGACATCTACATGCCGGACTTCAAGTTCGCCGTTGCCGATATTGCCAAGCGGTACTCCAAGGTGGAGAATTACCCCGCAGTGGCCAAGGCGGCGCTACGGGAGATGCATCGCCAGGTCGGCGACCTCGTCATGGACCGGCGAGGCCTTGCGCGTCGGGGACTCCTCGTACGTCATCTTGTCCTGCCGAGCAATCTGGCGGGGACCGCGGAGATCGTCCGGTTCCTGGCCGAATTCTCGGAAGATACCTACGTGAACATCATGGCCCAGTACCGCCCGCGCTATCGGGCACACGAGTATCCGCCGCTGGCGAGACGGCCGACGCGAACCGAATTGGAGGAGGCCCTCCACCTCGCACGGGCTGCCGGTCTGCATCGCCTCGACGGGTACTGTTGATCATACGTCATGGCAGGCCGAACCCCTCACCCGGCCTTCGGCCCACCCTCTCCCCGCTCGCGGGGAGAGGGAGCCTGCGATAGTGGAGACTCCCGCTGCGATGAGACTGAGCGAGAAAGACCGGAAGGCTGAGGTCATCCGTTAGGGCCTGCGATAGTGGAGGCTGCCGCTGCGATGAAACCCTCTCCCCGCTCGTGGAGAGAGGGGAAGGGTGAGGGGTCCGAGGAACACATGCAAGCGCGGACGCCAGATGAGGTCGGGAAAGCTCGGGCGCGACAGCTTCGGCGATCTCAAACCGATGCCGAGCGTATGCTCTGGGCACGATTGCGGGACCGGCAAGTAGGTGGAGCGAAATTCCGGAGACAGCACCCAATCGGCGACTACATCGTGGATTTCTGCTGTCCGGAGATTCGATTGGTCGTGGAGCTTGACGGGTGACAGCACGCTCTGCAAGTGGAATCCGATAGCCGGCGAACCCGGGAGCTTCCCCTGCGAGGATACCGGGTCTTGCGCTTCTGGAACAACGAAATCCTGAACGAACCCGATGCAGTAGTTGAGCGTATTCTGCAGGAAATTCCCAGAGCGATGCGGTGAGGCGCCCCTCGCCCGGCCTTCGGCCACCCTCTCCGCTCGCGGGGAGAGGGGAAGGGTGAGGGGTCCGAACCCGGCTATCGGCCTCCCTCTCCCCATCCGTGGGGAGAGGGCTGCGGTGAGGGGTCTGAGTGCTCCTGGTCGCGATTACGGTGAGGTGTTCTGAGCGTCGCCAACTCCCGTTCGCCCCCTCATCCCTTCCTTCTCCCCCCTGGGGGGGGAGCAGGGGAGGTTGAGGAGGGCGAGTGGTGAGAAGCACACGTCAGCGTAATTGCCGCAACGACCACTAACCTTTTAGCAACAGGAGGGACCATGCGATGGCGGAAGGCGTGGCCCTGAGCCTGCAATGAGCAACCTTGAGATCGCCGCGCTCTTCACCGAGATCGCCGACTATCTGGAAGTCAAGGGGGAGAACCCGTTTCGCGTCCGGGCCTACCGGCGGGCCGCCCAGACCCTGGAGACGCTGGCCGAGCAGGCGAGCGTCTTGGCGGAGCGCGGAAGCCTGCAGGAGGTCCCGGGCGTCGGCAAGGACCTGGCGGGGAAGATCGTCGAATTCCTCCGCAGCGGGCGCATCGAGCACCTGGATCGCCTCCGCAGAGAGATCCCCGCGGGCGTGATCGACATGCTGGGCGTCCACGGCGTCGGCCCGAAGACCGCCAAGCTGCTCTACGAGCGGCTGGGAGTGGACTCGGTGGAGAAGCTGGAGAGCCTGGCGCGGACCCATCAGCTCGCCGGCCTGCCGGGGATCCAGGCCAAGACCGAGGAAAACATCCTGAAGGGCATCGCCGTCTGGCGGAGCGGCCGCGAGCGCACGCCCATCGGAACGGCCCTGGGCCTGGCCGAGGCCATCGTGGCCCGGATTCGGGAGCTGCCGGAGGTGGAGCAGATCGAGCCGGCCGGCAGTCTGCGCCGGATGCGGGAGACGGTGAAGGACATCGACCTGCTGGTGACATCCTGCAGGCCGGGCCCGGTCATGGAGGTGCTGGTCGGCCTGCCCAATTTGGCGGAGGTGCTGGCCCAGGGCGATACCAAGTCCAGCGTCCGCCTGCGGGAAGGCATGCAGGTGGACCTGCGGGTCGTGGATCCGCAGTGCTTCGGGGCCGCGCTCCAGTACTTCACGGGATCGAAGCAGCACAACATCCGGGTGCGCGAGTTGGCCCAGCGGCAGGGCCTCAAGGTGAGCGAGTACGGGGTCTTCCGCGGGGAGTCCGGCGAACGGATGGCCGGACGCACCGAGGAGGAGGTGTATCGGGCCGTCGGGCTCCCCTGGGTCCCCCCGGAACTCCGGGAAGACGCCGGGGAGATCGAGGCGGCCCTGGGGAATGGGCTGCCGGCCTTGGTGCGCCTGGAGGATATCCGGGGGGATCTCCAGCTCCACACCACGTGGAGCGACGGGGCGCACTCCTTGGCCGACCTGGCGGCGGCCGTGCGCGCTCGGGGCTACGAATACATGGCGGTGACGGATCACTCCCGATCGGTCACGGTGGCGGGGGGCATGACGGAGGCGGAAGTCCTGGAGATGATCCGGGAGGTGCGCGCGCTGAACGCCCGGCTGAAGGGCTTTCGCGTGCTGGCCGGCTGCGAGGTGGACATCCGAGCCGACGGCGGCCTGGACTATCCCGACGAGCTCGTGCGCCAGCTCGACCTGGTCCAGGTCTCCGTCCACTCGCGCTTCAAAATGCCCCGCCAGGAGATGACGGAGCGCATCGTGCGCGCCGTCCGGCATCCGCTGGTCCACATCCTGGGCCATCCGACGGGACGGCTCATCGGGGAGCGGGCGGCCTACGAGGTGGATGTGGACGCCATCCTCCAAGCGGCCCGGGAGGCCGGGACAGCGGTGGAGATCAACGCCTCCCCCTCCCGCCTCGACCTCAACGACCTCCACGCGCGGCGGGCCAGGGACCTGGGAATCCCCGTGACCATCAGCACCGATGCGCACACGGTGAGCCATCTCGACTTCATGCGCTTCGGTGTGGCGGTGGCCCGCCGCGCCTGGCTGGGGCCGGCGGAAGTGGTGAACACCCGGCCAGCGGAGGAACTGCTGACCTGGCTCCGCCGGAAGCGGGGGTAGGAAAACTGCCGAGGTTGAATCGCAAAGCACGCCTTTGGTTTTTGCGCGCTCAGCGCAAAAACCAGGTTCCAATTGACGCCCGGAATCTGCGAGGGTAGTATCCGCCCGCTGTGCAGGAATTCCGTGCCGGCGCCCTCCCGGGCCGGGGGAGTCGTCCGGCAATCACCCCTGACGAGGAGACTATCATGGCATCCTTCACAACGCGTCCTGTCATCATGGGCCGGCGCGGCGTCGTCACCTCGGGCCATTATCTGGCCACGGCCGCAGGCTTCCGCATCATGGAGCAGGGGGGCAACGCCGTGGACGCCGCCGCGGCCATGGGTTTTTGCCTGAACCTCCTGGAGCCGCAGAGCAACGGCATCGGGGGCGAGGTGCCCGCGCTGCTTTACTCGGCCAGGGAGCAGAAGGCCTTCGCCCTCTGCGGCATGGGATGGTCCCCCAAGGCCTTCACCATCGCGTGGTGCCACGATCACGGCATCGACCTCATTCCGGGGGACGGGTACCTGCCCGCCTGCGTGCCGGCGGCGGTGGACACCTGGGCCGCGGCGCTTTCGCGCTTCGGGACCATGACCTTCGGCCAGGTGCTGCAGCCCGCCATCGAGCTGGCGGAAAACGGCTTCGCCGTCTACGAAGGCCTGCGGAACAACCTGGTGACGAACGTCAAGAAGTACCTGACGCGCTACCCCACCACGGCGGAGGTGTACTGCCCCGGCGGCCGCATCCCCGACATCGGAGACCTCTGGCGGAACCCGGACTGGGCCGACACCCTCAAGACCCTCTGCAAGGCCGAGGCGGCAGCCCGGCACAAGGGGCGGGCCGCCGCCATCGAGGCCGCGCGGGACGCCTTCTACAAGGGGGAGATCGCCGAGCGGGTCGTCCGTTTCATCACGGACCATCCCGTGGAGGACGCCAGCGGGAGCGCGCATGCGGGCCTCTTGTCCTACGAGGATATGGCGGAGTGGCATGCCGGAATCGAGGAGACGGCGAGCCTGAAGTTCCGCGGCCTGGAGGTGCACAAGTGCCCCCCCTGGACCCAGGGGCCCGTTTTCCTGCAGCACCTGGCGCTCCTGGACGGATACGACCTTGCCGCCCTGGGCCACAACTCGGCCGAGTACCTCCACATCCTGGTGGAATCCGCCAAGCTGGCCTTCGCCGACCGCGAGGCCTACTACGGGGATCCCTGCGTCGACCAGGTGCCGCTGGAGGTCCTCCTGTCCCGCGCGTACACGGAGAGACGCCGCGGGCTCATCGGGCAGACGGCCTCGAAGGAGTTTCGGCCGGGCGACGCGGGCAAGGGGGTGCCGTCCTACGCCACCTTCGACGTGCTGGGGGACAACCGGCGGGCCCTGCAGGTGGCGGGGCGCGACGTCAGCGATTTGGGGCTGGGCCATGCCCACGTCGGGGACACGACCCATCTCGACGCGGTGGATCGGGAGGGGAACATGGTGGCCGCCACGCCCAGCGGCGGCTGGATCGGCGACTCGCCGGTCGTTAAGGGGCTGGGGTTCTGTCTGGGGACGCGCGGCCAGATGTTCTACCTCAATCCGGCCCGCCCCAATGCCCTGGCCCCCCGCAAGCGGCCCCGCGCGACCCTGACCCCCTCCCTGGTCACGGAGGACGGGAAGCCGTTCATGGTCTTCGGAACGCCCGGCGGGGACGGCCAGGACCAGTGGACGCTGCAATTCTTCCTCAATCACATCGTCTTCCAGATGAACCTCCAGGAGGCGCTGGATGCGCCCACCCTCCACTCCGTGCACTTCCCTTCCTCCTTCTATCCCCGCCTGGCCTACCCCGGGCGCGTCGACGCCGAGGATGGTTTTCCCCGGGAGGTCGTGGCGGAGCTGACGCGGCGGGGCCACGAGGTCAAGGTGATCGACCGGTGGTCCAACGGCAAGGCCATGGGCATCCGGTACGACGGGCAGCGCGGGGTAATCATGGGCGGGGTGTCGCCGCGGCGGGCCATCGGCTACGGGCTGGGCTGGTAGGCGGGAGTTGCCCTCAGGAGCCGCAATCATGCACCTCCACACCTTTTCCATCGTCGCGCGGGACGAGGCGACGGGAGGCTTCGGGGTGGCCGTGGCGACGGCGCGGCCGGCGGTGGGGGCGCTGGTGCCGTTCGTGTCCCTCCACGGCGGGATCGCCACCCAGGCCAGGGTGAACACGGAGATCGGGTGCCGAGGGATCGCTCTCTTGGAGCAGGGGGTGCCGATCGGTGTCGCGCTCGGCACGCTCGTCCAGGGGGACGCCGAGCGCGAGATCCGGCAGGTGCACGGGGTGGACCGGCACGGGGTCTTCTGTCACACAGGGGGAGATTGCATTCCGTGGTGCGGGCATCACGAGGGGGACGCCTTCAGCGTGGCCGGCAACATGCTGGCCGGTCCCCGGGTGGTGGAGGCCATGGTCGAAACGTACCGGCGCGCCCGCCGGGAGGGGCGGGAGCTGTCGGAGCGTCTGCTCCTCACGCTGGAGGCGGGCCAGGCGGCCGGCGGCGACAAGCGGGGCAAGCAGTCGGCGGCGCTCCTGGTGGCGAGCCGCGAGCCGCGGGTCACCCACAACCTGCGAGTGGACGACCACGCCGAGCCGGTGGCGGAGCTGCGGCGCCTCTACGACTTGGTGGCGCAGCACTCCCTGAAGCTCGAGCGGGAGTACGGGCCCGAAGGGTTGCGACTGTTTGGCCGAGTGAAGTACTGAGGGGCGGACGTGGTTTAGCGAGCCTGGGGAAGCCTTGTCTATGGACCTGGGGGTTCTGTGCCTATCGAGAGCGGTTTCTCCAGGGGAGGTTCCCGTGACGCGGGCACAGAAGACGATGGTCGAGAGGAATCTCGACCTTATCTTCGAATTCGAGCGATACGTTTTGGAGCGTCCGGGATTCGCCAAGCGGATCCCCCAGGACGCCGTCGTCGTTCTTCAAGTGAAGGACGACGACGCCTTCAACCGCTGGAGTCGACGCCTCGGGGAGAGGCAGGCGAAGGAGGAGCACAGGCCGGTAGTCCACATCACGATCAGCAAGATGGGGCCGCTCCGTTCTCGCATTGAAGCACTGGGGATGGAACGCGCCGCCTGAAAAAGTTGTTGCCCGAGGTTGCCCGCGAATTGGCTGCCCCGTGTGTAAAGGAGCCTTTCAGTAGTTACAACAATCGTCGGGGATGATGCGGAATACGAGCCGGTTGAATCTCGCCTGGCTCGGGTCGAAGTAGTGGTTGGACTTCTCCAGGTGAGATGGCGCTCCAGGGAGAAGCGAACCGCCTCGGCGTTCATCGGAGTGCCGTCGTTGAACTTCACCCCCGAACGAAGCTTGATGGTCACGGTCTTGCCGCCGTCGGCGAGGGACGGCAAGTCCGCCGCAAGCTGCGGGAAAATCTTCAGGTTCTCATCGCGTTCGTAGAGCTTCTCGCAGAGATGCTCGTAAAGGAAGCGGTGTCAAGCCAAAACCGCGGAGGGTTCGCCGAGGGCGAACACGGGCGTTCGCCATTCCGGATCGGCAGATTCTGCCATGTCGGTCCGCCGCTCGCACAATGGCGGCCTCACAGCTTGACACGGAGGGAGGGGAAGGATAAGCTCAACGCCCAGAAATCCATTGACTTCGCTGGGGGGCGGCGAGATGGCCAAAATCCTGGTCGTAGACGACGAGGCACTGTTGCGCGCCATCATGCAAGATGGCCTGGAGGCGGCAGGCCACGAGGTGATTGTGGCGGACTCCGGGCGCATTGCTCTGGAGCTTGCCAAAGTGGACCGACCGGATTGCATCCTCCTCGACATCATGATGCCGGACATGGACGGCTATGAGACCTGTGCGGCCCTCAAGACCGACTCGGACCTCGCGCCGGTCCCCGTTATCCTGGTTTCGGCGACCACGGATCTCCGGGTGGTGGACCGTGCAGAGCAGGTCGGCGCCGCAGGCGTCCTGCCGAAGCCGGTCCCCTTCGAACAGCTCCAGCATGCCGTGTCTCTCGCCCTGGACAGCGGCTCCATTTAACCGCGGTCGATTCGTCGAGTGGTTGACTTGTCGACCGGTTCTCCGCGGATACGCCGGCACCCTACCACTCTGAAGCGTCCGACAGAGGCCGGCCGGTCCCGGCCCGGCGCCACCTGCCGCATTCCCACCACTCACTGTCCGTCGCTCTGTAGCAGGGCTGCGAGGCGGTCACGGGCGTCACGGGCCTGCTGGAGGTGGTGTCCGCAGATCTGGAGAATTTCATTCCGCAGGGTCGGCCGGAGGGTCATCAGGAAATTGATGAGGCCGGAGATCGCCTGGTCCAAGGCCTGAACGGCAGTCTCGATCTCTTGGCGGATGGGGGGTTCCATGGGTCCTCCTCCGACTCATCTCCGGATTCTCCGTGACGGAAGACATTCGCCTAGCTAAAATCTTGGCGCTGCCCGAGGCTGATCTTAGCACGAGAGCGGTGTGGGGGAAGCTCTTTCGTGGGCGCGTGACCGGTCGGTCGCCGCCGATGCCCCTCAGTCCGGGCCCTGCGGTGAAACCGAGACCTTGGGTTCAGCCCGGAGGAGTGGCTATGGCCGAGATTCGTGTTCGAACGCGCAAGACGCAGGAAATGGTGGATATCACCGGGCAGATCGAGGGGGCGCTGCAGGAGTCCGGGGTGTCGGACGGCCTGTGTTTCGTCTTCGTGCCGCACGCCACGGCAGCCATCGTCATCAACGAGAACGCCGATCCCAACGTCTGCCAGGATCTCCTGGATGCCTTGGGCCGCCTGATCCCCGAGGGGTCTTGGAGACATGACCGCGTGGACAACAACGCCGCCGCCCACATCAAAGCGTCTATTCTGGGCCCCAGCGAAACTGTGGCCATTCGGGGAGGCCGACTGCGCCTGGGCACGTGGCAAAGCGTGATGCTGGTGGAGTTCGATGGTCCGCGCGAGCGGACTGTGATCGTTGAGGTGAAGTGAAGGGCGCTTGGGCCATTGGGCAATCAGGCAACCGGGCAATTTGGAGACCGAACGATCGGGAGCATCCAGGGCGTTTCGTGTTGCCTGATTCCATGACCCGGATTATTCACCATGAAGAGCACGAAGGACACGAAGAAGAGATTTGGATGGACCTTTCGCACAGCACCCGTTGTTCCTGCAATGCGTTGAGGCGGGAGGGGATAAACCCCTCCCCTACAAGGGAACTTGTTCGCCGCAATTGAGGTTGCGTAGGGGCGGGCTTCATGCCCGCCCGCTCCTCGGTGGTGAGGGTCAGGACCGGCTCTCCGTGCCTTTCGGCTTCGGGATCTTCGTGTCCTTCGTGGTGAGATGGGCTTTTCGTGAAAACTCAGGTTAATCGCCTGGTTGCCTCGTCCGCGACAGGTTCCGTTCTCTCTCGCCAAGATCGCGGGCAGCCGGCGCACAAAAACAAACAGCCCCTGGCCGAGGGCATGCCAGGGGCTGCTTTGCGTCTCGAAGGCGCCCGCTCAGGCTTGGTCTTGTTGCCCAGCCCGCTCGAGCACAGAAACAATAAGGAGAATGATCACGGCTTGCAGGATGAGGATGAGGGCGTCGACGACGCGGGCGTTTCGCAGGGCGACCGCACCCAATCCCATCGCCGTCGACAGCAGAAAGATGAGCAGGACGGTCTTCCGATGACTGTGGAGCAGGGCGTCGAGGCGGTGGTGGAGATGGTCCCTCCCAACATAGGCGATCCAGTCGTGAAAGGTGTGCACCTTGCCCGTGGCAATACGCATGACCGTAATGTGGGTCATGTCGAAGATGAAGATCCAAAAAATCAGGATGGGCGCGGCGAGGTCCAGGATGCCGTTATCGGCCCAATCGCCCTTGACGGCCAGGGAGGCCAGCACAAATCCCAGGAAGGTGCTTCCCGCATCCCCCAGGAAGATGGCGGCGGGCTTCTGCCAGCGAAAATTGAAGGGGAAGAACCCGAAGCAGCTTCCGACCAGGGCGGCGGCAAGCCAGCCGAGGAAGGGCTGGAACGTCTGTATGGCAACCACGCCCAGGAAGCTGGCGGTGACGATACTCAGACCGGTTGCCAGGCCGTCCATGCCGTCGAAGAAATTCATGGCGTTCGTGATCCCAAGAATCCACACCACCGTCAGGATGCCGTTCAGGAGAACGCCGAGGTCCGATCGCGGCGGAAGCGTGAGCATGACGCCGGAGGCCATCACCATGGCCACCGCCGCGAGCTGTGCCAGGAGCTTGAAGCGGGCCGGCATGCCCCGCAGATCGTCCAGGACGCCCGTCACCACGAGCAAGCCTGCGCCGATGAGGATGGCGATCACCTG
This sequence comes from Candidatus Methylomirabilota bacterium, assembly GCA_016209735.1. GTDB lineage: Bacteria > Methylomirabilota > Methylomirabilia > Methylomirabilales > 2-02-FULL-66-22 > 2-02-FULL-66-22. The sequence continues at coordinate 111,747 of JACQVN010000009.1, forward strand.
GTGGTCGAGGATGGAATTGGCGAGGACGGAAATCAGGAAGGCGATGAAGACCGCCAAGCCCCCCAAGAGGGGGGTTGGGGCGGTGTGGACCTTCCGGGAAGCGGGGTAGTCGAGGGCCTCGTAGCGGAAAGCAAGGCGCATGATCAGCGGGGTGCAGCCGAACGAGACGAGACCGGAAAGGACCAGGATATATGCCCAGCGGGAGCCCAGGGCGGTAAGCCAAGTACCACGGATCGGTGGCAGGAGCAGGAGCAGGGCAATCCCCAGGGACGAAGCGCTGAGCGCAAGCGAGAACCGAGCCACCGCCGGGTTGCCTGTTTCGCGAGGAGCGGGCGACACGTTGTCGGTCTCCTTGTGACTCATCGGAAAACGATCTGCATGGCGCGAACGACCGCCGCCTCCTCCTCCCTTCGAAGAGTGGGGTAGATCGGGAGAGACAAGGCATGACGGCAGGCATCGCTCGCGCCGGGGAAACCCTCCATTCCCAGCGTGCGATGGATGGGCCGAAAGATCGGGGGACGGGCACGCACGCCAAGCGCCTCGAGACGGCGCGCTAGGGCGGGGGCCGATCCGGACGTGCGGACGACGAACCGATGATAGGCGTGCGCGCGATGCCCGTCCGCGTGTGGCAACGCGACGGAGACATTCTCCAGTTGCCGCGCGTACCGGGAGGCGATGGCCTTGCGGCGAGCCAACATTTGCGGAAACCGCCTGAGCTGACTCCGTCCGAGAGCCGCCTGGAAATCCGTGAGCTTGTAGTTGTACCGCACGCGATGGCGGCGCCGTTCGTCGTAATCGCGGAGGTCGCGGAGTCGTTCAAGCATCCGCGGATCGCGCCCCAGGATCATTCCCCCTTCGCCGGTGGCCAGGAGCTTGGTGGCGTAGAAGGAGAGGGTGCAGAGGCTGCCGAACGAGCCGACCGGGCGATCCCGGTAGGTAGCCCCCAGCGCCTGGGCGCAATCTTCGATGAGCGGTATCCCATGGGCGAGGAGCAGGTCCAGTTCGGCCGGCAGGCCGAAAAGGTGCGGCACGATTATGGCTTTGGTTCGCCGGGTGATCCTCCGCCGGACCTCGCGAGGGTCGATGTTGAAGGTCAATGGGTCGATGTCGGCGATACGCGCCTTCGCGCCCACGTACTCGACCGCATGCAGGGGTGCGACGCAGACGTAGCTCGGCAGAATGACCTCGTCCCCAGGCCCCACGCCGATTCCCAGGAGTGCCAGGTGAAGGGCTGCCGTGCCGGATCCCACCGCCACGCCGGGGGGCAGGCCAAGAGATCGCCCAACCTCCTCCTCGAAGGCGGCGGTCTCCGCTCCTTGGACCAGCAGGCCGCTCCGGACAACGCGTGCCACCGCCCGGACGTCCGCCTCGGTGATCCAGGGTCGGGAGTGCGGCACCACCTCCGGCACTCCGGCACTCCGGCACTCCGGCGCCTTGGACTTGTCAAGCACGCTCTGCGCCCTTTCGGGCCATCTGTGAATTGGCGCCGTTGACCCTTGATGGTTTCACAGTCTGTCCGCGTCGTTCCAGACTTCGGATGTAGGCATTCAACTGCGGAATCAACTCATCGATCGTGGCCATAAAGGCATTGAACCTTTCCTCGGATATGAGACGCCGACGAACTGCCCGGCGAAGCCAATACCTCGTTTCTTCCAGCGATCCCCGAGCGTAGAACTGGAACTGTTTATTGTTTTTGTAGGAGTATCGACCGTCGCCCTCAGCGATGTTGGCCCCAATAGACTCGCACGCAGGCACCAACTGCTTTCCGACCGTCGCTTGTGCGAACGGCTTCCACGCAATCACCTCATCCCAGACCTCGTCTGCTAAGACCTCGGCCAATTGATAGATGCGCATGCCAGCAACTCCCTCAGGCATCGCCCGCCTCCTTCTGTCATCTGACGTGACTTTCTCGGCTCCAAATCCAAGAGGCGACTATGTGCAACCTCTTGGGGTTCCAGAGTGCCAGAGTGCCTGGGTGCCTCGACTTCAGCCGTCAAGGGCTGATGTTGATGAACAATCGCAACGGCACAAAGGCTTCCGCGTTGCGCACGCGTCCCTGAATGCCGCGGAACTGGGCGGAGGCGCGGGCGAAGTCGACGATGCTGAGGCCCTCGATGTTCGTCTTGGTCACCTGGGAAGCATGGGCCTCCAGGGCGGCGATCTTGGTCGGGAGCTGGCCGTCCACGTCCACAAAAACGCTGGGAGAGAAATTCTGGGTGGTTGGCCCCTCGTAAAAAAGGACGTTCCGCGTATATCGGGTGGCGGTGACGGTGCAAGTGGCCAGGTGCCGGTGGTCCTGATGGGTATCGTCAGGGTGGTGGGAGAAGATGAAGCTGGGGTTGATGTCCTTGATGGCGGCCTCCAGCCGCTGAATGAGTTCCCGGTTTAGCGGGAGGGCGGTATCCGGGTAATCCCCCCAGAAGAGCTTCGACACATGGAGAATGTCCGCAGCGGCTTCCTGCTCCTTCTGCCGAACGGCGGCGTCGCCGCCGCCGCCGCCTTGCGTCATGACAAGGAGGAACACCTCGTGGCCCTGCGCTGCGTACTTGACGAGGGTTCCCCCGCAGCCGAATTCGACGTCATCGGGGTGTGCGCCGATCGCCAGAATGCGCATGGGATGCCTTTCTCCCGCAGGGACGCAGAGACGCAGAGGAAAGCTAGAGCCTATTCACGATCCGGCGAATTCCGTTCTTGATGATTGGGGCGCCAAAGTTGAGAAGCAGACCGAGCCGGTAATCGAGCAGACGAAGATAGGTCAAGCGCTGCTTCGAGTGGACTGGAGAAAGCTCTTCAACGGATTTCAGCTCGACAACGATACCGCTCTCCACGACGAGATCTGCTCGAAAACCGACCTCGAAATGAACTCCATCATAATCGATAGGAACAGGCGTCTGCCGCTCCACCTTCAAGCCCCGTTTTTCCAGCTCGTGAGCCAATACAACTTCGTAGACAGACTCCAGCAAACCTGGCCCGAGTGTAGAGTGGATATGAAAGGCTGCATCCACGATCGCACCTGAAATTGAATTGAGGTCCTTCACCTCCGCGTCTCTGCGTCTCTGCGTGAGTAATCGGTGAGGAATTCCGCTCTCTCCCAGTTCCTTCCCGACCGAAGAATCTCCAGGCTCTTGGGACCGCAGTTGAAGAGTAAGTCTACCACCGAGAGATGGGAAACAAAAGGCTGGTATCGCTGGGAATAGCTCGGGTGCCGGTAGGCCTGAACCTCCATCAGAAGACCGGAGTCGCGAAAGCGGTCGAGGTCCATGTAGTTCACACCGCCCTGTCCGGCGAGATACGTGGACCCGCCCACGGCGCGACAGAGGTCGATGAGCCGTTCTGTGGGCTCTTCGTGTGCAATAAGCGTGGAAGCGAGGATTCGAGGAGTCGTGATCCCGAGGTACCGGCAGAGCAGATCGAGGACGGCGCAATTCAGCTCGGCGAGCCGGGACCAGGGTCGCTCGATGAGGCCGAGAAGGTCAGGACCGACCGGCTCCCAGAATTGCGCCTTCGCGTAGTGAAGGCGCAAGGCCTGGCAGTGCTTCCGCTGCCAGTCCGTCCGGGAGTTGATCTCGACACGATCGATCCGCTCCGGAAAGCGATCGATGACGGGTACCGTGAGCCACTGCCACTCGTCTTTGGTCCGGATGCGATTGCGGTTCTGCCACTCGTGCTTCTTGAACTGGACCGTATCCAGGAGAACAAAGACATCCGCCGAATCAATCTTGTCTGCATAGCCGAGCCACGGCAGGTACTGGGGCTGATGGATGGCGACTTTCATGTCGGCACAATGGCAATCAGGCAATTAGGCACCTGGGCACCTGGGCACCTGGGCACCTGGGCGACTGGGCGAATGGGAGCATCGGGAGTCTTTTCCAGGCTGCCAGATTGCCCAATTGCCAAATTGCCAAGTCGCCAGGCTCTACTTGTCCATCGTGACGAAGATCGGGTTCGAGAGGATCTGGTGCCCGCCGGGACCTTGCACCTCGAGGCGGTAGTAGGTGCGGCCGGAAGGCTGGAGCGCTGCGTCCTGCCAGGTGATCGTCAGAGGCGTCTCTCCCTTCACGCTGTGAACCGTGGCGCCCGAACGCATCAGCCTGACCTCAACCTGCATAGGCGCTGAAGTCGTTGCGCGAACGACTGCACGGACGAGCGGCAGACTCCCGCGGCGAGCTGTCAGCCGGCCGCCGGCCTCCGCGGCTGCCTCGCCGGAGGCGGAGACCTGGAATTGATCCAGCGCCAAACCAGCCTCGCCGGTGCGCCGCAGGGCGTACATGCGGCCGGCCTTGAATGCTTCAAGGAGGCTCGTGGCATCTTTTCGCCTCTCCAGGATGACCGTTTGTACCTCGCCGAACCGCTTGCCTGCCTGGCCTTCCCGGTGGTAAGCCGCCTCACCTAAGGCCCAGGCGGGGGTTTTTCTCCGCCCGGCCAGGTACTCCAGCAAAAGGTGATCCCACCCGCCGCCTGGATTGGTGAAGGTCGTTGTGTCTTCGTAGACGCCCCCAAAGGCCGTGAATCCTTCCGTCCTGAGCAAGTCCTCGGCATACGGCTCCGTTCGTATGGTTGCTTTCAGGCCTGCCACCTGGACAACCTGATAGTCGCGCGCCTCGGGCAGCGACCACACGGTCAACCCGCCATGCTGAGCGACGTAGTCAATGACGGACTGATGCGGGCGGACACCCTGACTCGCATTGTAGGGGGAGAGCGCCTGGACCTGGAATGGATAATTGTTCAGGAAGAAGAAAATGCCGGCAGCGGAACAGGCGAAGGCGGGAATTACCCGTCGCCGTCTTTGCACCACGCGGAAACGCTGAAAATGCACCACTCGCTGTCGCCGATGCGTGAATAGCCAGGCCCCCAGCGAGAGCAGGAGCACCGGCAGGAGGAGCAAGACGGGAGACTGCCACCCCCAACGGGCAGCACCGGGGTTGCCGATGACCGGCAGCCTCTGGTAGTCCTCCGGACGTTGCAGGCCAACGACCAGAATGTTCTTCTGGCCGTCGTGCATGGTCAGCGTTCCACCCAGAAGACTCCCGGTCCAGTAATAATAGGGGAGGGTCTCGGCGCCCGGGATGAAGAGGACATCCGGCTGACGGGCATTGGCCTGTCGTACGGCGGCCAGAAACTTCCTCGGACTCTTCTGGAGGAGTGAGGGGTATTCCACCCGGTGCCGTAGGAAACTCCGCAGCGGTGGCAGGCCGTACTCGAACTGCTGGAGGAGATTCTCCGTCAGGATCACCGCCCGGACCCCCCGCGCCTTGGCCAGCGAGACGAGCTGCTCGAGCGACTGGTCCCCCGTGCTCCAGGTCGAGTGAGCATGGACCACGGTGGGGATCTGCAATGGGGGCGCATCGGCCATGGCGGGAGTGGCAAGCATGAAAATTCCCAGCATGGACAAAGAATCCAGGCGGATCAATTGTACAACTCGTCGCATATTTGCGTGCGGTAGGAACCCGTTCCCTCTCGCCACGCACGCAAAGTTCGCCAAGAAAAGCCCAAGGTTTTGTTCTGCTTTGCGTCTTGTGCGTCTTTGCGAGGGAGAGGCATCGTAGCCCTCTAACCCAATAGCCCGGTTGCCTGGTTGCCGGATTGCCTGGTTGAAGGCCTCACCAATCGACCAGTCGACTAGTCGACTTTTCCCATAACATCCCGATAAAGCTCCGCGAGCGATTTGACCATCTTGTCCGCGCTGTACTGTGGGGCCCTGCGGCGGCCGGCCTCGGCGATAGCTCTGAGGCGAACGGGGTCCTGGAGGAGGCTGCAGATCGCCCCCGCCAGGGCGGCTGGATCCGCAGGTGGCACCAGAAGTCCCGCCTCCCCCTCGCCGAGAAGCTCCGGGACTCCCCCGACCCGGGTCGCCACGATGGGCTTCCCTCGAGCCATGGCCATGACAAGAACGCGCCCCATTCCCTCGTTCAGGGATGGAAGGACGAAGAAGTCCATGCCGGCGATGAGCGCCGGGACATCCTCGCGGAAGCCGGTGAAGTGGATCCGATCCGCCAGGCCGAGGTCGCGCGCCTCGCGCTCCAGCGCCATCCGCTGTTCGCCGTCCCCGACGATCAGGAAGCGGGCGTCGGGGACGGATGCGAGGACCCGCGGGGCCGCCCGGACCAGGTATGCGATCCCCTTGACCGGAGCGAGCCGGGCCACGGTTCCCACGACCGGCCTGCCAGTCGCGATATGCAAAGGCTGCGCCCCGATGACCGGGCCGAGATCCACGCCGCTGGGAATCGTCACGAACTGCTCCGGCTGTCCTATGCCGTGACGCAGGTGATCCCGGGCCTCATCGTCGCTCAAGGTGACAAACCGGTCGGTCCAGCGGGCGGCGACCTGCTCGAGACCGATGAAGGTCTTGGTGGCAGCCGGAGAAAAGTAGCCGTCGAAGATGTGGCCATGGGGGGTGTAGACGATATGTCGGACGCCGGCCAGACGTGCAGCGAGGCGGCCGAGGAACCCGGCCTTGGAGGAGTGGGTGTGGACGATGTCCGGCCGGATGCGCTTGATCAGTCGCCGGAGGCCAAAAAGGGCGGCGACATCCAGGACCGGATTCACTTCCCGCCGAAGCTGTGGGAGCTGGACCCACTCAACGTCCGCGGCTGCAAGCGTCGCAAGCATCCCGGGTGGCGGGTCGGTGGTCCGCCCCGACAGAATACTGCAGGAGAACTCTCCTTTCGGCATCCGGCTGGCCGAGATGACCGTGTTCTCCGTGGAGCCCCCCACGTCGAGGCGGGTGATCAGATGAAGCACGCGGATCATCGGGGCGTCCCGGTCGACTGGAACGTCGGATTGACATGTCGATCGTCATTTGGCATGACGAATGACGACAATGGCGACACCACTGTGCGCCTGAAACCCCGCGCACGGAAGATCGGCGGAGTCACGGCCTTGCCCTGTCGACCTTCCGCAAAGCCCTACTCCGCATCCAGGCGGCACACGGGGAAGCCTTCCACCTCGATCCGCCGGCTCCATGCATCCTCGAAGCGCTCGATCCCGTCCGGGGCAAACACCAGGTCGAGGTCAAAGGGGCCGTTCCTGAGCTGAATCAAGTCCTTGCCGTGAATGATTTCTTGGGATTGGTCTTCGCTCAGGGCGAAGCCAAGCGCCAGCAAAGCGGCCACCAATGCCCGGCCGTTGTCAGGGTGTCTGTCTATGAACAGGTCCGCATCCTGCGTCGTGTCAGGAAATCCGAGCAGGATCGCGCCGGACTTGCCGATGAAGAGGTAGCGGACGCCATGGCGGGCCAGGGCGTCGCGGACCTGCTCTGCCTGGCGGTAGTCAACGGCTGCGACCATAGCCCAACCAGGACGGCAGGGAACGCTCACACCAGGCGCGGTAGTCGGCCATGCTGTCGAAGGAGCGATACTCGGCGTCATCCAGCACTGGACGATACGTGCGAATGAAGGCGTAGCGCAGGCGTGTAGCCAGTGGACGGCGGCGGGCGGCCTCAAAGTCGGCCCAGAGTTCACCCATCTCCTCGGGTGAAAGAGGGGACTCCTCGCCCTGCGCCGTCTCCCTGAGGAGAGTTGGTTTCATGGGCTTTCTCCATCGACAAGCTGAAACGCTGCAGTCCTCGTCGAGGCGGGTGGTGATGTGCGGGAAGCGGATCACGCGACGTTGCTTGGCGGGGAAGGCCGTTCGGCATGCAATTCGATGGAGGGCCCCACCAACCACCGCCCTCCGGAGAGAACCCGGAGGCCCCCGCCGATCCCACTTATGACGGCGCGGAGCGCTGGAGGAGCCAGGGCGCCAAGCCAGCCGTCGGTAGACCGTACCCCCTCGGCGGCCAACGGGGAATTCTGCATTGCGACTACCCGGAAGCCGACACGGGTGACCAAGCGTCGAAGACTGGTCGGCGTGAAGGCGAAGAGGTGCAGGATGGGATAGCCATCCCAACCAAGCCGGCGCACGGGGGGTCCGAGGGAGGTGAGGAGTTTCACCCACGGCCGGTGGAAAGACGCGTTGGGGATCCGGATCACCAGGCGGCCTCCCGGGCGGAGGACGCGGTACGCCTCGTGGACCGTCCGGAGAGGATCCAGGCCGTGGTCCAAGACGTTGATAAGGGAAACAGCCTCGACGCAGCCGTCCCGAAAAGGCAGCTCCGCGCAGTCGGCTTGCAGCGCCGTGAGGCCCGAGCTGCGCGTGACGCCGCAAGCCTGGTAGGAGAGATCCGTCCCGAGGCCGGACCATCCCCGTTCTGCGGCGGCGGCGAGCAGGTGGCCGCCGCCGCAGCCGACGTCCAGCAGGCGCCCCAGAGGGCCGGGGGGCCGGAGGCGATCGAGCAGGGAGGCGAACATCGTGGCCCGACGATCTGCGACCCTCTCGTGGCGGTACTGCAAGGGATACTCGCGATTGTAGAACTGCCGCAGGCTGGCCTGCGTGGGGAGCGTCGCAACGACCCCCACCCGGCAGGCCGGGCAGCAAAGGAATGGTTTTCCCTGGTATGCCAGGTCTGCCTCCCACCGCTGGCCGCCACAGGCCGGGCAGCAGCAGGAAGGTGCGGCTCCCGCGGGAGACCGAGAGGCCAGATCGGCTAAGGTCCCCTCCAGCACGTCCACGGAACGTTCCCAGGTATACTGCCTCTCCACATGACGACGGCACGCCTGCCGGCAAGCCTGGGCGGCGGGAGTGTTCCGGGGGTGCGCCGCGAAGAATCGCCGGATGCTCTCCGCCATCGCTTCCGGGGTGGCCTCGGGCATCAAGAGCACGGGGTCGAGCGGGGCCAGGATTTCCGGAGTGGCCCCTACGGTGGTCCCCAGGACCGGTGTGCCGCAGGCCAACGCCTCGACCGTGATGAGGCCGAATCCCTCCAGCTCGCGCGTGGGCAGCACGAATAGGTCCGCCGCCTGGTAGTGGAGAGGGAGTGTCGCTTCCGGGATGTACCCCAGGAACCGGACGTGATTCTGGAGCTGCAGCGATTCCACGAGGGCCTGGAGGCTCTCCCGCAGGCTGCCCGCTCCTCCGACCAGCAGGAGAGCCTCCGGGAGGCTTTGACGCAGGCAGTTCAGCGCGTGGATCAGGGTGTCCAGGCCCATGCGTGCCTCGAGATTGCGAATGGTCAGCAGGAGCGGCCGGTCGGGGGGCAGCTCGAGCGCGTTGCGCGCGGCAAGGCGGTCCGCCGCCGGCCGGAAGCGCTCAGCGTCCACACCGCCGGGAATCCTAACGATCCGCGAAGTCGGGATCCCGTAAAGCTGCCAGAGTTGGAAGGCAGAGAAATCACTGAGGACGTGAATGCGGTCCACCTTCCGCAGGCAGGCCCGTTCGATCCCCCAGATCATGGCCTGGGCCACCCGGCCGGCGACGCCGGGACGGTGGTGGCGGGTCATGCCGGCCCGAGAGATGTATTCCAGGGGCGCCGGCGAGAGAAACGTGTAGAGGACGGGCAGGCCTTTGGCGCGCGGAGAGCGCAAGGCGCCATATCCTGCGAAGGGTTGATAGAGCTGGAGAACGTCGGCGGGGGAGTGGGCCAGAGCGCCGGTGAGGGCACACCGCGCGGCCAGTATCGAGCTCAGCAGGAAACGCAGGGAGGATCCTTGGGAGACGGGGAAATGGCGGATGAGGACCCCCTGCCGGTCGAGGCTATCCGTGGACGCGCCAAGCGTGGTTCGGCTGAGGACGCGAACCGCATGGCCGCGAGCCGCCAGGCGGGAGGCCTGCTCCCACAGCACGCGCTCACCCCCCCCTTCGATGCGCAAGGGAGAGACATCCGAGACCATGACCATGCGGAGCGGGGAGGTCATGAACGCCTCAGGCGATCCTCCGGGACCCCCGGGGGTCGAGGATTTCCCGCATCCACAGCTCCAGCATCATGAGCGCCCACAAGCGGTCGCCGTGGTTGCGGGCACCGCTGAGGTGTTCCTGCTTCAAGCCATCGACGGTCGCGGCGACCAAGAGGCCTCGTCCGCGCACCCGTCGGGCCGAGAGAAGATCCTCCATGACCTCTCGGAGGTCCGTCCGCAGCCATTGCCCAAGAGGAATCATGAAGCCTTGTTTCCGGTGGTTGAGCACTTCGGGGGGCAGCAGGGCGGCGAAGGCCTGTTTCAGGAGTCCCTTCAGCCGAAAGCCGGGCAGCTTGACGGCGGGCGGGATCCTCAGGCTCTCCTCGATGACTCCGTGGTCGCAAAATGGGGCGCGGAGTTCGAGGGAGTGTGCCATGCTCATCCGGTCTGCCATGGTCAAGAGATCGTCCGGGAGGTAAGTGGCGAGATCGATCCGAAAAGCCCCGTCCACGACCCCATCATGCCCGTGCGTCGCATAGGCATCTCGCTGTGCCGCCTCGACGTCCGAAATCCAGCGGGCGCGAACCTCCGGCGCGACAAGACGCTCCAGCTCCGCTTCGCGAAAGAAGCGGGTCCAGCCGATGTACCGATCAGGCATGGACTCTTCTGCCCCCCTGGCGAAGCGGCGGACCCAATCGCCCCAGTTCCGGCTGGCGTCGGTGTCGGAGATCAGGCGCGAGCCAATGGAGCTGACCGGGCTCCGGAGCCATCCGGGCGTCCTGGCATACCACTCCGCAAGTCGAACGCCGAGGTAGCGGGGATATCCGGCGAAGGTTTCGTCTCCGCCGATGCCAGAAAGGGCAACCTTGACGTGCCGTGCCGTGGCTTGTGCGACCACGTAAGTCGGGATGGCCGAAGAATCCGCGAACGGTTCGTCGAACTGGCGGACAATGGGGGTCAGGAGGTCGACCGCCTTGGGGGCCAGGATCTCTTCATGGTGATCCGTCTCAAAACGCCGCGCCACCGCGCGGGCATACGGAAGTTCGTTGAAGGAAGGGGCGGAAGGCCCGAAGCCGATCGAGAAGGTCGCGATGCGCTGGCTGGTGACCTCACGCATGGTGGCAACGACTGCGCTGGAGTCGATCCCACCGCTCAGGAAGACTCCCAGCGGGACATCGCTCTCGAGGCGAAGGCGAACGGCCTCCCGCAGTATGTGTCGGATGCGGGCAGCCGCCTCGGCGGGAGACGGGGCCGGCACGAACTCCCCTTGGGGAAGGCCCCAGTATCGTTCGACGGCCAGGCTCCCCTGTCTGAAAGTGGCCCTGTGCCCTGGCGGAAGCTTGCAGATGTCAGAGAATATCGACCGATCAGCCGGCGTGTACCCGAAGGCGAGATAGTGATGGAAGGCCTCCCAGTCGATGTTTCCCCCCGCCTCGGGATGGCAGAGGAGCGCCTTGATCTCCGAGGCGAAGAGGAACAGACCATCCCGCTGCCAGTAAAAGAGGGGTTTCTTTCCCATCCGGTCCCGGGCGAGGAAAAGGCGCCGCCTCCCGGCATCCCAGATGGCGAAGGCAAACATCCCCCGGAGGGTCTCGACGCAGTGCTCCCCCGCCTCTTCGTACAGATGGAGGATCGCCTCGGTATCGCTCCGGGTCCGGAACAGATGCCCCCGGCTCTCGAGATCTCCCCGGAGGTCGCGGTGATTGTAGATCTCGCCGTTGAAGACGATGTGGAGGGAGCCATCCTCGTTCGTCATGGGTTGGCGACCGCCGGCGAGATCGATGATGGAGAGACGCCGCATCCCCAGTCCAACTTCGGGACCGACCCATACCCCCTCATCGTCCGGTCCGCGGTGCGCGAGAACGCCAACCATCTGCTCCAGCACGGCGCGATCCCTCTCTCCAACGAAACCGGCGATGCCGCACACGTCGAATTCCTTCCGTCTACCGGCGTTCGGATGCGGATCTCAAGGGATGGGGGGCTCCCCGGGTTTGCCTTTCGGCCCAGGAGGCTCCTCCCTTGCGCCTGCCTGCATTTCCCACAATTTGGCGTAGGAGACGAAGTAGCTCATGGCGCGGAAGACATACCACAGGAAACCGGGCAGGCCCTGGCGGAAACCTCGTTTCAGGATGTAACGCTGAAAGAAAACCAACAGGGGTTTCAGGAAGAAGTACCAGGCATAATTGCGCGGACGGAGCACCACGCCCTTCTCTCGCATGTCCTGGGCGGTGAGGGACGTGTACCGGTTGAACTTGTCGAAGTAGACGCCAAGGGATGAATAGGCTTCCGAGTGGACGAGCGGAGTCTTGAGGGTTAGGACCCGGCCCTGTACAACGATCTCTTCATCCACGTGAGAGTTCGTAAAACGCCCGCAATCGCGGCGAAAGCCCCGGACAAGAGGGGCGGTGAAGACGCCCCGGTAGGCGAAAGTCTGGCCGAGGAATGCCCCTGGCCGGTGAACGGCGACCCCCTCCCCCCGTCCCGACGCGATGGCCTCCAGAATCTCGTCCCGCAACCCGGGCGGGACCCGCTCGTCGGCATCGAGGTTGAAGATCCACTCGCCGGTACTGCGGTCCACTGCGAACTGCTTCTGTTCGCCGAACCGCGTCAACTCGCGCTGATACACCCGTGCGCCGAACTCCCGGCAAATGTCGGGCGTCCCGTCCTGGCTGAACTGGTCGACGACGATGACCTCAGCCGCCCAGCGCACCGAGTCGAGGCACGCCCGAATGCGGGAGGCCTCGTTCCGGGTAATGATCACTACGGAGACGCTGGGACTAGCCTCGTTCATCGTCGACCCGCCTTGCCTTCAGGACGAGATTCTCTCCCCGGAGGAGCACGGGGCTGCGCAGGGATTGGGCATTCCTGTCCCCAGGATACTTCCACGCCGTGGCGCAGCGGATGGGGAGGGAGAGGGCGACTTCTGCGAGGCGCGTTGCCAAATGGGCGATGGGGCGGACGGCCAGAGCACGGCTCACCAACCGGTTCGTCGCCACCCTTTCGAGCGTGAATCCGGCGGCATTCAACGCGTGCCGCAAGACAGGGAAGGGAAGAGGGCTGATGTGGCCCCGTTGCGCCCAGAACGCGCCGGGGCATGGGGACATGGTATCGAAGAAGTCAAAGGTGCCGAACAGCAAGAAATGGAGGCGCGAGTAGACGCTCTGGATGTTCGGTGTTGAGACAATGAGACAGCCGTCACGTCGCACAACGCGGCCGAATTCCTGGACAGTGAAGCGGGGATGGAGCAGATGTTCGAGCGCTTCGAGGCAGATGATCCCGTCCAGCGAATTCGTCGCGTAGGGGAGGGGCTGGTTCAGGTCGACCTGACGGCAGGGCGGCTGCTGAGGAACATAGGCGGCTGGATCGATGTCGCAGGCTTCGACTGAGAATCCTCGCGAGAGAAGGCGCGGGACGAGAGCGCCCACGCCGGCTGCCGCGTCGAGGAAGCACCCCCGCGGCTCATCCTCCAGCAGGTGCAGCACGACGTCATGCATCCCCCAAGCCGAATGCTGTTGGAGGCTCGGACCGCTCATCGCTTGCCGGCGGGTTCAGCCATTCCTTGGCCTGCGAGAGCTGTCTTGACCGCTGAGAACATACGCTCTACCGGGATCTCTTGGACGGTTGCCGCCCGGACGACGCTCGCCCGGTCCGATACGGGCCAGAAACGCACCGGGTCGGTCGGCCCCATGGTCGAAACGGACGGGAGGCCCAACGCGCAGGCGAGGTGCAGCGGCCCCGAGTTGTTCCCGACGAAGAGAGCGGCTCGGCTCATGACCGCGCCGCAAACGCCGAGACCTTCTCCGCAGATCACCACCGGTCTGGTGCGCATCTTGCCCGTGACCTCGCGCAGGAGTCGCGCGTCTCCCGCGTCCCCCAGCAACAGGGGCGCGAGCCCCAAGGCAACCGTGCGGTCGGCGAGCTCCGCGAAGCGTGGACCGGGCCACCGCTGTGCGGCGTAGAAGCCGCCGGGATGGAATACCGCATAGGGGCCCCGGACACCCGACCGGGCCAGCAGCGCGTCCGCCGCTCGGTGCTGTTCGGGCCGGAGAGAGATCTCAGGGGGGCAGGTCTCGGGCCGGAGGCCGAGGGCGCGAAGGAGGTCGAATGACTCCTGGACAAAGTGCTTCTTGCGCCCCGGACGGACGGCGAGGTCAAAGAGATGCCCCCTTCCCCCGATGTCGAATCCCACCGTAAACCGGGCACGGACGCGGCGGAGCACCAAGGCGGGGCGGAGGATATAGTCGCAGTGCATGTCGATTCCGAGATCGAAAGGCTCACCGGCCAGAGCGGCGGCGGTCTCGACTTCTCGCCCCGGCTCGAGGGGTACGATCTCATCCACGAGCCCGGTGGCCGAAAGCAGTTCGGCAGCGAAGGGCCGCGCCGCAAGCACGATCCGAGCGGTTGGATAGAAAGTCCGGAGGTTGCCGAGGAAGGGGGTAGATAGCACGAGGTCTCCGATCCGATCCAGCCGAAGCACGAGCACTCTGCGGAGCTCCGTCGGCGGGGAGGCTCGGCGGCGCCTGAGCGCGAGGGGCGCCAGCAGGGCGGCACGTGTCACCAGGTAGCTGTCCCGAAGGAAGTCGCGTGCGCCGCTCATGCCTACCAGCCCTCAAGGACACAGGTGGGGAGCGGGATCACCGTGCACCTCATCGTACAGCTCTTCGATTCTTCGCATGGCGGCGGCGGCATCAAATCGCTTCGCCACATGATCCCTCGCGGCAGCACCCATCTCTCGGCGTTTTTTCGGATCCTGGGCCAGCTCGCGGAGTCCCCGCCAAAGCGCATGGGTGTCCCCTGCGGGCACGAACATGCCAGACTCTCCGTCGCGAAAGGTCTCGGCATTGCCGCCGAGGGGGGTGGCCACGCATGGGATGCCGCTGGCCATCGCTTCCAGGAGCGCGCGCGAGAGGCCCTCGCGGAGGAGCGTCGGAAGGGCAAAGACGTCCAGGGCGGCATAAAAGGCCGCCAGGGACTCCGAGAATGGCAGGAAGATCACCCGAGCGGGAGCGACGGCCCTGAGGGCCGTTTCGTCCTTACCCCGGCCGGCGATGAGCAGTCTGGCGTCCGGGGATTCATGTCGCAGCCGCTCAAATGCTGCGAAGAGAACGTCAAGGCCTTTCTCGCGGATCAACTGCCCGCTATAGCCGATGACGAAGGCACGATCCGCGATGCCGAGTTCTTTTCGCAGTGCGGCCCCCGCTGCCGTTGTCTGATATTCCCCGATATCGACGCCGTTGGGAATCACGCACAGCTTGTTTCGGTGCCATCGCGGGAATCGGGAAGCGACGGCGCGGGAAACGCATATGATCCTCTTGCACAATGGGGGGACGAGGAAATCCCACGCTCCGCCGGATTCCGAGGTCCTGGCATGAAAGATGACAGGGGATCTTGGATGGGCGGTGAACGCCAGGCCGCTTATCATCGCGGTATAGAGCGTGTCGCAGTGAACGATATCGGGCCGCAGCGCGCGGGCCCGCCGGCGAAACGATCCGGCGGCACGTATCGCGCACGCCGAATCGACGGGGGCGTTCGCGCCGAGGAACCCTACCTCGGCCCCGAGGACCCGTGCGCGGCGTGCCACTTCGCCCTCGGTCGGGCAGAGCACGAGTGGCATGAACCGCTTCCGATCGAGGTGCCGCAGCAGCAGGAAGAGACTTATCTGCCCGCCGCCCACGATATCCGCGTAGCCACTCACATAGAGAATCCGTATCGGTTGCATGGTCAGGATCGGTAAAGCTGCTCGATGTCTGCGATCATCCGCTGGGGAGTGAACCGCTCGCGGTACAGCTTCCTTCCGGCCTCGCCCATGGAGCGGGCTCGTTCGGAGTCGCCCAGGACTGCGACGAGACAGGCCGCCGCATGTGTGGGATCACCGGGAGCACAGAGCAGTCCATTGACGCCATCCCGGATTACCTCCGGAATCCCGCCAACCGCCGCGCCGATCAAAGGTTTAGAAGCCGCCATCCCCTCGATGAGGGCCAAGGACAGCCCCTCCTGCCTCGGGGGAAGCAGGGATAGGGCGTCCATGGCGGCCAAGGCTTCTCCGATGTTCGGGAGCAGCCCCGTGAAGATGGCGGCGACCTTGGCCTGACAGGCCCGCTGTTCCAGTTCCTGTCGAAGCGGTCCATCGCCCACGACGAGCAGGACCAGGTTCGGGATGGCCTCTTGAGCCATCCGGACTGCGTCCAGCAGGACGGTGTGCCCTTTGTGGGGGGCCAGAGAAGCCACGCACCCCAGCACCTTCATACCGTCCGCGATCCCGAAACGCCTGCGCGCGAGCGTCGAGTCCGGAAGCACGGGCTCGGGTGCACCGTTGTAAACGACCTGCGTCCTGGAGGGGGAGATTCGCTCGTGTTCGACAACGAAGGCCCGGACCGATTCCGAGACACAAAGCACCTTCGTCGTCGCGAAGGAGAGGAGCCGTTCGAATCGCCGCTGGCGGGGCTGAAGGTGGTAGCCGTGGGAGTGCACGTGGGCGAAGATCGCAGGCGTGCGCGCCAGGACCGCAGCGACTCGTCCGACGGCACAGGCCGTGTAACCATGACAGTGCGCGATCTCGACTCGGGTCCGCCGCATTCGAAGGGCGAGCGCAAGCACGAAGCCGATCGAGGGGCGTGCCTCCATGTGGAAGAGCTCCACAGGCGTGCCACTGCAGCGAATCTCGCCGGCGATGTCTCCGCCACCAGCGAGACACCAGACCGCAGGGGAGAAGAGGCGGCGATCCAACCCGGTGACGATGTGCCGCACGACTGTCTCGAGCCCTCCTCGTCTGAGGTCTTCGACAAGATGAACCACGACGGCCGGAGACATCCCGTGCCGGTCATCCCCGCCGCTGGGGGTTGTGGGCGCATACCAGGACTGATGCCTTCCCGCGCAGGAAGTCCTCACGCGTCTGCTCTCAGGTCACGGGTCAGCCGTGGTCCGCGCGCGGCCCGTCCCCTTCCACGCCTCGGGGACGGGGTCTGGCGAAGCGGCGTAAAGCCTGGGCAGGGATTCAACGAATTCGATAGATGAGGATCCGGCGCCCCGCACGGTCTTCCACGCGGTGCACGAGCTCGAGATCGGGAGAGGCCGGCGGCTTCTCGCCGAGCAAACCCGCGAGGTCGGGGCGCGATTGGGGCAAGCGATAGTTGTCGGCAAGCAGATATCGAACGCCAGCGCGGCGTCCCGCCTGGATCAAGCTCTCCAGGGAGTGCAGGGCAAAGGGAATCGCATGCGATTCTGTGTAATAGATGGCTGACCCGTAGGAGCCGATGAAGGGGACCTTCGGTCCCCCCGTCCGCCGTAACCACATCCCCGCGGCCTTCTCGACCGCGGCCGGGTCCTGCCGGAACCACGGGCGCACGATCCACGGCACGAAACTGATCAGTACCAGGGTGAGCCACAAGAGGCTCCGTCTCGACAGACGGCCCCGCGGCGAGCCGCCCGCCGCGGGCAGACGCGCCAGCCCGATGCCACCAAGAATGGCGAACACGGGAATCAGCGATACAAAATAGCGCGCGTCCACCAAATAGACAAGGACCCCCGCCAGGGGCAAGGGAACCACTGCCAGGATCCACTCGGGTGGCCCGGGCGGCCGACGGAAGCGCAACTGCACGATCCCGAGGACGAGGAGAGCGAATCCGCCACCCGCCAGCAGCGACGAGATCACATACTTGTCGATGAGATGCAAGTTTATCGCCACGCGTTTCGCCATCGCGCCCGGGTGCGCGAGGGCGTAGGCGAGAACACCGGAAGGGACGTCTTCGCTCCGCAGCTCGGCCAGGCGTCGCTCGTAGAAACTGGCTTGCTGTTCGTCGCCCACGCTCTCGCCGAAGACCAGCGAAACTCCCCCCTTCCCGCTCCAGTGCCAGTGGCCAGTGTGACTCCGCACCAGCGCCATGTACGGAGAGACGATGGCGATCCAACAGACCGTGACAATCGCCAGGCGAGCCAGAACCAATCGTCTCGTCCAAAGCGAACCGAAGAGGGCAGGAGCAAGAATCAGCAGCACCCACGCCAGCGCGAGATACGCCATCCCTTCGGGCCTGGCGAGGGTCGAGAGGCCCCCCAGGATGCCGGTTGCGACGGCCAGCCCCCACGACCCGACCCGGAGGGTGCGAACGAGAACAAAGAGAAAGAGGGTGAGGCACAGACCAAAGGTGGCCTCCGCCAGCACCTTCGTGCTGGCCTCGATTGCCGACGGCGTCAGCGCGACGAGGAGCCCGGCGGTCCACAGCACCGCCTCGTCAGTCGTTTCATCGGCGAGCCAAAGTGTCGGCCAAATCCAAAGGCCACCGAGAACCGCGGAAAGCACTCGAGCGGTCCACTCAGGATCGTTCCAGACCCCCAGGAATGGCGCGAGCAGGAGAGAATACAGCGGCGGGTGCAGGACATTGACCTCCCGCCAGTTCGCGAACAGCGCCGTGGCGTTCTGCAGGTAGGCTATCCCGTCAGACTCGATTCCCTCGCGTCGTGTCGCAACGAGTAATCGTATGGCGATCGCCAGGGCGCATAGAAGCGCGCCGGGAAGCCACGTTTTCCTCCAGGTTTCCCGCCACAGGGCGCCTGCCACCATAGCCCCGTTCCCCATGGGCTGTCACCCGAGGTCAGACTGCGAAGGGGGCCGACTGCGGCTCCCAGGACCTGCCGACATCCCTGCGGGCGGTCCCGCGTGGGTCGCGGGATGGCAACGACTCCAACGCCCTCCCGCCTTCTCGCCGCCGGCGTGGCTGCGCCACCGCGCCCGAGGTCCTCGCGTGCCGCGGGTCAGGCCTGGCCAAGCGTCTCCAGCAGGCGTCGTACGCGATGGCTGTACGTGTGGCTGGCCAGAACGGTTGCCTGCCCATGACGCGCCACCTCGTCGCGCTCGGTCTCGTGAGCCAGGTAGTGGAGGGCTTTGTGGCGCAGTGCGGCCGGGTCTTTGAATATGGAAAGATCGACGCCATCCTGAAACAGTGCCCGAACGTCTTTGCGATCGTCGCAGAGAAGAAAGGCCCCGCAGGCCAAGGCCTCGTAGACCCGAGGTGAGGCCTGGTGGCTTTGTGGGCCGGGCCCCGCGTAGTGGGCGCAGAGCACAATCCTGGAGGCGCTGTAGACCCGGGTCCAGACCTCATGGCGGGCCTCCGCCCCCCGCACCTTGCGGCGGAGCCCGGGGTTCCCGAGCTCTTGCGCCCCGGGTCCCCAGATGGCCAGATCCAGATCCGCGAGCGCCTCCAGCATCTCGATCCGGTTCGGGTACATGTCGGCGTGCAGGCTTCCCACAAAGGCGATGTCATGACCGTATCGATGTTGCTCCTCTGAAGAAAGCGGGACCGAGCGGTGGAGATCCGGGTCGCAGGCGAAGGGGAGCCAGCAGGCCGGCCGCCGCAGCGGCGCGTGCCGGAGTGCCTCGATCATCTCGGTGCCGCCGCAAAACACGAAGTCGAAGTGTGGGGCCAGGGCGATCCGGGGATCGGCGGGCTTCACGGGGTCAATGGTCCAGAGTGCCGTGACGACTCCAGCTCGACGCGCAGCCTCGATTGTCCCGGGGAAGATCCGCTCGCCGCCGGCGCAAAGGAGAATGCTCGGCCGGGTTCGCCGTACGGTCTCCACGAGTCGCCGGTTGAGCCGGGCAAGGTCCAAACGGCCGACGAGCGGGACTGCGGCGCGAAGCCTCCCGGGGAGAGCGAAGGCTCGATCGTCGAATGGGACAGTCTCATGGCCCAGCGCCCGGATGGCCCCCTCGACGTACTCGGTAATCGTCGGGAAATGGGGGTTTCGGGCTGTGGCAAAGACGATCCGCATGGGGGCGAGGGGTGCTCTCCGGCACCAGGAGCGCCTGCTACGCTGGCAGCGAGGCTTTCCGGAAGATCAAATCAGGAGGCCTTCGGCTTGACGAGGCCGAAACTGATGGCCTCGGAGCAGTTCTGGGTGAATGGCACCAGATCCAGGAGCCGGTCGATCAGGAGGATGAGTGCGAACAGGGCGGGGTGACGGTTGTATTTCGGCCCGCCGAACAGGAGCGCGCCCCGACGGGCGGCGGTGACCCAAAACCCCGCTTCCGCGGCGAGGCGCCGCCACTCCCGAAAGCCCTTGGTGGAGATGTGGACTTGGTCGTCCTCGATGGGACGGGGTGCGCCTCGATGTACGACTCTGGCGAGGGCCTTGACCCAACTGCTCTCGTTCGGGGTGGTCAGAATGGCCATGCCTCCAGGTTTCACGACCCTGAACATCTCCGCCAGGCAGCGCTCGGGCCGCGGCAGGTGCTCGATGACGTCGCTGCAGAGCGCGATGTCAAAGCAGGAGTCGGGGAAAGCGAGCTCCTCGGCAGCGCACGTCACGTGCCGAATGTTGTCGTACGAAAGCGCCCCCGCGAGAGCGCGGGCGAGCCAGAGGTCAGTCCGGGAGACGTCGATCGCCGTGAAGGCGACTCTCTCCCGCACGGCCGGGATCGAGTTGAACAGGCAGATGTGATACCCGTCTCCGCAGCCGACATCGAGCACGCGGGGGTCGGGACGATCGCGGAGCGCGCGCAGGAAGAGCTGCTCGATGTTCGAGACGCGCCGGTGCAGCTCATAGCTCTTGGTATAGTTGCCGAAGGCCCGCTGGAGGACGGCATGCTGGAACCGTGCCACGGTGGCATCCAGCACGGCGTCGCGCAGGTCACCGCCCGGCATGGTTGCGCGCTCTCCCTGCGACCGGCGTGCCGGCGCCAACCTTGCCTTCGCCGAGGAGCTCGGCGTACACCGCCTCCCACCCGGCCCAGACCCGCTCCCTGCTGTACACACGCTCCACGGTGGCGCGGGCGTTCCTGCCAATCTGCCGCCCCGCTTCCGGATGCGCGAGCAGGAAGCACACCTTCTCCGCGAAGCTCGCATCGTCGTCCGCGATCAGCAGGTTCTCGCCGTCCTGGTACTCCAGCCCGTCGGCGCCCAGGGAAGTGGACACCACGGGTCGCGCGAGCGCCCAGGCCTCGAGGATCTTGGTCCGCATTCCGGCGCCCGTGAGGAGCGGAACGACGATCACGTCGGCCCGGAGGAGATACGGCGCGACCTCGTCCACCTCTCCGGTGACGATCACGCGCGGATCGGCGCAGGCCCGGACCTCCGCCGTCGGATTGCGGCCTACGACGTAGCATTTGAGTCCCGGGAACCGCGCCCTCACCAGCGGCAAAATGGATGCCGCCAGGCGAAGGACGGCCTCTGCATTCGGGGGATAGCTCATCGTCCCGCAAAACGCGATGCAGGGGGAGTCTGGGACGAGCGGCCGGGGAAGGAGCCGATCGGTGTCCACCAGCAGAGGAATCCGGTGGATTCGCAACGCCGGAGCCATGGCCCGGGCCTGGTCGTACTCGCTGCGCGTCAGCACCACCGCGGCCGGGAAACCCGAGAGCACCCGGCGCTCAAACCGGCGCACCCACCGGCATTCGATGGCTGCGGCTAGCCTCTGTGCCACCGTAGATCGGTAGCAGGCAATGCGGGCGAAGTAGGCGGTCAGCAGGTTGTGCAGCACGAGCAGGGATGGCGGATCCTGCGGAAGGTCGGCGATGAGGGGCCCGGCGATCACGTCCTCGACCTGGATCAGGTCGAAGCGTTCGCGCTCGGCGAGCGCGCACACGAGGGGCCGCAGCGCCCCAACAATGTCCGTGATGCGGGCGAGGACGCTGAGCCTGCCGAGCAGGATGCCCCACGCCTGGGTGATGCGCGACGCAGGAGAGCGGCGGGGCGGGACCGCCGGCGCGAGGGCCGCGGAGACGCCAAGCGCCTCGAGGATCTCCCGGCGCTGATGGGGATCGGCAAAGGTCACCACGCTGACGTCCGCGCAGCGCGACAGGGACTCCAGCCGGTTCTGGAGCCATGCGGATGATCCGCTGGGTCCGAGAACGAAGGGGTTGTAGGGAGAGACCATGAGGATTCGGGGCTTCATTCTCCCCCCTCGACATGGGCGACCCTGCGGTAGAGCGTCTTGAGCCGGCGTGTCACGTCGGCCGGCAAGAGGAGACATGCCAGGAGCCTCCACGCCAGGCTCCAGTTCCGGAGGTGCCAGGGAGCCAGCTTGACCGCTTCCAGGAGTCGGCGCGCGGCGCAGGGGTAGTCGGCCGTGCCATAGGAGACCTCGGAGAGGTAGAGAGCGGTGGAGTGGGCGACCCGGCGAACGTTCCGAGGGGTCCGGGGAAGGAGGCGTTCGAGCAGACTGTCCAGTTCCGGATCGGCGAGCCTATCCAGGCTGTCGCATCCGAGGCGCTGTCGCTCCTGCGCGAGGTACCGGACCAGCAAGGCGGCCCGGAGCTGATCGAAGCGTCTGGCGAGCGTGATGCCCGTGGGGGTCACCCGCACCTGGTGCAAGGAGCGCGGAATGTTGGAGAGCCGGAACCGCTCAGAGATCCGGAACCACAGGTCATAGTCCTCGGCGGGGCCGATGCGCTCGCGATAGCCGCCGACGGCGTCGATGCACGCTCGGCGGAACATGACCAGCGAGTGACACATCGGGCAGTCAGACCAGAGCGCCCGCCGGATCTCTTCGTGATGGGTCGGATAGGTGTATCGCTTAACGGTCCTGCCGCCATCGTCGATGTTCTCGTAATAGGCGCCAAGAAGTCCGACCTCCGGATGGCCGTCGAGAAACTCCACCTGCGTCCGCAGCCTCTCGGGGTCGGAGACGTCGTTGCCGTCCATGCGTGCCAGATACCGGGCGGAGGCCAGGGAGAGGCACCGGTTGAGGGAGGGGCTCAATCCAGCGTTGGGCTGCGAGAAGACGCGGATGCGCGGGTCGGCATAGGACCGAAGGATGTCCGGCGTGCCGTCGGTCGAACCGTCATCCAGAATGATGAACTCAAAATCGGTGAACGTCTGGCGCAGAATGCTGTCCACGGCCTGCCGGACGTACCGCTCCTCGTTGTAGACCGGCATGATGACGCTCACCCTCGGCCTATTGCCCTGCCCGTCCGGACCGATCATGGCTCGTCCGCTGTCTTCAGCGAGCATCGGCCCCGTGCGGCGAACGCCTGCTGCGCACGCCGGTACAGCGCTACCCGTCGCGCGGCGATCCGATCGGGATCCAGGTGGGTCCGCACCGCTGAATACCCAGCTTGTCCGACATCATGCGCATGGTTCGCGTCTCGGAGAAAAGGTCGCAGGGACTCGGCCAGCGCTTCGGCATTGTCGGACGGCACGACCCGGCCACCGCCCGCCTCCCGGACGAACTCGGCCACACCGGTCTGCTCGGTAACGACAACGGGCCTCCCAGCGGCCATGGCCTCGACGGCCACCATGCCATAGCTGTCGAACCAAGACGGCAGGGCGAGCACGCGTGCGCTCGCCAACACCCCTCGGAGTTCATGGCGGGGCATCTGCTCGACGTGAACACAGCCACTCGCGCTATCCCTGGCAAGACCTTTGATCCAGTCGGCGTAAGATGTGTCTCCGTAACGACCCCCGCATCGGCCCACGAACATCGCTCGCGCGTCGGGTATGTCGGCACGCAGTATCCGGATCGCGCTTGCCAGCACTTCGGGCGCCTTGCGCCGCTCGAGGCGGCCGAGGTAGAGCACCGTTGGGTTCGTATTCAACACGTCCGGCACATCCTGCCAGCGTATCCAGTCCACGGCGTAGGGAATGACTTCCACCGTTCGCGCCTTCAGCCATCCGATGTCGCCCAAGGCGGAGACGAGCAGTTGTGAAGACGAAGAGATGACATGGGCACGCCGCACCGACAGACGTTCCAAAAAGGTTGCGATACGGCTGTCCCGATCGAGCCGCAATCCGTTGTGCTGTTGGATCAACGGGAGTGGCGTGTGCAACTGGGCCACCAGGGGCACCGGGCGGGCGAGGGCAAAGACCCAACCTTCCGCGCCCCAGTCCGGATACTCGATGACGTCGAACTTGGCCTGCAACCGATGGAACTCGATAAACGCGGAGAGGCCGGCGCGAATTCGCGCGGTAGTATGCGGCGCTCTCAAACGACCCAGCCCGCGCACGCGGGTTTGGCCGCGACGGTGGATGGTCACGCCGTGGTCGACGTAGTCTCGGGACGCCTGGCCGTGGACTGCCGACAGGACGTGCACGTCGTGGCCCAGTGCGGCGAGGGCCGGTGCGATGGAAACCAGATAGGATCCTATGCCCCCGCCGCCGGTCTCTGGCGGGTACTCCATGGAGATGAAGAGAATCTTCAGTCGGTCGCCCATGCGTGGCGATTCACTCGGATTGGCCGACGCGCCAGTGCGCCCTGTTCCAGAACAGTCCGTACTTGTGTACGGTGCTCGCCGCATCCGTTACCGAGAAGGGGAGCCGCTGCTGGGCGAGGAGGTTGTCTTCCCCTTCCGCCGAGCAGATGGCCCCCCACAGTAAGTATTCGCCGGGGAGGAGCATGAGGTGCGGGATGCTCGCCTCACACGCAATTCGCTTGCCCGGCGGCACGGCGTGCAGGTCGCTGTAAACGGTGAAATAGGGCAGTCCGTCGGAGCTGGTGACGCGGATGAGGAACTTCACTGCCGGGTGGTGAGGGCACTCCCCCGCCATCTCCACGCGAAGGCCGGCATCCGGGGAGGCCTCTTTCTCGGACAGCCAGCCTCTTTCCCGGTGGACGCGAAAGACGTCGAGTCGCGTCTCCCCCGGCGGCGGCGGGTCGTCCCGTTGCGAGCGGGTGTCCAGGAGGGCCGCCACCCTGTGCTGGTATGTCTGGATGACGTGGAGGGGACTGCCGTCCGCGACGGCCTCGCCCTTCTCGAGGCAGATGGCGCGCACGCAGGCGGTCTGCACGAGCCACATGTTGTGGGTCACGAGTAAGACCGTCATCCCTTGATTCTGCAACTCGCGAATTCGATTGATCGACTTCGTCCAGAAGGGCGCGTCTCCGACCGCCAGGACTTCATCCACCAGCAGGACGCTCGGCTCCAGGTGGGCAGCGACTGCAAAACCCAATCGGACGTACATGCCGCTGGAGTAGTGTTTCACCGGCGTATCGATGAACTCTTCGATTTCGGCGAATGCCACGATCTCGTCGAATTTTCGGTCGATTTCTGCTCGACTCATGCCGAGGATCGCACCGTTCAGATAGGTGTTCTCCCGGCCGGTCAGCTCCGGATGGAATCCGGTGCCAACCTCGAGGAGGCTCCCGACCCGGCCGTAGATCTCGGCTCGTCCCCGCGTCGGCCGCGTGACGCGCGAGAGGAGCTTGAGCAGCGTGCTCTTCCCCGCGCCATTGCGGCCGATGATGCCGACCACCTCGCCGGACTTGATTTCGAAGGAGAGGTCCTTGAGGGCCCAGATGTAGCCATCGGTAGACGGCTGACCGGAGACCGAGGACCGGGGACCGGGGGCGGAGGATGGGGGCTCGGTCTTCCGTCCCCTGTCTCCCGTCCGTTGGAGGCGGCGGAAGGGGGCGGTGAAGGCACTCGTCAGGGACTCGCGGAGGGTCTTGTAGCCGGCTTGCCGGGCGCCAATCCGATACCGCTTGGAGAGGTTCTCGACGCGGATGGCGAGGTTATTCATGCGGCATGGCCGACAGGGGACTGGAGACAGGAGACCGGGGACGGGAGATTCGCCATACTATGTTGCTCCTGCACCTATTGCAGACTCTTTCGAAAGGCCTGCAACTTGACGAAGACCTTATGACCGAGTTGTCGAACGCCGATCAGTGCGTGCTGCGGTAAATACTGGCGGCGTTCAATCAAGTCCAAGCACGCGACAGACTCAAGGAAAGACCTGATCGAAAAGGACAGAAAGCGTAGTTGCTCTGGATTGCTTTGCCCGGTGGATCCCTCGGCGATATTCAGAACAATAGAAATTGCAGCACCTTCAATCTGTGCCTTAAGATTAAACCTCTCGGCTTCTGGGAGCTTCCTGGCAAGAGTATACAGGAGATCAACGTAGTCGAGGGCGAGCCTGTAGACCTCCAATTTCTGAAACTTGTAGAGCGGTATTGGTATGGCTTCATCACCAGTCTTCGCGCTCTTCTCTGCTATCATTACAACCTCCTGCCGCGGATTGAAGCCCGGGGACTGGGGGTTGGATGGAGGACCGAGGACCGAGGACCGGAGACCGCCGGTCTCCCGTCCTCCCCTCCGTCTCCTGTCGCCCGTCTTCCGTCCGGTATACTCAGACGACATCCGCGAACGTCTGCTCCATTCGGTTGAAATACCACAAGCCGCCAAGCAGGAGGACAAGGACGGCAAGGATGGAGACGGCGAGCTGGGGGCCTGGAGAGCTGGCTCCGCCCAGCAAAGCCCATCGGAATCCTTCGACAACACCCGCCATGGGATTCAGGCCGTAAAGGCTGCGCCACGGTTCGGGCAGGAGGCTGCTCGGATACGCGACTGGCGTCGCGAATAGCCAGAGCTGGGTCAGAAAGGGAATGGTGTAGCGAACGTCGCGGTATTGGACGTTGAGCGCCGAAAGCCAGATCCCTACCGCGAGGGCTGTCGCCAGGGCCAGGCCGATGAAAAAAGGGAGAAGGAAGCCAGCGGGGCCGGGTACAAGCCCGTAGTATGCCATCAGGGCAAGGAGAACGGCAAAGGCGACAGCGAAATCCACCAGCCCGACAAAGAGCGGAGCGATAGGAACGATGAGTCGCGGGAAGTACACCTTTGTGAGGAGTTGCTGATTGTTCACCAGACTGTTGCTGGACTCCCCCAGGGCATGCGCAAAGAGGGACCAAGGAAGGAGCCCGCAATAGGCAAAGACTGGATATGAGATGCCATCCGACGGGATCTTTGCCAGATAGCCGAAGAAGATGGAGAAGACGATCATGGTTAGGAAGGGTTGAAGGACGGCCCAGGCTGCTCCCAGAACGGTCTGTTTGTAGCGGACTTTGAAATCCCGCCAGGCAAGGAAGTAGAGCAGATCGCGGTACGCCCAGAGGTCGCGGAATTGCCCTGCAACGCGATTCTCTCCTGCCTCGATGACCAGGAGGGGCCGTGCCTCGTCCGGGATACTCATGGCGATCCGCGCATGTCCGAGCGAGGCTGGCTTGGCGGCGTCGGTCGCCGGGACTCCAGATAGCCCCGAGAGGGCGTGGTGGTCGTCGAGGCGGCCTCGCCTGGCGACTCCACGAGGGACGGGAGGATGACAACGATTCCCGTCAAGAACCAGAACGGCTCCATGATGCGGACAATGATGAACGTGTTCGCGCCTATGGCGTGTACCAACAAGGCCACGAGGCCGGCCGGATACCCCAAAGCAAGGCCCTCATACGGCGTTCCGGACACGCGTTTGTAGGTGTTCCGGGCAGTCCGAAAAATGGACCAAACGAGCCAGAGGAAGGCGCAAAAACCGACGAGCCCGGACTCGACCAGGACGCGGACATACTGGGCGTCCATGAAGGTAAAACCGGTGACACCATAGCCGAGGAACGGTCGCTGCGTCCACGCCACAAGGCCAAATTCGAAGCTCTCGAAACGGGCGCTGGTGGAAGTATCGAACCGCGCGCCGCCCAGGCGGTATTCGCCGCGGTCGAACTTCTCCTGCAACGTGTACCGGTATCTCTTGAGGACTGCGTCCGGCAGCAGGATAGGTCCGAAGGCCACACCCAGGGCGAGAGGGACGATAAGCAAAAATCGTCGGCGACTCAGGAGGATCAGCGTGAAAAGCATGGGAAGAGCCGCCAGCCAGGAGGATCGGGAGAGGGTGAAGAGCAGGGGGATTCCCGTCAGGCCGGCAAAGGTAAACCCCCCTATCCGGGCGGGGAGGCTGTTCACGGTGAGGGTCAGCCCCAAGATCAGGGCCAACATGAACACCAGGTAGCCGCCCAGGGTATTCGGCTCGCCGTATTTTCCCTCGAAGGGGGCACTGACGCGCTCTCCCGATGGAATCTGGCCGATGCCGATGAGGGAAACGACGGCGCAGGTCACGAAAGCGGTGGTGATCAGGCGGAGGAGCTGCCGCTCGTCGCGAATGTGATTGACGGCAATGAAGTACACCACGAAGTACTCGATATATTTCAGCAGGAAGAAAAAGCCCCGGAGTGGGCGGACGTTCCCGAAGAAGATGCCGAACAGCGTGGCGACGAGAAGCGAGGCGATGTAGGTGAAGATGGCGGGGTTGAGCGCTGTTCGCCGGATGAGGCCCAACTCCTTGAAGATTGCCGTGCGGGCGATCCAGGCCAGGGTGACCGCAGACAGGATCAGGTCCTCGATGCGGAGGACGAGCAGGTCGCCCTTGGTGTCCGGCTTCCCGATCGACACGCCGCCCATTCCCCCGACGACAATCTCCGGTGAGAGCAACATGGAGAGGAGGATGATATGCAGCCCCAGTTCCGCGTTGAGGAAGGCAGCGAAGATGACGCTTGCGAGCAGAGTGGCCCCCAGGCTGAGACCGGCCGAGGTCTGGGTGACTAAGAGGCCGCCGCCGGCAGCCAGCACCAGCACGAATGCAACAAGCGGAACCGGTCCCAGTGCGGATTGGTATTTTTCTGTCGACATGCTTTCAGTCAGCCAATTGGCGGTTGACGTGTCGGCTTATCGATTGGGCAACTCGGCAGCGCGGCGACGTGGCAACTGGGCAATCATGCGACTTGGCAGGCAGACCCTCTGGCAAGCCGGCGACGGGGCAGTGGCACTCCGGGGCCGTGCGGACCATCAGCCTTCCGCTTTGCGGCATCATCAGACCAGAAGCATGCGCATGGGCTGTAACGTCCGGGAGAACGGGTGCAGAATGAGACCGAGCATTTCCAGCGTGACGCCACCCAAGAGGGGCTCATCGCCGGGCTGTCCGATGATGACAGGGGTGTGGCCGTCTCCTTGAGGGAGGCAGACATGGCATTCTGAAACTTCCCGCTCAACGGTTGAACCGTCCGCCAGGGTGAAGGTAACCGACCGTTTTGGGACGAGCCCAAGCAGCTTGGACTCCTGCGCGGGGAGCAGGGTATAGGTTGCCCCGGTGTCAACCAGGAAACGGACGGTTGCCCGCATTCCTGTGGGGCCCGTTGCGGTTCCTTCTATGTACGTGATGCCCACAGCAGAATCCTCCGCATCCGCTACGAGAGTCCGAAAAGCCTCTTAACCAGGCTGGAAGCCTTGGCGGCGTTCCGGGACGCCCGGCCCGACATGCGCCGCGGCTCGTGGCCGTAGGCATACCGGTAGTATTCCAACTCTTCATAATCCGGGCTGATTTCGGCCTTCAGGCCGGTGAGGACTATGCCAAGAACGGTCCCGCGGACGTTCTCGAGCAACGTCTTGGCGCGCTTCAGGGCGGAGCGGGCGATCTTGCCGACCCGATAGACGATGAGCGTGCCGTCGGTCTTGGAGGCCAGGATGGCCGCATCGGTCACCGGCAGGATGGGCGGGCAGTCGAAGATGACGAAGTCAAACTCTTGTCGAAACCCGGCGATGAGTTCCGTCATGCGTTGGGAGTTGAGAAACTCGGTCGGATTCGGGGGCGGCGTGCCGCTGGTCAACATGAAGAGCTTGTCCAGGTTCGGCGCCGCCATCACTCTGTCGACCCCCAGGGGGCCCAGCATGAGGTCGGTGGCAGAGCGGAGGCAGGCTCGCCAGTCGCCGTTGCCCACGATGACCTCCGTGAGACCCGGCTCGCGCGGGATCCCGAAGGCGTGGTGGAGGAAGGGCTTCCGCAGGTCGGCCTCCACCAAGAGCGTCCGCTTGCCCATCTGCGCGACGGTGGTGGCCAGGTTGATGGCCGTCGTGGTCTTGCCCTCCATCAAGGAGGCACTGGTGACGCAGATCGCCTTCGCTTTCTTCTCCAGGGACAGGAACTCCACGTTGGTGCGAAGAGAGCGGTAGGATTCTGCCACCGTGGACCGGGGGCTCAGGAGAGTGATGAGGAACGGCCGAAGCCTGTCAAGGGCTTCGTCTTCCTCACCCGGAGTGGGTGCGATGTATGGGTCCTTCGGGTCGATATTCGGGATGAGCCCAAGGACTGGAGTCTCGAGATAACTCTCGACGTCCTGAATGGTGCCGATGGAGGTGTCGAGCGATTCGAAAACGAAGGCCAGGACGAAACCAACCGTCAGCCCGATCAGGAATCCCACGACGGTCTTCCCAGTCGTCCCGGGCGGATTGATGGGGGCGGTCGGAATCGTGGCAGGCCGGACGATGGAGACCTCGTCGGCCTGTTCTTTCTCGCGGATCTGAACCTCCTGGAGCTTGGTGCGGAGATTGGCGTACAGGTTCTCGTTCAAGGTCAATTCCCGTTGGAATTGGGCGTACTGGCGGGACACATCGGGAATGTTGCGCTGCTGCTGTCTGATCTGCTGGATGGTCTGCTGCAACTCGGCTTCCCGGGCTTGCATGACCCGCTCTTTCGCCCGCAATTCCCGGGTGAGAGCAGCGCGGGTTGCCGCAACGTGGTTCTCGAGGTTTTTTCGCATCGTGGCGATGCGTGCCTCGATGTCCTGCACATGGGGATGGCGGGGGGTGAGGGTGACCAGCAGGTTCTCGCGCTCGATGGTCAGGTCCACCAGGGCGGTTGACAGCTTGGCGTACATCGGATCGGAGCCGCCGGCAAGGAGTTGGGGTGGAAGGCCCTCCCCGTAGGCCTGAGCCTCCTGGAGGGATCGAAGCTGGCTGGCGGTCTCCTCGCGAGCGGCGCGGGCCTTTTCCAGTTCGGCTTCCAGGGCATTCACCCGGGTGAGGGAGGCGGCGGTTTCCTCGGACAACGACACGATGCCTCGCCGTTCCTTGAGGCTGCGGAGGCCGTCCTCGGCCTGCTGAATGCGGGCGGTATTCTCGGCCAACTGCTCCTCGATGAACCGGCGCGCCTCGCGGATCTGCTGGCTCCGGACGGTGACGTTTTCTTCGTGATACCCCTGCGCGACCGCATTGGCAACCCTGGTCGCCTCGGCAGGGACCGGAGAGGTTACGGAGATATTGATCAGGCTCGTGTTTTCCTCGGGCTTGGCATCGATGCGCCCCCGGATGTCGCTCAGGCGTTGGATATAATTGGGATTCTGGCGAACCGCCTCGCTATCCAGGTCAGGAGGAATGAGGCGGAGGATCTTGGCCGCACGTTCGATGACGGTGAAGCTGCGGATCACGGCGGCTTGAGTCGCCGTCGAGTCGCCCGTCCCGAAGGAGAGGCTCTGCACCAAGAGCCCCACCAGGTTCGTCGACCGCTCGAACTTCACCACGGCGGTGGACTGGTAGATCGGATCGGGCTGCTGGACCTCGGCATAGGCAAACGCCATGGCGCCGAAGGCCACCGTGATGAGGACGACGGTCCATTTCCGTTTCCGGATGATCCGCCAGTAGTCGCGAAGATTCAGGTCGTACTGCGTCATGCACTCCCCCTCACTGGCTGAGGTCGCTGAGGGCCTTGATCTGGAGGACCGTGGAGACGGGCTGGTTGATGAGGGTGAAGGTGGGGAGAATCTGGCTCACGAAGGCATTCCAGCTCGCGATCTTCGTCCGGGGGACGAACACGATATCGTTGGGCCTCAAGTACTGGTCGATTTGCTTGTCCCCTTCGAGGAGAAGCTGCCGGAGGTCGACGGTGAGAATCTCGGTCACCTCCGGCGCCGCGCGGATTACTGCGGCCTCTTCGTAAAGTGCCCCATCGGTCCAGCCCCCCACCTGGGCGATCAATTGCCCCATGGTGAGATTGGGGAAGTAGGGAACAGGGCCGGGAGCCTTGACCTCGCCCAGCAAGTACACACGCTGCTCCGGAGCCTTGACCTGTGTTGGGACGAATACGGTGTCCCCGGCATCCAGGGGGAATTCCAGGGACGGATCGCCCTCCTGCAGGTACCGGAACATGTTCACGAAATAGACCTTGCCGTTCGCCCTGGTCACCCTGACACGTTCCATGTTGGCGTTGGCGGAAAAGCCGCCGGCTTTCGCGATGGCCTCCGGGAGGGTCAATCGGCCGGTCAGGGGGAGGACGGCGCCCAACGCCAGGGCCGAGGTGCCCACGGCGCCGAACACGCGGAGCTTCTTGCTGTTGAACTCTTTCACCTGCACATCGACTCGTGGGTTCTTGAAGAATGCCGCCAGTTGCTTGGAGATGGCCCCGGCCGCCTGCTCGGTCGTCAGGCCGTCCACCGGAATCTCCGCGAGCAGGACGAAAATCGTGCCATCCGAGCGAACGGTCGTTTGAAGTTTTTCCTGCGAGGGGCCGCGGGTGACGGTCAGGTCCAGCACGTCCCCAACGCCGATTCTGTATTGGGGCACTCCCCTCACCAGGACGAAGGCTTGATTCTCCGAAACGGGAGGGGGAAGCTCTGTCGGGAGGTCTTTCGGCGCGGGTCGGACAACCGCCGGGGGCTGCGGAAACGTCGGCGCATTGGCGGAGGTTGAACGGGAGGGCTTCCACAGGCCGCCGCAGCCGGCGATGATTATCGCAGCGAGAATCAGCAAGGAAGAGGCTAGAGATCGCTTCACCGTATTTCCTCTCACACCGCCCGCAGAAATGCTACAGAACGTTGGCAAACATGTCAAAGAGGAACAAGGATCCAGCCTGATCCGCAGCAATAACACTCTCGCCAGGACGCAAAAGCCGCCCAGAGGGATCAGCTTCTGTCAGGGGACTGCCCAGCGCGGAAGACGCCACCTCGAGGCGGCAGGCATGCGCTCTCTGGGCCCGTATTGTGCGTATCAGCCCTGGTGGTCCGGGCATCCAACCCCGGCGTTCGGTGATCCTGGCGAGGGGCAGAATGCCGGGTGAAGGTGGGGGATGGCCCACCCATGAGGTGGAGGGCGAGACTCCGCAGCACCCCGAGCCCCAAACGCCAGATGGTTCCCCATCCCGTCTTCTTATTGCCTGCGTCGGAGAAGCCGGTCCGAAACGCATCGGAATGAGGGAAGAGGATCTGCCGGAGGTAGAGGAGCTTATGCCTCCAGCCGGCGAGGCCGCACAAGGTAAACGCGTAGCGAACTGCCTCGGGCAGTGTCCCGCGGGAGGCGGCCGCCACGAGTCTCCGCTCGCCAGCGTACAGAGATCGGGGGCGGACCCGGTCCTGCAAGTCGGGGGAGGGCAGGCCCCGGATGGTCATGGCCTCCAAACAATACCAGAGGCTTCGACGGACGGAAGCGGGCATGGCAGCCAGATCGTTCGCTGGCAAGGGCCATTTCTCCATGCACTGCAAGAGGTCGGCCATCCAAAGGGACCCCGCCAGCCCATGGTGGTGAACGGCGTGGACGGCCAGGTGAATGGCGGTGTCAAGGGGCCCCAATGTCTGGATCGGCGTGCCCACGAGCCGGAATGTCCGATGGCGGCCCCAGAGCTCTGCAAAAGATACGGGCCAGAGCGCCCGCCGGGCGGGGATGCGCGTGACGTTCATCGGGGCGGTGTGCACGTCCAGGCTGAATTCCCGAGACGGGGGGAAGAAATCCTCCTCGCCCCGCAGGTCGTTCCGGTAGCCCCGCGTCCGCAGAATCTCCGCCAGCCCGTCCCTGTCGTTCTCCCGCACGAGAAGGTCGATGTCATCCATGGGGCGCGGGATCCCTGGGGGATAGACGGTGGCGGCGAGGGCAACTCCTTTCAGCACGAGAAGGGGAATCCCGGCCCCCGTCGCGTGGTCGACAACCTCCACACACGCCTGCTCGAGGCGCGAAAGCCGGATCCCTGCCCGGAGCGTTTCGCGCCGCGCTTCCCGGAGGCACTCGGCCGGAACCCCGCTCGTCTTTGCCAGGCCCCGCGTGAGTCCGGCATAGACGAAAGGGGTCAGGCGGTTCGCCCGGGACTCGCGAAGGAGCGCCGGCCATTCCACGTGCCCGTCGAGGCGCGCCGCGAGCCGCAGAGAGGCGTCCTGGTGGCCCAGACCCGCCAGGGCGGCATCCCACATCAGGCGCGCGGTACTTTCTTTTTGACTTCCCGCCGCGCTGACCGTATGCTCCCGTGCCATGGTTGGGTTATCCGATTCCGCCACCTACCGGCAAGCCGAGGACTTTGTCTCCAGGAACATCGCCGGCGAGACGGTCCTCGTGCCCCTCCGCCGGCAGATCGGGGACTTGGATTCCATCTACACCCTGAACGAGGTCGCCACCTTCATCTGGGAATGCCTGGCCCAACCCAGCACAGTGGGCCAGCTCACCCAGGCCCTCGGGGAAGCCTTCGACGCCCCGCCGGCCACGATCCGGCAGGATCTCGAGGAGCATCTCGGCCAGCTCCTGGCTATCGGGGCCATCCGGCCAGCCGCCTGACCCCTTTCCGCAGCCGTTCCCCGCTTTCCCCGATCACCCCGCCGCCCAGGGACCGCACTCCGCGGAGGATGCCGGCGATCCGCGGCCAGCCCCGGTCCAGCGCGATCACCGCTTCCCCTCGGACACGCGCCGCAACGATCGCTGCCACACGGTCTGCCGGGAAGGGAGGATCGAATCGCCAGAGGCTGTCCCCCTTGGTGAGAAGCCAAGGCTCGCCGTTCCGCCGCAGGCGGCCCACCAGGCGATGGGTGCGGGGCCCCGAGGCGCCGAGCCAGACGACGACGGTCCCGAACCGTAGTCCTCCGGAGGCTGCCGGGACGAGCCGGAGGGTGTCTCCGTGCTGGAAGGCGGGGGACATGCTGGACCCGCGGAGGCGAATCTCCGCCCGCCGCTCGGCCCTGTCCAGCGCCTCGACCACCGGGCCCAGGAGTTCCGGCCGCAGTCGCAGATGATGAGTCATCCCTGCGCCAGCACCCATTCCACCGCCCGCTCGTCCGGTGGAACCATGAGCCAGCCGGACGGGACGTCTCGGCAGGCCGCCTCCAGCACCTCGAGGGTGCGGGCGAGCCGCTCGGGATCCCACAGGGGCGGGAAGGACTTGGCGAACAAGAGGGCGGCAGCGGCGACCGGCCGGAGCGGTTCGAACGCCACGTCGGGTCCCTGGCGCAAGAAGAAGATAGCGTGAAGCGGAGTCGCCGTTCCGCCCACATCCGGATGCTGGCCGAACCAGGGGGTGGCGTGGATTCGAATGCCGCCGGGCGAGGCTTCGAGGATGGTGCGATCGTCGTTCAGCATTGTCCCACCGGCCGCCTTCCACAATCCGGCCGTGGTGCTCTTCCCCGCCCCGGACGAGCCCACGAACAGATACCCCCGCCCCTGCCAGGAAATCCCGCAGGCATGGAGCAAGACGCTGCCGAAATCTGCCAGCAGGTGACGGAACAGCAGTTCTTCCAGGGGGTATTGAAGCGGATAGACGCTCTGGAGTTCCGGCGACTGCTCGATATCCAGGTCGAGTGTCCCCCCCGCTCCGGAAGCGTCCAGGGTGGCGGCCCTATCCGGTCGAATCTCGGCATCATCTCCGCCGACTTGAAATCGCCAGGTGCGACCGTTCAGGTACACGCCGGCCAGACCGCCTAGGCGAAACACCGGCCACCGGCGCGTGCCGGCGAGGGAAATGTAGCGCAGCCGAACCGTCAGGTCGGGACTTGGCGTGGATTCCAGGAACCGATGGTGAGCGGGATCGAGCGGCCATCGGGACCCGTCGAATTCACCCTCCAGGGCGATGCAGGGTGGCCCGATGCGAAGGCTGATTCGCTGATATGGCGGGGGACTCACGTCTGTGGGTATTCTTTGCGTCCCTTCATGAGCCCGTGCTGTCTCTGCACCGACCAGGTCCTGAAATCGTGCACGGGGTCGGCGGCGTCACGTTCCTTCCGCCGCCCCCTGGCGGGAAGGTGCTCTTGCAGTTGGGGGTGCCCGCCATCTCTTCCCCCACGAGGTTCACCCGCTCGATGCTCGGCTTGGCGTAGGGCCTCTTCCGTCCTTCATTGCTCATAGCGTGCTCCTGCGCAGGTCCCCGATTGACCAGTTGACCAATCCACGAATCGACTAACGATCTGACCCAACCTGGCCCCCTCCGGCTCTCTCGCTCCGCCTCTCGCGAGGATGAGCAGGATGCTGAATCCCCCTCCGTTCGCCCTTCGATCCCGCCTGGGCGGGACTCAGGCTGAGCGGAGGATAGCTCGAAATCCATGGTGTAGTCCCGCTCATGCTGAGCCCGTCGAAGCATGGAAAATTTCGTTTTTAGCATCCTGCTAGAAGAGGGGAGGCTTGGTTTCCCCGAAGGCTCGAGCCCGAGCCCGCGTGACCTCGCACAGAAACGGAATCAAGCCCTCCGGATCTCCGGTTTCGATCTGCGACCACCCGATACACCTATCGCAGGCGGCATTGTACGCGCAACCATCGCACGGGACGGCTCTGGTGCGG
The DNA here is from genome assembly GCA_016209735.1 of Candidatus Methylomirabilota bacterium. Lineage (GTDB taxonomy): Bacteria > Methylomirabilota > Methylomirabilia > Methylomirabilales > 2-02-FULL-66-22 > 2-02-FULL-66-22. The sequence goes on from JACQVN010000009.1 coordinate 147,492, forward strand.
AGCCGGGCCCGCATGGCCGGGAAAAATTCCTCCCACCCCTGCCGTAGCGAGCCTTCCTGCAGATTATAGGCCGGCCAGCGGACCAGCATGCAGGGGAAGAGATTCCCGTAGGGATCGATATGGAAGGTATTGAGGTATGCGCCGCAGGTGACCAGGTCCTCGGGGGGGTCGAACCGGTGCCGCTCCCGGAATTCCTTGCGGAAGTGCTCCGCCCGGACTGGTTCTTGAGCATCCAGGGCGGCAATCTGCTCGCCGCTGAGCCGGACTGCGGCCGGACCGGTGCCGCCGTCCACGCGGCAGTTGATCAGCGGATCCCAATGGAATTTCAGCCCGAACCAGGCGGCCAGGGACCGCATCCCGTCCATGTCGTGGCTGTTCAAGGTCATGGGGATGGTCTTGAGGCAGACGCGAAGTTTCCGGTTCAGGAGCCGTTCGATGCCCTCGATGCATCGGCGGTAGGAGCCAGGAATGCCGGTGACCGCCTCGTAGACGGGCTGGGTGCTCCCGTAAACGGTGATCTCCACCGAGAAGGGGGGCCATTCCGCCAGGAAGTCTGCGACGCGCGGGGTGAGCATCGTGCCGTTGGTGAACAGGGTGGGCACCACCCCCCTCCGCTTCATGTGGAGGTAGATGTCCATGAAGTCGGATCGGAGGAGCGGCTCGCCGCCCGTGAGGAGCAGGTAGAGGCACCCCAGATCTACGGCCTCGTCGGTGATGCGATGAATCTCTCTAGTCGAGAGTTCCTCGTGCCTGACGCGGCGGGCCCCAGGTGGCTCGTTCACATAGCAGTGGACGCACCGCAAATTGCAGCGGAACGTCAGCTCGATGCTGCCGTCGAGCGGGATGCGTTCCCTGCTGACACGGGTCGCGATCCGCGCGTAGAATCCCTCGTAACGGATTGTCGGGACCGAGCGCCTGGGGCAGATTGCCGTCATGGCAACGGAAGGACCGAATCCGGGATGTTGACCACGCCGACAAAGTTGCTGCCGACGTCGGTGACGATCAGCCGGACCGCGCCAGGGATGGCCGGGATGTGGAACGCATCGGCGACAACGGCGAGGGGGGTGTCCCGATGGATGGCGACACTCCGCAGTTCGCAGAGCGTCAGCGTCCCGATTTTCGCAAACGTCTGCACCTCAGCCACCCCGAAAATTCCGTACGGCGTGGTAATTGCCGCGACGCCGTTGGGATATCCAGGTGAGCGCGGCAGGACCGCCACCCCTTCGGGGTAGTCTATCCCGGCGAGTCGCCCCTCCCCGGGGTTAAGATCCGGGCCGTTCTGTATTCGGAGCTGTGCCCATGACGTACAGGAGAGTGTTGGTCGAGAGATCGACGCGTCGGGCCGGCACCGACCCGTCCTTCTTGGTGGCCGCGACAATCTCTACGACCGGGCGCAGAGGGAAGGCCGGATTCGTGGCGACGATCTGGGCAATCTCCCCGGTGTTCAACCGAACCAAGCTTCCGACGGGAAACGTGGACAGCCCGCGGATGAATCCCTTGAGGACGTGGCTGGGGAACCGCTGCCGCTCCGTGTTGATGATTTCTTTGACGGCTTCCAGGGGGAATCGGGCCTGCGGTCGGTGGGGGCGCGGATGGGTGAGGGCTTCGTAGGTGTCGGCCACGCCGATGATCTTGGAGAAATCGTGAATCTCTTCCCCTTTGAGGCGCCGGGGATATCCGCTCCCGTCCTCGCGCTCGTGGTGCTGGATGACGACATTGGCCAGCCACTCGTATTCCGGACCCAGTCCCTGCAAGAGACGATAGCCCTTTTCCGGGTGCATCCGGACCAAGTCCCGCTCTTCGGCGGTCAGCGCCGAAGGCTTGCTCAGGATGCGGGGGGGCACGATGACCATTCCGATGTCGTGGAGACCTCCCGCCAGGGCCAACCAGGGCAACTCCTCCTCGCGCGCTTCGAGACCCTGCCCGATCTTGACGGCGAAGATGGCAGTATTGAGCATGTGGCGCGGCCGGTCGAGCTGGGTCTCCCTTGGCTCCAAGGCTTTGAGGAGCAGGTCGTCGGCTGCTGTCAGATCCCTGACGAGTGCTGCCATGATGCGCTGGAGGTTGCCGATACGGATAGCCGTCCCGTCGGCGGCCGCCTGGAACAACCGGGCAATCTCTTGCACGGCGACATCATAGTACAGAGATTCCGTTTGCGCGGGGGCGGCGGCCCGCGTGGGCAGGCCCGTCTCCTGGGCCGGAAGTTCCTGCCGCGGCGTCGCCATCTCGGCGAAAGAAATGGGGGAATCCTGCTGCGGCTTGACGGTCCCAGCCCCTTTCCTGACCAAGTCGCTGAGGCGAACGATGGCCGCTCCTCCTTCGCGCTATTTCATTCCGTCCGTAGGGCGCCTCGCCGCTAAACGGCGGCGGCGACCACGCGCTTCACCATGGCGACGTCAACCGTTTGAGCCCCTGTGGTGCACCCGTCCAGGAGGCACAGGTCGCATAAGGTGTTGATGCTCCGGGGGACCCCCTGGGACTTCTCCCAGACGATGGTCAAGGCCTCCTCGGTAAAGAACGGTCGGGTGGCGCCGGCCCGCTCCAACCGGAAGGCGATGTATCGGGCAGTCTCCCTTCGGTCCAGTGGCCGCAGAACGTATCGGATGGCAATCCGTTGGTCCAGTTGGCGGATCCGGCTGATGGTGTCCTTGATCTCCGGCTGGGCCATGAGGATCAGGGTCATCAGGAACCGCTCGTTCAACTGGAAGTTCAAGAGCATGCGCAGTTCCTCGAAGACCTCGGGATCGTGGATCGCATGCGCCTCGTCCACGATGAGGACCGTATCCTTTCCGTCGTCCAGATTCCTGAGCAGTCGCTCGTTCAGTGCCCGCAGCAGGGCCACCTTGGAGGTGGAGGCGGGAATGATTCCCAACTGGAGGTCGATTTCTTCCAAAAAATCGTTCCTGGGTAAGGAGGGGTTGGTGATCAACCCGATGTCGAATTTTTCCTCGGCGAGCTGGACGATAAGGGCGCGACTGAGCGTAGTCTTGCCGCAGCCCACGTCACCGATGAGCAGCGCGGCCCCTTTGTTGTGCCGAACCGTGTAAAGCAGCCGGGCCAGTCCTTCCCGGTGTTGGTCGGAGAGGAAAAAGAAGTTCGGGTCAGGGACGTTTTGGAAGGGGGGCTTTGTCAATCCCCAGTGGCTTTCATACACGCTTGGCTCCTTCCGCGGCACACCTGTCTTTCTTGCCCCAGGGGGAGGACCGACACATCCGGCCCACCACGGCATCAAACACCATGGGGCCGAAAGCCAAAAACACCCTCCGGGAGCCTCCGTCCGGCCGCACCGGGCACGGCAGAGCCTTGGAATTAGCCACAAAACCGCAGCGAAACTAGCATACAATACCATAAAAGCAAGGAAAAACTTGAGGTTGTCCCAAACATTCGGCCGAAAAGCCGGAAGCCGCCAGGGGCGTCCTGACGCTCGCGGAGAACCCTGCGGCGGCGGGCGGCCGCCACCGCCCTCTTTGCGGAACCGGTTTTTTTCCGTCGGCCCCATTTTTCTCTTGCAATTAAGGGGAAATGATCTATAAGCAACTAGAAAATTTAGGCCGGTGCGGCGACGCTCGGGGAGGAAAGGGGGTAGTTCATTGCACGCACTGGGCAGGCACCTGCTGGTTGAACTCCATGGATGTCAGCCCGAACTGCTCAAGCGAGTCGATCTCGTCCGGGATATCCTTGTCGGCGCCGCTCGCGCCTGCGGGGCCACCATCGTCGATGTGGCGTTTCACGAGTTCAACCCCTTCGGCGTGAGCGGGGTGGTGGTGATCGCGGAATCCCATCTGTCAATTCACACCTGGCCGGAATACCGCTACGCTGCGGTGGATGTCTTCACCTGCGGCGATGTGATCAAGCCGGATGCTGCCGTGGCTTACCTGGCCTCTCGGTTCCGCTGCAAGAATCCTTCGGTGGTGGAGATGAGGCGGGGGATCGTCCCCGGCCTCACCGGCAAAGTGACTCACAAGATTACCGCCGAGGAGAAGACCGGCCAGGGCGCGTCCCATGACGCCCCGGAACTCTCTTTGGTTCATTGAGCGTCGCAATACCCGCGAAGGGCACCTCTCCGCAGGCTGGCCGGGAGGTGCCCTTTGGTTTTTGCGCTGAGCGCGCAAAAACCATATTGAAAGACATCAGGGGAACCCTGTGGGATTGGCTGGGAGTAAACGGCGACCACCCCCGCAGGAGATACCCCCGAAGGTGACGCACGGCGGAACACGGCCCGAATCGCAGGGGGTCACCTCCCATCATGCGTCCCCTTGATGAGACTGGTCGGAAGCCCTGTGCAAAAATTCTTTGCTTCACCAAGTTTGGTTTTTGCGCTCCCAAGCGCAAAAACCAAGGTGGAGGGAGCCATGCCATTGCAGGACCACCAATTGTTCATCGAGGCCTTCAGCCCGCACGAAGGCCATGTGCACGGGGTGACCGGCATCCTGGCGAGCCGCCGCTCTCCGTTCCAGCTTATCGAGGTGGTTGAGCTGGGAAGCTACGGGAGAGCGCTCATCCTGGACGGGAAGGTTCAGTCCACGACATTGGACGAGTTCATCTACCATGAGAGCATCATCCACCCGGCGATGCTCTGCCACCCAAACCCCCGTCGGGTATTTGTGGTGGGGGGAGGGGAAGGAACGCCCCTCCGCGAGATCCTCAAGCACCGGGGCGTAGAGCACGCCCTCCTGGTGGATATCGACAGTGAGGTGGTAGAGCTTTGCCGGCGCCATCTTCCGGAAATGAGTGCGGGGGCCTTCGACGACCCGCGCGTTCGCGTGGAGTTCATGAACGCGCGCACGTTTCTCGAAACCTCCGAGGAAACCTTCGACACCATGATCATCGACATCTCCGAGCCGGTCGAAGAGGGGCCCGCCTATCTCCTGTATACGCAGGAGTTCTACCGGATTGTCTATGATCGCTTGACCGAGCACGGCACCCTGGCGGTGCAGGCGGGAACGATCAGTCTCGCCGATCTGGAGTGTTTCGCCACCATCCACTCGACGATCCGGAGCGTGTTTCCGGTGGTCGCCCCGTATTTCGCGGATATCCCCTCCTTCGGCAGGCCCTGGGGGTTCGTGCTGGCGAGCAAGGGACGGAATCCCGCAGCGGCGGACCGTGGGGAAATCGATCGGATGGTCGAGGCACGGCTCCGCGGACCGCTCCGGTACTACGACGGCGAGACGCATACCATGATGTTTGCGTTGCCCAAGCACGTGCGGGAACGCCTGGCGGCAGAGACCCGCGTCATCGAGGATAACCACCCCCTCTTCGCGTTCCGCTAGGAGGGCGCGCGTGACCGACATCGCCGAGCGGCAGTATCGCACCCCTCTGTTCGACGCCATGGTCGCGCTGGCCGAGGCGCGGAAGGTTTCTTTCCACACCCCCGGCCACAAGAGTGGCAAGGGCATTTCCACCCGGTTCCGCAAATTCGTCGGGAGCAAGATCTTCACCATCGACCTGACCACGCTGGACGAGGTGGATTGCCTGCAGAAGCCGGTGGGCGTCATCAAGGAGGCCCAGGAGCTGGCCGCCGAGGCCCACGGGGCGGATCGCTCTTTCTTCCTCGTCAACGGAACGACGGTGGGAAACCACGCGATGGTCCTGTCCACGGCCCGACCGGGAGACGAGATCCTCATTGCCCGCAACGCGCACAAGTCCATCTTGGCCGGCGTGATACAGAGCGGCGCGCTGCCGCGTTTCTTCCTGCCGCGCTTCGATGCCGATCTGGGGATCGCGGTGAACGTGACGGCGGCCGCGGTCGAGATGGCCATGCGGGCCCACCCGAATGCCCGCGTGGTCACCCTGACCAGCCCCAATTATTACGGCATAGCCGCGGACATGCCCGCCATCGTGGCGGCCGCCCACAGGCTGGACAGGGTGCTCCTGGTGGACGAGGCCCATGGCCCCCATCTCCATTTCCATCCGGCGCTGCCCCCCTCGGCGGTGGATGCCGGGGCGGATTTGACCGTGCAGAGCACCCACAAGATCGTGGGGGGCATGACCCAGGCCTCCATGCTCCACGTGAAGGGGAAGCGCGTGGACGGATCGCGCGTGGCCCGGGTCCTCCAGATGCTGCAAAGCACGAGCCCCTCCTACATCCTCATGGCCTCCCTCGATCTGGCGCGCATGCAGATGGCGACGGAGGGTCGGAAACTCCTGGCGAAGGCCATTGACCTGGCGGAGGAGGCCCGCCGCCGGATCAACCGCATTCCGGGTCTCCGCTGCCTGGAGGAGCGAGAGGTGCGGACCTGGGCCGATTTCCGCCTGGACGTCACCAAGCTGACCATCTCCGTCAAGCAGTTGGGACTCACCGGCTACGAGGCGTCCACGCTCCTCAACGGCGAGTTCGGCATCCAGGTGGAGATGGCGGACCTGTGGAACATTCTGGTCATCGTCAGTATCGGGGATCGCCGGGACGACCTCGGTCGCCTGGTGGGGGGTCTGGAGGCGCTCGCCCGCCGCCACTTCGCCTCGGCGAACCGTCACCCTTTGACCGAGATACCCCCCATGCCGCGGCTGGAGGATGCCACCCTGGCCTGTTCGCCCCGGGAGGCCTATTTCGGGCCCTCCAGCCCCATCCCCCTCTCCGAGGCGGCCGGGCGGATCAGCAGCGACATCATCACGATCTATCCCCCCGGCATTCCGGTCGTCGTCCCCGGCGAGTTGTTCGTCCCCGACACCGTCGCCTACCTTGAATATATGGGGGCGCACGGCGCCCGCATCGACGGCGTCCTGGGCCCCGGCGGGGGGGAGGAGCCCGGCGGGGCAGAGCGGCCGGAGCCCTGGGTCAAGGTCCTGGAGGCCTAAAGGCCGCCGCCGCGGCGCACTTTAGGATTGCTTTTTCCGCTCACCCTGCTATAGTGCGCCGGCGGTTCTCTCACCGATATTTTTCCCGCGGGCGGAGACGGGGCGGGGCATGCCTACGGCTTCGGCCCGTGCGTTGTTTGAGGAGGCAGGCGCGTGCGCAAGAAACTCCGAGGGCGCGTGATCCTTCTGCTGGCGGTCACGTCCCTCACGGGGTATTACCTCGTCCCCAGCCTGGGGCTGGTGGACAGCCTCCCTTCCCTGGTTCCCGGCCTTCTGCCGCGGGTGGAGCGGGTGAACCTCGGGCTGGATCTCCAGGGGGGAATGTACCTCGTCCTCGAGGTGCAGGCGGAAAAGGCCGTGGAGGCCGCCGTCGAGCGAATGATAGACGACGCCCGGCGGCTGCTGGAGAAGGAGAAGGTCGAGGTGGCCAGCTTCGCCCCGCAAGGGGTGAACGGGCTCGTGCTGAAGGTGGCCAAGGGGGACGAGCGCGACAAGGCCCAGAAGGCCCTGGGGGAGCTGGTGACCATGGAGAAGCTCCCGGGGGCGACGCCCGACGAGCTGCGCCTCACCCTGTACAGCAAGGAGGCTGCCCGCATCCAGGACTTGGCGGTACGCCAGAGCCTGGAGACGATCCGGAACCGTGTGGACCAATTCGGCGTCTCCGAGCCGCACATCGTGCCCGAGGGGGACCGGCGGATCGTCGTCCAGCTTCCGGGCATCAAGGATCCCCAGCGGGCCATCAATCTGATCGGGAAGACGGCCCAGCTCGAGCTGAAGGCCGTAGACACCAAGTACAATCCCGTCGAGGTTGCCCAGAAGAAGGTCGAGCTGCCGCCGGATCTCCAGCTCCTGGACCTGCGGGAGGTCGATGACAAGCGGCAGGTGATCGGCAAACAGCCCATCGTCGTGGAGCGAAAGCCGGTGATCACGGGGGCGTCGCTCACCTCGGCGGAGGTCCGGCCGGACGACCAGGGGGGATGGCTGGTCGCCTTCGGTCTCGACAGCCAGGGCGCGCGGGTCTTCGGCGATTTCACCGGGGCCAACGTCGGCCGCCAGTTGGCCATTGTCCTGGATGACACGGTCTACAGCGCGCCGGTCATCCGGTCGAAGATCGGCGAGGGGCGCGGCCAGATCGAGGGCAATTTCACCGCCGAGACGGCCCGGGATCTCGCCATCGTCCTCCGGGCGGGCGCGCTCCCGGCCCCGGTGAAGATCATCGCCAACCTGACCGTCGGCCCGTCGCTGGGGCAGGACTCTATCGAGAAGGGGATCCGGGCGGCCATCCTGGGGGCCGCGCTCGTGGTCCTGCTGATGGCGATGTACTACAAGTTCTCCGGGGTGATCGCCAACTTCGCCCTGCTCTTGAACTGCATCATCCTGGTGGGCACCCTGGTGGCGATTCGCGCCACGTTGACCCTGCCGGGTATCGCGGGCATCGCCCTCGGCATCGGGATGGCGGTGGACAGCAACGTCCTCATCCTGGAGCGGATCCGGGAGGAGCTGAAGCTGGGCAAGACCGTTCGCTCCGCCATCGACGCCGGCTACGACAAGGCGTTTGTGACCATCGTGGACTCCCACGTGACCACCCTGATCACGGCGGCGGCCCTGTTCCTCTTCGGGACGGGTCCCATCAAGGGGTTCGCGGTCACGCTCAGCCTGGGGGTGGCCATCAACCTCTTCTCCGCGCTGGTGGGTACGCGCGTGGTCTACGACTACATGATCTCCCGGCGCGAGTTGAAGACGCTGAGCATCTAGCCCGGCTGATTCACCAAATTGCCGGTGAATCATCCGGGCTTAATGGGCAAGGGCCAATTGGTCAAAGTGGGGTATCGGGTTGACTCCAGTGGCCACTACGGGTTGTGGTATCGAGGGGCGGCCAGGGGCTCCCGGAGCGCCGGGCGCCCGCGGGCGAGCCCGTCGCCGGCCCGGAGGCCGCCGTTCTGTGGCGGCCGACCCGGTGTAAGGGCGAGCCGGCCTCGACGAGGCGCCAGGCGTCGGAGGGAGGCCCTGGCCGCCCCGGCGAAGGGCCTCCGAGCCAGGCTCGGGCCGAAGCCAGCAATAAGATGTTGTGGCCACTTGAATCAACCCGATACCCCACATTGGTCAATTCGGCAATTGGGCAGTTGGGAAAAGCGGGCGTTACCCCGGTTGCCTTGACGACCCTCGGCCGGGCAGTGCCCAGTCGCCCAGTCGCCCAGTCGTCTGATTGACGGTTCTTCGGAGCGGATCGTGGAAATCCTCGGCAAGACCAACGTCGATTTCATCGGGAAGCGGCACATCGCCTATACCATCTCCTGCGTGCTCGTCCTCCTGGGCATTGTCGCTTTCGTCCAGATCTCGCGCGGGGCGGCCAACATGGGCATCGATTTCGCCGGCGGCACCTCGGTCCAGGTCAAGTTCGCCAAGCCGGTCGAGCTGGGAGACGTGCGGAATGCCCTGACCAAGAACGGCATCAAGGATAGCGAGCCGCAGCAGTTTGCCGACGGCCGCAGCGTGATGATCCGGCTGAAGCGGGGCGCCGGGGAGGTGGCCGGCACCTCCCAGCAGGTGGAGACGGCCCTGCGCAAGGAGTTCGGCGACCAGGCCTTCACGCTGGAGGCCTCCACCGAGATCGGGCCTGCCATCGGCAAAGAGCTCCAGCGGAAGGCCGTCCTCGCCATCGCCATCTCCCTGGCGGGGATCATCGTGTACATCGCCTGGCGCTTCGAGTTCCGCTTCGGCGTGGCGGCGACCATCGCCACCTTCCACGATGTCCTGGCGGTCCTGGGCGTCTTCTTCGCGCTGAACAAGGAGATCACCCTCCTGATCGTCACGGCGCTCCTCACCGTCGCGGGGTACTCGCTCACCGACACCGTCGTGGTCTATGACCGGATCCGCGAGAACCTCCGCCTCCGCCGGCGCGAGTCGCTGGGCGAGGTGATGAACGCCAGCATCAACCAGGTCCTGAGCCGGACCGCCATGACCTCGCTCACCACCATATTGGCCTCCATGTCGCTCCTCTTGCTGGGGGGTGAAGTCCTCCACGACTTCGCCCTGGCCCTCTCCCTCGGGATCGTCGTCGGCACCTACTCCTCCTGGTTCGTGGCGTCGCCCATCATTTACGAATGGCGCACGCGGGTCGATGAGCGGCGGAGGGCCCGCCGCTGAGGCGGGAATCCTGTCCGTGGGTCCGGGGCGCTGGCAGGTTCGGCCGATCGAACCGGCGGCGGTTCACGATCTGGCTCGCGCCCTCCGCATCCCTCCTCTCCTGGCCACGCTCCTGATCCACCGCGGCTGCGCCTCGGCAGAGGCTGCCCGCCTCTTCCTGGAGGCCCCCCTCGACGCCCTCCCCGATCCCTGGCGGATGGCGGGGATGCCGGCCGCCGTCACGCGCCTCCGGTCGGCCATCGCCCGCGGGGAGCCGATCCGCGTCTGCGGCGACTTCGACGTGGACGGCGTGTGCGGGACCGCCCTCTTGGCGGCGGGCCTCGCGGAACTGGGTGCGACCGTCAGCTATCGGATTCCGCATCGCCTGCAGGACGGCTACGGCCTGCCACGCCGCTTCGTGGCGGAGGCGCGAGCCGACGGCATTCCCGTGCTGGTGGCCGTGGATACGGGGAGCACCGCCCAGGCCTCGGCCGAGCTGGCGAAGTCGCTGGGCATCGACCTCATCGTCTGCGATCATCACCAGCCGCCCCCCAGGGTCCCGCCGGCCCTGGCCATCCTGAATCCCCGCCAGCGGGGCTGCGAGTACCCCTTCAAGGATCTCTGCGGCGCCGGAATCGCCTTCAAGCTGCTGCAGGCTCTGGGGGGCAGGGAAGGGTGCTCCGGCGGGGCGGCGGGGCTGGATTTGGTGGCACTCGCCACCATCGCCGACGCGGTCCCGCTCCTGGGGGAGAACCGCATCCTGGTCCGGAACGGGCTGCCCCAGATCCGGGCCAGACGCCGGTCCGGTCTGATGGCCCTGGCGGAGGTCGCCGGCCTCGATCTCGCCGAGCGGGAGCTGAAGCCGGGGCACGTTGCTTTTGTCCTGGCGCCCCGCCTGAATGCGGCCGGACGGATGGAGGAGGCCACGGCAGCCATCCGTCTTCTCTTGACCGAAGATGCGGCCGAGGCCGCGGCGCTGGCCGGCCAGCTCGATATGCTCAACCGAAAACGGCAGGCGGTGGAGGGCGGAATGCTCGACGAGGCCACGGCGCTCGTGGAGGCCGCCAGGGCCGGAGGGATCGGTCCTCGCGCCATCGTCCTGGCCTCGGTGGACTGGCACCCCGGCGTGCTGGGGATCGTGGCGTCCCGTCTGGTCGAGCGATACGGACTGCCGACGGCCCTCATCGCCGTGCGGGGTGAAGAGGCGCGCGGTTCCATCCGGTCTCCCACCGGCTGGCACGTGGCCGAAGGGCTGGCGCAATGCGCGGATCTCCTCCTGCGCTTCGGCGGTCACGAGGCGGCCGGAGGCTTCTCGCTCGCCCCCGAGCGGATCGCGGCGTTTCGCGCCCGCCTCCAGGTGCTGGTGGACGCGCAGGTCCCCCAGGGTCGTCTCGAGCCGGTCTTGACCGCCGACGCCGAGGCGGACTTCAGCGCCTTGGACCTCGACTTGGTCGACATGCTGAGCCGGTTGGCCCCCCATGGGATGGGGAACCCGGAGCCGCTCTTCGTGGCCCGCCGGGTCCAGGCCATGCGCTCGCCCCGTCGGGTGGGGCGGAACCATCTGAAGATGCGGCTCCGGCAGACCGCGGTGGACAGCCGGGTGCTGGATTCCATCGGTTTCAACCTGGGGGACCTGGTGGAGAGTTTGGATCGACCGGACTCGCCCACGTTCGATCTGGCCTTCAGTCCAGAACGTAATGTCTGGAACGGACGGGAGACTCTGCAGCTTCGAGTCCGCGACATACATGTCCACTCTTCCGACGAGTCGGCCGGTCATGTTTCTCGGTGAAAAGGGGCGCGCCTTCCCGCGATTTCTTTCACGCAAGGACCGCAATGGAGGCAAAAAGGGAACGTGAGAGCTGTTGTTCTTGGCGAGAGGGAACGGACCCCTGTCTCACGCAAAGACGCAAAGGGCGCCAAGAAGAACAAGAACCAGGTTTTCCTTAGCGGGCTTGTCCGGCCTGTCCGCATCCGACTGGGGCGGACGGAGACCCGTGGGGTGGCGTGCTTGGCGAGAGAGCTGCGCATTTTCTGGCGCCGGAACGGGTCCGAGGGAAGCGTCGAGCCAAATGTCTATTTCCCTCAAGCAAATCATGAGGTTGGCCCCTCAAGGCATGGCAAAGTCAGGGCCTTATAATGATTACCCGGGCGCTTTTTTCTTGACAAGCGCGAATCCTGCGGTTTAATTACGCGAAAAATAATGCTGCACAGACGAGGGGGCTCGGTGAGGGATCGGATTCGGCGAATCTTCGACGAGAGCGCGGCGGTCAAGCGGCGGTTCGCCGAAGAGAATGCGCCACGCATCGAGTCGGCGGCGCGACAGATGGCGGAGGTGCTTCGACGCGGCAACAAGCTCCTGTTTTTCGGGAACGGGGGCAGTGCCGCCGATGCTCAGCACCTGGCCGCCGAGTTCGTCAATCGGTTCCTCGTAAGCCGGCGCGCCCTGGCCGCTATTGCGCTCACCACGGATACTTCCGCGCTGACCGCCATCGGCAACGACCTGGGATTCGATACGGTGTTCGCCCGCCAGATTGAGGCGCTCGGGCGACCGGGCGACCTCGTGGTGGCCATCAGTACGAGCGGGGACTCCCCGAACGTCCTGCGGGCCGTGGAGACGGCGAAGCGGCTGGGGCTGGAAAGCATCGGGCTGGCAGGGGGGACGGGCGGCCAACTGGCGAGTCTGGTGGATATGGCATTTGTCGTCCCGAGTAACGAGACGCCCCGGGTCCAGGAGACGCACATCACGCTGGGGCATGCGCTGTGCGGCTTGGTGGACGATCTTCTTTTCGGGCAAGCTTGAAAGCGCAGGGGGAATTGGCCATGCAGTGGAGTCTGGAATCATGAAGGGGGGGCTCAAGCGTCTCGCGCTGGCGTGCGTCATCCTGTTGGCTGTGGAGAGTGCCGTCCCGAGAGTCCTTCTGCTCTCCGAGGCGGTCGGACGACACGGGAAGACGGCAGGCAGGCGGGTCGATCGCCCGGCCGGGCCGGCCCCGATCACGGAATACCTCGACCTGCCGCGACCGAGCCCGGGTCTGGAGCCGGGCTGGGAGGCGTCCCCGGGAGCCCCGAGCGACATTGGCGCCGCCTCCGCCATCCTGGTGGACGGAAATTCCGGAGAGGTACTGTTCGCCCGCAATCCCAACGAACCCCGCCCCCCCGCGAGCGTGACCAAGATCCTGACCGCGCTGGTGATCCTGGAGCGGGGCCGTCTGGACGATGCCGTGACGGTGAGTGCCGGGGCCGCCGGGGTCGGGGGATACCAGCTTGGCCTGCGGCGCGGTCAGCGGGCATCCTTGCAGGACCTCTTGGCGGCGATCTTGATCATGTCGGCGAACGATGCGGCCGTGGCCGCTGCCGAGCATGTCGGCGGAAGCGTGGCGGGGTTCGCGGGAATGATGAATGCGATCGCCCGGCGTATCGGCATGACCCAGAGCCGATTCGTGAATCCCCACGGCCTCCATGAGCCGGGGCATTACACCACGGCGCTGGATCTGGCCCTCCTCACCCGGGTTGCCCTGGATAATCCGACGTTCGCCGGCTTGGTGCGCAGCCGTGAGGCGACCATCACGGTCTGGAAGCCGGGACGGCGAGGCTTGGTGCCCCAGGCGCGCGTCGTTCGCAGTCACAACCGGCTGCTGGGACGCGTCGAGGGCGTGGATGGAGTGAAGACGGGCTACACGGACGCGGCGGGACGCTGCCTGGTGGCGTCGGCCAGTCGGGGGGCGGAGCGTATGATCGCCGTTCTCCTGAATGACCCGCAACGATGGAGCGACGCAACGATTCTGCTGGAGTTCGGCTTCGAGGCTGCCGCGGTCCGGGCAGAGGCATTGCCGGCGCCCGGACCGATGCCGTGGCGCGAGGCTTCGCGTCGCTAAGCTCCGCGGAGAGCTTGGAGGGGCTGCCATGACACGCAGGGGATGGTTCTACGTCGGAGGATTCGGGCTGCTCGTGCTCTGCCTGCCGCTCCGCGTCTTGGCGGCCGAACCACAGGCGCCCCAGGGGCCCTCCGCCGAGGGGTACGTGGTGAAGAGAGGGGATACCCTCTGGGGGATCTCCAGGGATCTCTTCGACGATCCGTTCCTCTGGCCGCGGATCTGGGAACGGAACCCGTTCATTAAGGACCCCAACCGCATCTATCCCGGGGATGCCCTGGCGCTGCCGGGCAAAGAATTGGTGCCGGCCCCGGAGCCGCCGAGGGTCGAGCCGCCGAAGCCCGCGGTCCCGGTTGCCAAGGCGCCGGAGCCTCCGTCCCCCCCGCCCGCCCCGGCTCCCCCGCCGCAGCCGGTAGTGGTTCCGCAGCCGCCACAGCCCCCGCTGAGCGAGTACGCCTTGGCGTGCATGCCGGTGGTGATGGACGAGGCGACATTGCTGGAGGGCTCCACCGGGAGAATCGTGCGCAGCGACAAAGACCAGTTGCTGATCTCCCAGCTCGACTCCGTCTTCGTCGCCCTGGCGGGAACCCAGACCTATTCGCCCGGCGACCGGCTGGTGGTGGTGCGGCCCGCGCAGCGGGTTGTGCAGCCCCTGTCCCAGAAGTCCTTGGGCCGTGCCATGTTGAGCCTTGGTATCCTCGAGGTCGCCGAGGTGAACGGATCCACCCTGAAGGCACGGGTGAGCTACACCTGCGGGGCCATGGCGATCGGGGATCTGGTCCAAACCTATCAACTGCCGCCGTATCCGATCGGAAAAGAGACGGAGCCGGCCACGCGGATGCTGGAGGGAATGATCGTGGAGCCCCTCCGGGGGGAGCTGTTGCTCGGCATGTATAGCATCGTCTTTGTGGATCTGGGGGCATCCCAGGGCACGGTGCCCGGGGATGTCTTCACCATCCTTCGGCCCAGCGCGGCGGTCATCGATGGGTCGGTCAGGAGCGGCCGGGTCTACCCCATGCCGCCAGAGCGGGTGGGCCAGGGGGTGGCCGTCCGGATCGGCCAGCAAGCGGCAACGGTGGTGCTGACCGTGACGGCCAAAGAGACGGCGACCGGGGACATGGTCGTTCTCAGCCGCCAGGCCAAGCCTTAGCCCGCAACGTTCGCGAAAAGGACTCGCGAACATTGCGGGCGTACATGACCAATGACCAATCCCGCCTATCCGCAAGATCCCGGACCGGGACGGCGGGATGACGAATGGTGGTGGGCGGAAAACAGCGCGCCGTCGAGACGGAACAGCAACGCCGGATCCATCATTCGGTCAGTGATCACGAGGGCTTCTATTAAGCCTGCATTGTTCGCGAGCTGTATTCGCGAACAATGCAGGCTGGGGGGGAGCGCCGTGGTCCGCGGGTCCCCGCCGCGGGGCGCCGCGATGCCGGCGGCTGCGGCCGAATGCACGGAACGCGAGGCCCGCTGGGCCCTGGGGCTCGTCCCCCATCTGGGTGGGGTGGCGCTGGCAGGCCTGCTGGAGGCGTTCGGGTCCGCCCGGGGAGTATGGGAGGCCCCCCGGGATCGGCTGCGGGCCGTTCCCGGCGTGGGGCCTGCCACCGCCTTCGCCATTGCGGCGTTCCCCTGGGCCAAGAACCTCCGGGACGATCAACGGCGGGCCGCGGAAGCGGGTCTGGCCATCATCGTCTGGGGTGACGCCGATTATCCTGTCCTGCTGAACCGCATTGCCTCGCCACCTCCTGTGCTCTATCTGCGGGGTCACCTCTCCCCCGAGGATGCCGTCGCCATCGCCATCGTGGGGGCGCGGCGCGCCACGGCCTATGGTCAGGATATGGCAGGGGAGATGGCCGGCGAGCTGGCGCGGCGGGGAGTGACGATCGTGAGCGGGCTGGCGCGCGGAATCGATGGCGCGGCGCACCAGGGCGCTCTCCAGGCGGCCGGGCGCACCGTGGCCGTTCTCGGCTGCGGGCTCGACACCGTCTATCCGCCCGAGCACGGCAGCCTGGCGAAGGAGGTGGAGCGGGCCGGGGCGCTCCTCAGCGAGTTTCCCGTCGGCACGCCGCCCGTTCGCCTCAACTTCCCGCGGCGGAACCGCATCATCAGCGGGCTCAGCCTCGGGGTCGTCGTGGTCGAGGCGGGAATCGAGAGCGGGGCCCTGATCACCGCCCATCACGCCCTGGAGCAGGGGCGCGAAGTCTTCGCCGTTCCCGGGCGGGTTCATGCCCGCTACAGCGAGGGCTGTCACCGACTGATCAAGGCCGGCGCCAAACTCGTGGAGAGCTGGGAGGACGTGCTGGCGGAGCTGGTGCCCCAACTGAAGCGCGGCAGGCGCCTGAAGGGGGCCGCAGCACCTCTCCCGCCCTTGACGGCGGAGGAGTTACGGGTTTACGATCTCTTGGCGCTGGGGTCCCGACACATCGACGTCCTCATTGGGGAGGCGGGTCTTCCCGGCGGCCGCGTTGCGTCAGTTCTCGTCACCCTGGAGATGAAGGGGGTCGTGCGGCAACTGGGCGGCAAGGTGTTCGAACGGCTGGACATCGGTTGATCCGCGGCGCGTTCCGGATGGCGGATCGGGCACCCAAGGCTGTGACGGCCTTGGGTTTTCGCATCTGGGAGGGGCGGGCTCAGCCCAAGGATTGCAGTTGAACCACAAAGCGTGTAGCACACGCAGAGAAGGGCTGCATGCCGCCGGGGTGACTGACGGGAGACGGAGGACCGAGGACGGGAGGCCGGTCCACGGTCTTCCGTCCTCGGTCAGAGGACATGCATCGCCTCTCGGCGGTTTCTGCGATCTCTGCGGTGAAGCATCCCTGTTGAATAGGAGTCTGGAAGCGTGGCCAAGTCGCTAGTCATCGTCGAATCGCCGGCCAAGGCGAAGACCATCAACAAGTTCCTGGGGGCGCGCTACGTGGTCAAGGCGTCCATGGGGCACGTTCGCGATCTGCCGACCAAGACACTGGCAGTGGACGTCGAGCGGAATTTCAAGCCCGAGTACAAGGTGGTGCCGGGACGCGAAAAGGTCCTGACCGAGCTGAAGAAGGCCGCCAAGGCGGCGGAGTCCATCTATCTCGCCGCTGACCCCGACCGGGAGGGGGAGGCCATCTGCTGGCACCTGGCCCAGGAGTTGAAGGCGGCGAAGAAGCCCGTCCATCGCGTGACCTTCAACGAGATCACCAAGCGGGCGGTGCAAGAGGCCTTCGAGCATCCCATGCATATCGACCAGCGCAAAGTGGACGCCCAGCAGGCCCGGCGGATCCTGGACCGGCTGGTGGGGTACAAGATCAGCCCGCTGCTCTGGGAAAAAGTTCGGCGGGGAATCTCCGCCGGCCGCGTCCAGTCGGTGGCGCTCCGGCTGGTGGTAGACCGCGAGCGCGAGGTCCGGGCCTTTGTGCCCACCGAGTACTGGAGCATCACGGCCCGGTGTGCGCGCCCGGACGGGAGCGGCCCCGAGTTCCCGGCCCGCCTCCTGCGCGTGGCCGGGGAGAAGGTCCAGATTCCCTCGCAGGCCGCCGCGGAGGCGCTGCTGGCCGAGCTCACGCCGCTCCGCGAGGCCTTTCGGGTCTCCGCGCTGGTCAAGAAGCAGAAGCGGCGAAATCCCGTGCCGCCCTTCACGACCAGCAAGCTCCAGCAGGAGGCGGCCCGGAAGCTCCGGTTTCCCGCCAGAAAGACCATGCAGGTGGCTCAGCAGCTTTACGAAGGGATCGAGCTGGACGGAGGCGAGGCCATGGGCCTCATCACCTACATGCGGACCGACTCCACCCGCGTCTCGCCGGAGGCACAGGGCGAAGGCCGGGACTATATCGCCCGGCGGTACGGCGCCGAGTTCCTGCCGGAGCGGCCGCCGGTCTACCGGAGCGGCCAGGGGGCCCAGGAGGCGCACGAGGCCATCCGGCCCACCTCCGTGTTGCGCGAGCCCTCGCAGGTCGCGTCCGGCCTGACGCGGGATCAGCTCGCCCTGTATACCTTGATCTGGAATCGATTCGTGGCCTCCCAGATGCGCCCGGCCCTCTTCGACGCCACCACGGTGGACATCGCCGCCGGACGGATGCTCTTCCGGGCCACCGGCCAGCACATGACCTTCGCCGGCTTCATGCAGGTGTACGTCGAGGGGCACGACGAGCCCGCCGGCGGCAGGGCCGGCGAGCCGCGCGAGGCCGAGGCAGAGGAGGACGACGAGGAGCACGCCCTGCCCCCGCTGGCGGAAGGAGAGCTGGTGGCCTGCCGCGCCCTGACGCCTCTCCAGCACTTCACCCAGCCGCCGCCCCGCTACACCGAGGCGTCCCTCGTCAAGGAGCTGGAGGAGCTGGGAATCGGGCGGCCGAGCACCTACGCCGCCATCCTGAGCGTTATCCAGAACCGCGACTACGCGGTCAAGGCGGAGGGGAAGTTCCGCCCCACGGAGCTGGGGGAGATCGTGACGGATCTCTTGATCGAGGGATTTCCCCGCATCCTGGATCCCGGCTTCACCGCCCAGATGGAGACGAAGCTGGACGAGATCGAGGAAGGGACCGCCGACTGGCTAGAGGCCATGCAGACCTTCTATGCGGCCTTCACGCGCTGGCTCGAAAAGGCCCAACAGAAGATGAAGAACGTGAAGGCCATGGAGGAGCCCACCGACCAGGTCTGCGAGAAGTGCGGCCGCACCATGGTGATCAAGTGGGGCCGGTTCGGGAAGTTCCTGGCCTGCTCCGGCTACCCGGATTGCAAGAACACCAAGGAGCTGTCGGGCAACGGGAACGGGGAGCCCGCGGCGGGGACGAACGGCCAGGGCACGACCGTGGGGGAGGGGCAACCCTGCGAGAACTGCGGGAAGCCCATGGTCTTGAAGCGGGGCCGGTTCGGCCCCTTCCTGGCCTGCTCGGGATACCCGGAGTGCCGGACCGTCGTGCGGGTTTCCCGGAAGGCCGCGCAGCTTCCGCCGGAGCCCACCAACGAGACCTGCGAGGCGTGCGGGGCGCCCATGGTCATTCGCACGGGCCGCTTCGGCCGGTTCATCTCCTGCAGCAGCTACCCCAAGTGCAAGACGGTGAAGCCCATTCCCATCGGCGTCAACTGCCCCAAGTGCGGGGCGGCCTTGTCCGAGCGACGAAGCAAGCGCGGGCGCACCTTCTACGGCTGCACCGCCTATCCGAAGTGCGACTTCACCCTCTGGAACCGGCCGGTCCCGGAAGCCTGCCCGACCTGCCACGCCCCCTTCCTGCTGGAGAAGCGCCTCAAGGCCGGCCTGACCCTCCAGTGCGCCACCGAGGGCTGCAAGTACAAGCGCCTGGTGGAAGCGCCGGCGCCTACCGGGGCAATGCCCAGTGAGGCAATGGCTAAGAGCAACTGACCAATTTGCGATTTGCGATTTCCGATTTGCGATTCGGACCCGATCCGCCCCCGCGTCCTTCAAATCGAAAATCGCAAATCGCAAATCGCAAATGCCCTCCTGCCCCCTGGTTCTTCCCGCCCACCCTGAGCCCGTCGAAGGGTGGCCTCTGGCCTCTGACCACTGGCCTCCGCCCTTCCCATTCCGCATTCATCATTCCGCATTCGGTACTGCCCCCTGCCTTCCCGCCTTCGGCGGGATTTCGTCACGCCATGGCGTGACTCAACCTGCTGCCCCCTGGTTCTGATCCCTGCCCGCTGCCCGCTGCCTCCTGCCCCCTGATCCCCGTCCTTCCCATTCCGCATTCCGTCCCTCGACACGCTCGGGACGCCCTGAGCTAGTCGAAGGGCGCATTCATCATTCCGCATTCGACCCTGCCCCCTACTCCCCTGGACGGGGCTCATGGCTCATAGCTCATGGCCAAGACCGGTCCCCCATGAGCCATCAGCCATCAGCCACGAGCGAGTTACCGTCCATGGTCCATCGTCCATCGTCCATGGTTCCGACCTCTGCCCTCGGACCTCGGACCTCCGACCTCTGGTTCCTGCCATTCCGCATTCATCATTCCGCATTCGGTACTGCCCCCTGCCCCCGCTTAGCTCTCCTCGACGAACACCTCTTCTCGCTTCTTGCGTATGGCTGGGACGACGATGAGAATCAATAGGGCGGCGGCCATCAGCAACATGGTCAGCGAGATCGGTCGCCGGAAGAACACCGTGAAGTCGCCGCGGGACAGCACCAGGGCGCGCCGCAGGTTCTCCTCCAGCATCGGGCCGAGGATGAACCCCAGCAGCAGCGGGGCCGGCTCGCAGCCCAACTTTGCGAAGATGTAACCAAGGATTCCGAAGGCAATGGCGACCCAGACCTCGAACACATTGTTGTTGGCGGTGTAGGAACCGACGGTGCAGATCAGCACGATGGCCGGGTACAGCAGCCGATAGGGCACCCGGAGCAGCTTGACCCAGATGCCGATCAACGGCAGATTCAGAACCACCAGCATCAGGTTGCCGATCCACATGCTGACGATCAGCCCCCAGAAGAGGTCCGGCGGCTTGTTCATGACCTGGGGCCCGGGCTGGATGTTGTGGATCATCAGGGCACCGACCATCAGCGCCATCACGGCGTTCGAAGGGATGCCCAGCCTCAAGAGCGGGATGAAGGAGGTCTGAGCACCGGCGTTGTTGGCCGATTCCGGGCCGGCCACCCCCTCGATGGCGCCCTTGCCGAACCGGGACGGGTCCTTGGCGAGCTTCTTCTCCACGGTGTAGGACGCAAAGGCGGACAGGGTCGCACCGCCGCCCGACAGAATCCCGAGCATCGTGCCCAGGGCGGTCCCCCGCAAGATCGCCGGAAACACCTGCTTGAATTCGGCCCATGTCATCCACAAGCCCGTGACGTTTTCGGTGAATACGTGGCGGCCACTTTTCTGTTCGAGATTGACAGCGATCTCGGCAAAGGCAAAGAGACCCATCGCCAGCCCGACGAAGCCGATCCCGTCAGTGAGTTCCGGCGCCTCAAAGGAGAAGCGGGCCATGCCGGATTCCACGTCGGTGCCAACAATCCCCAGCAGCAGGCCGAGGATGATCATCAAGATGGCCTTCAGCACCGAGCCGTGGGCCAGCACCACGGCGGAGAGCAGGCCGAGCACCATCAGCGAAAAATACTCCGCGGCGTCGAACTTGAGCGCCAATTCGACCAGTGGCGGGGCAAAGGCGGCGATCACCACCGTCGCCACGTATCCGGCAAAGAACGACCCCAGAGCGGAAACGCACAGCGCCGCGCCGGCCCGCCCCTGCCGGGCCATCTGGTGGCCATCGAGGACGGTGACGACCGACGAGATCTCGCCGGGAATATTGACCAGGATGGCGTTCGTCGAGCCGCCATAGGACGCGCCGTAGTAAATGCCGGCGAGCATGATCAGTGCCGACACCGGCGGCAGATAATAGGTTATGGGCAGCAGCATGGCGATCGTCGGGACCGGGCCAATGCCGGGGAGGACCCCGATCAGCGTGCCCAGCAGGGTGCCGACAAATGCATAGAACAAGTTGAGCGGCGTCACCGCCACGCCTAAGCCTAGGGCGAGGTTGCCGAACAAATCCATCAGCGCCCTCCCCCGAGGAAGACCGGCCACACCGGCAATGGCACCCCCAGACCGTAGATGAACACCGCGACCATGGATGCCGCCTGAATGGCGCCGCTGAGGAGCGCCTCCCTCCACCCGAACTCGTCGCTGGCCACGGAAGATACGAAAACCAAGGCCAGGCTGGCGACCACCAGCCCCAGCCACTGGGCCGCCAGACCCCAGACCAGCACGCTCAGTAAGACAATACTCAGCGGTCGCCAGTGCCAGCGGGACATCGGCTCGCCCCCGGATCGACAACCAGAGAGGCTGAGGAGGCTGCCCAACCCGAGAAGCAGGATGCCGAGGATACGGGGAAAATAACCGGGACCCATGCGGGAGGCGGTGCCCAGGGGGTAGGACCGTGCGATCACCAGCGCCGCCAGACCGAACGCCATGAATAACAGCCCGGCGGCAAAGTCCTTGGGGTTGCGAATCAGCGGCATGCCGGCTACTCCGCCTTGGCGCCGGAGGTCTTCACGACGTCGGCAAAGCGCTTGAGCTCGGAGATCATGAACTGCTCAAACTCCTCCGGCGTGCCGCCACGGATCTGCGCCGCGAATTCCAGTATGCGCTTCTTTATTTCCGGGGTTTGCAGAACCGCATTGGCCTCTTTGTTCACCCGATTGACGATTTCCCTGGGGGTCCCCGCCGGGCCCACAATACCGTACCAGACTTCCATGTACACGCCGGGGATGCCGAGTTCGTCGAACGTTGGCACATTCGGGATCGCCGGGTTCCGCGACTTGGAGGTCACCGCAAGCGCCTTGAGTCGTCCGGCAGCGACGTGGACCAGGGCCGGCGGGGTATCGAGCATCAGGTCCAGATGGCCCGCAACCAGGGCCGTCCCTGCGGGGCCGGCGCCCTTGAAGGCCACATGAACCATGTCGATCTTCGCAGCGGTACTGAGCATGACGCCCGACAGATGCTGGGAGGACCCGACGCCGCCCGAACCGAAGTTGAGCTTGCCGGGATTGGCCTTCGCATACGCGACCAGTTCCTGCGCCGAGTTGAAGCGTGAGGCGGCCGGAACCACCAGGATGTTCGGCACAGTCCACAGGAGCACGATCGGCGTGAAGCTCTTGATGGGATCGAAGCCGAGCCGGGAGTAGAGGTACGGGTTGACGGAGTGCGGGCTGAGGGACCCCATGAGCAGGGCGTAGCCATCCGGCTTCTCGCGCGCGGCCAGCTCGGTGCCGACGTTGCCCCCCGCCCCTGCTCTATTTTCAACGGCAATGGGCTGTCCGAGTCGTTCCGCCAGCGGCTGCGAGATCATCCGCGCCGTGGTGTCTACGCCGCCGCCCGGGGCGAAGGGCACGATCATTCGGATCGGTTTGGATGGGTAGGTCTGCGCCTGGGCAAGTCCCGCCAGAGCCAAGAGGATCGCGCCAATCCACGCATGCTAGATCATGGTTTCCCTCCTTGCTGGTCAGTGAACGAGGTGGCGCCGCACTGCCGTGATGTAGGCTTTGGCGTCGGTGATCAGCCGCCGAGAGGCGTGGAAGAGCAGGCGGGTGTCTAGCCGGTCGTACTGGTGGACAATCAGATTCCGGATCCTCACGTAGCGGTCGATGAATCGCCCGGCCAGAGCGGATGGCAAGATGCCGAGGTCTCGAACTTGTTCGAATGACCCTCGCGCGTGCGGCGCAGGCGAGCCTCGGGCATGCGCGATAAGCAGGTCGTTCGTGTCGCTCGCCATTTCCACAAGAATCTGGGTCAGTCGCTCGACGATGCGCTGGTCGCCTTTGCGACCGGCGTAGCGGGCGTAGGGTTGCCTCAAGTATGGCGAGATTTCGTCTATCGACTCGGCCAGGCGCGTCAACTTCTCCTGGATGAGCGCGCGGTGTTCCGGTTCCATCGTTTCACCTGGCGATCCAGATAGGCGTCCCGGCGCAGCCGATACTTGTAATCGTCGTCGTAGCGGCGGGCGGCATAAGACTGAAACTGCCAAAAGAGCATCGGCTGCCGTTCGTAGAGGGCGCGTCCGGTGGTGGCAACCTGGAAGAGCAGCAGCGAGCCTGCCTCATTCAGAAAGACAACGTCCACTTCGGCGGCCTCGGGAAAGGCCCGCTCCAGCGCAGCGGCAACCTCCAGTCTCAACGAGTCAGCCTCAAGACGTCCCGGCTGACGCCTCACCGCGACATCCACGTCACTCCCGGCGCGCGCCCGGCCGCTGACATGGGATCCGAATAGCACGACCAAATCGAGGCCGTACTTGCGCGCCACGCGCTTCACGAGCTTCTCGTCGACCGAAATCATGGCGGAATTGTATCAGCCCGTGAACCGCGGAGCAAGTGCGGGCGCACGTGCTGCTTTGGTCACTTCCTAACCGCTGCCTCTCCGCACCTCAGACCCCTGACCCTGACCCCTACCCCCCTGCGGCTCTGACGGCTGCCCTCTGCCCTCTGCCCTCGAACCTCGAACCGGGGACCGGGGGCCAGGGACGGGGGGCCAGGGACCACGGACCCGGAACCGGCTCTCGTCACCCCCGAACCGGAAACCTCGAACCTTGAACCGGGAACCTTGAACCCCCGACCCCTGCCCTCTGCCCTCGGACCTCGGACCTCGGCCCCCCGACCCCTGCCCTCCGCCTCCTTCCCCCTGGTTCTTTCCGCTCACCCTGAGCCCGTCGAAGGGTGACCTCTGCCCTCTGACCTCGAAACTGAAACCTGAAACCTCGAACCCCGAACCTCGGACTCGCCTTTCCCCTTGACAGCCGTCTCCGGCACGCCGGATACTCCAGGCCAACCCAAGGAGGCGACATCATGAGTAGAGGAGTGTTGCGGAATGCCGATAGGGGGCAGAGGGGGGAGGCGCGCCAACCGGCCTGCCTCGGACCGGCGGCGCAGCGGGCTCTTGGGGCCGCCGGCGCGATTCTGGGCGTGGTCCTGTTCGTCGGGGCCATGGTGGCGCCGCTCCACGCGCAAACGTATCCGACTCAGTCGATACGACTCATCATACCTTTCGCGCCTGGCGGGGGGACCGATTTTCTGGGACGCATCATCGGAGCAAAACTTGCCGAACGTCTCGGCCAGCCGGTGGTGCCGGAAAACCGTCCCGGGGGCGGCAGCAATGTCGGCATCGAGTTTGCGGCGAAGGCGCGGCCCGACGGGTACACCATCGTTATCGCGGCACCGGAGATCGCCACCGGCCCCAGCCTGTACAGGAAGCTCAACTACGACCCAATCAAGGATTTCGCGCCGATCTCGCTGGTTGCGCAGAACCCCCTTCTGCTGCTCGTCAAGCCGACCCTTCCGGTCAAGAGCCTCAAGGAATTCGTAGGGTATGCCAAGGCCAATCCCGGAAAGGTCAGTTACGGC
The DNA here is from genome assembly GCA_016209735.1 of Candidatus Methylomirabilota bacterium. Classification (GTDB taxonomy): domain Bacteria; phylum Methylomirabilota; class Methylomirabilia; order Methylomirabilales; family 2-02-FULL-66-22; genus 2-02-FULL-66-22. Next base: position 172,101 of record JACQVN010000009.1, read on the forward strand.
TCGGCCGGCATAGGCTCGGGACCCCACATCGCCGTCGAACTGCTCAAGGGCCTCGCCAAGATCGATATGCTGCACGCGCCGTACAAAGGCTCGGGTCCGGCGATGATCGGGTTGATAGGCGGTGAAGTCGACATGCTAGTGGCTGGCGTCCCGGTGTCGATGCCGCATATTCAGGCTGGCAAGGTGAGAGCGCTCGCGGTACTGGGCAACGAGCGCGTGCCGTCGCTGCCCGACGTGCCGACCGCAAAGGAGGCCGGCATAGACAACTTTGTGGTGTATATCTGGTTCGGGGTCTTTGCGCCTGCAGGGACTCCGCGCGACATCGTCAACCGGTTGAACGCCGAATGGATCAAGATCGCGGCGATGCCCGATACCAAGGAACAGATACAGAAGGTCGGACTAGATCCGCTTTCGAGTACGCCCGAAGAGTTCTCCGAATTCATCAAGGCGGAGATCGCTCGCTGGGGAAAGGTCATCAAGGGAGCCAATATTCCGAGCCTCGATTAGCCCGGTAAGGAGAGTCGCCATGCTGTTTGCGGACATCGGTGGATACTCGATGCACTACCGGCTGGACGTCTTCACCGATCCCTGGACCGAGCCCGAGAGGTGCCCAGAAGCCGTGTTGAGGTTCATCGACCGGCTCGCAAGGTAAGGGTTCCGGCTGGAGGCAAGCCGCCCTTAACGCGGGAGGTCGGCAAACACTTGTCGCAATGTCCCTAATTGCTCCGCCACAGCGCGGGCAGACCAGCGGATCGACCTCGTAGACCTGCGTGATCAGCGGCGCCCGTCTCGCCCGAGCTCGACGCGGGCAGGCGCGCTTCGCCTCCGATGGGGTTGCCTGACTGCCGCCGCGTGCCGCCGCCCCGGGACATGTGAAGAAGCAGTCGCGTGTGCCTCGCGGGCACCTCGAAATCGCGGTCGTTGTGGAGAACGGTGGCCTGCTCACGGATGGCGACCGCGGCGACCAGACAGTGGTGCTCGGTGCTACGCGTGTCTAGCTGAGCTGTCCGGGCGAAGGGCTAGTCGGTGACCGAGCGGTAGATCTCGACCTCGGGCGCCCCCTCGGTGAGGCCTTCCCTCTCCCGGCGCTCCCGGTAGGCGGCCAGGTGCGGGGCCTTGCGGTGGGCGTCGAAGGCGGCGTCGTCCTTGTACTGCTCATAGAAGATGAAGAGGTCGGGATCCTTGATGGACCGGTGCGGCCGGTAAACGAGGCAGCCCGGCTCGGCCTGCCTCACCGCCGCCACCTGCTCCTTGAGGAGGGCCGCCAGCGCGTCGCCCTTGCCCTTCGCCGCCCGGACCTTCGCCACCACCGTGAGCACGTCAGCCATGGTTCTCGCTCTCCTGTTCGTTGGAAACGTCTCGCTACTGTGATGTCCTCGCGTGTGAAGACTCGCCCAGGCGACGGCCGCGGGGACGGATCACCCCGCGTCCGGCGGCGTCGCGACCACGTCCTCGTACCGGTGCCGCCTGGTGATCAGGCCGGCATGCTGGAACACGTCGAGGGTCACCTCGAAGGCCGGGCGCGTGATCTCCACGTGCGGCGTCCAGCAGCCGAGCTTCTGGTAGTACGCGATGGTCGCGGTGAGCACGGCCCGGTCGATTTCCGGGAAAAACGAGGCCTCGGCCTCGGCGATCCTGGCGGCCGGCGTGTTGACGATCCAGGCGCGCGCCTTGCGGTAGGCCCGCATGAAGCGCCTGGCCATGTCGGTCCCCAGCCACTCGCGCGTGGCGGCCAGGCTGGAGAACGCACACGGCCCGATGGCCTCGCCGACGGAGGCCACGACGTGGCCCGCCCCGTCGTGCTCGAGCTGCTGCGGGGCCGGTCCCTGCTGGTGGATGTAGTCGCCCTGGCCCTTGCGGAAGGCCTGATCCATCTGCCCGCTCGGAACGTCAATGGCGTTGATGGCCGCGTAATCCAGGCCGCGCCGATGACAGGCGTACTTGAACATGGCCAGCGGTTGCCCGCCGTGGTCGACGAGGACCTTCTTGCCCCTGAGCTTGTCCCAGGTGAAGGCGGGATCGGGCGCGCGGCCGGTGAGAAAGAAGCCGTCCTTCTCGTTGATCTGGGCGAAGTGCACGGCCGGCGGCCGCTGGCCCCTCTCCAGCGGACCGAAGCCCTGCGAGGGCGCCGACTGGCAGACGTCCACCGCACCATCCACCAACCCCTCGATGGCCGACCTGCCGGGCGGGGCGATGGAGTGCTTCGGCTGGAGCCCCTCCTCTTTCAGGAAGCCGCCGGCGATGGTGGCGATCAGCGGCGTGTAGAAGGCCGAGAACCGGGTGAACTGGATGCTGATTTCGTCGCTCAAGAACACCTCCCACGGCGTCTGCCGGATTTCATCGAGCGAACCATCCGCGCAGGGGACCCCCCCGCGCCACGACCGCGCCGCCTCTGGCGGGGCGAGGGCGAGGGAACCGGGCGGGCCGGCCCGGCTTGGCTGCCGGGGTACCCCACTTGCCGGTCCTCTGGGCTGGGGTGGAGTATCCGGCGGACCGGACGCGGCTGTCAAGCATGAACTCTCCAGGGATTGGAGGCGACGGCATGGGTGGGCTCGGTGGAGGGCAGGCACAGCGTCAGAGGGAGCCAAGAGTCCGTCGGCTACCCGCAAGATCTCATCTCATCCCGTCGTTCGCGCAGTCATCTGCATTCCGCCGAGCCTACTTGCACCACGAACGCTCGGGCCACCAGGGCGCGCGCCCGGCCTCGATCCCGGCAATGGCCGGCCGGAGCGCGCGGTCAATAGCGCATCTTGGGTGCGCGGCGGACCGCCACGTCACCCGGCGTCAGCATCCACTTCCCGCCGCACCCCTCGTCGAGGAAGCCGACGGCGTCACGGTAGGCACTCCCGAGGCTCAGGAGCATAACCCCGGTGCTCGCCAGGACGCCCGCCCCGCAGATAATGGCCTTGCCCGGGACGTAGACGACGTTCAGGTAGTCGGCCCTGACTCGATCGGCGTCCGTGGGCTCGTAGGGCGCCGTGACGATCGGAGCGCGGGCGGGACCCGGCGCCGGGGTCTGTTGCTGCGCCACCGCCGTCGGCAACCCGAGCGCGCCCCACGCCAGCGCCGGGACGAGCACCGCGCACAACCACCTCGATCGCTTCATGTTCGGCCTCCTCGCTCCATCCTATGGATGGGGTGAAGTGATAGTTATTTGCTCCTGGGGCGCGCGGCCAATCCTCCCGGTGGCCAAGTCGCAACGCGCCAGGAACCCGTCCGACTGCCTCGGGCCACCGCCGCCATCGTTCTCGTCTGGCATTCCTGGGTCGGGGCAGAGTATTCGGCCACAAGCCGCGGCCGTCAAGCAGGGAATCCTCGTTAACCGAAATCATGGCGAGATTGTATCGGCTGGCGGGTGGCGGAGCAGGCGCGGGCTGAAGTACCCGGCCCCGGCTCCGGCAATGAAAAACGGACAATGAGAAACTGAAAACCGGACAAGGGGGGTGCGGTCACAGCATTGACCGGATATTGGTTCTTGCGCGCTCAGCGCGCCAGAACCAGGGAAGATCTAGGCGGTCGAGCCGCCGTCGCCCCGGTCCTTGATGAGGGCGTCGAGGCGGGCAATGAGAGCCTTGATGTCGGCAGAAAGGCCTCGGACTTCCTCGGACATGGCGCGTTGGCTCTGGGCCAGGGAGCGAGGAATCTGGTGGGTCTCGAAATGCTGCTCGCGCATTCGGGCGTCGAGCTGCGTTGGCCGTTCCTCCTGGAGTCGAATGTTCTCCCGGAGCAGGCGGATCATCTCCTGGCTGTCTTCCCGGGTGGGCATGTTCCGAAAGCCCGTGACGAGCGTGACCTTCACGTCGGCAATACCAGCCTTCAGGTCGGCGAAGCCGGCCTGGACTTCTCCCTTCAGGTCCGTGAAACCGCCGCGCACCTCACCCTTGAGGTCGGCGAAGCCGGTCTCAAGATCCTCGTGCAGGGTGCTTACCGTGACCTCTTCCCGATCGCGATCGCCCATGGCTCATTTCTTCACGCAGGCACAGGATATCACGATCGGCCTGATGGGACAACGCGGCACTTGCCGAATCATGGCGTCCATGAGCAGCGTGGGACCCCTCTTTACCCCATCAGGTGATGCAAAGTATTTTCTTGCACAGCGATGACTTTGGTTTTTGCGCACCCAGCGCAAAAACCAGCCGCAGGAAAGATGTCGAGCGCAGCAAAGGCGTCGGAGTTGTGAGGGAGGGCAGATGCAACTGGAGACGCTTCCGCTAACCCAGAACGCCAGCAAGGGAAATACGGAGGTCGGGGAAGCTGAGCAGGTTGGCGTGGTCGCCGCGACCCAGTCGCCGAATGTCCTGGTAGCCATCGGCTGTCGGTCGCCGAAGGATCTCGACGCGAAACTCGTTCACCGTGAAAGACCGTCGCTGGAGCCGGAGAGCCATCAACCTTCACCCCTTTAGTTTTTGCACGCGCAGCGCGCAAAAACTAGATACGAAATCCCGCGACCCCACGGGTGCGCTGGCTGCCTCCTCCTGGTAGAACCTGAATTTTTCACTGCTGTCCGATTTACCTTACCAGGCGGTGCAAAGAATTTTTGCACGACGCTTTCGAGCAATCCCATCAAGGGAACGCGTGGTGGGGGTCTGATGCGCGAGATTCCGGTCTCCTTGGGTCGTGCATAACCATCGGGGTTACCTCCTTTGGGGTTGGTCGTTGTTTACTCCTAAACAATCCCATATGGGTTCCCCGATGCTCTTCAATTTTGGTTTTTGCGCGCTCAGCGCAAAAACCAGGTAGAATCCTCGTAACCGCTCACAGAGTACGAGTGATTCTACTGGCATCCGCTGCCGGCGGCAAGCCGAATCCGGGCCACCGGATGGTGCGGTCCCGGACCCCGCATTCGGCGCTGCCCGCTGCCTACTGTCATTTCCGATTTGCGATTTGCCCACGATCCGCCCCCGCGTCCTTCAAATCGCAAATCGGAAATTGGAAATCGCAAATGCCCGACATGCCAAACGCTCTCACTCAACTCCATCCCTTCTTGCTTCTCCGGGATTGTGTTGACATCCGCAGCCGCACCTGTTAAGAGGAACCAGAACCCCAGGAGAGAGGGGATATGGCTGAATCGAATGGCGGGTTGACGCTAGAAGGGTTGGCCCAGATCCTGCGGGATCACATGGACGGGACGGCGGCCCGGTTTGCCGAGGTCCGCACCAGCATTCAGGACCTCCGGGGCGAGATCGGCACCGTTGCCACCCTCGTCCGGGACCTGGGCCAGATCGTCCTCCGGCAGGTGGATGAGATCGCAGAGCACCGGCGCGAACTACACGAACACCGGGAGCAGATCCGCCAGATCTTCTCCCGGATGGAGCAGCAGGATGTCAAGCTTGCGGAACAGAATACTCGCATCGAAGAGATGATCCGAGACATCCGGCGGATCCTGGATGCCATGGAGCGCCGCGGGGGCGACGGGGGCCGCCAAGAGTCGTAGCCAGCGGTAAAGCAGAGGCAGTCAACCTTCGGCGCGATAGCGAATCGGTGAAATCTGCGGAATCTGCGGAGTAGCGAAGGAGGGTGCCAAAGAGGCGGCAATGGCTGGTGGTGAACGAGGTGTGAGAAAGTATCGAAAGCATCCTACGTCTCCTCCTACGTGTTCGGTTCCCTCCCGGCTCATGGCTCATGGGCTCTTGCTAGCAGCGATGCGCCATCAGTCATGGGCTTCTTGTGCCCCCCGCTCCCCAGTCCCTCCGCTCCTCGGCGTTCCCCATCGTCCATCGTCCATGGTCCGTCGTCCGTCGCCCCTGGTGCCGCCCTCTGGCCTCTGACCTCTGGCTCCTCCCATTCCCCATTCCGCATTCGTCCCTGCCCGCTGTCCCGCCTCTCGGCGGGATCTCGCTGCGGCTCGACCTGCTGCCCCTGCTCCCTGCCCCCCGACCCCCATC
>JACQVN010000012.1 GCA_016209735.1 Candidatus Methylomirabilota bacterium
ACCCCACCCAGCCCCAACCCCCTATGCCCCAGGAGGAGGTGTCTCGCTCCCCTCGCACATCGCGATTCGGATGCCGGCAGCCTGGGGCTTCGAGTCCCTGCGCCCTCGCCGCGGCTTCGCACCGTGAGACTGCGGCGGAATCGGACGCCCCCGGGTGCGGAGTTGCTGATCGTCTGGGAGGGGATCTTGACGCGGCGAGGTTCCTGAACTAGAATTTAGACATTCCTAATCATTCAATTTGGAGACTATATGAAAATCACCGAAGCAATGCAAAATTACCTCAAGACCATCTACCGGCTCCAAGAGCGGGATGGCGTCGTCTCCACATCCTCTCTCGCCATCGCGATGAGCGTCGCGGCACCCTCGGCCACCGGAATGATGAAGAAGCTGGTCCGGTACCGGACGGTGCGCTACACGCGCTACCAGGGGGTCGTCCTGACCAAGACCGGGAGGCAGATCGCCCTCGAGGTGATCCGGCATCACCGCTTGCTGGAGCTCTACCTGGCAGCGTCGCTCGGGTATAGCTGGGATGCCGTGCACGAGGAGGCTGAGCGGCTCGAGCACGTCATCTCCGAGGACTTCGAGGAGAGAGTCTTCGAAGCCTTGGGACGGCCCACCCGGGACCCACATGGCGAGCCGATCCCGACCCGAGAGGGTGCGCTGCCCGTCTGGAACCACGATAGCCTGGCCGACCTGGAGCCGGGCGCGTCGGGCACCATCCGGCAGGTCCGGGATAGCAGCCCGGACATGCTCCGGTACCTCGGCGCCCGGGGCCTGGTTCCGGATGCCGTCATCCGGGTCGTGGACAAGGCCCCGTTCAACGGGCCGCTTACGGTCAATGTGGGAGCGAGCACCCACGCGCTCGGACGCGATCTGGCCCGGCATATCCGGGTGGAGATGCGCCCCATGCTCGGGGAGCAGGAATAGCTCGGGAGGGAGGGCAACCATGTCAGGCGTCAGCAGGCGACAGTTTCTCACCTGGGGGTTCCCGGCCGGACTCGGCCTGACGGGGGCGGCGCTCGCCGCCACGGGCCAGGAGGCATCGCCCCCCATTCCCAAGGGCATGGCCCATCCGAATCCCACCCAGTACACCGGATCGAGCCGCCCCGCGCCGACGGAGCGTCAGGCGCCGGATGCCCTGAACCCTATGCAGATTCTCACAGCCTTCGACCACGGCAAGGTGACCCGGTCACCCGATGGACGGGTCCAACGGGAATACACGATGACGGCCTTCGACCGGGAGATCGAGGTGGCCAGGGGCGTCAAGTTCCCGGCCTGGACGTTCAATGGCGCCGTCCCGGGGCCGACGATCCGCTGCACCGAAGGGGACCGCCTGCTCATCCATTTCCGGAACGAGGGGAGCATGCCGCACAGCATCCACTTGCACGGCATTCACCCGGCCAACATGGATGGCGTCTTCGAGATCGTCCCGCCGGGCGGCCGGTACGACTACGAGCTCACCGCCGATCCCTTCGGGCTGTTCTTGTACCACTGCCACGTCATGCCGCTCAAGAAGCACATCCACAAGGGTCTCTACGGGACCTTCATCGTGGACCCGAAGACGCCGCGGCCCCCGGCGAAAGAGCTGGTCATGGTGATGAACGGCTTCGACACCGACCTGGACGGGGAGAACGAGTTCTACACGGTGAACGGCATCGCGAATTACTTCGCGGAGCACCCGATCCCGATCCAGGTGGGGGAGTTGGTCCGCGTCTACCTGGTGAACGTGACCGAGTTCGACCTCATCAACTCCTTCCATCTCCACGGGAACGTCTTCAGGCTGTACCGGACCGGCACGAACCTGACGACCTACGAGGTCACGGACACGGTCACGCTCTGCCAGGGGGAGCGCTGCATCCTGGAGTTCACGTACAACCTCCCGGGAAAATTCATGTTTCACGCCCACCAGAGCGAGTTTGCCGAGTTGGGGTGGATGGGAATGTTCGATGTCCGTCCCCGCGCCGTAAGCGCGTAGCCCGCATTATTCGCGAAAACGGCTCGCGAATAATGCGGGCTTAACAGAATCCCAGGTGATTCCAGTGATTAGTGACCAGGAACGGAGGAGGCGTCGCCGTGGCATTCGGAATTACGGTGACGTATTTCCATTGTGGTTTTTGCGCGCTTCGCGCAAAAACCAGGGGATACGCCGATGAGCACGCATAACGACACCCTGGCGGCAGCGGACCTCGGGGTCCGCCCGGCCTGGTCGCCGCGCAACTGGTTCTTCCTGCTCCTGCCGCTCGCCGTCCTGGCGGCGATGGTCTGGCTGTTCCTGGCCAGAGGGGAACTCCTGGTGGGCAGGCCGCCCATCCCGCCGGACGCCCTGCTGAAGGTCGAATTCGAGCGCCTGGCCTTCCGGCCCGGCGAGATCGTCGCCACCGTCCGCAATACCGGTCCGCACCCGGTGACCATCGCACAGGTCACCGTGAACGACGCGCTCTGGCAGTTCGCGGTGCTGCCGGGGGCGACGCTCGCCCGGTTGCAGCGGGGCCGCGTGGTTATCCCGTACCCATGGGAGACCGCCGATCCGGTGGAGGTGAAGCTCATCACCGACAACGGCCTCGCCTTCAAGCACAAAGTGGACATCGCGACGGAGACCCCGCAGCCCTCGCTCCAGACGCTGGGGGTCTTCGCCCTGCTGGGGATCTACGTCGGGGTCATCCCGGTGTACCTCGGGTTCCTCTGGTTCCCCTTCCTCCGGCGGGTCCGCGAGCGCTGGTTCCACTTCTTCCTCAGCCTGACGGCCGGTCTCTTGCTGTTCCTCGGGGTGGACGCCCTCCAGGAAGCGTTGGAGGTGGCCGGCCGGGTCCCAGACGCCTTCAAGGGGGTGGGGATCCTCCTGATCGGGGTGAGCGCCGGGTTCCTGGGCCTGATGGCGATCGGGGAGCGGACCATGGGCCGTGTGGAGTCGGGGGGATCGGAGAACCCGCGACTGGCCCTGGCATACATGATCGCCGCAGGCATCGGCCTGCACAACCTCGGGGAGGGACTGGCGATCGGCGCGGCCTACGCCCTCGGCAACGTGGCCCTCGGCACCTTCCTCATCGTGGGCTTCACCATCCACAACACCACCGAGGGTTTCGGCGTGGTGGCGCCCGTGGCCCGCGACCGCGTGGGACTGGGACACCTCGCGGCCCTGGGGATGCTGGCCGGGGCCCCCACCATCGCCGGCACCTGGATCGGCGGCCTGACCTATTCCGCCGTCTGGTCCATCCTCTTCCTGGCCCTCGGCGCGGGGGCCATCTTCCAGGTCGTGTACGAACTGGGGAAGCTCATGGTGCGTGACGCCCGGCAGGCGGCCGGAAGCCTGGCGAACGTCATGGGCCTCCTGCTCGGCCTGGGAATCATGTACTTCACCGGCCTGCTCGTTCAACTCTGATGCGCCGGCCGTTCTTCGCGAAGGCGGGGGAGCCACGTGGCTGGCTCCTCCTGGGAATCGGGGCGGCCCTATGCCTCGGAGTCGCCGGCCTCGCCGTCAGCCGGGGTCCCCATCCCGGCGCCGGCGCTCCTGTGCCGCAATCCCTCGCGCTCTCCGCCAAGGGGATGACGTTCAATGGGGCAAACCCTACCCTGCAGGTGCGCCCGGGCGTTCCGGTGGAGCTGATCATTCGGAACGAGGAGCCGGCGGGCATCCTTCACGACCTCGTCGTCCCGGGCCTCGGTGTCCGTAGCCACATCCTGCGGCCCGGGGAGTCGGTCAGGCTGCGCTTCACGCCCGCGCGCGAGGGTGAGTACGGCTACGCCTGCACCCTCCATCCGCGGCTGATGGACGGACGGCTGGTCGTGCGGCGATAGTCGGCGAAATGCCATTCGGCGGGTCGGCCGCCTGCCAGTCACCTTCCCAACATGCAGGGCACGCTGCTGGTCCTGCCTAGCCCGGATTATTCACGAAGGATTCGTGAATAATCCGGGCTTCCCTGACCACTGGCCAATCCCGCCTGTCCGCAAGATTCCGGACCGGGACGGCGGGATGACGCATGGGGGTGAGTACAACGGGTACCTGTCCGCCAGGATGGGTGCCGTGTCGAAGTGCACCAGCGACGCCTGAATCGTCCTGGGCCGCCGATCCCGAGGGTTTCTGGTAAGCCCGCTTTGTTCGCGAGCCGCGTTCGCGAAGAATGCGGGCTGGGTAGCGCGCGTCCTGGACGCCGCCCCAGGCCGCGGTGCTCGTCGGCGGGACGGATGGGCATTTCAAAATCGGTCTAGGCCCAGCGATACTGTCCGGAGGCAGTTCGCCGCGGTAATCGAGGGCCGGGGCAGTGGTTCGCCGGCACACCGAGGCGAATCATGAAAGCGCATGAGCGCCAGAGCGAATAGATGGGCACGAGGACCTTGCCATCGGCCTTGCGGCGCCCGCGGATGCTCTCCTCAATCATCTTGAGGGCATTGGCGGCATAGTGGCGGACGCCGCCGCCCTTGTTCGTGGGAGTGATTCTGCACACGATTCCGATCCGGCATCCATCCAGGGCAGCTCCCACGATCTCAAGTTTGCCTTCGCGTGGCCACGTCTTCCGGATGCGACCAGTTAGGACGCCATGCTCCACGTCATAGATGGTGAGATACTCGCCGGCCGCCTCGTCATTTGCGTGCTCGGTCAAATAGCAGAGGCCGTTGCGGACCAGCATTTGAATCCTCATTCGACCGGCTCGCTCAAGGTGCTGCCAGCAGGGTAAAAATGTCAAGGCAGGGAAATTCACGCAGTCGTTGGACCGCGCCCGTACCGCCCTCCGATTCCAATCGGCATGCGCGAGACAAGACCCCGGGGTGAGCCCGGTATCCTGGGGCGACTGCCCGAGCAAGGTCTGGTGGTTCGGACAACCTCTCTTTCGCTGACGCTTGCAACCTTCCGCTTTGCCTTCCTCGACCGCAGCGGGTATGCTGTTGCTGATATTGAAAGTCATTTTCAGCTCCACGGCGCAGTCGGCCCCTGGGCGCACGCCGGCGGGCCTTGAGGATGGGAGGAGGACGTGATGGAGGCGTTCGGGCGGATGCTGGAAGCCATGGTCGTCACCCTGCGCGAGGGCGTCGAGGTCGCCCTGGTGGTTGGCATGCTGCTCGCCTATCTGCGGAAGACCGAACGCGGCGCCCTCACTCGATACGTCCTCTGGGGACTCGGCGCTGCCGTCCTGGCCAGCCTGCTGGGCGCCGCGCTCTTCCAGCGGTACGGCGTGGACCCGGAGAACGAGACCCTGGAGGGAGCGCTGATGTTCCTGGCGGCCGGCCTGGTGGGCTCCCTCGCCCTGTGGATGTGGCGGACGGGCCGAAGCCTGCGGGGACGCCTGGAGCAGCGGCTGGAAGCCGCGGTGGGACCGGTGGGGGGCGCAACCGGTGGGGGGCGCGCGGCCCTGGGGGTGTTCGCTGTCTCCTTCCTCCTCGTCCTGCGTGAGGGCGTAGAGACGGTTCTGTTCCTCGCCGCCCTCACCGGAACCATCGGGGCCAATCCGCTCTACAACGCCCTCGGGGGCGGCCTGGGCCTGCTCCTGGCCGCCCTCTTCGGGTACCTGCTCGTGCAGGGCAGCGTGCGGGTGAATCTGCAGCGGTTCTTCGGCCTGACGGGCCTCGTCCTCGCGCTCCTGGTCGCAAAGCTCGTGGCCGGTGGACTCCACGAGTTCTTCGAGGTGGGCCTGATCCCCAGCTCCCCCTTCTGGCTGGCCGTGGTGGGGCTCTTCACGCGCGAGGCCACCTCGCTCCTCATCCTCATCCTGCTGATCGCCCTCCCCGCGCTCTACGTCGCGACGGAAGGCTGGCGGATGCCGGCGCCCGCGCCCGCCCCCCGGGCTCAGATGGCGGAACGGCGCAAGGAGTTGGCCGCGCTCCAGCGAAGCCGCCGCTGGATGCTGACCACCGGGGCGGGCGGCCTGCTGCTGAGCCTCCTGCTCGGTGCCTTCCTGGTCCGGCGGGCCGCCGCCCGGGGCTACGACCCGCCGCCAGTGCCGGTGACACCCGTAGGCGGCATGGTCCGGCTGCCCGTCCCGGATGATCGGAAGCTCCACAAGCACGTCGTCGACGTGGAGGGGATCCCCGTCCGGTTCTTCCTCTTGCGGCGCGAGGACGGCAGCCTGGCCAGCGCCTTCGACGTCTGCTACATCTGCCCCCCGCGGGGGTACGTCCAGGACGGCGATCAGCTCATCTGCAAGAACTGCGACGCGCCGATCAACGAGGCCACGGTGGGAATGACCGGGGGATGCAACCCCATCCCGCTCCCCGTCACGGTAGACGCGGGTCAGGTCACGGTCGCCATGGCGGAGCTGGCCAAGGGCCACAACCGCTTTGCCCGGCGGTAAGTCGTGCTCCCCCGTCTCCTCTGGAAATCGCTGCGCGGCCGGCGGAGCCGCGTGGCCCTGGCCGGCGGCGCGCTGGCCGTCGCCGCGGCGCTCGCCGCGGCGCTGCTGAGCGTCGCCTTGGACATCAGCGAGAAAGTAGCGCGCGAGTTGCGCGCCTTCGGCGCAAACATCACGGTCGTGCCCCGGCAAGAGAGCCTCGAGGTGGAGATCGGCGGCCTGCGCTATGCCGCGGCGGCGCAGGCGGCGTACCTCGCCGAAGTGGATCTGCCGAAGCTCAAGACCATTTTCTGGGGCCACAACATCCAGGGCTTCGCGCCTTTCCTCTCCGCGCCAGTGGAGGCGGGTGGGAGGCAGGTGCTGCTGGTGGGGACCTGGTTCGACCGCGAGGTCGTTCTGCCCCAGGGGCCGCGGAAGTTCAGCTTCTCCAGCGGGAACGTGCGGGAGCCGGAATCGGAGGGGAGCCGTTTCCGCACCGGGCTCCGGGCCATCGCGCCCTGGTGGAGGGTGCGGGGGCGCTGGGTCGAAGATCTCCCCGGGGACGCCATGGTCGGGAAGGCGGTCGCCGCCCGCCTGGGCGTCGCCCCGGGCGACCGCGTGCCGGTCCGGGCGAGCGGGACGGAGCGCACCTTCCGCGTGACCGGCCTCATCGAGACGGGCGGGCCGGAGGAGGACCAGCTCTTCGTGGATCTCGCGGCCGCCCAGGCCCTGCTCGGGCTCCCGGGGAAGGTGGACCGCGTGCAGGTCAGCGCGCTGGTCAAGCCGGACGATGTCCTGGCCATGCGGGGCCGGCGAAACCCCCAGGGGCTCCCACCCGAAGAGTACGAGCGCTGGTACTGCTCCCCCTACATCGACGCCATCACGTACCAGATCGAGGAGGCGATTCCGCGCGCAAGAGCCAAGGCCGTGCGGCAGGTGGCAGAGGCCGAGGGGGCGTTCCTCGGGCGCCTGACGCTCACCCTGGTCCTGGTGAGCGCCATCGCCATTGCCACGGCCGGCCTGGGCGTGATGGCCACCATGACGACCACGGTGATGGAGCGGCGCCGCGAGATCGGCCTGATGAAGGCCATCGGCGCCGAGCCGCGCCAGATCGCCCGGCAGTTCCTGCTCGAGGCGGCGCTCTGCGGGGTGGCGGGCGGCGGCCTGGGCACCGTGATCGGCCTGCTCCTGGCCAAGTTCATCGGGCGGCAGGTCTTTCAGGTTCCCATCGCTCCGAGCCCGATTGTCGTCCCCTTCGTGCTGGCGCTGGCGGTCCTCGTCGCGCTCCTCGGGGCCGCCCTGCCCACCTGGCGCGCGGCCCGGCTGGAGCCGGCAACGACCCTGAAGGGAGACTGATGCGTTCGCGATTTCTCCTGCGGCTCCTGCAGCGCTCGCTCGCCAACCGTTTCAGCCGCTGGCTGATCGCCCTCCTGGCGGTGGCGCTGGGCGCGTCCCTCGTCTCGGCCTCCCTCACCCTGGCCACCGGGATGCGGGCCAAGATGCAACAGGCGCTTCGGACCTACGGCGCCAACCTCCTGGTGGTGCCGGCCGCTGCTCCCACAGACCCTGGCGGCGCGGCCCTGTTCGCAACCATGCCGGAGGAGGTGCTCGGAAAACTGAACGCACTACGCCGGACGATCCCGCTGCTGGGGTACGCACCCCTCCTCTACACCGTGGCGGAGATCGGGTCGCATCGCGTCGCCGTTGTAGGGACCTGGCCGGACGCCATGCGGCGGGTCAACCCCTGGTGGCGAGTCGAGGGGGGGTGGATCCAGGACCGCGTCGAGGAGGCCGAGGCGATCATCGGTGCCTCGGTCGCCGAGCGGCTCGGCCTCGGGGTGAGCGCACCCCTCACCCTCAGCGTCCGGGGCCGGAGCCGGACGTTTCGCGTGGTGGGGATTGTGAAGACCGGCGGGTCCGAGGACGAGCAGGTGGTCGTCAGCCTGCGGGCCGCCCAGGAACTGACGGACCGGCGCGGCCAGCTCAACCTCATCCAGGCCAGCGCCCTGGTGGGCGACGGGCGGGTGGAGGACGTGGCGCAGGCCCTGGAGGCCGGCCTGCCCGGTGTCGCGGTCCGGACACAACTCCGCCTGGTCCTGGCCGAGGAGCGGATACTCGGGCGCCTCTCGCTCCTGCTCGGCCTCTTGGCGGGCATCGTCCTCATCGCCTCGGCGCTGAGCGTCGGCGCCGCCATGGCGAGCAGCGTCCTGGAGCGCCGCCGCGAGATCGGCCTCATGAAAGCCCTGGGGGCGAGCCGCCTGCGCGTGGGCGCGGTCTTCCTGGCCGAGGCAGGCGCCATCGGCCTGGCCGGCGGGCTGCTCGGAGGCGTCACCGGCGTGGGACTGGCCCAGGGCATCGCCCACTCCGTCTTCGGGACCGGGGTGCCCCCGACCGTGCTCCCGCCCCTGACGGCCGCCCTGGTCGGGGCCGGCGTTGCCGGCCTGGCGAGCCTGATTCCCGTGCGGCGCGCAACCGCCATCCAGCCAGGCATCGTGTTGCGAGGAGACTAGGGTATGCACGAGATCATCCGCTTGCAATCGCTGAGCAAGGTCTTCCCGGGCCCCGTCGTCGCCCTCGATCGGGTGAGCCTGGCCATCCCGCAGGGCGAGTGGATGGCGGTGATGGGCGCCTCGGGCTCCGGCAAGAGCACGCTGCTCAACCTCCTCGGCTGCCTCGACCGCCCCACGGAGGGGCAGATCCTGATGGGTGGTACCTCCATCGGCGAGCTCACCGAGGCGCAGCTCACCGGCTTCCGTCGCGAGACGGTGGGCCTCATCTTCCAGCAGTTCCACTTGGTTCCGTACCTGAGCGCGGTGGAAAACGTCATGCTGGCCCAGTATTTCCACAGCCTGGCGGACGAGGCCGAGGCGAGCGAGGCGCTGGCCCGGGTCGGCCTCGCAGATCGGTTGCGGCACCGGCCCGCACAGCTCTCCGGCGGGGAGCAGCAGCGCGTGTGCATCGCCCGCGCCCTCGTCAATCAGCCGAAGATCCTCCTGGCCGACGAGCCCACGGGAAACTTGGATGAGGCGAACGAGCGGGTGGTCATGGACATCTTCCAGCAGCTTCACGACGACGGCCACACCATCGTCATGGTCACCCACGACCCGCACGTCGGCATGCTGGCCGACCGGCGGATCGAGCTAGAGCACGGGCGGCTCGTGACGATCCACACCCACGATCTGGTCGCGGCAGCTCCGCGGACGGCTGACCAGTCCTAGCCCGGATTATTCACCAAACTGCCGGTGAATCCTCCGGGCTCAATGACCAATGACCAATTTCCAATGCCCAATGGCGGTGGGACGCACCGGGTACCCGTCCGCTAGGATGGGTGCGCCGTCGAGACTCATCAACAATGCCTCATCAGTCTTTGCTCCTTTGCCATTGGGATTTAGTCATTCCCGTATTATCCGCGAACCCCGGTCGCGAATAATGCGGTTTAGGGGCTGGCAGCTCCCGCTTCCAACCCGAAGTCTCGCCACCGCCATGCCCAGAGTGCGGCGCATGCCTCTTCCTCGCCTATTGCGGCGGCGACATTTTCAGCGTCGCGGTGAAGCCGTAGCGGGATACTGCCTGCTGCATCGCTTCTATGGTGACGGCGTCCTTCTCGTACGAGACGATCGCTTCGCCCCGTTCGAAGCTCACCCCGGCACTTCGGACTCCCTTGCGCCCCTCCAGGGCCCGCTTGACCACAACAGGTCAGGCGCGGCGGAACCCCCTCCACTACCGCCCCGCCATGGGGTCACGCGGCACCGCTTCGATGTGCGGACAGACCACCGGCTTGACCCACCCCGGTGCGGCTCGCTCATTCATCTCGGCCCGGAGGGCCTGCAACTTCCTCCTCAGCGCCACCAAGTCCTTGAGCGTCTGATCGAGCTTGGCGATCTTCCGGCCCACAGAGGCTCGAACGTGAACACAGGGTGCGTCTCCCGACCGGCGCAGCTCAAGGATCTCTTTGATCTCAGAGAGCCTGAAGCCCAGCCCCTGCGCCTTCTTGATGAACTGGAGCAGGTGGAATGTCAAGCAGGGCGGGATTCACAGCCGCACGCTGATTTGACCGAAGGGGCTGCGGGAGCTTCGGGTGCGCCATGTTGGAGGAAAGGCTCCCCCCGGCCTGAGGACGTGCTCCGCCCGCCCGAGCTCCCGGCCAAGGTAGGCGGCATGGTCGAAGCGGGAAATCTCACCCTCTTCCACGGCAGGACAGTAGAGTTCGGGGGCCGTCCTGCCTTCGATCACGGCATCCAGCACGCCGCCATTCCGAGAGTGCTGGGGGGACAAGAGCTTCCCGGGGCGGTCAAGGCACACCACCCCTTCACGCCTATCGGAGCATCCTGCCTCACCCCTTCCCGGTCACTTCGCCGCGTCCATCATCTTCCAGGATCCTGCAATCATTCGGGAAGTCGATCCCCTTCTCTTTGAGGGTCTGCCTCAGGTTGTGGACGTGCAGGACGCCGAACTTGTTGCGCTTCACGGCTTCTTCCAGGTTGCGAGACGCAGTCTCGACATCCTTCTTGGTCTCGACGATGTGCAGCATGGATCTATCCTCCTAGCCCGGATTACTCACGAAGGATTGGTGAGTAATCCGGGCTTGCCTGACCAATGGCCAATCCCGCCTGTCCGCAAGATCCCGGACCGGGACGGCGGGATGACGCATGGTGCTGGGTGTGCCGGATACCCGTCCTGCGTCCCGCGGGATGGGTGCGATGCAGAGATGCACCAGCGACGCCTGATCCGTCCTGCGCCACCGACCACGAGAGTTTCTGTTAAGCCCGCATTATTCGCGAGCCGCGCTCGCGAATAATGCGGGCTAGGGAGATGAGGGGGGATGGGCCACTACGACTTTGACCCAGTCCGAGAAGACATTTCGCTCTTCCTCCGGCGTGAGCCCGGCTCGCCTGACGTTCTCTAATGTCCGGCGGTTGATATGCGGCCCCATGAGGCGACTGACGATGGGATCGAGCAGATCAAAGACCCTTCCCAGAACTCCCTGGGGCCGCATGTGCTCCAGCAGAATGACACTGCCTCCCGGCTGGATGACCCGCCGCACCTCCTTCAGGCCTCGCACCGGGTCCGGCACGCTGCAAAAGACGCACGTCGCCACGGCGGCGTCGAACACCCCGTCCCTGAATGCCAGGTGCTCGGCGTCCGTCACGACGAACCGCACATTCCTCGATGAACCGGCAGCTTTCTGTTTGGCCCGTGCCAGCATCCCCTCGCTCAGATCGGTGGCGACGACGACCGCCCTCGCCGGGTGAAGGGAGAGGTTCTTGCCGGTGCCCGCCCCGACCTCCAGCACCCGCCCCTTGGGCAGGCGCTCGAACACCCACCCGCGTCCCCGGGCGAGGCCCATCATGCGCTCGGCCGGCGCCGTCAGGAGATCGTACAGCCTGGCCTTTCGATCCCAGCGGCGCCGGGCCTGCGTGGTCGCCTCTCTTGTGGCTTCCGCATCGTCACTACGCATTTCAGAACCCCAACAGTCATTCGGGAACGTCCCTCGGTCCACGCTTGCTCCCGTCCCCGAAGTTCTCCGAGGGCAAGATTTTCGGATCAACTGGCTCAATTCTGGCGGCGCCAGGTCTGGCCGCCGTCCATGCTCTTGAAGATCTTCCCATCGGCCGTTCCGAGGAACACCACCTCGGGCTTCGCCGGGTGAATAGCGAGGGCGGCAACATCCCTCGGCGCCGAGTTCAGTTTCTTCCAGCTCTCACCGCCGTCTGTGCTCTTGAACGCCCCCTCGCGGAGGCCGGCGAACATCACCTTCGGATTGGTGACGCCGGCGGCGAATGTGTACATCGTCTTGTTGGCGGGCAGACCGCCCACCTGTTTCCAGCCTCAGAAGCAGTCCGGGCTCCGGAAGATGCCCTCGCTGGTTGCAGCGTAGAGGAAGATTCCGCCCATGCCCGTGGGGATGTTCACGGCCTGGAGGGCGCGAACCTCCGGGTTACTCGGGCCGTCATCCACCCGCTTCCATTCGGCCAGGTCCCCGAGGATCCGGTAGAGCCCTTTGTCCATCACGAACGCATAGAGCCGCCTCGGCTGGGCCGGGTTGTATCCGTCCACGGCCATTGCATGGACGTCCGGCCCACCGAGGCCGGTGTTGAACGCACCCCAGGTCTCGCCGCCGTCTATTGTCCGCACGACGCCTCGATTGTGGGTCCCCACATACAGGACCTTGGGCTGTGTCGGGTCCTGGGCGAAGCCCATGAAGTCCCTGGCCGCCAGGTCGCTCGGGATCTTCACTGCCTGCCAGGTCTTCCCTTCGTCACTGCTTCGGTACAGACCATGGTGCGTCCCGATCCACAGGCTGCCATCCCTCGGACTCACCAGGAGTGCGTGGAGGTGGCCGATGTCGCGGGCCATCTCCACCGCCTCCCCGAGCGCAGTGAGCACCAGCGAAATCACCGCCGCCAGCGCGGCGATGGACAGAATCCGGCGCCAGCGTCCAGGCCTCAGAGGAGTCGTCCGGCTTCTAGAGTAAAGCCCCCTTTGTGTTCGTTGGATGCCTTCCATGTCTCCCCCTTCTTCACTCAAGTTGTCCGCCGACGAAGGGCGATCACGCAATCCTTGCCAGTGTGATCATCCCGCCTTCCATGTGCATGGGCTTGTGACAGTGATCCGGACTCGCTCCCCCTCGCGGACGCGAAGCGTGGGTCCGGGAACCTGGCCGGCATACGTCATGGCCTTGACGACCTTGCCGGGCGCTAGTTCCCACTGAACTTCCCTGGCAACCAGCTCGATCTCCCGGACGCCAGTGGCACCAACCGCTCGCTGCGGTATAAGGAGACTATCCTTACCCAGCGAGATCCCCGCCGCACCCAAGCCGGCGGTCCGCAGGAATTCCCGCCGATTCCACTTGCTCACTGCCCTCCAACCATCCATGACTCTCACTTCGATCCGCCATCTCCCAGCGGCCAACACCCCGCTATTCCTCCCGGAGCAGGACCCGCACGTCCTGGCGGAGTCGGGCAAGGGCCTGGTGATCGTCGCTGTGGTAGTAGCCCCGGACTTGCGCGTGACGATCCACCAGGACAAACAGGGAGCTGTGCATGAACGGTTTCCCGGGATGCCCGGGATGAGCCTGGGCAGGCGCAGGCTCGAAGGACCAGCCCACGGCATGGGATAGGATCCGTGCCGCCGCAGCCCAAGTTCCGTCCCATGGCTGCCACCGTCGGCTGTTGTCCGTCAGAGGGCGATCCGGAGGAGATCCCTTGCCTGGAGGAGCCTTGACTGCCTCCGCAGGATCAACCGCGTTCAACCGGAATCCCGCTCGGGCGAGGGTGTAGATGGCCCGCTTCTCCCCGGTGAGGAAGAGCCACCGGTCGCGATCCGCCCCGAAGCGAGCCGCGTATTCCGCGAGAACATCCGCCGTGTCCTGCTCTGGATCTACCGTAAAAGAGACCAACCGGACATCCGGTTCTAAAGCGAGGTCGGCCTGCAATCGGGCCATCTCGGCGCTCTGGAGGGGGCAGGTGTCGGTGCAATGGGAGTAAATGAAGTTGGCGATCCAGACTTTTCCCCGGAGGTCTGCAAGCGTAACTTGCCGTCCGCTCCGCTCGACCAGCGAGAAGTCCGGGACTGCCCAGAAGATCTGCAGGCCTTCGAGCGGGTGCTCGTCCCTTCCAACCAACCCAGGCCGAGGGCCCAGCGAGATCCACCCACCTGTCGCCAGGATGCCGGCCAGGGCGAGGACTAGCAGGCTCATCCCAAGGCGACGGCGATTGAAGGCTAGATCCCTCATCTCAGATCTCGGGCGGCCCTCTCCCGCCGCCCCGGGACGAAAGCCTTGACCTTGCGGGCATAGGCTCGGAAGGTCTCGCCGAACTCCCGTTCGAGTTCATGATCCTCCCACCGGGCCAGGCGAACGTACATCACAACAAGGAGCGGAGCCATGAGGAGGGTCAGGAGCGTCGGCCACTGGATGTTGAAACCAAGGATGATGAGGATCAGCCCGGCGTACTGCGGGTGGCGCAAGTACCCGTAGATGCCCGTGGCGACCAACTGGCCCCGACCCGAGTGAACCTTTCGCCAGCCCGTGGCCAGGAGGACGACGCCAAGGGCGATCAGAAATACGCTCAGGGCCATGACCAGGTACACGCTCTGTCCCAAGCTGATGAGACCTGCGCGGGACAGGAGATACGCCCACAGGTGGCTCTCCTGCAGGCCGAACGACGACGCCGGGACGCCAAGAGCCGGGGCCAGGAGATAGATCGTCAGCGGGATCCCGAACATCTCCGTGAACAGGCTGATGAAGAAGGCCGAGGTCAAGCCAGCATTCCGCCACTCCCCGCGTCGGCGGGGCGTGGCGAACCCAAAGAGGAAGGCAAGAAACAGAATGCTCGCCAGCGCGACCGCTCGCCAGTTGCCATACCAGCTCTCGAAGGGCTCGCTCATCCCGCCGGGATGCTGACGCAATGTGAGGACCAGGGCAGCGACGGCCAGGAGGACAGCCGTCACCCAGATGCCAGAGCGCAAGACCAAGCCGAGTGACCACCGCGGCGTCGCGGAACGCATCACGGGCGCATCAGTGGGACCATCGGGTGAATTGGAGGGTGGCAAGGGTGTCATAAACGCGCTCCTCGATATGGGAATACGAGATCACGTTCTTGGCCCGGATGGCACGGGATCAAGGGGCCGATGCCAGCCAGATTGGCCCTCTGCACGGTCTCATCCTTTGCGAGCGGGAGCACCGGACCAAGAGCGGCGCCCCATCCACGCGCCTTCTTGCTACGTCACCTTCTGGGAGGATCGAGATTGCCACGGCTTGTCCCCCGAGCGAAGAGATGGAAATAGCGATCCGTGGTTGCTCCACCGGTGCCAGCTTTGGGCCCGATCAGCGATGGAACCAGGCGAGCGGGGGGGGCACGGCCGTCAGGAGTCGAGAGCGCCAGGAAGGAGGGAAGGCCCGCTGTAGCGGGCTGGAGGAGGATTTCGGAGGTTTGCGCGTATCCAACAGACTCGAACAGCGGAGTGGGAGGAACCACGAAGTGGTCAGCCTTGGCCACCGCCGTGCCGCAAAGTCCAGGCGCGGGCCCAACATCCTGACACGAACCCGGGCCGCCCATGCTTGCCGCCACGAGGCACACCGAGACCGCAAGGGCCAGGAGCGCTGCGACGCCTGAGCGTCCAGCCTTCAGGCGGTTACCGTGATTGCCGAACGGCCCACTCATCTGCAAACGATATGAGACGAAATACGTCCGGTCAACATCAATTTTCGCCGCGATCGCAATCGCCCGCTGATTGCCGCGCGCATGTTCCGCGCCAGGCCGAGCCCCAGTCACCACCGCAGGCGCAACTCCACAACATCAACGGGCGTACTCAGGGAGAATATCCAATGGTAATCCACCAGCGCAGCCAGCTCCCCCTCGGTGAAGATGTTCCCCCAGTACGGCATGCCGGCCCCCATGCCGCAGGCTTGATTTGACAGCAGCCCGACCTGACCGTATCATTCAAACATTCGTTTGAATATGTGCCCATGGAGGGGACCATGCCGAGAGTGATGGATGCCGCCGCCCTCAAAGCTAAGCTCTTTCGGGGATTCGGCGATCCGACCCGCCTGGCAATCCTTGAGAGGCTACTTGGGAGGGAGCAGAGCGTGGGCGAGATTGCCGAGGCGGTTGAGGGCAACTTCGCGAATATCTCCGCGCACCTGGCCTGCTTGGCGGAGTGCGGGCTCGTTGAAGGTGAAAGGCGGGGCAAGTATGTCTACTACCGGCTGCGCGAGCGCCGGGTGAGGGACCTGATGCGCATCGCCGAGGCCATCCTCGCTGACGTGTCCCGCCAGATTTACCAGTGCACCCGCTTCGAACGCTAAGAGAACCGTACGACGGGGCCGTGGCGACGCTGGAGGGGACGCCACCGGCTCCGAGCCGAGGCTGGGGGCAGCGCCTCCCGCAGATCCGAGTGGCCCTTTCTGGCCTCCTGATCCGGCCCGGCGAGAAGATCGCCATGGACGGCACCATCCGAGCGGGCGCCGTGGACAAGACCGGCACGCTCACGCGCGGCAAGCCCGAGGTGACCGACGTAACCCCGCTGGACGGAGGCGATCGCTCGGGCGGTGGGCGCCGACACCGTGCGAGCCGAGGTGCTCCCGGACCAGAAGCTGGAGGCCGTCCGCACGTTGCGGGCCGAGTTCGGCAGCCTGGCCATGGTGGGGGACGGCGTGAACGACGCGCCAGCCCTGGCGGCGTCCAGTGTGGAGGTGGCCACGGGCGTGGCGGGAACCGACGTGGCCCTGGAGACGGCCGATGTCGCCCTGATGACCGACGATTTGTCGAAACTGCCTTTCTTGATGCGTCTGGGCCGGCAATCGGTTCGGGTCATTCGGCAGAATATTGCCTTTTCGCTGGTCATCAAGGCGGTGGCCATCGCCGCCGTCTTCCCGGGTTGGCTCACCCTCTGGCTAGCGGTCCTCGGCGACATGGGCGCCTCCGTGCTCGTCACCTTGAACGGCATGCGGCTGCTGAAGGCAAGGGAATGACCACCCTGGCCATCGTGTCCCGGGCGCTCGCATCGCAGCAGCCTAAACGCGCCCGGCGGGTGCCGCCGAACGATTGCTCATTCGGCGTTTGCACCGAGAGGGTGCCTCCGCGCTCGTGATGTTGAAATGGTGCAGCCCGTGCTGCGGGAAGGAGAGAGAGCATGATGTATCCGGGAAATCCGATGGGCTGGGGCAATTCCGGGTGGCTGTGGTGGATGCCCATGGGTCTGATGATGCTGCTCTTCTGGGGTCTGGTGATCGTCGTCCTCATCCTGCTGGTGCGTTGGCTGTGGACGCAAGGCCAGGGTCGCGCCGACGCGCAGATTGCAGAGACACCCCTCGACGTGCTCAAGAAACGTTACGCGCGGGGCGAGATCACCAAGGAGGAGTTCGACCGAATAAAGCAGGACATCCTATGACGACGGGGGTCCGTTGGCCCACCGGGGCGGGTGTCAACTCACCGGTCCCCGGGTTGGTCCCCGAAAGAACCCCGGGACGAATCATGGGACGCTGACCATCGAGAACGTCCAGAGATAATCCACCAGCGCCGCCAGCTCCTCCTCGGTGAAGATGCTTCCCCAGTAGGGCATGCCGGTCCCCATGCCGCCGCGGCGGATCTTCGCGGTGTAGAGTTCACCGGTCCCCGCGAGCATGCGCCGGGCATCGGTGAAGTCGGCCGGCTGCTTCGGCTGGCTCCGGCCGCCCGGCCCGTCCCCTCTCCCCGCTTCGCCGTGGCAGGCAGCGCAGTTCCTTTGAAAGAGGCGCCGGCCGACATCGAGGCGGTCGGCCGTCGTGCCGAATGCCCACAGGGCCGCGACGACGTCCCACCGCTCCTGGTCGCTCCACTCCCGAGCGTATTCCGCGTGGGCTGTACCCGATCTCGAAGCCGGCGTGACTTTCTGCCCATGCGCGCCGACGCTGGCAGATCCCTCCCGCTTCTTCATCCCCCCCAGCATCCGAAACACCCCAACTGGACTTCCATCGACGAGGAGCTCTCGCCGACCGATGGCCACAGTGCGAGCCGTCCCTTCGCCCCGCTCGCCGTGGCAGTTCACGCACCGCTGGCCATAAAGCGGCAGCCCGCGTATCGCAGACGGCACGCCCGGCGGTATGACTCCCGCATCGCGCGGATCGTCCAGATGCTGGAGCAGGATGTCTGACGCCGAAGAAGGCCAGGCCGTCTCCGTGACGGCCTGGCCTCGCACCTCCAGGATTCCCCGCATCCGTGGATGATTCGGGTCACACCACATCGTGCAGTAAAATGTGAACTCGCCCGCCTGGTCCGCGACGAACTCGATGGTGACCGCCTTCCCCGGCTCGATGGCTCCCGCATCCACGGGAAGCCGCCCAATGGCGAAACCGTGCACGACATCTTCGGAGCGGATCTGGAGCCGGACTCGCTCCCCCTGGTTGACCACAATCCGCTCGCGCGACCACCCGCCGGCGCCGGGTTGACGGGCCACCAGTCCGATCTCGTGGCGGGACGATCCGAACGGCCCCAGGATGCCGGCCAAGACGGCAACGGTGAGCCCGACAAAGAGACCGGCGGTCGCGACCCGCGCGAGGTACTCCAGTCGTCTCCCTTCCGGAGGAACCAACAGCCGCCACAACCCAATCATTTCACCGCCAAGCTCGCAAAGACCGCAAAGAGAGCCAAGGTCACGCGGAGGCCCCGAGATACAGCCAGAGCAGGAAAGCCGTCTCGGCTGTGAGGGTGATGGCCTGGATCAGCACTCCCCGGATCGCCACCCGGCCCCCGTGGAATCTCCAAAGAATCGCCTCTGCCGCGACGATGGAGCCGATCAGCCCCGCGATGAGGAGGGCGGCCTGCATGGAGGGCACCCATCCCGTGAGCCATGGACGCCAGGCGTAGTGCCGGGTCCCAAGGAGGTTCCATCCCCAGCCGAAGGGATCCGACAGCACGGGGAGCGCATACGCGAGATTGGCGAACACCAACGACACCGTGAAGGCGATCCAGGCGGTCAAGCTGAGGGGAACCAGGGAATATGCCAGGGCCACGAAGAGCCGCTGGAGCGGCACGTCGCGCAACCCGGCCGTCCAACGCGTGAGTGCCGCCGTGCCCAGATGCAGCGCAGGAACCGCCGCCAGGTTCAGACCAAGGAATCCCAGCGCGTAGAGACCGAACCCGGCCAGCGTATCGAGATTCGCCCACTCCTTCAACCAGCCCCAGGGACCCAGGAAGACCACCGGGTAGATCGCCGCGCACGCCAGCATGATGAAGGCCTTGTAGGCCTCGTCCAGTTTCCACCCGTGGGCCACGAGGAGGTCCGAGCCCGGCAGGCGGAGGTTCACCGCCACGTTATCCTTGGTGCACGTCCTGAGACACTCCCCGCACAGGCCGCAGTACGCATTCCGGTCCATGCTCCACGGCTTCTCCAGCCAGGGGCACCCGTAGCCCTCCGCGTTCCCGAGATAACAGTCCTTGGTCCTGTGGTCCTGGCAGACGAGCGGATCGCGCACGCGGAGCTCCAGCGGCGAGACCATCGAGTAGAGACCGATGAACCCGCCCACCGGGCAGACGTACCGGCAGAACGCCCGTCGCTCGAACTGCACCGCGAGCCCCACGGCACCGGCCAGGAACGCCAGGAGCACCCAGCCGGTCACCGACGGCATCGTGAGGATCACCGTGCTGAACAGGGCGACGCCCAGGAAGCCCGCGTTTTGCAGCCAGATCCCTCGAAGTGAGCTCGGCCAGCGCCGCCCTCGCGACAGCGCCCACCGATCTCCAGGTCGCTCCGGGTCGTCGATCGAGAGAAGGCCGTCCCCTCCGCCGTTTCCCGGCGCATCGACCAGGGCCTTCCGCTGGAGCCACTCGCCCGGGGCCGGAATGGGGCACAGGAAGCACCAGAGGCGACCCCCCAGCGGGAGCAGGACTCCCATGAGCAGCCCCCACCAGACGATCCACACGAACACGATCCCAAAGTTCGCGCTCCCCGCCGCGGTGCCCAAGAGCCCGGCCGCAATGGCCAGGAGGAAGGCGACCCCGGCGACGGTCATCACGATCCAGTTCAACGCACGCTGCTGGAGGATGTTCCGAAACCGGGGCCAGCGCGTCAAATCGCAACGCGCGGGAGCGCCGCGAGGCTTGGGGGCCAACAGGGTCCTCATGCGGACGTCCGCCCAGCCGGATCCCGGCGCCCGGCCCAGAGAAACGCCACCGTCGCAACGGCCGCCAGGAGGGCCAACCCCATGGCGCGCCAGAAGGGGGAGTTCGGCGCGACGACCAGCTCTCCCAGCATGAATGGGTGGAGCGTCCCGCACACCTTGGAGCAGCGGAGGCGGAACCTTCCCGGCCGGTCCGCCACAAAGGTCGCGCGCCCCGCACGGCCCGGGACCGCCACGAGGTCGATGTCATACCCGTCGAGGTACAGGCCGTGGGTCACGTCCTCCGCCTCCAGGACCAGCGTCACCCGATCCCCTTGCGCGACGCGCTGGACCCCCGGCGTGTACGCGTACTGGCGCGCACGGACGCGCACCTCTCGCTCGCCCGGCGACGCCACCGGGCCGGGCCAGGGAGCGACGAGGATCACCAGTGCCAGCACGGAGGCAGCAACGAGGACGGCGGACTGCAGCTTCAACCCAAACATTTCACCGCGCGTGTTCTGCGGTTCGACTGCAACGATCGGATTCAATGCTCCTCAACGCACGGGCGGCGTCGGGGTGGACGGCCCGAACCGGCTGTAGGTCTTCTCGATGACGGAACGGATCTCTTTCAACGGCTTCCCTTCATCCAGCAGGCGCATCACGTCCCGCGTGATGTCGATGCAGATCCCTCAGGTGAAGCTCATCCGGTCGAATTCGATCTGGCCGTCCGGCTTCACGTTCTTGATGTAGCAGTCGGCATTGTTCTGGTGTTCCCCGCCGCAGCCGCAGTAACACGGGATCTGGCGGAGGACGTCCCGATTCGCGATGGCGAACCGGTAAGCCTCGCGAACGTTGGGCGGCGCTTTCCGGAAATACTCGGGGAGCGCGCTCTCCGGCGCCAAAGCATAGGCCTTTGACGTCTTCGCCGACCCTCCCGGCCAGAAGAACGCGGCCAGAGGCAGGCCTACCAGAAGAACGACCCCAGTGATCCAAAGGAGAGGGCGACGCTTTCCCCTTCCACCTCGCGACGGGAGCAGTGAAGTGCCTCCTCCAGTTTTCCGCCTTTTCCCCATACGACCGATCCCCCTTTGCGATACCTCGCGCCATACTCTACGGGGCGAGATGGAACACTTCAAGAGGCTTCGGACAGCCCGTCATCTTTGTCAGTAAATCCGCCCCATCATCTTTCACTTCCCCCCCACTACTACCTTCCGCCCATGCCGGACATGCCGCCCTCTTTGCCCCGTAGTGCGGGCCTACCCCCCCTCCCGGACAACGCAGACTGGCCGCCCGCACCCGACACGCCGCCTGGGGCGGGCCGCCCGCCCATGCCGGACATGCCCGGTAGCCCGCTCGACTCAGACATTCCCCCCATGCCGGAGAGGGCGGGTGGCCCGGGAAGCCGCGGCATGTCGCCCAGGGCGGGCCGCGCCCCCATGCCGGACATGCCCCCGCCCCCAAGCATCGCACCCGTGCTCGAGCCGTTGCCCATCCCTGACATCCCCCCTATGCCGGACGCACCGACCTGCGGCTTCGCCAACCCGCCCATGCCGGTCATGCCCAGCTGTCGCATCCCCTGGATGCCGAGTCCGGGTGGCCCGCCCATGCCGGTCATGCCCGCACCGGCCATCCCGCCGGCGCCGGGTGAGCCGCCCATACCCGTCATACCCCCCGGTCTTGGCGCCTGGGACCGGTTGGCTGGTGCACCGGGTTTCGCATCCATGCCTGACATCCCGCCTTGCTGTCCCCATGCCGGCATGGCCATGACTGCGAGGGCAATGCTAAGGGTGAGAGCCATGACCCAATGCTCTGCAAGTCGCATCGTCGTTCCCCCCTCCCTGGCGGCCGGTTTCGCCGCAGCGCCCGGCCCGGCCACGATGTGGCCCTTGATGATTTCGTAGGACCCCTCACCGGACCCGCCCGGTGGCTTGCAGCCACAGGGCGCGTGCGGTCTGGAAGTCGGCAAGCGCGGCCACCACGTTGAAGCGTGCACGGGCGAGCGCCGTCTGCGAGTCCAGCACTTCGAGCTGGATCCCGCGCCCGCTGGCGTACCGCTCCTGCACGATGCGAAACTGCTCTTCGGCCTGGGTCAAACCCTTCCGGCTGGCTTCGATGTTCTGCTCGGCCGCCTGGAGCGAGAGCGCCGCCTGATGCACCGCCTTGGCGATCTGCTGGCGTGCCAGGACCACCTGCTCTTCCGCTTGCTCCTGACGCGCCCGAGCGGTCTGGACGGCGTTCTCGCGC
This sequence comes from Candidatus Methylomirabilota bacterium, assembly GCA_016209735.1. GTDB lineage: Bacteria > Methylomirabilota > Methylomirabilia > Methylomirabilales > 2-02-FULL-66-22 > 2-02-FULL-66-22. The sequence continues at coordinate 22,084 of JACQVN010000012.1, forward strand.
ATAAAGCCATCGAAGAGCGGGACCGTGAGGACGAGGCCAACCGAGTACCCCTCGGGGCTGTCAAAGGGCATGTCGCGATTCCGCATCCGCTGCCAGTCGTACATCCAGGACGCCGACAGCTCCGGGAGGTAGCGGCCGTAGGCCGAGCGCAGGTCGGACTGCGCGGCGTCCACACGCTTCTCTGCCACCTGCGCCTCGGGATGGGCAGCGAGCGCCGCCCGGATGCCCTCCTCGACCGAAACCGGGCTGGGTGCGTATTCCAGCGGCTCGGAGGGCGCGATGGGGGACGCCAGGTCCACGCCGAGCGTCGTCTTCAGGGCGACCAGGGCCAGCGCGGCCTGATTGCGCGCCGTGGTCTCGAACTGGACCGCGTTCGCCAGCTCGGCCTCGTCGCGCAGGACAACAAAGCGGGCGGCCCGTCCGGCGTCGAACTCCTCCCGGCTCACGCGGAGCCGCTCCTCCGTCTGCCGGACAAGGTCACTCGCCACGCGGGCGTTCTCCTGCTCGCGCACCGCGGCGATGTAGTCGAAGCGCGCCTGCGTGGCCACGTCCAGCTCGGTAGCCTCGCGCATCAGCGCGGCGGCTTCCGCCCGCGAGCGAGCCGCCTTGTAGCCGTAGTAGGTCCGCCCGCCGGAGAAGAGCGGCCACATGACCGTGAGGTTCAGGTCCTGGGTGCGGTTCGCCCCGAACACCTGGTAGTTCCGGGCCATGGTGTCCCCGACGGAGGTGTAAACGTTCGGGACCATGTTCTGCCTGGCGAGGTAGCCGTTGAGGGAGGCTTGCGGGTAGAAGCCGGCCGTCGCCTCCCGCTGCATGGAGCGCATGGCGCGCTGGTCGGCGGCAGCGGCCTTCACCTTGCGGCTGTGCGCGAGGGCCAGCTCCACCGCCTGCGACATCGTCAGCGGGCCCTCGACGCGGGGCAGTGCCTCCTGCGCCACGGCCACAGACGTCACGGCCACCACAAGGAACAGCGCGAGGAGGAATCCCGGTATGCTAGTAGGTTGCCGAAATCCCCTTTTCCGACCAGGCTGCTCAAACAGGCCCAGATGCAAGGCGGCTCGCGGAGGGCCGAGTGAGGCGTACCGTGGGTACGCCGCAGCGAGTGCCCGAGCGGGCCAACGCCGCAGATGGGCCTGTTTCAGCGGCCGATTAGTGACTCCCATGGGCGCCTCCTGTCGTGGGCGCTGGCGGCGTGGCTGCCGCCCCGTGCCCCCCATGATCCGACGGAGCCAGTGCCGCAGGCCGTGATGGCGGCCTTGCCGGCGGCGAGGGGGCTGCTGTCGCGGGCGACCCCGGTCGACCGGCCCCAGGCGGGACCGGCGGCGCGCCCGCCGCCGAATGCCCGCCATGTCCCCCCGCAGGTGCCGCCGTCGCCACGTCGGCCACCCGCGCCCCGACGTACAGCCCATCGTGGCCGCGTCGAACCACGCGCTCGCCCTCGCTGAGGCCGCTGAGGACCTCGACGCGCTCCGCATTCTCGAAGCCCGTGGTCACTTCGCGGCGCTCCCCCCGCTCCCCGTTGACGACCCACACGCTGGCCGCGCCGCCCATGCGAACCACGGCCTCGCGGGGCACCGAGAGTACCTCGGCGCGCTCGCCGGTCACGAACTGCATCTGGACGTACTGCCCCGGGAACAGCCGGCGGCCGTCGTTCGGCACTACCGCCTCCACGACCGCCGTCCGCGCCCCCGGATCGATGAAGGGAAAGACCGAGGTGACCCGGGCGGTGAAGGTGCCGGCGTTGCCCGTCATGCTGACCGTCACCGGCGAGCCGACCCGGATGCCGGGCAGGTCTTTCTCGCCCACGTTGGCCTGGAGACGCACCTTGTCGGTCTGGGAGATCCTCAGGACGGGCAGGCCCGGCTGCACGAGGACCCCGGGCGCCACGAAGCGCTTCACGACGTATCCCGAAGTCGTGGCCCGGATGTTCACATAGTCCCGCACGACCTGGGCCGTCTTGACCTGCGCCTGCCCCTGGGTGACGATGGCGTCGGCCGCGTCGACTTTTCGGAGGGCCGACGCCTCCAGGGCCTTGGCCTGGTCAATCCGCGCCCGAGCCGCCGCGACTCGAGCCTGGGCCGCCGCCGCCTGGGCCCGGGAGCTCTCCGCCTCCTGTCGGGAGATGGCCCCCTTTGACAGCAGTTGCTCATCCCGCGCGGCAACCGAGGTTTGGTAACCCGCTTCCGCCTCGGCCGTGGCCAGCTCCTTTTCCGTCTGGATCACCCCGTAGCGGGCCGCCGCAACGTCGGCCTCCGTCTGGCTGCGGTTGGCCTGCGTGGTCGCCGCCATGGCTTCGGCTTCCTGGACGCGTGACGCCAGCTCCACATCGTCCAGTCTGGCGACCACTTGCCCGGCTTGCACCCGGTCGCCCGGATAGACCCGCATCTCCACGATCCGCCCCGTCACGCGCGGGTACACATCCTCCTCCGTGTAGGCTGCCACCGAGCCCGTGTACATGACGGTCCCGCGGATGGGACCGCGCTCAACCGGGGCCAGGCTCACGGGGAACGCGGAGGCGGCGCCGGTCACCCGCGCACTCATGTCCATGGCCGGGCGGCTCGCCGCCACGTTGGCATGGTACGCCCACACCCCCGCCGCCAGGACCATCAGCACAGCTATTCCCTTTCCGAGCATCTTCTTCATCGCGCTCCTCCCGAGGCCAACGACGTTGTCCCCTGCAACCGCTGCTCCTGTTCCGGCGACAGGAGCCACGCGGCTTCTTCTCCGTGGAGCCGCCGCCGCTCCCGCAGCTCGGCGCTCAGCAGTCGGAGGTCGCCGCCCCGCCGCTGGATCTCCGTGAGGCTGGCGCCCCCGTGCGCCTGAGCCTCGGCCATGAACCGTTGAAACTCCTCGCCGGCCTCCTGGACGGCGGCCCGCAGACCTTCACTCTCCGCCCGCCACCGCCGGTCCAGGGCCATGAGCCGGCTCACCTGTTCCCGGGTGAGGGCCAGCGCCTCGGCCCGGTCCACGATCTCCCGGGCGGTGGGAGCCGGGGCCAGCGGCGGGGTGTCCGCTCGGACCGGGGCCGGCGGCGGGGCCGGCCGCGCCCGCCACTGGCTCAGGCCAAACCCGAGCCCGATGGCCAGGAGGGCCAGCGTCGTGCCAAGGTACCGGACGCGGAGGATCATGCCGCCACCTCCTCCTTCGCCCGGCGGCGCAGCAGCCTGCTCAGCACGCGCTGGACCAGCGTTGCCAGGTCGTCCGTGTAGGTGTGGATCACCGGAACGACGAACAGCGCGAGGACGGTGCCGATCCCGAGGCCGCCGATGACGACCGTTGCCAGCGGCGCATAGGCGTCGATGCCGGTGCGCGGGAAAAAGGCCACCGGGATCAGGGCCACGATGGTGATCAGCGAGGTCATGAGGATCGGCCGCAGCCGGATGGGCCCGGCCGTGAGGATGGCCTCGTCCCGCGCCATCCCGCTCTCGCGCAGCCGCAACACGAGGTCGATCATCAGGACGGCCACCGTCATCATCATGCCGGTGAGAATGACCACGGCCAGGATCGAGACCGTGGAGAAGGTCTGCCCGGCCAGGTACAGGCCACCCAGGACCCCGGTCAGCGTGAGCGACAGCGAGAAGACCATGTTGAGCGGCTCGATCAGGCTCCTGAACTGCGCCACCAGGAGCAGGAACATGAAGATGACCGCCAGGTAAAGCCCGCGCAGCAGCCGCTGGAACGACTCCTCCATCTGGGTCATGTCGCCGCGCAGCTCGATCCCGTACCCGGGCGGGAAATCCAGCTTCTCGTGGGCCGCCATCATCAGGTCCATGGACAGGTCCATGCTGGGTGGGCCGCCCTTCCGGTAGTAGCCGATCACGGAGATGACCCGGCGGAAGTTGTCGTGTTCCACCAGCGTCGCCCCGGCCCGATCCTCCAGCCGGGCCAGCGAGGAGAGGGGCGCCACTTCCCCGCGCTTCCCCACGATCTTCACCTGCTCCAGGTCCAGGCGGTCTTTCCGCTGATCTTCCCGGTAGCGGAGCAGAATCGTGAAGAGGCGCTTGTTGTCCACGCGGTAGAACTCGGTGGTCAGCCCGCCCTTCAGCGCGTAATAGGCCTGGTTCGCCACCTCCTCGACCGCGAGGCCGAGCTCCTGGGCCCGGGCCCGGTCCACCACGACGTGGAGCTGCGGGAGGGTCATGGCCCAGGAGGTGGAGGCCTGGACCAAGCCGGGAACCTCCTCAGCCAGCTTCAAGGCTTGCTGGCCGAACTCGTGGAGCTTCGCCAGTTCCGGGCCGTAGATGATCACCTGGATGGGGGCGGCGCTGGAGGCCATGACGTCCGCCCCCATCTCCTTGATGGCGAGGCGGCGGATGCCGGGAATGGTGCGCATGGCCTCCTGCTGCACCCCGTCGATGACCTGCCAGATGTCCCGCTGCCGCCGGGACGAGTCCACCAGGGTGATCATCATGCTGGCGGCGTTCACGGCGCCCATGCTATAGCCCGTGAAGTAGGTCCCGCCCGGCTCGAAGCCCACCTCCGAGGAGACCTTCACGACCTCGGGCTGCTTCAGCAGGAGTTGCTCCACCTGCTTGGCGATCTCCGACGTGCGCGCGAAGGAGGTGCCCGGCTGCGCCTCGAGCTGCGCATAGGCCTGGGACACGTCGGCCAGCGGCATCATCTCGCTGCCGATCTTCGGATAGAGCGCCACCCCCACGAGGATGGCAGCGGTCGCCACCGCCAGCACGCTGAAGCGATTCCCGAGGCCCCAGCCGAGCGCGCCACGGTACCGGGCTTCCAGCCGCTCGAAGAACCGCTGGCACGGATCCAGGGCATACCGCTCCAGCCGCGTCCGCCGCGCCTTTGCTGCGTGGGGCTGGAAGAGGTTGGCCGCGAGCACTGCGGTCAAGGTGAAGGAGACCAGGGCCGAGGCCAGCAAGGCGAGGATGATCGGCCAGACGATGCCCTCGAACATGAATTGCACGATCCCGCCGGAGAACGCCAGCGGCAAGAGCGCCACGCAAAGCATGAAGGTGATGGCGAGGACGGCGAGTCGCACCTCGCTGATCCCGTCCACCGTGGCCTCCTTCGGGCTCTTCCCCATCCGGAGGTGCCGCTCGATGGAGTGGATGTCGATGATGGAGTCATCCACCAGGCGCCCGACGGACAGCAGGAGGCCGATGAGCGTGGAGCTGTTGAGGGTCATGCCGAAGGGCACCATGGCCAGGAGGGCCATCCCCAGCGAGATGGGGATGGTGATGACGGAGATGAGCGTGCCGCGGAGATTCCCCAGAAAGAACAGCACCACCAGCCCGGTGAGACCGATGGCGATGAACAGCTCCTCCGCCATGTTCGCCATCAGGTAGTCCACGAAGGTGGCGTTGTCATAGGCCACGTCGAATTTCAGGCCAGGGAAGTCTTCCTGGATCTCCTTGAGCTTCTCCTTCACCCCGTCGATGACCCGGACCGAGCTGGCCTCGGGCTGCTGGATGATCGCCAGCTCCACGGCCTCCTTGCCGTTGAAGCGGTAGAGGCTCCGCTGCTCGCGGGGCGCGTTCACGACCTGGGCCACGTCCTTCAGGTACACGGTCGCCCCATCCACGCTGGCGATCGGGTAATTCGCAACCTCCTCGGGGGTGCGGGCGCGAAGATCGGTCCGTACCGTCAGCTCGCGGTCCTGGAAGGTAAGCGTCCCCACCGGCTTGGACTGATTCTGCATGTCCAGGGCGGTCTTGAGATCGAGGACGCTCAACTTGTAGGCGGCCAGCCGCTCCCGATCCACGATCACCTGCATCTGGAGTTTCTGCCCGCCGAACAGCATGATCGACTGGACGTCTTGCACCACCTTGAGCCGGTTGAGGACCTCGTTCTCCACCAGGGTCCGAAGTTCGACGGGATCGTACCCCGCGCCCGTGACCGCCAAGGAGACGACCGGGATGTTCAGGGGGTCGATGGGCAGCACCCAGGACGGCTTCAGGTTGGCGCCCATGGCGGGCAGGTCCGCCTGGACGACGTTCATCAATGACTGCACGTCGAACAGGGCCTTCTTCATGTCCGTCCCGTACCAGAATTCCACCGAAACGATGGAGAAGCCCTCCTGCGAAGTGGAGCGGACGAAGTGGACGTTCTTCAGGTCCGTCATCCGCTCCTCGATGGGCCTGGAGAAGTAGGTCTCCATCTCCTCGGCCGAAAGACCCGGCATCATGGATACGATGCCGACCATCGGGCTCTCGACGTACGGCATCATCCGCCGCGGCATCTGCTTCCAGATGACCAGCACCGACAGGATCGCGATGCCGAGGTAGAAGGCAATGACGATGTAGGGGTGCTCGATGGACCAGCGACTGATATTGGTCCTGGCCCGGGTGAACGGGCTTGTCGTGTCGTGTGAAGTTGCGCTCACGGCTTTCTCTCCTGGTGATGTGGCTGTTCGCTGAAGACCTCTGGGATTGCGCTCAGGCGTTGCCCACTCGCGCCGGCTCCGCCGCCGCGGAGATGGCAAAGACCTCCAGAGGATCTCGCCGCCCCCGAAGCGCAAGCCGGCCAAGGCCTCTGACTTGCAGCTTCGAGGGCACTCCAACGGCCTTCAAGGCAGGCCTGGATATCAGGTACCACTCCTCCAATTCCCTGCACTTCTGCTCGATCCGGGCCGTTGTGTTCATGGTGTTGCCAACCAGGACGATCTGTTGCTTGACCGAACCGACCTCGCCCACGGAGACCGGCCCGAAATGCAGGGCGCAGCGAAACCGCGGCAGGACGCCGAACTCCTGCCGGTACTCTTCCTGTCGGCCGCGGATGATCTCTTGCGCCCGGAGGGCACACACGAGCGCTTGGGAGCGCCGTGCACCTCTCGTATCGGGCCAGGTGACGACGATCTGATCGCCTACGACCTCGTGGATCTCCCCCTCGGTCTCGACCACCGCTTGCGATACGTCGGAAATGAAGTGGTTGAGCAGCCGATGATAGCCGACGCTCCCCAGTTGTTCCCCAAGGCCTGTCGAGCCGACCAGATCGACGAACAAAACAAAACGAGTCTCATTCTTCGGCGTGTGGTACCGGCCATCCACGAAATTGAGCAGGACCCGCGGGCCCAAGAGCCGATTGACCATGATGACGAAGTTCACGGCGGTGGCGACCAGGAGCGAGAAGGCGAGAGACGCCACAGAGCCGGGATGGATATGCGAAAGCACGACATGGGATGATCCGGTGACCGCACTGACCGCAATCGTGGAAGCAATGGCAACCACGGTGTAGGCAAGGCACCGAAATCCAAACACCAGGAAGAACGGACGTCGCACAAGCCGCGCCGCGATCGGGCGCGAGTTGATCCCATGCTCCAGACCGATCAGTGGCAGCGCCAGAAACCACGCATGCAGCCCACTGACAAGCATATCGCGGATCAGCGAGGTGGTGCCAAAGGCAACGCCCAGCATGCCGCCCCCCACGAAGGCCGCCAGCGACACCACCCCGAACCGGGAGAGCCGCCCGAGATCGTTGCGGAGGACGGACGCTGCTCGCGCCAACCTGGAATCCACTATCCGCAAGCTCTTCGTCTGGCCGTCCGACCAGAGAAACGGGGAGCCTGTCTCGCTCATATCCCTCGGCCTTTCCAACCATGCCAATCGCAACCCATGACGTCTCCCATGACGAACACCGACGCCGACACGATTCACAGCGACACCCGGCATTCCCGCGCGCCCGCCCGACGCCGATCGGCGGTCGCACGAGGGCCCAAGGCTCTCCAGCACGGGCCGGTCCAGACCCGTCACCGCCGCATCGTCGGGAATGACCCTCCGATGGGTTCCGTCCAGCACACGCTGCAGGGAAAGAAAGTGTCTAGGAGGGGAAAGCCATTTCGGGAGGCCGGTGGGGAACCGGCGTCAAGAGGGGAGAGAAGAGCGTTCGCTCCTCCGGTGCCGCCCAACCGGCCAGGCTCGGGAGGGCAAAGGCCACCGCCCCCGTGATCAGAGCCACCGTGAGGCTGGCGCAGAGGGCGGGGGAAGGACCGTGGTTGCCCAGCTCACCGTGGTGGCCGGGCAGCACGCAGAATCCAAATGTCATGACCAGAGCGATAGCCGCAATCGCGGCGGGCCCCAGCCATTTCGGTCTCATCTCATGACCCCCAGTAGGAACGGATCCGGAGCTCCCGTTTGGGCTCCACCACATCGTTGGATGTCAGCGGAATCACGAACAGGTGTGAACCCCCCATCCCCTGGTGCATCGTGAACTGGGTCCAGACCTCGGTCTCTTGCCCGGGCTGCAGGGTCGTCGAACCGACGACCGCCTCGGGCGGTCAGCAACCCTCCACGACCTGGACGGTGGGATTCGCCGCCAGGCGAAGGGGCTGGTCGCCCACGTTCTTGAGCCGGAACCGGGCCCGTACCAATTTTTCGAAGCGAACCGACCCGAAGTCGATCTCCTGCCGGTCCACGGCCAGGCGCGGACCGCCGTGGTAGGCCGGCGCGTCCGCCAGAGGGCTTCGCTGGGGCCAGAGGAGCCAAACGATCATCCCCGCGAGAAGGGCTAGCGAGAGGATTCCCGGCCAGAGCCAGCGGCGGCGGCGAGGTTGCGGTCGTTTCCCCTTCGTCGCACCGGCGCGTTTGCGTCCCATGCCTTAGCCTTCCCCTCGTTCGCTGCGAGTCGTCATGTGGTCATACCCCTAAGCGCGTCCTGCGCGTTCAGTTCGGCAGTGTGAAACGGAAGATCCGCTCCTTGACCCCCGCCACGTCCGCCACCGTGAGCGTGATCGCCTTGGTGCCATTCCTGACCTTGGCAAAGCGGAGGATTGCCTCGCGGTGATGGCCCCCGCCACTCGCCCCCTCCACCGCTTCCAGCGGGTAGGCATTTCCCTGGTCATCCCGAAGGGCGGTAATGGCATCCAGCTTGTAGCTGTCTAGATTCACCGAGTGAGTATTTAGGTCCAGCTTGATGGCGATTCGGCCTCCCCCATCCGGCAAGAGGGTCGCCGTCACTGTGACCCCGCCGCCGGCCACCTGACGACTGACCCCCCCCGGCGAACTCGACGCGGCCACGGCCACACCAGCTCCCAGGATTCCCGACACCACCGCGACTGAGACCACCAGCCGAACGACACCCTTCATGCCCACGCTCCTTGCTCCGATTTCACCTCTTATCGAACCGCCCCGACACCTGAATCGGAGTGGACGCTCCGGCTTGCTTCACCCATCCTTTCCCCATCCGGCGCCAAGCCTTCCGGGGCAGGCTCAGAACCAGGCAACTCGACCCACTCCTAAGCGCCGAAGACTGTGTGGAGCAATCCGCATGCCACCGGCGCGAGACCTTCTGAAAAAACAACTCGGCTCCAAAAAACCGGGGGGTTGCCGCAGGCGATGGAAGGATGTCGGATATGCCACACCCCGAGGGGAGCCCGGCTCCGGGCCATCCCGTCAAAAAGTGATGGATTGCTGGCGGAGCATCTTGACTTTTTGTCAAAATGATCGGGCCGAGCGATCACACGACTTGCCGGATCGCATTGAGCCGCCACGATGACTCGGCGGGCAGCCACACAAAGCTCCAGTACTCCTCGAACTTCACGCGATTCTCCCGGCTCCCGGCCACCAAGCGGCCGCCCTCCTCCTCTACGGTGTAGTCGAGAAGACTCGCAAGGAGGCAGACTGTGACGAAGGCCTTCCTCGATTCCACCCACGCCCCCCGAATCTCGGCGCACCGGACCACAATGTTCTCCAGACGGGTGATCCGCCGTTCCGCTTTCAGCACGTCGAGGCCCTCTTGAAGCTCCTGCCGGACTTCCGCGGTCAGCAGCCTCTCCACCCACTGGAGGTCGCGGGCGGCCTTAGCACTCTGGACCCGGAAGAGGATGTCCATCGCCTCCACGGAAAAGCGCAAGGGATCGAAGCCGGGCACAACGGATTCCACTTCGGCAAGTCCGCGCCGGAGCGCCGCCTCCAACCCCTCCTGCACGGACGTGCCGCTGGTGTGATACGCGGAGGAACCTCCTCGGCCACCTGCGAGCGTGGAGCCCCTCCATGCACCACCCCGTACCATGAGCCACCTCCTGAGTTGCATTTCCCACCTCGGGGGCCATGACTCCACTGAGAATAAGCAAGGGAAGTGCCAAGGCCCGGTCGAGGGCGGATGGCGAAGCGGTAGTGTATAATCTATTGAGTTTCAAGGGAACCCGGTCCCTGCATGACACGGGCGATGGGCGCTGAGCGTGCTAGCGGGCGCGGGCTGCTTGACAGATTCGCCAAGACCATCGACTTCCCTGAGCGAAGAGAACGCGATGTCACGGGCAACCCAATCCGCCGCCGGAATTCTGTTCCGGGCTCGCAACTCCTGCTGGACCAGGGCGGCGACTCAAGGTGTCGCCCGCACCCCCTCGCCACCCTGGTGGCGTGCGCGCACCAGGAACAACAGGGTCGGCGGGATTACGACCCATTGCACGATCGGTGCGAGGCCTATCCCGACGACGGTCGGCATCCACCGGCTGTAAGCCCAAGAGGAAACGATGAACACGTTGAAATACAGGACTCCTGACATGGGCCTCGCATCGGCTGAATTTTCTTGACTTTCCTTGGGGGATGCGTAATAATTCATGCATCCTTCAAGGAGGTGTCCCCGATGCCCACCCAGCTGCATTTGCCCGCGGTGCCGGCCGGC
>JACQVN010000010.1 GCA_016209735.1 Candidatus Methylomirabilota bacterium
CTCGTGGTCTCGTGGTCTCGTAGTCCCGTAGTCCTGTGGTCTCGTAGTCCTGCCCTTGGCGCTCTGCGTTTTAACCCGCAATCCGCAATTTCCGCCCTGTGCCCCATGCCCTGTGCGCTGTGCCCTCTGCCCCGTCCCCCGTGCCCTGCGCCGCCCCGACCTGCACCAGGAGCTGCTTCACCGAGGCCTCGGTCGGCCTGAGGAACGGCTGCGGGTTGACGCCGATCCAGACGATCAGGACGATCACCGGGACGAGGACCGCCAGCTCGCGCGCCGTGAGATCCGGGAGGCGCCGGTTCTCGTCATGGGCGACGGGGCCGAACATCACCCGCTCGAACATCCAGAGCATATAGAGCGCCGCCAGGATGATGCCCAGCGTCGCCAGGCTGGCATACAGGACGTTCACCCGGAAGGTCCCCGCCAGAATCAGGAACTCCCCCACGAACCCGTTCAGCCCGGGCAGGCCGATGGAGGACAGGGTCACGATCAGAAAAGCGGCCGTGAATACGGGGAGAGTCCGCGCCAGCCCGCCGAACTCCTGAATCATCCGCGTGTGGCGCCGCTCGTACACCATGCCCACCAGGAGGAACAGCGCCCCCGTGGACAGGCCGTGGTTGATCATCTGCAGGATAGCCCCCGCCACGGCCTGCTCTGTCAGGGCGAAAATGCCCAGCATGACGAACCCCAGGTGGCTCACCGAGCTGTAGGCCACCAGCTTCTTGAGATCTGGCTGGACCATGGATACCAGCGCCCCGTACAGGATACCAATGATGGCCAGCCAGGACAGGAGCGGGGTAAAGGTCCGCGTGGCATCCGGGAAGAGGGGAAGGGCGAAGCGCAGGAATCCGTAGGTGCCCATCTTGAGCAGGACCCCCGCCAGGATCACGGAGGCGGCGGTGGGCGCCTCGACGTGGGCGTCGGGCAGCCAGGTGTGGAACGGAAACATCGGGACCTTGATGGCGAAGGCCACGGCGAAGGCCAGGAAGAGCCAGAGCTGCGTCGTCACGGGAAGCTGGAGTCCCGTGAGGCGCAACAGGTCGAAGGTGTACTCCCGGCCGGGCTGGGCCCCGTTCAGGGTGTAGAGCGCGATGATGGCGACCAGCATCAGGACGCCGCCCGCCATGGTGTAGAGGAAGAACTTGACTGCGGCGTAGATGCGACGCGGCCCGCCCCAAACCCCGATGAGGAAGTACATGGGGATCAGCATCCCCTCCCAGAAGACGTAGAAGAGGATAAGGTCCAGGGCCACGAAGACCCCCAGCATTCCCGTCTCCAGGAGCAGCATGCAGATCAGGTACTCCTTCACCGACGTGGCGATGGCGGAAGAGGAGGACAGGATGGCGATGGCGCTCAGGAACGTCGTCAGGAGGACGAGGAGGAGGCTTATCCCATCCACCCCCACGTGATATTCCACGCCGAACTGGGGGATCCAGGCTGCCCGCTCCTCGAACTGCATGCCCGGCACGTCGAGCCGGAAGCCCCGGTAGAGCAAGAGAGAGACCAGAAACGTGAGCAGCGATGTCCCGAGGGCCAGGCGCTTCAGGCTGGCCTCGTTCTCCCGCTTCACGAGAAGCAGGACGAGCACTCCCACCAGGGGGAGGAAGGTGACGATGGAGATGATGGGTAAGTCGCTCACTGGATCCTACCCACGTCGCACTGTGGGGCAACTGCAGTACGACAGTACGGCCGTACAGGGGCCTTGAGCTTTCGAACTGTCATGTCTTTGTACCGTCGTACCGTCGAACTGCCGTACCCGTGAACTCTCGAACACTCGAACCCGCCTACTTTCGAACCGTCGTACCGCCGTACTGCCGTACCGTCGTACTGCTTTCTTATCCCCGAAACGCCAGGTATCCCAGGATCACCACAACGCCCGCCAGGAAACCCAGCACGTAATTCATCACATACCCGCTCTGCGTGCGACGCAGGAGCTGCCCGGCGTCCCGGAACATCTCCCCCGCCTCGTTCACGCACCCATCGATCATCTCCTCGTCGAAGCGCTGCCACAGCCAGAGGGCGCCGCGCCGGATCGGCTCCACGAAAGCGGCGGTGTACAGCTCGTCCACGTACCACTTGTTCCAGAGGAGGCGGTAAAGGCCGAGGTGCCGCTCCGCCGCCTGTGCGGGGGCCGGATTGTCGCCCGTCTTGTACCACGCGCGGGCGACCCAGATGCCCAGGGCGGCAATGGCCGTCGCGACGGCCGCCAGGCCGAGGGTGGCCTCCGGGCTGATCGCGTGCGGCTCCGTCCCGGCGGCGGCGAAGACCGGCTCCACGAACCGGTGGTACAGCCCGTGGTCCGGGGGAAAGCCGAAGAGCGCCCCGACCAGCCAGCACCCGGCGCCGAGGACCAGAAGAGGGTAGGTCATTACCGGGGGGGATTCATGGACCTGGTGGGCCGCCGGGGGATCCAGGTTGTCTTTCCCCTCGAATACGGTGTAGTAGAGCCGGAACATGTAGAACGCGGTCATGAAGGCGCCGGCCGACCCGAGTGCCCAGAGGAGATAGCGGTGGCCGGCGAAGGCCGCCGCCAGGATCTCATCTTTGGACCAGAAGCCCGCCAGGGGGATGATGCCGGCGTTGGCCAGGGCCGCCCAGTAGAACGTCCGGCTGGTATGGGGGAGCCGGGCCTTGAGCTGCCCCATCTTCCGGATATCCTGCTCCCCCCCGAGGGCGTGGATCACCGAGCCGGAGCCCAAGAACAGGAGCGCCTTGAAAAAGGCGTGGGTGGCCAGGTGGAAGATGGCGGAGGCGTAGGCCCCCACCCCGCAGCCCAGGAACATGTAGCCGAGCTGGGAGATGGTGGAGTAGGCCACCACCCGCTTGATGTCGGTCTGGACCAGGGCGATGCTGGCGGCGAAGACGGCGGTCAGGGCCCCGATCCAGGCCACCGTCCCCATGGCGAGCGGCGCCAGGTTGAAGAGGGCGCTCGACCGGGCCACCATATAGACGCCGGCCGTTACCATGGTGGCGGCGTGGATGAGGGCCGACACCGGGGTCGGGCCCTCCATGGCGTCGGGCAGCCAGACGTAGAGGGGGAGCTGGGCGGATTTGCCGGTGGCCCCCAGGAACAGGAGAAGGGTGATCGCCGTCACCAGCCCGCCGCCCGCCGGAAGCTGGGTCGGGGCCAGCGCGAACACCTGCTCGTAGTGGAGGGTGCCCAGCGTGGTCCAGAGCAGCATGACCCCCAGCCCGAACCCGAAATCCCCCACGCGGTTCACGATGAAGGCCTTCTTGCCCGCCGCCGCCGGCCGCTCGAACCAGAAGCCGATCAACAGGTACGAGCACAGCCCCACCGCCTCCCAGAAGACGTAGAGAAGGAGGTAGTTGTTGGCCAGCACCAGCATCAGCATGGAGAAGGTGAAGAGGTTGAGGTAGGTGAAGAACCGAGGGAAGTCCTGATCGTCGTGCATATAGCCCACGGCGTAGACGTGGATCAGGAAGCCGACCACCGACACGACCAGGACCATGACGGCGGACAGCGGGTCCAGCAGGAGCCCCCAGTCCGCCTGGAAATTCCCCACCTGGATCCAGGGGGCTATCACCCCCTCGACTCGCCGTGCGCCGGCGGGAAGCGAGAGGAGCCCTCCAACGGCCACGAGCGAGGCGACCGCGGCGAGGCCCACGCTGCCGCAGGCCGCCGCGGCCACCGTCGACTTCCGCAAGCGCCGGCCGAAGAAGCCGAGCAGCAGGAAGCCCAGCAGCGGCCAGATCGGGATCCACCAGAGGTCGATCATCGCGTGTGTTCCCTGCAACACGTAACACGTAACACGTAACTCGTAACAGCAACCGCGCTGCGCAGTGCCTTGCGTGCTATTGCCTCTCCCGTCATTGCTCTCTTCCTCGTTACGCGTTACGGGTCACGCGTTACGCGTTACGCGTTACGTTTCACCACTTCAGCAAGTTCAGCTCTGCCACGTCCACCGTCTCCCGGTTCCGGTAGATGGCGATGATGATGGCCAGGCCCACCGCGACCTCCGCGGTCGCCACCGCCATCACGAAAAAGACGAACACATGGCCCGCCATGGAGTTCAGGGATCGGGCGAAGGCCACGAAGCTGAGGTTCACGGCGTTCAGCATCAGTTCGATGCACATGAAGACGATGAGGGCGTTCCGCCGGGTGGCCACGCCGACCACCCCCAGGAAGAAAAGGAACGCGCTCAGAATCAGGTACGCCGACAGCGGAACGGTCATGGACGTTCCCTCAAGTGAAAATGCAAAACCGACAACCGACAACCGGACAATGGAACCGTCGCCCATTGGCGAATCGCAGCCGCCGTTGTTTCCGAACTTGACCGGTTTTGTCCCGCGAATCGCGGGATCGGTTTAGCATTTTGCATTGCCTCATAATAGTTGTTTCTTGGCCAGCACCATGGCCCCCACGATAGCCACCAGGAGGATCACCGAGGTCACCTCGAAGGGGAACAGGAACTCCGTGAAGAGGAGCCGCCCGATGGTCTCGGTGGTGCCGAAGCCCGGCGAGGCGGGCAGAGCGGGAGCCTGCTCCCCCGCCTGGAACAGCAGGGCCAGGACCAGCTCTCCCACCAGGACCACGGCCAGCGCCCCCCCTATCAGGATGCGGCGGAAATCGTCGGGCCGCCAGGGCACATCCTCCCGCGGGAGGTTCAGCAGCATGATCACGAAGAGGAACAGGACCATGATGGCCCCGGCGTAGACCAGGACCTGAACCGCCCAGACGAAGTGGGCCTCCAGCAGGATGTACAGGCCTGCCAGCGCCCCCATGGTGATGATGAGAAAGAGCGCACTGTAGACCGCGTGCCGCTGGATCACCACCAGGACCCCGGAAACGGCGGCCACCGCCGCCAGCCCCGCGAAAATCGCCAGCTCCATTTACCCCCCCATCCCGAGGGCGGCCGCCGCCACCGCCGTCACGATCAGGTTGGCAAAGGCCAGAGGAAGCAGACGCTTCCAGCCGAAGGTCATGAGCTGGTCGTACCGGAACCGGGGAAGCGAGGCCCGGAACCAGATGAAGACAAAGAGCAGGACGAGCACCTTGCCCACGAACCAGACCGGCGACGGTCCCAGGGGGCCCAGCGGCCCCCCCAGGAACAGCGTGGTGGCCATGGCCGAGGCCGTGGCCATGTTGATGTACTCCGCCATGAAGAACATGGCGAACTTCATGGAGCTATACTCGCTGTGGAAGCCGGCCACCAGCTCCGTCTCCGCCTCGGGCAGGTCGAAGGGGGCCCGGTTCGTCTCCGCCAGGGCACAGGTAAAGAAGATAACGAAGCCGACGGGTTGGATGAAGACGAACCATTTCGGCAGCGGCCACAAGAGGAACCCCTCCTGGGACCGAACGATGTCCGTGAGCCGCAGGGACCCGACCAGGAGCAACACCCCCACCACCGACAAGCTCATGGACAGCTCGTAGCTGATCATCTGTGCGGAGGAGCGCAGGCCGCCCAGGAGGGAGTACTTGTTGTTGGACGACCACCCTGCCAGGACGATGCCGTAGACGCCGAGCGAGGTGATCCCGAAGACGTACAGGACCCCCACGTCGATGTCGGCGAGATACATCGGCACCGGCTTGGGCAGGAGCCCGAACAGCGTGGTGGTGCCGCCGAAGGGGACCACCGCGAAGGCCAGAAAGGCCGGGATGACGCTCAGCGCAGGCGCTAGAAGAAAGAGCGCCCGATCCACGTGGCCGGGGATCAGGTCCTCCTTGAAGAAGAGCTTGATCCCGTCGGCGATCGGCTGCAGCAGGCCGAACGGACCGACCCGGGTGGGTCCCCAGCGCACCTGAATGTCGGCGATCACCTTCCGCTCGAGCCAGACCAGGTAGGCCGCCACGAAGAGCAGCGTGGCGAATACCACCCCGACCTTGACCAACATCGTGATGAGGGCTTCCATCAGCTCAGACATATCTTCCTACGGCAAGTCAAAATGTAAAACCGACAATGCAAAACCGTCCGACCACGGAAACGCAATGGTCGGTCCTGCACTTTCCGTTTTCATTTTGCGTTGTCCGTTTTTACTTTTTCATTCCCCTCGGGCTTGTCCCGACGGGACAAGCCCGAGGGGGCCGATCGCCTCCCACTGCTTGGCGCCGATGCCCCGGTACGGCCCCGGCAACTCCCCGATGGCATTCCAGACCTCCGGCGGCTCTCCCGCCCCCGGGTCGCCTCCCAGGCCCCGCGCCAAGTCGCCCAGAAACTCCACCAGGCTTCGCGAAGCCAGGGGCGGCCTCACGGCCCGCTGAATCCGCTGAATCCGCCCCTGGTAGTTGGTGAAGCTGCCCGTCTTCTCGGCGAACCCCAGGGCGGGCAGCACGGCGTGCGCTGCGGCGGTGGTCTCGTTGGCGAAGAGGCCGCTCACGACCAGGAGGTCCAGCCGCCCTAGCGCCCCCCGCACGGGCCGGTCCGGAAGCGCCCTCACCAGGTCCTCGTCAAAGACGAAGAACACCCGGAGACGCCCCTCGGCGCAGGCGTGCAGCATCGCCAGGGTGTCCAGTCCGCCGTCGCCGGGAAGGATCCCCAGGTCTCGGGCGCCCTGGCTGTTGGGGGTCTTATCGGTCCGGCGCAGGATCCCATCCTCGGAGGCATCCGTCGGCTGGAACTGTACCGGGCGGACGCGGAAGTCCAGGTGCGGCGTTCCCAGGAAGTGCCGGAAAAAGCGACGGACGACGAACAGCTCCTCGATGGTGTGCCGGGACGAGACGATGCAGCCGACGGCACCCGGCCCGCTCTCTTCCATCACCTGGCGGAGCGTCTGGGCCACTCGCTCGATCACGACCTCGTACTCCACCTCGGCCTGTCGCTCCCCCTCCCGCCAGCGGGGCAGGTGAAGCCGGGCCGGATCCGCGAGATCGGCGAAGCCGAAACGCCCCTCGTCGCACATCCACCAGCGGTTGACCGCAGGGTTCACCCGCGGCCGGATGCGCAAGAGCTCCTCCCCCTGCTGCCGATGTCGCACGTCCAGGATGACGTTGCAGCCATTGCTGCACAGGGCGCAGACGCTCTCGGTGTGGGCGACGAGGTCCCAGGGCCGCGACCGGAACCGGTACTCCTGGGAGGTGAGGGCCCCCACCGGGCAGAGATCGATGACGTTGCCCGAGTAGGCGTTGTCCAGCACTTTGCCCGGGAAGAGATTGATCTCCGACCGGTCCCCCCGGGAAAAGACCCCCAGCTCGCCGCTCTTCGGCACCTCTTGGCAAAAGCGGACGCAGCGCGTGCAGAGGATGCAGCGCTCGGCGTCGAAGACGATGTGCGGCCCCAGCACCTGGTGCTTGGTCCGCTTCACCTTCTCCTCGGTAAAACGACTCTCACCGGGACCGTACTGCAGAGTATAGTCCTGGAGCGGGCACTCCCCCCCCTTGTCGCAGATGGGGCAGTCCAGGGGATGGTTGAGGAGGTAGAACTCCAGGACGGCCCGCCGAGCCTTTTCCACCTTGGGGGAGCGGGTCCACACCGCCATGCCGTCCGCTGCCGGGGTGTTGCAGGCGGTGACCAGCTTGGGCATCTTCTCCACTTCGACCTGGCACATGCGGCACTGCCCGACGAGGCTCAGACCCGGGTGGTAGCAGTAGTGGGGGATCTCGATCCCCGCGCTCCTGGCCGCCTCCAGGATGCTCACCGGTCCCGGAACCGCAATCTCCGCTCCGTCGATCTTCAGCGTCGGCATCCCACCTATCCTTCAATCGTCGCGGGTTGATTCCCCGCGGCTTGCCGCGCTCCGAGCACGCCAGGGAGCCGCAGGAACTCAACGCTGATGAATCAGGCACTCCAGGCTTCGACCACCAGAGTCTCGGCTGTACTCAAGGTACTCGGCTGA
>JACQVN010000011.1 GCA_016209735.1 Candidatus Methylomirabilota bacterium
CCCCTCAAAGGGGCCTGGTCGCGCGCGGAGGGCCGAGCAAATACCACATCGGTACCCTACTGCGTCTGGTCCATCCCTGCCACATTGTGAGCTCTCTCAGGAAGAGCACACTCCCGGAAATGTCAATCTCTGGGAGTCGCCCGGCAGAGCCGGGGGGTTACCAATTGAACTCACGTTCCTTCGGATCGGAGTCAGCGGTTTCCTTTCTCTTTGCGGTCCTAGTCCCGCCTGTGGCGGGATTTGCGGTGAGATCCTTGGGTTCGACTGGCATCGTGGCCCAGGCCGGGGCCGCATGTCAAGCCGGAACTGCAAGGAACAGAATTGGAGAGTCGTTCCGCACCATCTCCCATCTCCTCGAATGTATCGCGCATGGCGCGCTTCGTGGTCTTCGTGGTGCAACAGCCGCCGTGCGCCTCCCCGCCGAGGGACCGGCATCACCACGAAGGGCACGAAGCCCATGAAGTTCGAGAGGTCTCAGCCTCAGGTCCCTTCGTGCGCTTCGTGATCTTCGCAGTACTGTTCATTTCACCGCGCGACACCACGCCAGCGTTCGAGCAAATCCCCCCGTTCCCCCCTTTGCGAAAGGGGGGCGGAGGGGGGATTTCCAAAGGGGGTGGAGACCTTGCCGGGCAATCCCCTGAGCGAACAGCCTCGGGATTCCGCGACACGATCGGAGGAATCGACCGCTCACTCGGCGACGATCAACCATCCGCCGTCGTGGTTTTTCGTTTGGATGATTTGCCTATACAGGGAAGAATATCCGGATATAATTCCCTGAATGAGAAACATATCCAAACGGCTCTTGACCATCGATCTGCCCGCAAACCGGTCGGCGTTTCTTTGGGGGCCCCGGAAGACCGGCAAGACGTTCTGGCTCGGCCAGACGTTCCCGGAACACGTGCGGATTGACTTACTCCAGACCGACGTCTTCGGGGAATATGCGTCCCGGCCCTCTCTCTTGCGAGAGCGCTACCGGGACCACCGGAGGATCCTCATTATCGATGAAGTCCAGTTGGTGCCGGACCTGCTGCCCGAGATCCACTGGCTTATCGAGAACCGCGGGCCCAACTTCTTCATGGCTGGGTCGAGTGCCAGAAAACTCCTTCGGAAGCATGCCGACCTCCTCGGAGGCCGCGCATGGCGTTACACCATGCATCCGCTGACCTATCTGGAGACTCAAGGATTTGACCTCGAGGCTGTGATGGTGACGGGGTTGCTTCCACCGCATTTCTTGTCGCCCGATCCGATTCAGGATCTGCGCGCGTATGTGGCGGACTACTTGAAAGAAGAGATCGCCGCCGAGGCTGCGATCCAGAGCATCCCCGCCTTCTCCGAATTTCTTCGAGTCGCCGCGCTCACAAATGGAGAGCTGCTGAACTACACGAACGTCGCCCGCGAGGCGGGGGTGAGCGCCAAAGTCGTGCGAAACTACTTTCAGATCCTCGAAGACACGTTGCTCGGGTTCCGGGTCGGGTCCTGGCGGAAGTCCAAGACGCGTCGGATGATCGAAACCGAGAAGTTTTACCTGTTCGACATCGGAGTGGCCAATTATCTCAGCCGCCGCGTGCCCCGTGAAGGGACGCCGGAATTCGGTAAGGCATTCGAGCACTACATCCTGATGGAGCTCAAGGCCTATCAAGCCTATCGGAATCCCGAACTCGACATCCGATACTGGCGGACCAGCACGGGGATGGAAGTGGACTTCATACTTGGCGAGATGGATGTAGCGCTGGAGATCAAGGGCGCGCGCCGCGTGCACAAAGCCGATCTCAAGGGACTGAACGCGTTGCTCGCCGAGCACAAGCCGAAGCACGCTCTCCTGATCTCCCTGGAGCGAGAGCCCCGCAAGCTCGGTAGGGCGGTTCGCGCGCTCCCCTGGGAGCATTTCCTGCGCGAGCTATGGTCGGGCACGCTCGGGGTGTGACGGCCCAGCGAATTCTCCCTCTAATATCCCTGGTCTTTTCCCAGGGTGCCGGACCCGAACCCATGCCGCAGGCGCTCATGCAGGTGGCCTGGACCGAGGTCAAACAGGCGATCATCGCCGAAGGGAAGCACCTGATCTGAGCCATGGACGCCACCGTTCGAGCAAATCCCCCCGTTCCCCCCTTTGCGAAAGGGGGGCGAGGGGGGATTTCGATGGGTGATGCCCTGGCCCGGGAGACCATCCGGATGGAATGCCCGGCGACCGCTCCGGCCTTGACGCGGAATCGCGTCTCCGATAATATTTTATCATGAATGATAACGTAACGGATGAGGGCACCCAGGCCATCGGCCAGCAGATCCGCCGGCGGCGGGAGGCGCGGGGGTGGACGCTGGCAGAGCTGGCCCGGCGCGCCGGAACCAGCGCGCCGGCCCTGCACCGCTACGAGAACGGCTGGGATCGCTTCGCCGTGGGCACGCTCCGGCGGATCGCAAGCGCTTTGGGGGCCCGGCTCGAGATCCGGCTTGTGGGTAGCATGCCGTCCGAGTCGGCCGACCGGCCCCGCTCCACACGGTCCCTGGTGAAACTGCTCGCTCCACTATTCTGGGATCGCGACCTGACTGCGGAGGATCTCGAGCGCCACGGGGATTGGACGCTCAGGCGCGTGCTGAGGCTCGGGAACCGGGAGCAGGTCGCGGCCGCCCGCCGCCATTACGGCGACGCGGCGATCCGGCGAGTCATCGAACGGCGGGGCATCGATCCAAGGACGCGAAACTACTGGCGGCAGATCCTGGGAGACCCATCCACCCCAAACGCTCGAGTTCAACCGCCGGTACCAACGGCAATTCCGCTGGTGCGCCAAGCGCGTAGAAGAAGACCACCTACACTTTTCGGAGGAGTCGACGGGAGACAGGAGACCGACGACGGGAAGCCGGTCCGCGGTCTTCCGTCCCCGGTCAGTGGAACCACATCACCCGCTGCGGTGAGGGATTCAAGCCCATGCACCCGAAGGTCCTGACTC
This sequence comes from Candidatus Methylomirabilota bacterium, assembly GCA_016209735.1. Taxonomy (GTDB): domain Bacteria; phylum Methylomirabilota; class Methylomirabilia; order Methylomirabilales; family 2-02-FULL-66-22; genus 2-02-FULL-66-22. The sequence continues at coordinate 2,943 of JACQVN010000011.1, forward strand.
CTAGAGCCTGGACAGTGGTGAGGCGACTCGTCCGGGCGGGACTCTGCGAGGGATGGACCCTGGCCGGGGGGACCGGCCTCGCCCTTCAGCTCGGTCATCGTATCTCGCACGATCTCGACTTCTTCCGAGCCGGAGCCTTCGAGCCCCTCACGCTCATCGACGCCCTCTCGCGCCTCGGTTCCCTTCACGTCCAAGCGCGATCCGAGGAAGCAATCCACGTCGTGCTGGGGGGTGTCCGCTTGACTTTTCTCCGGGCGCAGGCCCCGCTGCTCTTTCCCGGCACGCCGTACCGTGGCCTCGTCATCGCCGACCCGCGGGACATCGGCGTCATGAAGCTCGTGGCGATCGGGGGACGGGGCAGCCGGAAGGATTTCATCGACCTGTACTTCTACCTTCGGAGCGGCGGCGCCATCGAGACGCTGCTCGGCCTGCTCCGCCGCCGCTTCGCCAACATCGACTACAACGAGTATCACCTCTTGAAATCCCTGGTCTACTTCGACGACGCCGAGGCCGAACCGATGCCGCGGATGCTCCGGCGGGTCACCTGGGCCGATGTCAAGCAGGCGATCATCGCCGAAGTGAGGCGCTTGGCATAAGGAGTCAGCCGCTCTGGAACTTGTGCTTGCGATGCCAGGCCGCGGTTGACCAGGGGTGCCAACCCCGTGAGATGGTGGCGCAGGTTGGGGCCGCATGTCAAGCAAGAATGTCAAGAGCCCAACGCAGCCCATGGACCAAGCGTCCGGTCGCGCCCGCCGGACCGCCCCGGTTGTCGCGCTCCCCGGCGCTGTGCCCTGAGCCCTGTGCCGTCATAGCGCCCACCAGGGCAGCGCGGTCACCCGATCGTCCAGCGCCAGGGGGCGGGGGCATCGGCAGACCACGTAGCCGTGCGCCTTCTGCCGGGGGTGCTCATCCAGGAATCGCAGGAGATGCCGCGCGTCCTGCAGGCTCGGGTTCTCGGTCCACTTCACCTCGATGGGGATGACGCGACCCGCGCGCTCGACTACGAAGTCGACCTCGGCGCCGTCCTTGGAACGCTGATGGAAGAGCGCACCCTCCCCGGAATACTGCAGGCGCTTCCAGAGTTCGATCCCCACCCACTGCTCGAAGACGGGGCCAGGATTCGCCTGCACGACTTCCGGGGACGCCGCTAGGCCGGCTGCGGCGTGCCGCACGCCGAGATCGAAGAAGAGGAACTTTGGCGTCGAAAGCAGGCTCCTTCGCGGGCTCTTGGTATACGCGGGAACGCGAAAGCCGACGAACATGTCCTCCAGCAGTTGATAAAACGCTTTGACCGTCGGCTGGGACACGCCTGTTTCCTGCGAGACGGCCGCATAATTCAGCGGCTGTCCGGACCCGACGGCCGCGAACTGAAGGAATCGTACGAAGGCTCCCCAGTCCCGCACCAGCGCTTCCCGGCGGATCTCTTCCTCCAGGTGGATGAGGGCAAATCCCCGCAGGAGGTCCGGACGATCGCGCATATCTGCCGCCACGACTCCGGGAAGGGAGCCGTAGGCAAGTCGCTCCTCCAGTTCCCATGCCGGAAACGGATTCCGGGGGGCCTCTCTGGGCGAACCGAAGGGTACGAGTGATGGGATGGTGTCCCGCTTTGGCCTGGGCGGGGGGTGTTCCCAGAGGACGAGAGGGTACAGATGATAGAGGAAGCTCCGACCGGGAAGCAGATTGGCCCCGGTCCGCCGGAGCTTCCTGGCGGAGCTGCCGCAGAGCACGAAGCGCCAGCGACTCTTGTCCTCGTCATACAGGTACTGCACCGCGTCGAGGATCGACGGGACGGATTGCACCTCGTCCACAAAGACGAACTGCTCCTTGCGTCCTGCCGGAAGCGCGCGGCAAGCCGCGGCGAACTCCCCCGAACGGGCGAGATGGCGCGCCCGCTCTGCGGGGTCCGACAGGTTTATGCGAAGGGTTTCGGCAGGAAGGAGCGCCTTGAGAAGGGTTGTCTTCCCAGTCTGGCGGGCGCCGAACATCACGTGAACGAACGGGCGTCCCAGCTTCTCCAGGAGCGGCTTGGCGTACCATCGATCAAACATCCGCCGAAACCCCAATGGTTAAGAAGCAAACCACGCTTTATATTTAGGCGAGGATTATAAACCGCTATTTTATATTGGTCAAACCTCTGCCAGCGGGTTGGCTGGGGGGTGCGAGCAGGGTGCATGTCTGGTTCACCTGCCCCGATACGCCTCCCCGCGATGGGCCACCTTAGCCACCACGACCACAAATTGGGCGTCCTGTATCTCGTAGATGACCCTGTAGTCTCCCTGGCGAACCCGATACCGTTCCTGCCCGGACAGTTTCTCGCAACCCACCCCCCGCGGATTTTCCGATAACGTGTCGATCGTCGAGAGAATCCTGCGGACATCGCGAGTCGGAATCGCCCGCAAGTCCTTGGCGACGGACTTGCGGAAAACGAGCCTATAGCTTCCCATGCTTTTTGAGGTCTTTGAGAAGATCCTCGTAACTCACGAGAGGCTCTTTGGCGCGCTCCTCGAAGGCGGCAAGATCCTCCTGGTCTTCCTGAAGGAGCCTGCGCACCGCCTCGTTCACCAGCGCCGACACTGACCGGCGGGTGTGCGCCGCCTTGATGCGAAGCGCGCGATGCAGGTCGGATTCGAGATAGATCGTCGACCGGGTCACGGTGTCGCCCATCAGAGATCACCTCCGGATTGGAGGATAGCGTCGTGATGTCATAACGTCAAGTCACTGTAACGTTATGAAGACAGCGCGATCCAGGACACAACGCTGTCGGGCGGATGCCGCAGGAATCAGAATCCCGTTTCCCTTGGCGGTCTTGGCGCCTTGGCGGTTCAAGAGTCTTTTCGGATCGGGGTCAGCGTTTGCGGGAGCCGGCTTTCGAGGAAGGCATCAAGTCGAGGATCATCAGGATAGGGTCCACCAGGAAGTAGGCGGCCGTGCCGCCCAGGACCAGGAGCGCCCCCAGGGTGCGGTACCCCTTTAACCCAACGCCGATCCCGATGGGGATGGCAAGGAGCGACGCCCAGCTCAGGATTGCTCGAACGATCTTCCGAAGGAACTGCTTTACCCGTCCGGCCATATGGCAGTCGCCCAGAGGAGCAATTCTCGACAGCGACGTGCGACAGCGACAGCGAAGACCCGGACCATCCTCTCGGTTGGTCTCTCCCGTCCTGCCGCTGTCCCTGTCCCTGTCGTCTATCGGCCCACGGTCACTTCGACTTCCGCCGAGGGGGCGCTCTCATTCCGCCGCGGCGCGCGATCCACGGCGGTGACGGTGTAGATGTAGGTCGCGCCGGGGCGGGCCGTCCGATCCGTAAAGGTGGTGGGCTGAACGGGCGTTTCCGTCAGGCGTACCGGCAGCAGGGTGGGCGGTTCCCGGCGATAAACCAGGTACCCCAGCAGGTCGGTCTCCGCGTTGGCGCGCCACGTCAAGGCCACGAGGCCCCGATCCGGGAGGGCCGTCAATCCTTGCGGCGGAGACGGAGGCGTCCGGTCTTCCAGCACGGCCGACGCTTCGTTGGAGTTTCCGCTTTCCCGCCAGGGAGGCCGATCGGAGCCCACGCTCCGCACCACGTAGAAATAGGGTGTATCGCTTTCCACGCCCGCATCCCGGAAGCGGGTCGCGGTGACGGGGCGCGGGTTGATGGGCTCGGCCCCGTAGGCGCTCGTCCGGCTCCCCCGATATACGTTATAGCCCCGCACCGGCACGACCCCTTCCCGGCCGGGCGGCGACGCCTCCCAGGAGAGCTCAATCACGTTGTCTCTGGGGGCCGCGCTGAGGCCCGTGGGCGCCGGCGGGGCTGCCAGAAACTCCACCTGTACCGGGGAGGACAACGGGCTCTGCAGGCCGCGGGTATTCAGCGCCTGGATCCGATAGGCGTAACGCAGGGTCGGATCCAGACCTCGCCCCCCGCCGTCGTCCACGAAGAGATAGAGCGGGCCTTGCACCACCGCATTCTGAGGAAAGCTGGCCTGGATCGTGGCGATGGGCTCGAAAGTCGTATCCGATCCCGTGGCCCGGAAGAGCCTGAACTCCCGGAGATCGTAGAGGGCGCTGCCATCCTGGTTCCGCATGGGCTTGGTCCAGATCACCAGGACGGTGTTCGTCTGGGCCTCGGCGCGGAGCGCCATGACGGCCTCCGGCGCCGCCGCCGCAGGCGGCTGGGGCGCGCCCCGCCGGCCGCAGGCCGACACCAGGAGGACCATGGCCAGCGCCGAAACCAGGGCGACCCTCGGAACGCAATGTCGAAGCCGGGGCGCTGTCATGGCTGCCTCAGCATCCGCTTGCCGCGGCGGATGGCCTCGCCCACCAGTCGCGAGCTGGTGCCTCCCTCCGACCGCCGGCGCTCCACGCAGGCTTCCAGGCTGATGAACGTCGCCACGTCGGAGCCGAAGGCAGGCGAGTACCGGCGCAATCGCGAGAGCGGGAGATCCTCCAGGCGCTCCTTTGTCTCCAGGCACTCCCGGACGATCCGGCCGACGATCTCGTGCGCCTCCCGGAAGGGCACCCCCTTTCGCACCAGATAATCCGCCAAGTCGGTGGCGTTGAGGAATCCGCTGGACGCGGCCTCGCGCATCCGCTCGGGCCGGAAGGACAGGGCCAAGAGCATGGGCGGCAGCACCTCCAGGATCTGCTGGATGGTATCGGCCGCGTCGAAGACCGGCTCCTTGTCCTCCTGGAGATCCCGGTTGTAAGAGAGCGGCAGTCCCTTCAGGAGCGTGAGGAGACTGGCCAGGGCCCCGTAAACCCGTCCCGTCTTTCCCCGGATCAGCTCGGCCACGTCCGGGTTCTTCTTCTGCGGCATGATGCTAGAGCCGGTGGCAAAGGCATCGGGGAAATCGACGAAGGCGAACTCGGCGCTGGCCCAGAGCACCAGCTCTTCGGCCTGGCGGGAGAGGTGCATGGCCAGGAGGGCGCAGCAGCTCAGGAACTCGATGGCGAAGTCCCGATCCGACACCGCGTCGATGCTGTTGCGGGCCACCTGCGGAAAGTCGAGGAGCTTGGCCACGTAGGCCCGGTCGATGGGGAGCGTGGTCCCGGCCAGGGCGCCGGCGCCCAGCGGGAGGACGTTCACCCGGCCCAGGCAGTCGGCAAACCGCTCCCGATCGCGCTGGAACATCTCGAAGTAGGCCAGCAGGTGGTGCGCCAAGAGGACCGGCTGGGCGCGCTGCACATGGGTGTAGCCGGGCATCACCGTGCCCAGATGGGTCTCCGCCTGCCGCACCAGCACCCCCTGCAGGGTCCGGAGCTGCTCCCGGACGTTTCGGATCACGTCCCTGAGGTACAGCCGGAGGTCCAGCGCCACCTGATCGTTGCGGCTGCGGGCCGTGTGGAGCTTTGCGCCCGGATCGCCGATCTTCTCGATCAGGCGACGCTCGATATGCATGTGGATGTCTTCCAGGGCGGCATCGTAGTGGAAGCGGTCCTGCGCAATCTCCTCCGCGATCTCCGTGAGCCCCTGGACGATGGCCTCGACCTCCTGCCCGGTGAGGAGGCCGCACTTGCCCAGCATCCGGGCATGGGCGATGCTGCCGGCGACGTCGTAGGAGGCCAGCCGCCGGTCGAAGTGGATCGAGGCCGTGAAGGTCTCGACCTGTTTGTGGGTCTCCCCGTCAAACCGGCCGCCCCACACCTTTTTGCTTTTGATCGCCATCCTGGGGCTCCTCGCTGCTTCCATAACGCCGAACTACCCGCGATACCGCTCGGCGTCGAGTCTCGCACCGCAACGCTCGCAGGCAATCTCCCGCATCCCCGGACTCGACCCGGATTCTTCACCGCTGAGGGCGCAGAAATCGCAGAGGGTGATGCGGTTCCTCTGACCGGGGACGGAAGACCGCGGACCGGCTTCCCGTCGTCGGTCCCCTGTCTCCCGTCAGTTCCTCCGAAGAGGGTAGGGCCTTCTTCTGCGCCCTCTGCGGTTAAACCGGACCGTGTGAGCTTAACCCCCGGCCCGGAGGCGCGCCAGCTCGCGAATCCGCAGGCGCAGGGCGTTCAACCGGATGAAGCCGGTGGCGTCCGCCTGCTGGTAGACGCGGTCCGCCTCGAAGGTGGCGAAGTCGGGATCGTAGAGGGTCATCGGGGACTTGCGACCCACCACGTCGCAGTTGCCCCTGTAGAGTTTGAGCCGGGCCGTCCCCGTCACGCTCTTCTGCGACTCCCGGACGGTGGCCATGAGGACCTCCATCTCCGGCGAGTACCAGTAGCCGTAGTACACCAGCTCGGCGAAGCGGGGCGTGAGCGAGTCGCGCAGGTGCATCACCTCCCGATCCATGGTGATGGATTCCACCGCCCGGTGCGCCGCGTGCAGGATGGTCCCACCGGGAGTCTCGTAGACCCCCCGGGACTTCATGCCCACGTAGCGGTTCTCCACCATGTCGACCCGGCCGATGCCGTTCTGGCCGCCGATCGCATTCAGATGGGCCAGGAGCTGCGCCGGGCTCATGCGCGTCCCGTCCACCGCCACCGGCACGCCTTGCTCGAAGTCAACCTCGAGGTAGGTCGGCTGGTTCGGGGCCACCTCGGGGGAGACCGAGAGCACGTACATCTTCTCCGGCGGCTCGGCCCAGGGGTCTTCCAGGATACCCCCTTCGAAGCTGAGGTGAAACAGATTGCGGTCGCTGCTGTACGGCCGCTCCGCCGTCACCGGCGTCGGAATGTCGTGCCGCTTGGCGTACTCTACCAGGTCCGTCCGCGAGCGGAAATTCCACTCGCGCCAGGGACTGATGATCCGGATGTTGGGATCCATGGCATAATAGGTCAACTCGAAACGGACCTGGTCGTTGCCCTTCCCCGTGGCCCCGTGGGAGACGGCATCGGCCTGCTCCTGCTTGGCCACGGCCATCTGTCCCTTGGCAATCACGGGCCGTGCCATGGAGGTTCCCAGCATGTACCGCCCCTCGTACACGGCATTGGCCATGAGGCACGGGAAGACGAAGTCCCGGACGAACTCCTCCCGCATATCCTTCACGTAGCACTTGGAGGCGCCGGTCCGGACGGCCTTGGCGCGGACCGGCTCCACCTCCTCCCCCTGGCCTACGTCGGCCACGAAGGCCACCACCTCGCACTTGTAGGTCTCCATCAGCCACCGCAGGATGACCGAGGTATCCAGCCCGCCCGAGTACGCCAGCACGATCTTCCTCACATCGCTCATGACGCCTCCCGGAACCCTTCCACGTTTAACGTTTAACGTTTAACGTTTAACGTTCAACGTTTAACGTTCAACGTCCTTCGTTCGCCTTACATGCACGCCCCGCCGTCCACCATCAGGGCCTGGCCCGTGATGTTTCTGGCCGCGTCCGAGGCCAGGAAGGCCACGGCGTCCCCGATGTCCTCCGGCGTCTGTTCGCGCCGAAGCGGTATCCATTCCTGCACCCGCCGCTCGAACATCTCGCGCGGGGTGAGGCTCGCATAGGCCGGGTTGGTCGGCCGGATGTGCTCGGCGATCTCTTTCCACATGTCGGTCCAGAGCAAGCCCGGACAGACCGCATTGACGTTCACCCCGTACGGGGCCAGCTCCTTGGCGACGATCTTCGTGAAGGTCACCACCCCTTGCTTGCTGACGCTGTAGGACGGCATGGTCGTGCTGGACATCGGGCCGGCGATGGAGGCGATGTTCACGATCTTGCCGGCGCGGCGCTCCATGAAGTGGGGCGCGATGGCCTTGCACGTGAAGAATACCGCCTTCAAGTTCACCGCGAAGACCCGGTCCCAGTCCCCCTCGTCCTGCCGGGTGAAAGGCAGGCCCAGCTTGGGGATCACGCCGGCGTTGTTCACCAGAATGTCCAGGCGGCCGAATCCCCGGATGGCGTCGGCAATCACCCGTCGGACCTGGACCTCCAGGGTCACGTCCAGCGCCACTCCCTCGGACCTTCGCCCCAGCGCCCGTACCTCGGCGGCTACGGCCCCGGCAGGCTCGGACCGAATATCGGCCACGATGACATCCGCCCCCTCCCGGCCCAGCGCCAGGCAGATGGCGCGGCCGATCCCGGCCCCGCCCCCCGTCACCAGGGCAATCTTCTCCGCGAGTCGCATGTCGTCTCCTAGATGACGTTCGACAGTACGGCGGTACGACAGTCCGGCAGTACAAGACCACGAGCATTCGCGGTGGTGCAGTAGTTCGGAAGCGACGAACGCTTGCCGCCCGGTTTCGCCGTCCCCGTTCCGCCGAACTGCCGAACCCCCATATCCGGTTCTGTACTGCCGTACCGTCGTACTGCCGAACCCGTTTCTGTACCGCCGTACTGTCGTACCGCCGTACCGTCGTACGCTTTACTTCTTCTCACCCATCAACGCCACCAGGATCGCCTTCTGCATGTGCAGGCGGTTCTCCGCCTGGTCGAAGACGATGCTGTGCGGCCCGTCCATGACTTCGTCGGTGATCTCCTCGCCGCGATGGGCCGGGAGGCAGTGCATGACCAGGACCTCCGGCTTGGCCTGGGCCACCAGGCGCGCGTCAACCTGGAACCCCTGGAAGTCGCGGAGTCGCCGCAGGCGATCCTCCTCCTGACCCATGCTGGTCCACACGTCGGTGTAGATCACGTCCGCCCCCCGCACGGCCGAAACCGGATCGTGCGTGACCTCCGCGCGGACGCCCGCGGCAGCCGCCTCCTGATTGGCCTTGGCCGCCACCGCCGCGTTCGGCTCGTAGCCCGGGGGACAGGCCAGCCGGAAGTGGACTCCCAGCTTGGCCGCCCCCTGCAGCCAGGAGTGGCAGACGTTGTTCCCGTCCCCGACGAAGGCCACCGTCAGCCCGCGCACCGTGCCGCGCTTTTCCCGCAGGGTGAACAGGTCGCAGAGGATCTGCACCGGGTGGTGCAGGTCGGTGAGGCCGTTGATCACAGGGATGCGGGCATACCCCGCCAGCCGCTCCACCATCTGGTGGCTGAAGGTGCGGGCCACGACCCCGTCCACCCAGCGCTCCAGGTTCCGCGCGGCGTCCTGCACCGTCTCGCGTTCCCCCAGCCGGATATCCGTCGGGGCCAGGTAGATGGCGTGGCCGCCCAACTGGGTCATCCCTGCCTCGAATGTCACCCGCGTCCTGAGCGAGGGCTTCTCGAAGACGAGGGCCAGCGTCTTGCCCTGGAGCGGGCCGGTGGCCGCCCCCTGCTGCCGTTGGGCCTTGAGGGCGGCGGCGGAGGCAAACAACGCCTCCATGTCCGCCACGGTCACGTCGTCCAGCGTCAGAAGGTGCCGGGTCATTTCGCCACCTCCGCCAGGGCTGCCTCCAGGATGGTCAGCGCCGCATCCACATCGGCCTCGGTGATGATGAGCGGGGGGACGAATCGCACCACGTCGTCCCCCGCCGTGAGGCTGAGGAGCCCCCGGCGCATGCACGCGGTGACGATGTCCCGGGCGGGCACCGTGACCTGAAGCCCCAGGATGAGGCCTTTGCCCCGGGCCAGCGCGACGATGGGACACTTGCCCTTGAGCGCGCTCAGCCGATCCAGGAAGTACTTGCCGACCCGGGCGGCATTTCCCGGGAGATCCTCCTCGAGCATGGTGCGCACCACAGCGCGGGCGATGGCCGAAACGAAGGGGCTGCCCCCGAAGGTCGAGGCATGCGTCCCCGGAACGAAGCTTTGCGCCACCGCCTCCCGGGCCAGCATGGCGCCAATGGGCGCGCCGCCGGCCAGGGCCTTGGCGAGCGTCATGATGTCGGGCGCTGCACCCCAATGCTCGTAGGCAAACAGCTTGCCGGTCCGGCCCATCCCCGACTGGACCTCGTCCAGGATGAGCAGGATTCCGGCCTCGTCGCACAGGCGCCGCAGCCCGGGGAGGTAGTCGTCCCCGGGGATGTTCACCCCGCCCTCCCCCTGGATGGGCTCGACCATCACGGCGCAGGTCCGGCTGTCGATGGCGCGCTCCACCGCCTTCAGGTCGTTGTAGGGCACGTGCTTGAAGCCGGGCACCACGGGCTCGAAGCCGTGCAGGTACTTGGGGTTGCCGGTGGCCGTCACCGTGGCCAGCGTCCGCCCATGGAAGGCGTGGTGCATGACGATGATCTCGTGGCGATCGCTGCTCCAGTGATCCTTGGCCCACTTGCGGGCCAGCTTGATGGCCGCCTCGTTGGCCTCGGCCCCGCTGTTGCAGAAAAAGGCCCGATCGGCGAAGGAGTGCTCCACCAGAAGCTGCGCCAGCCGGATCTGCGGCTCGATGTGGTAGAGGTTGCTGATGTGGATGAGCTGCTCGGCCTGGGCCCGGATGGCCTCCACCATCTTGGGATGGCAGTGCCCGAGGGCGTCCACGGCGATCCCGCCCACGAAGTCGAGATACTCCTTGCCGTCCGAATCCCAGATGCGGGCCCCCTGGCCCCTGACCAGGACGAGGGGAAAGCGTGCGTAAGTGTTGGCCAGGTACTTGGATGAAGCCGCAATCAATTCCTGCGTCGTCATGGGTATGCTCCTCCGGCCGTCCCGCCGCACCGCGGGACGGCGGTGATTGGTGTCCGAAAAAGCCTACTGTTAGCCCGGATTCTTCGCGGATTCTTTGCGAAGAATCCGGGCTAGGGCAGGACCTCCGTCCCCACGCCCCCGGCGGTCAAGAGCTCCTCGATGAGGGCGTGCGGACGGGTCCCGTTGATGATGTGGGTCTTTCGGACACCCCCGCCGAGGGCAGCCCGACAGGCTTGGACCTTGGGGAGCATGCCCTTGCTGATGGTCTTGTCGGCCACCAGGCGGTCCACCTCCTCGCGGGTCAGAGTGGGAAGGAGCTTGCCGTCGCGGTCCAGGATGCCGTCGGTGTCGGTGAGGAGCACCAGCTTCTCGGCGCAAAGCGCGGCGGCGACCTCTCCCGCCACCAGGTCAGCATTGATGTTGTACGTGTTCCCGGCGTCGTCTCCGGCCGTCGGGGCCACCACCGGGATGTAGCCGGCCTCCAGGAGCGTCTGCACGGGCTTGGGATTCACCCGGACGATCTCGCCCACGAGCCCCAGGTCCACACACTGCCCGTCCGGCATGACGCTGGGGGCGGCCTTCTTGGCCTGGAGCATCCCGCCGTCCTTCCCCGAGAGGCCGATGGCCGCACCACCCTGCCGGCCGATGCAGGCCACGATCTCCTGGTTGATCTCTCCCACCAGGACGCGCTCCACGATGCGCATGGTCTCCGGGTCCGTGACGCGCAGTCCCTGGACGAAGGTCGGCGTGAGGCCGGAGCTCTTCATGGCCTGGTCGATCTGGGGCCCTCCCCCGTGCACGACGACGGGCTGCATGCCGACCAGTGCCATGAGAATGAGATCCTGCATCACCGCGGTGGTGAGCACCGGCTCCACCATGGCGTTCCCGCCGTACTTCACGACCACCGTCTTGCCCCGGAAGGCCCGGATGTACGGCAGGGCCTCGATGATGATCGCCGCCCGGCTCGCGCCTTGATTCATCTCGCCTCCTCGCCGACAAGACCCGGTGAGCCCACACCCTACCCACCGCGTGGAACTTCCCGGCATGCCCCGCCGGCCGCGACTCGCGGTCCATGGCTCTCTTTCGCACGTTCACCGTTCACCATTCACCGCACCCTGTTCGTGACTCGCCGGCCAGGCCCGAAACGGACTATCGGGCGCCGGGGCGGTAGTCTAACCCAATCCCGCCGGCGAGAAAAGCCTTGATTTGCCAGCCCGCATTATTCGCGAATACGGCCCGCGAATAATGCGGGCTTAACAAGATCCCAAGTCAGCAATGACCAGGGAGGAAAGAGGTGTCGGTGTTGCCTCTAGACGCCGCACCCATCCTGGCGGACCGGTATCCGCAGTACCTACCACCAGGCGTCATCCCGCCGTCCCGGTCCCGGATCTTGCGGACAGGCGGGAGTAGTCAGTGGTTACGTAAGCCCGGATTCTTCACGGTTCTTTCGTGAAGAATCCGGGCTGCCGCGACCACGGCTTCCTCGCGAGGCCGGACTCCGCCGGTGGCGAAAAGCGGCACAACCGGGGCGAAATTCGCCCCGAGGACTTGACGAGGTCGGGGTGCGATGGTATAAACCGCCCCGTTTGCTGAGCAGGAGCTTCCGGACGACGCGGGGCCGACGCAGCGGGTCCCGACATCGGGCCGTCCCTCGACCCGCCTGCAACGCCGAACCCCTCGTGGAGGTCTGGCAGGGTGCCGGAAAACTCGTTTTTGCCCAGGCTGCTCGAGAAGGGCGTTCTCCGGCGGCCTGCGAGCACATGACAGCCCCTCTGTCGGGAAAGGTGGCGCTGGTCACCGGCGGCGCCCGCGGCATAGGGCGGGCCATCGCCTATAAGCTGGCGACGGCCGGTTGCGATCTCTGCATCACCTATTACAACAGCCACGCGGAGGCCGAGGAGGTCTGCGCCGCTGTGGGCGGGTTGGGCCGCCGGGCGAAGGCTGTTCAGGGGAACGTGGGGGATCCCAGGAGCGTCGCCGAGACCTTTGCCGAGTTCCGGCAGGAGTTCGAGCGGCTGGACATCCTGGTGAGCAATGCCGCCAGTGGCGTGCTGAAGCCGGCGATGGAGCTGACGCAGAAGCACTGGCGTTGGTGTTTGGAGACCAACGCGCTAGCCCTCACCCTCCTCGCCCAGCAGGCGGTCCCGCTGATGCCGGAGGGGGGGCGGATCGTGGCGATCTCCAGCCTGGGGGCCTCCCGGGCGATCCCCTGGTACGGCTTCGTGGGGGCCTCCAAGGCCGCCCTGGAGTCCCTGGTGCGGACCCTGGCGCAGGAGCTGGGCCCTCGCGGCATCCGCGTGAATGCCGTCAGCGCCGGGGTGGTGGACACGGATGCCCTGAAGTTCTTCCCGAACCGGGAGGAGTTGCTGGCCAACTTCGCCCGGCGCGCCCCGGCCGGACCGGTCCTGGCCCCGGAGGATGTGGCCGGGGCGGTCTACCTCCTCTGCCTCCCGGAGGCGAGCATGGTGAACGGGCATACGCTGGTGGTGGACGGCGGCTTCTCCATCTCGGGCTAGCCCGCAGTATTCGCGATACCGCCCGCGTATACTGCGGGCTTAACGGAGCGTCGGACACTGGCGGTCCGGGTCCGACGGATTCGAGCAAATCCCCCCGTCCCCCCCTTTTGTCAAAGGGGGGCGGAGGGGGGATTTCGTTTGCCAAAGGGGGGCCTGTCCCGAGCGCAGTCGAGGGGCGAGGGGCGGTCCGGGGGGCCGGGATACGTTACTATAATTACGAACAGGAGTACTAAGCAAACACCGTTGGGGCTAGTGGGCACGAGGGGCACATGGAGGCGGGCCTGACGGACAAGGTCGTCCTCGTCAGCGGGGGCAGCCGGGGGATCGGCCGGGCCATCGTCGAGCTGTTCTGCGCCGAGGGTGCGGACGTCACCTTTTTCTACCAGCGGGCCGAGGCCGCCGCCGCCGAACTGGTCGCCGCGGGACGGGCCGCCGGCTGGCGGCTGACCGCGGAGCGGGTGGACGTCCGGGATCCCCAGGCCTGCGCGGCGGCGGTGGAGCGGATCGCCCTGCGCTGCGGCCGGATCGACGTGCTGGTGAACAATGCCGGAACCATCCGGGATAACCTCCTGGCGGCCCTGGAGGACGAGGAGATCCGGATCGTCCTGGAGACGAACATCGGCGGCGCCTTCAACCTGACCCGGGCCGTCGTGCCCCACATGATCTCGCGGCGGGCCGGCAAGATCATCAATATCAGCTCGGTGGCCGGCGAGAAGGGGGGGCGCGGCCAGACCAACTACGCCGCCAGCAAGGGGGCCATCAATGCCTTCACCCGGGCGCTGGCGGTCGAGCTGGCGCCCCGCAAGATCACGGTCAACGCCGTGGCGCCCGGCGTCATCGAGACCGAGATGTCGCGCGCGGTGCGCGAACAGGCCGGTGACCTGGTGCGATCCCGGATTCTCCTCCGGCGCTGCGGCACCCCTGCGGAGGTGGCCTCCGCCGTCTGGTTCCTGGCGTCGCGTCTGGCGGACTACATCACGGGGGAGATCCTTCACGTCGACGGCGGCTTCAAGATGGAGTAATCGAGCATGAGCGCAAACGAGATCAGCAGAGAGGAGATCCAGGCGGTCTATCCCAAGGTCGCCGGGACCCTGGCGGATGCCCTGGGATGCGACGTGGAGCAGGTGACTCTCGACATTCCGCTGATCGAGGGTCTGGACGCCGAGTCCATTGACTTCCTGGACATCGTCTTCCGCCTGGAGCGGGCCTTCAAAGTGAAGATCCCGAGGGGCAAGATCATCGAGGAGGCCCGCGGCGACCTGCCGGAGGCCGAGTTCGAGACGAACGGCCTCGTGAGCGAGGCGGGCCGCGTGCGGATCAAGGCCTATCTCACCGAGGTTCCGCCCGACCGTTTCCGCACACCCATGAAGGTCGCGGACATTCCCCGGCTCTTCACCACGGAGACGTTCTGCAAGCTCGTCATCCGCGCCCAGCGAGCCGCCCAGGCGGCCGTTCCGGGAAGCTGACGGGAGACGGGGGACCGACGACGGAGGGTCGGTCCGCGGTCCTCCGTCCCCGGTCAGAGGAACCGCACTACACTCGGTGCCGCGCGAGGATCTCCGCGGTGAAGAGTCTGAGATGCATGGACAGTTCGGCGCATTTTCCTTTGTCGACCGGATCACGGAGGTCGAACCCGGCTTGCGGGCGCGCGGTCGGTTCGCCATCCCGGCGGGGCTCCAGGCCTTCTCGGCCTCCCTGGTGGCGGAATCCGTGGGGCAGTTGGCCGCCTGGTCCGCCATGGCGGCCGTCGGGTTCCAGCGCCGGCCGGTGGCAGGCCTGGCCGGGCTGGTCGAGATCCTTGCCGAGCCACGGCCCGGCCAGACCCTGGAGCTTCGCATCGAGCTAGAGCAGGCCGAGGCGGACGCGATCGCGTACGGGGGCCTGGCCGAGGCCGACGGCACGCCCCTCCTCAGGCTGGCGGACTGCGTGGGCCCCATGCTTCCCATGCAGGAGTTCGATGACCACCAGGCGGTCCGCGATCGCTTCGCTCTCCTGTGCGGCGGGGGAGCCGCCCCTGGCCGGATCGCGGACTTGCCCCTCCTTCCCCTCCACCTCGGAACCGCCGATCCGGGCAAGGCGCTCCGGGCGCTCCTCCGGGTGCCGGAGTCGGCGGCCTTCTTTGCCGATCACTTCCCCCGTCGCGCCGTCTTCCCGGGCACGCTCCTGATGGACGCCATGCTGCGCCTGGCCACCCGGCTGGCGGCGGAGGCCGCCGCCGGCCGGCCCGGGGAGAGATTCCTGCCCGCCCAGGTGTCCGACGTGAAGCTGCGGGCCTTCATTCCTCCGGGGGAAACTTTGGAGCTCACGGCCATCCTCGAAGGGGGGAGCGACCGGGAAACCGTCCTGGGGGTTTCCGCTCGGCTGGGGCGAAAGACGGTGGCCGGCGCCCGCATCGCCCTGGGGCGCGGAGAGGCAGCATGACGGCCCGACGGCGCCGAGTGGCCGTCACCGGCATCGGCCTGGTGACCCCCGTGGGCAACGACACCGCCTCCACCTGGACGGGCCTCCTGGCAGGCCGAAGCGGCGTCGCGCCCATCCGGGGATTCGACGCCAGCGGCTTTTCGGTCCGGATCGGGGCAGAGGTCAAGGGGTTCGACGCCCGGGGAGTCCTGGGCGACAAGAAGCTCCTCAAGTTCGCCAATCGCTCCCACACCTTTGCCCTGGCGGCCGCGGAGGAAGCCTTCCGCGACGCGGGGGTCCGGCCGGAGGCCGCCACGGCGAGCCGGTGGGGCTGCGTGGTGGGAAGCGGCATGATGGGGGTGGAGTACTCCGACCTCTTGGAGGTCCACCGGCATGCCGCCCCCGACGGCGAATTCCACCCGGACGGCCTCCTCAGGGATGACTTCCCCGCCGATCCCATGGCCTTCTGCCGGAGCCAGACCAATGCCGGCCTGTCGGTGCTCCTCTCCTGGTGCGGCATCCGTGGCTACGCCTCCGCCGTCCACACTGCCTGTGCCTCGGGCGGGCAGGCCCTGGGCACGGCCCTCAAGGCCATCCGGCGCGGCACGGTGGACCGCGTCCTGGCGGGGGGCTTCGACTCGATGCTGAACCCCGTGGGCTTGGCGGGCTTCTGCCTGCTGGGCGCCTTGTCTCCCGACAACGACTCGCCGGAACGGGCCAGCCGGCCTTTCGATGCGACGCGAAACGGCTTCGTCCTGGGGGAGGGGGCCGGCTTCCTCGTCCTGGAGGCGTGGGAGCTGGCCCGAGAGCGGGGCGCCCGCATCTACGCCGAGCTGGCCGGGGACGGCAATTCGCTCTCCAGCTACCGGATCACCGACTCCCACCCGTCCGGCGACGGCCCCATCCAGGCGATGGTCCAGGCTCTGGCCGATGCGGAGGGCAAGCCGGAGGCGGTGGATTACTTGAACGCCCACGGCACCTCGACTCCCATGAACGACCGCAGCGAGTGCGCCGCCATCCGGGCGGCCTTCGGTTCCCACGCCATGCAAATCGCGGTCAGCTCGACCAAGAGCCTCATGGGCCACCTGATCGCCGCCGCAGGGGCGGTGGAGGGGGCCATCTGCGCCCTCGCCATCCGCCACGGCATCGCGCCGGTGAATGCCAACCTGATGGAGCTGGACCCGGAGTGTAACCTCGACATCGTGCGCGGCGCACCCCGGGCGGGCCGGATCGGCATCGCGCTCTCCAACTCCCTGGGCTTCGGCGGATCGAACAGTTGTCTCGTCTTCCGCAACCCCGAGGATGTGGCCGACCATGAGTGAAAGGCGGACCGGGGACGGACGGGTGGTCGTCACCGGCCTGGGAGCCATCTGCGGCGCCGGCCGGACCACCGAGGAGATCTGGAGCGCCCTTGTTGCCGGCCGCTCGGCCATGGCCCCGATCCGGCAGTGGGAGAGTGCGGCCTGGCCGGCCCCGCTGGCGGCCGAGGTCACAGGGGTCGACAACCGCACCCTGGTCGAGGACCGGAAGCTCCACAAGCTGATCCGGCGGAGCGACTTGTTCGGGCTCTACGCTGCCGGCCGTGCTGTCGAGGCCTCCGGCCTCCTGGCCTTCCGCGACGGCCTGGACCCCGAGGCGGCGGCGGCCTTCAACGACCGCACCGGCGTCTTTGCCGGCTCCGGCGGCGGCACCTACCAGAACCAGTACGAGTTCTTCCCCCTCATGACGGCGGCCCAAGAGGATTTGGGGGCCTTTGGCCGCCAGCTCGGGGACACCGTGAATCCCATGTGGCTCCTCCGGAACCTGCCCAACAACGTGCTCTGCCACGTGGGCATTCGCTACGGATTCAAGGGCGCCAACGCCTGCATCACCAACCACTGCGTGAGCGGCATCCTGGCGGTGGCCGAGGGGGCGGCGGCGCTCCGGACGGGTGAGGCGGACCGCGCCGCCGCCGTGGGCCACGATTCCCCCATCGAGCCGGAGACGGTGTTCCACTACCACCGTCTCGGGCTCCTGACCACGGACGCCCTGCGACCCTTCGATGCCGGTCGGACTGGGAGTCTCCTCGGCGAGGGGGCGGCGGCGCTCGTTCTGGAGGGGGCCGAGGGGGCGGCGGCCCGGGGCGCGCCGGTGCTGGGGGAATTCCTGGGCAGCGGGTGCACCAGCGACGCCGCGGGGCTCATCGCCCTCCGCCCCGACGGGGAGAGCCTCGCCCAGGCCATCACGGCGGCCCTGGCCGACGCCGGGCTGGCGGCTTCCGATGTGGGCTTGATCGTGGCTCACGGCAACGGCACCCGAATCTCCGACGCCTCCGAGGCGGCCGGGATCCGGCGCGTCTTCGGGGCCGCAGTCCCACCCGTGACCGCCTTCAAGTGGGCCTTCGGGCACCTGCTCGCCGCCTCGGGCATCCTGGATGTCACGCTGGCCCTCTTGGCCCTGCGCCGGCGCGTCGTCCCCGGGGTGGCCACACTCCGGTCGCTGGACGCGGCTTTTGGGGACCTGCCTGTCTCCTCGGCTCCACAGACCCCCCGGAGCCAGGTGGGCCTGGTCCTGTGCCGCGGCTTCGGTGGCCTGAACGTCGCCGCGCTCCTCAGGGCCTGAGGCCGCTGGCCACGACCATGCCCGAGCCGTCCCAGTGCCGCTGCGGAATCGACACCGTGGATGTCGCCCGGGTCGAGCGCCTGCTCCGCGAGACCCCCGAGGAGGACCTGCGGAAGATCTTCGCGGCGGAGGAGCTGGCCGAGGCCGGCCAGGGCCCCGGGCGCGTCGCCAGCCTGGCGGCCCGCTTTGCGGCCAAGGAAGCCTGCCTGAAGCTCTTCCCGCGCGAAACCGCCCTCGGGGCCATCGGCCCGGCGGATTTTGTCGTCCGGCGGGACGGCTACGGTGCTCCCCGGGTCCAGGTCAGCCCGGCCGCGCAGGCCGTCCTGGACCGCGCCCGCCTCGCCGGCATCAGCCTCTCCCTCACCCACAGTGCCACGTCCGCCTCGGCCATCGCCTTGGGCGAGCCCGCCCGCCTGGAGGTCCCATGGTACGGCAGGCTCATCTACCACCTGCTGCCCGTTCGCCGGAGGGTCGTCCTGGGCAATCTCCGGCGCGTCTTCGGCGACACGATTCCCGAGGCGGAGATCCGCCGCCTGGCGCAGGCATTCTATGCCCACTTCGCCCGACTGATCGGGGAGTTCCTCCGCTTCCCGTGGCTTTCGGCGAGCCGCCGGGCGGCCCTGGTGCGGGTGGAGAACATCGAGGCGGCGCTCCGCGCCCACGCCCGCGGGAAGGGGGCCCTCATCCTGACGGGCCACTTCGGGAACTGGGAGATCACCACCGTGGCGGGGATCACCCAGTTCCCGCAGTATCGCGGGCTGTTTCATTTCCTGCGGCGCCCGCTCCAGCCCGCGTGGTTCGATGACCTCGTCACCCGGCGCTTCCGCCGCGCCGGCCTCGGCACGCTCCCGAAAAGGGGGGCGCTGGACGCCATCCTGGACCGCCTGTCCGCCGGGGGCGTCATCGTCTTCGTGTTCGACCAGCACGCCGGCAGGAAAGACGGCATCCCGGTCGAATTCTTCGGCCGGCCAGCCGGGACCTTCCGCAGCCTGGCCATCCTTGCCCTGGCCACAGGGGCGCCGGTCGTGCCCGCTACGGCCTGGCGCGAGCCGGACGGGACCCACGTGCTCCGCTTCGAAGAGGCCCTGCCCCTCATCGAGTGCGCCGACACCAACGAGGCTATCCGGCGGAACACCCGGGCCTACAACGCCATGCTGGAGCGGCTGCTCCTGCGGCATCCGGAACAGTGGTTCTGGATGCACCGGCGCTGGAAATTGAAGGACCAGTAGGCCCGGCCCGCGCGCTCCGCGGGGCGAGATCGCCCCCCAGCGGTGGCTGGGGTGGGCCGGAGGGGGGGTCGCAGAGACCGAAGGGCTCACCACAAGTTGTCATGGGCAGTTTGCCCACTCGCGCCGGACGAGCAGAGGCACAAGAGGCTCAACCCTCGATGGTTCTAGGCGAGTGGAGGGAACGGACCGGACAGGAAGCAGAGATTTGGATGGGCCTTTCGCACCGGTAGATTTGGTAGGGGCGGGGTTTACCCCCGCCCGCGAGGAGATGAACGCGCAACCCCTCGGGAGGGGATAAACCCCTCCCCTACGAGGGACATTGTTCGCGTCAATTGTGGTAGCGTAGGGGCGGGCTTTATGCCCGCCCGCTTCCCGGTCGAGAGGGCCAGGGTGAGGGGGGAATTTCTTCGCAGGGCACGAAGCGCACGAAGGGATGACGCAGAGAAAGTGCAATGTCTGGTATGAGAGTGGCGGTGACCGGGGCGTCCGGGTACCTGGGGCGGACGGTGGTCACCCCGCTGGAGTCCGACCCGACCGTCCAGTCCATCCTCGGCCTGGATATCCGTCCCCCGGCCTACGCCTGCGGAAAGCTCGAGTTCCGCGCCGCCGACCTCTGCACCGCTGATCTCGAGCGGCACTTCCAGGGACTGGACGCCATCTACCATCTGGCCTTCGTCGTCCAGCCCTCCCGCCGCATGGCCATGGCCCAGGTCGACGCCATCAACATCCAGGGGAGCCGGCGAGTTTTCGACCAGGCCATCGCCGCAGGGGTCGGACGGATCATCCATGCCAGCTCCGTCACTGTCTACGGGGTTCACCCAGACAACCCCTCCGTCCCCACCGAGGAGTCTCCCCGCAGGCCCAACCCGGGCTGGTACTACTCGCGGGCCAAGGGCCAGGTGGAGGACTACCTGGACAAGCTGGAGCGACGCCACCCCTCCCTTGTCGTGATCCGCCTCCGCCCCGCCGTCCTCCTCGGGCCCCTCATCAACAACCCCGTCGGGTCCGGCCTCAGGCAGCGTCGCCTGATCAGTTTCCTGCCAGGGACCCGCAGCAACTACTGCTGGGACGAGGACGCGGCCGAAGCCTTCCGGCTCGCCCTCTCTTACGACCGCTCGGACTGCTTCAACCTGGCGGGGGACGGGGCCCTCAGCGTCCGGGAGCACGCCCGCCGCCTCGGCTGGCCCGGGGCAGGCTGCTGAAAAAGGCCCCTCTGCGGCGTTGGCGCGCTCGCGCGGCGCTGCGACGTACGCATAAGTACGCCTCGCACCTCGCATCGCGCGCCGCCTTGCATCTGGACCTTTTTGAGCAGCCTGGGCGAAAGCGGGCTTTTCAGCGGCATGCTAGTGTACTTGCAATGTACGGAACTGCGGCGACGCAGCGTCAGCGGAGGGGAGATCGTCGAGAGGAGAACCCGCGGCGCGACTTGCCTGCGGATACATCGGCTCCCGGAAGTATTCGTGCCCCTGGCGTCGCCTCGACGCATTAGCCCGCCTGCTTCGCGAGTCCCTTCGCGAAGCAGGCGGGCTAGGTGGTTCTTCCGCGTAGCGCCTGCAACTGCTTCAGGCGAGCCTCCAACTCCATGTTGGCGCGGCCCAGGCGGGCGTTGGCCAGCTTGACCTCCTCCATGGTGGCCACCAGCTGCTCGAAGAGCTTGGTGGTGGCGAAGGAGAGGGACACCAGGCAAGAGAAAACGATGAAGAGTGCCAGGTCGTACGCGTCGAACGGCTCTTCGGTGACCTTGTTGTTGGCGTTCATCACCCCGATGACCTTGCCGTTCACCTTCAGCGGCACGCACATCAGGGAGTTGGTGCGGTAGCGGGGATTCCGCTCCTTCTTGGCGAAGTTGGGATCCACCGCGAGGTCCCGGATGAGCAGGGGCTCGCCGCTCTGCGCCACCCGGCCCGAGATGCCCTGCCCCAAGGGACACGAGGCATTGCGCAGGACTTCCGGATCGAGCCCTTTGGCTTGCACCACCCGCAGGATCCCTTCCGACTCCACCAGGAGCATCAGCGAGACGATCTCCACTCCCAGGACCTCGGCGATGAGGTCGATGGCCTTCTGGTAGAGCCCGGCGTTGTCCTTGAGGAACTCGCCCAGAATATCCCAGCGGATCAGGTTGCTGAGCTCCAGGGCGCCGTTCCGCAACCGCTCGAGCTGGTCCAGCCGCTGGGGCTGCTGGGGCACGGTTTGCCGCGCCTGCGCGATGGCGCCGGCCAGGACGCGGATCAACTCGTCGAAGTTCAGCGGCTTTCGCAGAAAGTCGGCAGCCCCCAGCCGCATGGCCTGCACCCCGGAGAGGAAGGAGGCCCGCCCGCTCACCACGACCACCGGGGTGGTGGGATGGTCCTTGCGGAGGCGCGGAAGAAGCTCCATGCCGTCCATGTCGGGCATGACCACGTCCATGATCATGGCGTCCACGGACCGCTTGCTCAGGACCTCCAGGGCCTGCGTGGCATTCTCCGCCACCAGCACCGCGAACCCCGACTTCTGCAGCTCGTCTCGCACCAGCGTCAGGAACAGCCGCTCGTCGTCGATTACCAGCACGGTATCCATCGTGGTCATGCCTCGCAGGCTGGAGAGACCGCCCAGCCCGCATTATTCGCGAGCGCAGCTCGCGAATAATGCGGGCGTAACAGAAACCCTCGTGGTTAGCACCACAAGACGGATCAGGCGTCGGTGTGGCATCTCGACACCGCAGCCATCCTGGCAGGCGGCTACCCGGTGCGTCCACCCCCATGGGTTGTCCCGCCGCAGGCGGGATTGGTCAGTGGTCAGGGAAGCCCGGATTCTTCGCGAAGAATCCGGGCTACAGGATGTACCGGCTGAGATCCTGATCCTTTACGATGTCCGCCAGTCGCTTGTGCACTTCCTCGGCCGTCAATTCGACGCGCACGCCGTGCATGTGGGGAGCCTCGAAGGAGATCTCTTCCAGAAGCCGCTCCAGGATGGTGTAGAGCCGGCGGGCTCCGATATTCTCCGTGCTCTGATTGACTGTCGTGGCGATGGCCGCGATCTCTTCCACGGCCCCGGGGGTGAAGGACAGCTCCACCTCTTCTGTCGCCAGGAGAGCGCTGTACTGTTTGGTCAGGGCGTTCTCCGGCTCGGTCAGGATGCGGACAAAGTCCGCTTTGGTCAGGCTGTGCAGCTCGACCCTGAGCGGGAAGCGTCCCTGCAGCTCGGGGATGAGATCCGCAGGCTTGGCCACGTGAAAGGCTCCGGCGGCGATGAACAGGATGTGGTCGGTACGCACCAGGCCATACTTGGTGCTGACCGTCGAGCCTTCCACGATGGGCAGGAGGTCCCGCTGCACCCCCTCGCGGGAGACGTCCGGGCCGTGCGTCCCCTCCCGGCCGGCCACCTTGTCCAGCTCGTCGAGAAAGACGATCCCCGAATTCTCCACCCGGGCAATGGCCTCGCCCACGATCTCGTCCTTCTCGATCAGCCGCTCCGCTTCCTCCTGCGTCAGGAGGCGCCGCGCCTCGTGGATCTTCACCTTGCGCCGCTTGGTGCGGGGCGGGAGGATGTTCCCCAGCATCTCCTTCAAGTTCTCCTGCATCTCCTCCAGGCCGTGCGCCTGGCCGCCCATCAGGTCGATCATGGGCAGGCCCTTCTGGGCGATCTCCACCTCCACCACGCGATCTTCCAGGGCCCCCTCGCGCAGCCGCTGGCGCAGCTTCTCCCGGGTCTCCTGGGCCGTGCCGGCCTCCGCGGCGCCGTGGCCGAACCCCCGGGCCGGGGGCAGCAAGAGGTCCAGCAACCGCTCTTCCGCCAGCTCCTTGGCCCGCGCCTCCACCTGGCGGGTTTTCTCGCCGCGGACCGCGTTCACCGCCAGCTCGACCAGGTCGCGGATCATGGACTCCACATCCCGGCCGACGTACCCCACCTCGGTGTACTTGGAGGCTTCGACCTTGATGAAGGGGGCCTCGGCCAGCCGGGCTAATCGCCTGGCGATCTCGGTCTTGC
The DNA here is from genome assembly GCA_016209735.1 of Candidatus Methylomirabilota bacterium. Classification (GTDB taxonomy): domain Bacteria; phylum Methylomirabilota; class Methylomirabilia; order Methylomirabilales; family 2-02-FULL-66-22; genus 2-02-FULL-66-22. Next base: position 26,038 of record JACQVN010000011.1, read on the forward strand.
CGACCCCCGTCGGCCCGATCATGATGATATTTTTGGGTGCGACCTCGTCCCGGAGCCCCTCCGGCAGCCGCTGGCGCCGCCAGCGGTTCCTGAGGGCAATGGCCACCGCCCGCTTCGCCTGCCCCTGGCCGATGATGAATTTGTCTAGCTCCGCCACGATCTGGCGGGGTGTCAGTCGATCCATAGCCACACCGATTTCCCGACCCTTAGCCACAAAGAGGCACAAGAAGGAGCCATAGCGGAGATGCGCGCACTTTCCGGCTCTTGCCCCTTGTGCATCTTGTGCGTCTTGTGGCCAGCATTATTCACAGCTCTTCAAGCGTAATCTGCTCGTTGGTGTACACGCAGAGCGACGCGGCGATCCGCATCGCCTCCTGCGCAATCTCCCGGGCCGAGAGCTGGGAGTGGCCGACCAGGGCGCGCGCCGCCGCGGCCGCGTAGCCGCCCCCCGACCCGATGCCGATGATCCCGTCGTCCGGCTCGATGATGTCCCCCGTCCCGGAGAGGATCAGGGAATGCTCGCCATCCGCCACGGCCATGAGTGCCTCCAGGCGGCGCAGGGCGCGGTCGGTCCGCCAGTCCTTGGCCAGCTCCACCGCGGCCCGGGGGAGGTTGCCGGAGAACTCCTCCAGTTTGGCCTCGAAGCGGGCGAAGAGGGCGAAGGCGTCCGCCGCCGATCCGGCAAAACCCGCCAGCACCCGGTCGCCCGCCATCCGCCGCACCTTCCGGGCCGTGTGCTTCATGATCCGGTCGCCCAAGGACACCTGGCCGTCCCCGGCCATGGCCACGCGCCCTTGATGCCGCACCGCCAGGATGGTGGTGCTGTGGATGCGGGGACCTGTCGCGCGCGTCAGCCGCATGTCGTCTCCCACGCATCGTCCGGATGATTCACGAACGAACTGTGCATTCTCCGGGTCCGATGACCAGGCGCCTCATCCCCCTCCCGACCCCGGCAGCCTGGCGCGGGGATGGGCGTGATCGTAGACCGAGAGGACCTGATCCAGCCCCACGTGCGTGTAGCGCTGCGTGGTCCGAAGATGAGCGTGGCCCAGCAGTTCCTGGATGGCCCGCAGATCCGCCCCCGCCCGGAGCAGATGTGTCGCAAAGCTGTGACGCAGTCCGTGCGCGGTGATCTTCTTTCCCAGACCGCTCGCCATGAGGTAGCGGAGGACCATCTGTCCAACGCTCCGGGTCGTGATCCGCCCCCCGCGATGGTTCAGGAACACCGCTCCGGCCGTGGCGGCATCGGCTGCGCGGGCACTGCCTGCGTCGGTCCGGGATCCGCCGGCCGCCCCCACCAGTCCGCCGCGAACGGCCAGGTAGGCCTGGAGCACCTGACATGCCGGTCGGCCCGCGGGCACGATCCTTTCCTTCCGGCCCTTGCCGCGCACACGGATCAGGCCCTCGACCAGGTCCACGTCCGCGAGATTCAGCCCCGTCAGCTCCCCGATCCGCAGTCCCGACGCATAGAAAAGCTCCAGCATGGCGCGATCCCGCGCCACCAGGATTGCCCTCGATCCCTCCGGCTCCTTGCCGTGCCTCCCCGCAATCGACGACGGCGCCGCCAGGAGCTGGAAGACCTCGTCCACGGAGAGGTGGCGCGCCGTCCGGACGGGAATGCGCGGCGCCTGGACCAGGGCGGCGGGATTCACCGACACCCGCCCCTGCCGTGACAGAAAGCGGAAGAAGGATCGGAGCGCCGCCAGCTTCCGCGCAATGCTGGCCCGCGAGAGGCCGGCCGCCGCGAGCCGCGCCAGGAAACCCCGGATGGCCAGATGGTCGATCGCCGCTGGAGCCGGTCCGAGGCCCGGAGCGTTCCTTTCACGAAGATAGGCCAGGAACTGATCGAGGTCCACCCGGTAATTTCGCAGGGTGTACACCGAGGCATCCCGCTCGGCCCGGAGGTACCTGAGGTAGTCCTCGATGGCCGTCTGCACACTCCCCCCCTCGCGCCCACCGCTCCGCCTCCGCCGAGGAATTCTGGATCGCGGCGCGCTGCTATCTGCGCGCGAAATCTACGCCGGAATGGCCCAAATATCAAGCAGAAATGGTCCTGGAGGCCGCTGCTCGGAGGATACTGAAAGCTGACGGTACGGCAGTACGACGGTTCGAGCGTTCGGGGGTTCGAGGGTTCGCACGTTCAATGTTTATTTTCGCATGTTCACGATTCACCGAGAGCCGTTCAACATTCAATGCAGCATTAGAAGACGCCTGCACTTTTCGCAGTTATTATTCGCTGCCGTCCTGAAGTGCTCACCCCTTGGACTTTCTTGTGTGGTAGGGGGCGAGCGATTCCGCCGCGCGGTGCGTCGCCGCTGGTTCCTCGGGCTCGATTACCACCCGGACCCGAGCACGCAATTCCTGCGCCACGCGGCGCAGCATTCTCAGGGAGTGACCCTCGTAGTCGGGCGACTCCAGTCGACTGATCTGTTGCTGCGAGGTCCTGATCCGCTTCGCCAATTCTCTCTGGGAGAGTCCGGCCTGCTGACGGAGTGCGGCAATCTGCAGAGCTACGTCCCAGGCCTGCCCCGCCCACTGGAACCGGCGGACAAACGCCGGGTCCTTCAATTGCTCACTTAGGTATCGGTCGAAGTTCGTGTGCTTCATGACTGCACCCTGCTCTGCCAATCGCGCATCCGCTCGCGCGCCGTTCTCATGTCGCGGGCTGGAATAGCACCGCCTTTGTTCCGGATTCCGTGCACGACGACAATCCTGCGACCTTTCATGAAGAACCAGAACACCCGGGTGTTGAGCTTGCCGACGTGCCGCAATTCGAAAAGCCCGTCAGCCAGCCCCTTCGAGAGCGGCTCGCGGTGGTACTTCCGGCTCCGCAACCTCGCGAGACCAGCCAGCACGGCTGCGAAGTCATTCGGATCGCTCGCCTTGAGCTCATCGAGAAACTCGCGCACCGGACACTTTCCGGCAACTGTTTCGTAGAACTCTACTGTAAATTCCATGCTCATGCAACACCAATATTGATGTCATCCGCCGAGAGCAGCAGGTTCGCCCCGATCACACAGCAGCACCCCCGCACACCTTGATTTTCAACGCAGGCGTACCGCTGGGCCATATGGCTCAAGCGGGCTTCCGCCAGCAGCGCTCCAGCCTGTCGTTCCATTCCGGCGCGGCGTCGTGCAGGACGCTGGGCAGCGCTTCGACGGACTGGCCTGCAATTCTCGTGACCCCCAGCTTGTGCAAAGCCTTCCGCAATGTGCTGACCGCCTCGCCGGCCATCTCGGCGGGGGCATCGGGCGCCCATCCCAGACAGCCTTCGCTATCATCGCGCCGCAGGCGATAGAGCCCCAGGACAACGCCCGCGCAGGTCGCCAGGGCGGCATCTGGCTGTCCCGCGTCTACCCGTCGCGGAATGTCCTCAATTTGGGGCATCACGGCTTCCGATCAACTCCCAGGCGGCTTCGCCTGGCTCCACATACCCATACGAATGGGAGCCGGCACGGGAGCTGAGGTCATCGAAATCGAGGGAGCGGACGGCGTCTTCCGTTTCTTGCGCGATGTCTTCCGTCACCACGTCGCCGATGAAGGCTGCAGCCAGCGTCTCGGCTTCCGCCACCAACTCAGGGTGCTTCCCCAAGAGGGAGCGAAACCGCGCGGCCGCCTCTCCATCTTTGAGCTGCTGCAAAGGGGAAGTGCTCTCGACTCGTTTCGCCCTCTGCTTTCCTGTGGTCCCCATCTTACGTCCTCCAGCTTCTCCCTTCGTGCGGCCCTCCTGCGGGGATGCTGCTGGTGACGTCAGTTCGGGCAACTTCCCGGACTGCACGAGGACCCGGAGGGAACGCGGCATGCCGGGCGTTCTAGCCAGAAGTCCCTTGGCCTCCAGATTCAAGATCATCTGATGGACCGTCGGCGGGGAGACCCGAAAGAACCGCTGAATATCGGCCTCGGCAGGCGGCTGCCCGTTCACCTGGGTGTAGTGGTGAATAAACGCCAGATACTGCCCCTGCTTGGGAGTATACGCGGCTTCCATGTGGCGTTATTCCTTTCTGGCGCTTCCTCGGTGGTCATCGCAAAGGATGGGAGAGTATATCGGCTAGGAAAGCCAGGTGCCGCAGAGCCATCGTCACGACGTGTTCCAAGCAGTTCGGATGCCGGTCTCGAAGTCGCGCCGGCGCGAGCGCGCGCCGCCGTCGGTTCTTTACCGCGAGCGTGCCCGTCGTTTCCATTCCTTTGTCAGGTCCACGATGCGACCGTTCTTGAGAACGTACACCGGCGTGCCGGTCTTGCGCCCGATCTCGCGCGCACGCCGAGCTGCCCGCCGCAAGGCCGCATCCTCGGCAAGGATGTCCGGGTCCTTCGACTGGTGAACCTGCCGTGTCATGGGTTGTCTCCTGGCGCACTGTCTCTACCTCGACTCTCCTGGGGCGGTGCTAAAGCGAGCCGAAAACTCGTCCGCCTTCAGAGCGCTCCCGCAAATGCTCTGTCGAGGATGGAGGGCAGCAGGGCGTCGAGTTTGGCGGTGGTTTCGGCTTGGAGGCGCTTCAGTGCGTCCACCCGCTCCCGAACGATGCGTAGCTTCTCCTGAGTCGGGCGTGACGGAAGCGGCATTTGATAGTTCAGAAAATCCTCCGGATTCAAACGACGTCGACGGACGTTCGTGCCAGTACTTGTCCCAGCGAGGTCAGGCCAAACTGAGGGTGTCCGAAAGTAGGTGTCCAAGACCTCCGGAAGGACTTTGTCATCCAACACTTCGAAGACCGGAAACTCTGTCGAAACAACGCATCCGTCACACTCAGGGGGAGCGACTGCGAGAGCACCTTCCCACGCCATCAGCTTCGGATAGATGAAGTTGCCAGCCTTGAGCCGGGTGAGACGCGGGTAGGCAAAATCCATTCCGGTCTTTGCCTCCGCGCGAAATACGCCACGACCGAAGCAGTAAACGCCTGCAAATTGATATTTCTCGCTGGGACTAACTGTAACGTCGGTCGGACGTAGCCGCACCAATTCGCGCACCGGGGTCAGCCTCGAGTCTTGATCCTGGGTTATCATCGCTCTGCACACTGCCTCGCCCTCCTCGACGGCTTGCTGGCGGAGGGTGCGGGCCTCTTCGATTCTGGCGGCCAACTCCTCAATCCGCGTCACGATCCGCCGCTGCTCCGCCAACGGCGGAAGGGGGATTTCGATTTCCAGGAAGCGTTCAGGTCGTATCCGGTTCTTACCGCTCGTCCCTTGGGACTTTTCATCGCACTGTGCCCACAGGCCTCGCGTCTTGGTGAGCCAATGAAACCAGCGTGGCTCCAGGTGAGAACGAATTGGCGCAAACATCGGGAACTCGCCGGACCCGAAACATCCGGCCAGCGAATCTGGCACAACCGCCATGCTGCCGTTCCGCGCCCAAATCTTGTTGACAATCACATCGCCAGCGGCTACTCGAAACAACTGGATATACTTGGTTGCACCACCATCAATCGGTTCACGCTCGTAGGCACCCTCGCCCCACAGCTTCACGCCGATCTGGCGGTAGCTTGTGCCGGGGATCGGTGTCTCGCCACGCTCGACTGGTCTCACCACCTCTCCCAGTTTCACTCTTGGCCATGGACTGTTCATAGGTTCCGCTTGTTAATGAGGTTGACGATGACGCTGACCAGCACGGACTTTTCCGCCGGGAGGCTTTCGGCGATCAGCAGGGTCATAGCAACGAGGGCGTTGTCGGCGATGCGCTTCCCGCCGTCGGGGCGGTAGAGGGCACGATTCTTCTGGAGGAACCAGAGGAACAAGGCCGCGGCGATGCGTTTGTTGCCATCCACGAAGGAGTGATTCTTGACCAGAAAATACAGCAGGTGCGCGGCCTTCTCCTCGATGCTGGGATAGACGTCCTTGCCGCCAGCCGTCTGCATCACCGACTCCAGCGAACCTCGCAGGCTGTCGTCCTTCTCCCGGCCGAAAAGACTCGACGCCTTGAACTTCGCGCGAAGGCGCTCGATGCCTTCGCGCGCTTCGTCGTAGGTGACCGGGACGGCTTCACGGCGGGTGATACCAGCCACTTCCATCCGCTGATTGTCGTAGTCGTCCAGCAGATCAAGGGCGTAGCTGTAGTCGGCCACCACGCGCAGGAGGGCGGTCGCCTCATCCCCGGTCAACTCGCGCCGCTCGGCGAGGTCGGCGATCAACCGGATGGCCTGGTTGAGCTCCTTCAGCCGCCGCTCGTTTACCGTGTATCCCTTCAGAAGGTGCTCGCGTAAGATGTGGGTGGCCCAGATCCGAAACTGTGTGCCGCGCCTCGAGTTCACCCGATAGCCGACGGATAGTATGGCATCTAGATTGTAGAACTCAATCTCTCGGGTAACCTGGCGCCCACCTTCTTCTTGAGCTGTTGCAAAATATGCAACAGTTGAATCCTGCTCTAACTCCCCATCACTAAAGGCTTTGCGAAGATGACGGGAGATGACGGACTTGTCCCTGTCGAACAGGTCGGCCATCTGGTTCAGGTTGAGCCAGATGGTCTCCCGCTGCAGCCGGACATCCAGGGTCACGGTCCCATCGGGTGCTCGGTAGAGCACGACCTCGCCACGATCCGAACCATACGAGGCAATGGGCTCCGCCACTCCCCGGGTTCCGCCGGTTCGGGATCCTTTTGTGCCCCCTGTGCTTCTTGTGGCTACACGGCGTGGGACTTTCACGTCTTCTTCTCCAGCAACTTCTGGATCTCAACCATGATCTCCGCGATCCGCTGCTCCTTCTGTAGGATGCTCGCGACAAGCTGCTCGGGTGGCAAATGGGCGATGTCCTCTTTACCACGCGGGTTTTTGCCGTCCAGGTTGCAGCCGCCCGCGAGCAGTTCATCGGCGTCCACCTTCCAGGCGCGGTCGTTTTCCTCGCGGTTCTTCCACCAGGACAGGCACGGAGCGAACTCGTCGAACTGGATGGGCTGCGTCTTCGTGTAGTTCTTCCGGCCCTCGGGGAGCGGGTGCTCGTAGTACCAGACCTCCTTCGTCGGACCGGAACGGTCGAAGAAGAGGATGTTCGTGGGAATGCTCGTATAGGGCGAGAAGACGCCGTTCGGCAGGCGGACGATGGTATGGAGCTTGAACTCCTTGAGCAACTCCTCCTTGATCCGGGCGCAGACCCCGTCGCCGAAAAGCGTGCCGTTGGGCACGACCACTGCCAGCATCAGGCTGGAGCGGTATCGCAGGAGGTAGTCGGCACGTTTCTGGGGGCGGCGGTAGACCTTGGAGCCGGCGACAATGATCCGGCCATCGGTAAAGGTCTTCTGTTCGCTGATCTGGTCGTCGTTCCAGCCGGCAGCGTAGAGTTTCGGCAGGACGTACTTGCGGCAGGTATCCGCCTCAGTGATCATCGCGGGCCGGCCCAGGCTCCTGAACAAGGTTTCGGCAATTAGACTAGTTGTTCATAGCACAAACGCACCCCCCGGGCAACCGCGGTCCGCACAATCCTCGGAGCCGGACCCACCCGATTCGAGCCTGGGGGCCGGTTGCCAGCTCCTTCAACTCTTCCCCCTGCCCGCCACGGGCGGGCGCCTCGCCCACCAGATGTGCAGCATCGAGATATGCCCGTGCCGGAGAGATCTCTCGGCGCATCGGCAAGAATCTCCTTGATCGGCAGGTCCACCTCGATGGGGTGCCTCGGGTAGGCCGAGGTCATTCGGCCTTCTCCAGGAACCCCCTTGCCGTGTCCAGGAATTCCCGTGCCTGTATCACCTCAATGGCAACCGATTCATGCGGGGATTGCCTCGTCTCGCGCATTCAAGAAGAACAACGTCGAATCCTCGCGCCACTGAGCTTCCGACGCGAAGACTCGGCTGAGAGCGATGCCGTGCCTTAGGGAGAGTTCCGAAATGACCTCGCTGGTGCGGGCGATCTCGACGGAGTAAATGTCCACCCGGTCAAGAACAACGAGGATGTCCAAATCGGATTCCGCGTCAGCCTCGTTTCGGGCGTAGGAACCGAAGACGTAGACTCCTCTCAGCCGGCTGCCGTATAGTGGGCCCAGTCGCTCCTTCAATTCGATCATAATCTGCCTGACTACCCCGCTCATGACTTTGCCTCCTGCTCTTGGGCCGCATGTTCGATCCCTTCAGCAGGAATCTCAAAATGCTCGCTCGCGAAAACTCGAACTGCGATGGCCAACCGCTCGGTGGCGTGGACCGGCTCGTCCTCCCGTCGGGTAGTTCTTACCACAGACCCGGGCATTCCGCAATGCGGCTTCCGCCGGGGCAGCACGGTACGGCAGTAGGGCTGTTCGACGGTGCGGCGGTACAAGAACGGATTCGAGGGTTCGACAGTTCGGCGGAATGGCAGTTCGACGGTACGAGAGTTCGGGGATTGGGGGGTTCGCACGTTTACCGTTCCACGTTCGCGGCTCTCTTCCGCACGTTCACCGCTTGCCGCTCAACGCACCCCGCTCGCGGCTCCGAGAAAGCAACGAGCCGGGCCCCTACGATGGGACACGGCTCGCGTGTTTCCGGCAACGTCGAGCTAACACTCTACCCCACCTTCACCTCAATCTTCCGCGGCTTGGCGGCCTCCTTCTTCGGCAGAGTGAGGGTGAGCACACCGTGCTTCAGGTCGGCCGAGATCTTGTCGGCGTCCACCTCCTCGGGCAGCTCGAATTGCCGGAAGAAGTTCAGGAGTTCGTACTCGCGCGCGATGGGCGTCCCTGGGGCCGCGTGGGCCGTCTTGGCCTGAATGGTGAGGATCCCCTCCGCCACGCGGATGTCCAGGGCCTTCCCGTCCACGCCGGGAAGGTCCGCCACCACCGTCAGTCCCTCCTTGGTCTCGAAGATGTCCACCGGGGGAACGATATACCGCTCGTCGGCGCGCGTGCCTTCCCGCTGCGAGACGCCCTTCTCCTCTTGCAGGCTCGACACGGTTTTCTCTGCCATGGCTCTCACCTCCCTTACATCACGCTGATCGGGATCTGCCGGGGCTTTGCCTCTTCGCTCTTCGGCAGGGCAATGACGAGCAGGCCGTTTCGGTATTCGGCGCTCACCCGCGCCGCATCCACATCCGCAGGCAGGTCGATAGTCCGCGTGAAGCGGCCCGCCGCCCGTTCGTTCCGGTGATAGGCTTCGGCGGTCACCTGGGCCAACCCCGGCTTCTCGCCGGAAATCGTGAGGGTCCCCTGCGCCACCGAGAGGTCGAGGCTCTTGGGGTCCACGCCGGGGGCCAGGGCTTCCACATAGACGTTCTGGGCATCGTCGCTCAGGTTCACCAGGGGGTACTGCCGCGCCCCGAGTCCGGGGAGGAAAGCCGTGTGCCACCGTCCGGGGGCACGGTCGCCCGCCCGCTCCCGGTAGGCTCGGTCGATCTCCCGGTGCATGGCTTCCATCATGGTAAACGGATCCCAGCGTTGCATGGCGATCCCTCCAGCCCGGATTATGCACGAAAGATTCGTGAATAATCCGGGCTTACCTGACCACTGGCCAAGTCCCGCCTGTCCGCAAGATCCCGGACCGGGACGGCGGGGTGACGCATGGGGAGTGGGTGGAATGGGAACGGAATGGGCCCCGGGGAGAGAGCGGTTGAGTGTGGACGTGGAAGAGGTCGTGCATCTTCTCGTGGCCTTCCTCCCGGAAGAGGAAGGCAAGCACCGCGTAGCTATCGAGCAGCGAGCCTCTCCCCTCTGGCCTCTTCGCGCTTCTTCTCGCGGGCCCGTTCCTCCAGCAACCCTTCCGTGACCGGAGTCTTGCTCTTCAGCATCCCGCAGACGCTGCGGACTTCGCCCAACGGATGGGACAGGATGAACAGGATTTA
>JACQVN010000003.1 GCA_016209735.1 Candidatus Methylomirabilota bacterium
CCGGACGTTCTCATTCTTGTCCTTCAGCATCTCCAGGAGTGCCGGCACCGCTCCCTCGGCCCGGAGCGCCCCGAGCGCCCGACCTGCCGCCAACTGGACACTCCCACTCTTGTCCCTCAGCGCCTCCAGGAGGGCCGGCTCCGCGCCCACGGCCCGCAGTTCCCCCAGCGTCCACGCTGCCGCCGTCCGGACGATGAAGTCCACGTCCCTCAGCGCCTCAATCAGCGCCGGCACGGCGGCCTCAGTCCGGAGTGCCCCCAGTCCCCTGGCCGCCGCCCACCGGACTCTCCATTCCCCGTCCTTCAGCGCCTCCAGGAGCGCTAGGTCCGCGCCCTCAACCTGCAACGCCCCCAGCGCCCACGCCGCCGCCGACCGGACGCTCTCATCCTTATTTTTCAGCGCCCCCAGAAGAGGGGGGGCCACCAACTCGCGCAAATCGGCGAAGGCTATCTCTTGGAGATAACGCCGCGAAATGCTCGGGGGCATCTCGAGGACCCAGCATGCGAAAGTCGCGGCAATTCCTTGCTGAAGATCGCGGGGAAGCGTATCGCCCGCCTCGGCTGCGAGGAGGGCCGCGAGCGCGTCCTGCTTCCGTGGGATGTCGTTCAGGGGGGCCCTGGGGCCGGTTTCCTTGTGCTCAAGGACCTTCTCGATGAAGCGCTTGGCGGCCACCGGGCGGCCCTGGACGAGGGCGAGATAGCCGACACCCAGACGAAGGATTTCTTCCCATCGGGGTTCAAAAAGATAGCGGAAGGCTTCCACCTCGAACCGTTCCGTGGCATGCAGGCCCGCCGCGGCGAAGAACTCCTGGAATGTGAGGTGGAGGAATCCCCAGCGCCCGACTCCCCGCTCCAGAAGGATTTGGGTTTCCATTCCCGTTCGTTCCAGGAATTGTTCGGCAACCCGGCGGGCCTCGGATTCAGCGGTTCCCCTTTGTCGCACTAAGATGTCCGCGAGGGTGTCCACAATGAATTCCCGGGGGGCCAGGCCTGTCGGATGGGACTCGTGCATCTTAATGGCCAGTTCGCCGAGGATGGGGATCGCCTCTTCCTCGAAGGCCAGCGCACGCTCCGACCCGCTGGCGACGATGCGACGGGCGTTCGCCCAGGTCTCGCAGAGCGCCCTTGCGAAGATCACATAGAACTGGACACGGTGGCGGGGGAGCTTCCCCTCCGCGCGGTGAACCAGCGCGAGGGCGGCGAGCATGAAGGGATTCCGGGCCAAGGCGGCCAGCCGAGGGCTGCGCTCCAACGCCTCCAGGAGTTGCTGGGCTTCCTTGGCTGCCGCAGCATCGTCTGGGGCGCCGACCTCCCAGGTTCGGTAGGCGCGAGTGAATGCCTCGACGTAGCGACGAACCTGGGCGTCGTCGAAGGGACGGAGCGCTGTCACCACGCCCTCGGGAACCACGAAACCCGGGAAACCCACGTGGCGGGACGAGACGATAAACCTGTTCCTCGGATACGCGGCCGCAAACGTCTCCAGCCACGCCCGCATTTCGTCCCTTGCGGCCGCCGACCGGACTTCGTCGAGCCCGTCCAGCAGGACGAGGCAGTCCCCGGAGTGGAGGCACCTCAGGAGGAAGCCGCGCAGTTCCCCTTCGTCGCCGACGTTCCGGCTGTGAAAGTAGCGGGCCAGCACATCGGCTACGGAGGCGGTTGCCCTCATCTCTCCGCGGACGTCGGCCAGCGCGCCGATGCTGACCGGCAGCGGCAAGAGGCGCTCCGAGACGCCCAGCGCCTTTGCCATTGCGAACTGGCCGCCGGAAGCCACCGTGGCAAGCCAGCGGACCAGGGTGGTCTTTCCAGAGCCCGGGTCCCCCAGGACGACAACGCCGCGGGCTTTCTGGAAGACCGAGGGGAAAGGCTCGGGCGCACCCATCTCCTCTAGGGTCTCAAGTCTCGCGAACGGGGCATCGTATGCCTCTTCATCAGCCTCTGCGATTTCGTCCGGTTCGTCCCGTCTCCTCAATGCTGCTCGGCGAGGGTCGGCGAGCGCGCTCGGTCGTTGGCGGACCTGGGCCTCGGGGACGACGAAAACCTCCTCGATATCGAGGGCGGGCGGCTCCTTCTTTGCCAGGCGCAGGCCCACGTAGCGGAGCATGCGAATCTCAGGACTATTGGCGTAACGTCTGAAGACCTCCCACAGCTCCAGATCCTGCCCTTCGATGAAGTCCTCGGACCGTCTTTGTTTCGCAGCAGTGGACGCCATGACATAAGCCGGGATTCCGTCTCGCCGAGTCACGCCCAGCGGGCCGAAGTTCCTGCGCTCGCTCTCCGGGAGGGCCAGGTAGAGGTCCTCGCTGATGGCGATCGATTTGGGTGGCGTCACGTGTTCCAGGTGGCCGCACTGGTCAATGGCCGAATGTGCCAGCCGTCCCGTGTTGGGGTCCCAGGCGACGTAAGCGGCGTGGGCGGCGATGCGGGCCGACATGGCGAGGTCCACGTGAACCCGGTTCCAGAGCATCCTCGCGGCGTGCACGGCTCGCAGGGCGGCCGAATGCACCTCCCTGTCCGTCATGAACAACATCACGCCGTCCCCCTGCCAGTGCAGGGGCTGGGCAGCGTTTACGGCCCGCGCGAGCCACTCCACCCCGTTGACATACTGGTCCCTTCGGCGGGAAACCTCGTCAGGCGGGAGATCGTTCCATTCCCCCGTTGAGCCCGCACGGTCAATCTTGACGAAGCCAAGGGGGATAACCGCGCCCTTGGGAGTCCGCTCCCACCAGGGTTCTGTGCCAGCGGGTTCCTGCGCCGGATCGCTCATCGAGGGGTCCCCCAGAGGGTCACCTGAAAATGCCCCGCCTGGATGCCGAGTTCCTTCCGCTCCCAGCCCTCGACGCGCGAGGGCGAGGCGAAATGCCTCGAAAGGAATTCGACCGCACCGGCAAGCTGGTCGGCGAGCCGCCCCCCGATCTCGTGGCGATCCAGGAACTCCCCGGTTGGATGGGTGCCGGCGAGGCGGACCACAGAGATCCTGGCCACGACACTCTTGAACTCGGTGCTGCTGTCCTCACCGAGCCGTAGTCGCTCCTCGATTCCCGTAGGGTATATCGGCGTCGTCACGAGGGTTCTCTCAACATGATGCCCTGGCTCGAGAGATCGGCAATTTCGGAAGGGGCTCAATCCTACTCGGCCGGGAAAGCTGCCGGAGGCTGGAGATCGGGCCCAGGCCCGTCAGTGCATCTGGGGCTTTCTGGGGCACTCCGGGGCTGCCCGGGCAAGACCCTTTGGCCGAGGAACGTTCACGAAGGGACCGTACCAGCGGCTGCTGCGCATGTCAAGGTGGTTCTCCGCGAGCTGTGGACTGCGCTGCGGCAAGAGCTGGCGATCCTTGCCGGTCTCTGCGTTCGTCGACCCCCACGGCCCCGGGAGCAATGCCACGACGAACTCGCCGGCTTGCCAGTTTCCTCAAGCGCGGTGCCATCGTGGACAAGCAATCGGCAGCCTCCTTCCGCGGCTGGAAACCGGTTGACCGGGCCGGCTCAGCGTGGTAATTAAGTACTCACTTATCTATTGGAAAGGGGACGCGCCATGGCGGGAGGAGTTGGGGCGACGACGGGGGGAGGGCGGGGGGCCACTCCGCGCGTCCGCTTGTCGGGGGAAGAGCGGCGCCGGCAGATCATCGAGGCCAAGTCCCACCCGCGGCGGCTGTTGAACCCGGCCATGGAGGCGGTCGAGCGGCAGGACGACGCCGAGGTCCTCCGGACCCTGGCCCGCGGGATGATCGCGCGGACCCGGACCGACCCCACCATGAGGCGGCTTACCGTAGCGGAGTGCGGCGCGCATGACGCTTGCCCGGATTACTCAGCATGCAGCGCACGAAGGACACGAAGAAGAGATTTGGAGGGGTCTTTCGCACACAGCGCTCGCTCTTCCCTCAATGCTGAAGCGGGAGGGGGTAAACCCCTCCCCTACGGAGGGCCTGGTTCGCGTCAATTGTGTGAGTGCCTAGGGGAAGCTTCAGGCCCGTCCGCTTTCCAGTCGAGAGGCTCAGGATCGGTTCCCCGTGCCTCTCCGCTTCGTGGTCTTCATGTTCTTCGTGGTGAGATGGGCTTTTCGTGAGCAACTTAGGTCAGAGGTGACGCATGCAACGCTTCGAGAGCGTAACTGAACGTCGCAGCCTCATCATCGGGTTGATCATTCTGGCTTGCACCCTCTGGCTGGGGGGGTGCGACACGTCGAAATCCGCCCCGCCGCCCCCTGTGCCGGAGGTGGCCACGGTCACCGTCCAGACGGAACGGGTCGTCCTCACCACCGATCTGCCGGGCCGGACATCCGCGTACTCGATGGCGGAGATCCGTCCGCAGGTGAGCGGCATCATCCAGAAGCGCCTGTTCGAGGAAGGGTCCGAGATCACGGCAGGTCAGCCACTCTACCAGATCGACCCTGCCCCCCTGCAGGCCGCCTATGACAACGCGGCAGCGAACCTCGCTGCCGCCCGAAGGGCCGCCGAGCGGGCACGGGCCTCCCTGGCGGCGAGCCGCGCCGGCGTGAAACGGCAGCGGGCCGTCCTCGAGAACGCGCGCACGAACAGGAAGCGCTTCGAGGATCTCTTCGCGGAGGGCGCGATTGCCGCCAGTCAGCGTGACCAGGCCGTGACCGAGGCCGACGTGGCCGAAGCCACCCTCCTCTCCACCGAAGCACAGGTGGAGAGCGACCGGGAGGCGATCGCCGCGGCCGAGGCGACCATCAAGCAAGCGGAGGCCGCGCTGCAGAGCGCCCAGATCAGTCTGGGCTACACTCGCGTGACCGCGCCCATCGCCGGCCGCATCGGGAAATCCATGGTGACCGTGGGCGCCCTGGTGACGGCGGGCCAGCCGGCGGCCCTCGCCACCATCCAGCAACTGGATCCCATCTATGTGGACGTGACCGAATCCAGCGCCAACCTGCTCCGCCTCAAGCAGAACCTGGCGAGCGGCCGGCTCAAGGGTAATGGTCCCCATCAGGCCAGAGTGAAGCTCCTCCTGGAAGACGGCACGCCCTATCCCCTGGAGGGCACGCTGAAGTTCTCCGATGTGACCGTCGATCCCAGCACCGGGTCGTTCATTCTGCGCACCCTGTTCCCGAATCCCCGGCACATGCTCCTGCCCGGCATGTACGTGCGCGCCATCGTCCAGGAAGGTGTGGTCGATCAGGCCATCCTGGTTCCACAGCAGTCGGTCTCTCGCGATCCGAAAGGGAATCCCGTCGCGCTGATCGTGGATGGCTCGGAAAAGGTCGTGCAGCGGAAGATCGCGGTCGATCGCGCTATCCGCGACAGATGGCTGGTCAGTGAGGGCTTGAAGCCAGGAGATTGTCTGATCGTCGAGGGGATTCAGAGAGCGCGCCCCGGCGCCTCCGTAAAGGCGGTCGCATTCGAAGCCGGCCAGCAGCCAAACTCAGACGCCGTGAAGCCGGTCCCGGCGGCGGCAAGAGCGCAATAAGCCGAAACGATGCAGTTACTCACACAGAAACACCGAGACGCGGAGATGCGGTGACGCGGTGACGGGGTGACACGGAGACTATTCCTCGGTTATCCTCTGCGCCTCTGCGTGAGAAGTGTTTGGGGTAAACGGAGACTCCTGATGCTCTCGAGATTCTTCCTGGATCGCCCGGTCTTTGCCTGGGTGATTGCCATCGTCATCATGCTGGTGGGTGGCCTCGCCATCTACAATCTGCCCATCTCGCAGTATCCCCCCATCGCCCCCCCGTCGATCTACATCCAGGCCTTCTATCCCGGGGCCTCGGCGGAGACCGTGGAGAACAGCGTCACCCAGATCATCGAGCAGAAGATGACCGGGCTCGACAAGATGCTCTACCTGTCCGCCACCAGCGATTCGGCCGGAGGCGCCCGCGTCATGTTGACCTTTGCCCCGGGGACCGATCCGGATCTTGCCTGGACCAAGGTGCAGAACAAGCTCCAGCTCGCCATGGCCAGCCTGCCCGAGGTGGTGCAGCGCCAGGGGGTCACGGTCGGCAAGGCGACGATGAACTACCTGATCATCGTGGGCCTGATCTCGGAAGACGGCAGCATGGACGGGAACGATCTGCGGGACTATGCCCAATCCAACCTGGAGAAGGTCCTGGCGCGGGTGCCTGGCGTGGGAGAGGTGGAAAACTTTGGCTCCCAGTACGCCATGCGCCTGTGGCTGAACCCCGACAAGCTGACCGATTACCGTCTGACGATCGAGGACGTTCTCGCGGCGCTCAAGTCCTACAACGTGGAGGTCTCAGCCGGGCAGTTCGGCGGGGCGCCGGCGGTGAAAGGGCAGCGCCTGAACGCCTCCATCATCGTGCAGAGCATGCTGAAGACTCCTGACGAGTTCGCCGCCGTTCCCGTCCGCATCAATCCGGACGGCTCCATCGTCCGGATCAAGGATGTGGGGCGCGCGGAGCTGGGGACCGATTCCTACGATATCGAGGGTTTTCACAACGGCAGACCCTCCGCCGGCATGGCCATCCGCCAAGCCGCGGGCGCGAATGCGCTGGATACGGCCGATGCGGTCAAGGCCAAGATGGCGGAGATGAGCCGGTACTTCCCCCCGGGAATGAAGGTCGTCTATCCCTACGACACCACCCCCTTCGTCAGAGTGGCCATCGGGGAGGTGGTCAAGACCCTCTTGGAGGCGGTCCTCCTGGTCTTCCTGGTCATGTGGCTGTTCATGGGGAACTTCCGGGCCACCCTGATCCCCACCATCGCCGTGCCGGTGGTGCTCCTGGGGACCTTCGCGGTGCTCTCGTTCTTCGGCTTCTCCATCAACATGCTGACCATGTTCGCCATGGTGCTCGCCATCGGCCTCCTGGTGGACGACGCCATCGTGGTGGTGGAAAACGTGGAACGGATCATGAGCGAGGAGGGGCTTTCGCCGAAGGAAGCCACCCGCAAGTCCATGGAGCAGATCACCAGCGCCCTGATCGGCATCGGGCTGGTGCTCTCGGCGGTGTTCGGCCCCATGGCCTTCTTCGGCGGCTCCACCGGCGTCATCTATCGCCAGTTCTCCGTGACCATCATCGCCTCCATGCTCCTGTCGGTGGTGGTGGCCCTGATCCTGACGCCGGTCCTCTGCGCCTCGCTCCTCAAGCCGGTACCGGCCGGGCATGAGCCGGCGGAAAATGCGATCTGGTTCCTGCGCCCGTTCTTTGCCTGGTTCGATCGCGTCTTCTTCCGGCTCCGCGACCGGTATGTCAAGATCGTCGGACGCTCCTTCTCGCAGAAGCTGCGCTACGCGGTTGTCTATGTCGCGATCGTGGCGGCGGTGGGGACTGTCTTCTATCGTCTGCCCACGTCCTATGTTCCCGACGAGGATCAAGGCATCCTCCTCGCCCAGATCATGCTGCCGACGGGTTCCACGCTGGAGCAGACCAAGCAGGTCGTGTTCGATGTGCAGCGCCACTTCCAGGAGAACGAAAAAGAGGCGGTGGAATCCTGCATGACGGTGTCCGGGATCGGCTTCTCCGGACGGGCCCAGACCAATGGCCTGGTCTTTATCAAGCTCAGAGATTGGCATCTCCGTAATCGATCGGACCTGAGGGCGAAGGCCATTGCAGGGCGGGCGACAAAGGCCTTCGCGAACATCCGCAATGCGCTGGTGTTCGCCTTCCCGCCCCCGTCGGTGATCGAGCTGGGGATGGCCACCGGGTTCGACTTCCAGCTCCTGGATCGGGGCGGGCTGGGGCACCAGAAACTCATGGAGGCCCGCAACCAGCTCCTCAGTTTGGCTGCAAAAGACGCGCGCCTGACCAAAGTCCGGGCCAACGGCATGGAGGATGTGCCCGAATATCGGGTGGATGTGAATTGGGAGCGGGCCGGCGCCCTGGGGGTACCCATCACCTCCATCCACAGCACCCTCTCGGCAGCCTTCGGCAGCAGCTATGTCAACAACTTCATTCAGGGGGGTCGGGTCAAGCGGGTGTTCCTGCAGGCGGACGCGCCCTACCGCATGCTGCCCAAGGACGTCGAGCAGCTCTACGTCCGGAATACGACGGGGAAGATGGTTCCCTTTTCTTCCTTTGCCTCCGCCCACTGGACGGCCGGTCCTCCCCGGCTCGAGCGGTTCAACGGTTTTCCGTCCATGAACATCCAGGGGGAGCCGGCGCCGAGGAGAAGTTCCGGCGAGGCGATGGAGGCAATGGAGGAGATGGTCGCGAAATTGCCCCAGGGGATCGGGTTTGAATGGACCGGACTGTCCTACCAGGAGCGCATGGGAAGCTCGCAGGCGCCCTTGCTGTACGCATTTTCCGTGGTCGTCATCTTCCTGTGCGTGGCGGCGCTGTACGAGAGCTGGCCGATCCCGATCGCCAATCTGCTGATGCTGCCGCTCGGGTTATTCGGTGCGGCGCTGGCCACCTGGTCGCGCGGGATGCACAACGATGTCTACTTCCAGATCGGGTTTCTCACCACGCTCGGGCTGACGACCAAGAACGCCATCCTGATCATTCAGTTTGCCCAGGGACGGATGGCACGCGGAGAAGGACTGATCGAAGCGACCCTGGGGGCGGCCCGGGTGAGATTCCGACCGGTCATCATGACCTCCCTAGCGTTTTTCTTCGGTGTCCTGCCGCTGGCCATCGCCTCCGGCGCAGGGGCCGGCGCCATGAATGCCATCGGCACCGCGGTGACCGGCGGGATGCTCTCGGCCACATTCATCGACCTCTTTTATATCCCGCTGCTCTTTGTGATTGTCTCTCGCCTGTTCAAGGTGGAGCGAGCCGATCCCGCTCTTCGGCAGCAGCGTGATGAGCACTGATACAGAAGAAACGTAAGGCGTAAAACGAAAAGCGTCATTGGCGACGGGCCGCGCACCATGCGGGAGGCGACTGAGCAGGCGGGAAGCGATGGTAGTGACGAATGCCGCTCCGTCACACCCTCGATGTTAACCCCCGCGGCCCCCGCGGGCGCGAGCCTGTGACCGGAAGAGCGGTTGACCGGGCAAGCGTAGCGTGGTAATTAAGTACTCACTTAATTCATGTCAGGGGGGCACGTCGTGGCGGGAAGAGCTGAGGAAGCCATGGATGGGGGGACGGGCCCCGCGCGGCGGGTCCGCCTGACCGGGGAGGAGCGGCGCCGGCAGATTATCGAGGCTGCGGCGACCCTGTTCTCGCGCAAGGGGTTCCGCGGGACCACCACGCGAGAGATCGCCGAGGCGGTCGGGGTGAGCGAGGCGATGCTCTTCAAGCACTTCGTCACCAAGGAGGAGCTGTACGCCGCTATCATCGAGACCAAGTCCCACGCGCGGCGGGTGATGGACCCGGCCCTGGCGGCGGCGGAGCGGGAGGACGACGCCGAGGTCCTCCGGACCCTGGCCCGCGAGATGATCGGGCGGACCCGAACCGATCCCACGCTGATGCGGCTCACCTTCTTCAGCGCCCTGGAAGGACATGCCCTGTCCGATATCATGTTCCGCTCCCGCGTGCAGCAGCTCGACGACTTCCTCAGCGGCTACTTCGCCAAGCGGGTGGCGGCGGGCGCCTTCCGCCCCGTCGATCCCCTGCAGGCGGCCTGGAATTTCATCGGCATGGTAGCCTACCATGTCCAACGTTTCGAGCTCTTCAAACAGAAACCGCCCGAACACCTGACCACCGAACGTGCCATCGAGGAGATGGTCCAGTTGTTCCTGAACGGAGTCCGCCGCGCATGAGATTCCTCGTCCCCGACATTGCAGTTTCACCACGGAGACATGGAGGACACAGAGAAAGGCCTGAATCTCTGATGAGAGAACGGACATCGTTGTGCGATGGGCGTCCGCATCATTTCGGTGGGTGGACGCCTACGTCTCTGTCCAACCCCCTGCACTCTCCGTGCCCTCCGTGTCTCCGTGGTGAACTCACTGGGAGCGTTCATTCTCCGGCCGCAAGGATGTTCCGCGCACTCCTCCTGCTCGCCATGGCCGGGACAGCGCTCCTCGGCTGCTCGCGCGACGGTCCGGGCGCCGCGGGGGCGACCAAGCCGAAGGAACAGCCCGCCGTCCGCATCACGGCCGCGCCCGTGGAGGCCCGCGCGGTCCAGCGCACGGTGGAGCTGACCGGGACGCTCAAGCCCGAAGACGAGGTCACGCTGAGCAACGAGAGTGCCGGCCTGGTCGAGAAGGTGCTGGTGGATCTCGGGGATCGGGTGCAGCCTGGGCAGGTGCTGGTCCAGCTCGATCCGCGGGAGGCCCAATTCGCCGCGGAGCAGGCCCAGGCCAAACTCGCCGCGGCGCGGAAGGCCGTGGATCGGGCCAAGGCGGCGCTCAACATGAGCCAGGCCAACGTCGTGCGCCAGCAGGCCACCCTGGAACTGGCCCGGACCAACCGCCAGCGCTTTGAGGAGCTATTCAAGGATGGCGCCGTCGCGGCGAGCCAGCGCGACGCCGCGGTGACGGAAGCCGAGGTGGCGCAAGCGACGCTGCGACTGGCGGAGGCTCAGGTGGACAGCGACCGCGAAGCGTTGGCCGCCGCCGAGGCGAACGTGGCGCAGGTCCAGGCCGCCCTGGAGATGGCCACCAAGCGCCGGGGAGACACCGAGATCCGCTCGCCCACGGCGGGCGAAGTCCAGAAGCGACTGGTCTCCCCGGGCGAGTCGGTGAAGGAGCGGACGCCGCTCCTGGTGATCGTGCGGACCGCCTCCCTCAAGCTCTCCAGCGAGATCCCCGAGCGGTTCGCTCCCCAGGTGCGCCCGGGGCAGGCCGTCCGGGTGGTGAGCGCCGCATCGCCCGGCAAGATATTCACCGGTAGGGTCACCCGGATCGCCCCGGCCGTCACCGTGGAAACGCGGAGCTTCGCCATCGAGGCCATGGTGCCCAATGCAGACGGCGCCCTCAAGGCGGGCGCCTTCGCCAAGGCCGAAGTTCTGGTCCGCCAGGACGCGGGCATCCCGTTCATTCCCGAGGAGGCGGTGGTGAGTCTGGCGGGCATCACCAAGGTCTTCGTGGTGTCGGATGGCAAGGTGGCCGAACGGGCCGTCCGGCTCGGCCTGCGACAGGACGGGATGGTCGAGGTCCTGGAGGGCACCAGGGCGGGCGAGCAGGTGGCCCGGTCCAATCTCGGCCAGCTTGCCGAGGGTCGGACGGTGGTGGTGGAGCAGGCGAAGTGAGGCGTGAAGCGTGAAACGTTGGACGTTGAACGTTAAACGTAAAAGAGAAAGGGAAAACCCTCCTCCACTCACGACTCACCACTCACCCCACGCATCGTCCAGGGGTCATTCGTATGTGGCTTGCCGATCTCTGCATCAAGCGTCCGGTCTTCGCCACCGTGCTGGTGATGGCGGTGGTGGTCCTGGGCCTCTTTTCCTATCGTGACCTGGGGCTGGACGCCTTCCCGCGCGTGGAGTTCCCCACCGTCACGGTGACCACCACGCTGGAGGGGGCCACGCCCGAGGAGATGGAGAGCCAGATCACCAAGGTGGTCGAGGAGGCCGTCAACACCATCAGCGGCATCGATGAGCTGCGCTCGGTGACCAAGGAGGGCATCTCCCAGGTCTTCGTGACGTTCGTCCTGGAGAAGCCGGTGGAGGTGGCGGCCAACGAAGTCCGCGACAAGGTGGCCGGCATCCTGGCCCGGTTCCCGCCCGGCACCAATCCGCCCCTCATCGAGAAGCTGGACCCGGACGCCACCCCCATCATCGCCATCGTGGTCTCCGGCCAGCGCTCGGCGCGCGAGATCACCGAGATCGCCGACAAGCGCATCAAGCGGCAGATCGAGACCGTCAACGGGGTGGGGAGCCTCACCTTCGTCGGGGACCGGAAGCGCGAGATCCAGATCGAGCTGGACGCTGACAAGCTGGCGGCCCAGAACCTCTCGGTGGAGCAGGTCAAGCAGGCCATCCAGCAGCAGAACGCCGAGATTCCTGGCGGCAGGATCACCAAGGGGCAGCGGGAGGAGGGGCTCCGGACGCTGGGACGGATCGAGCGGGTGGAGGATTTCAACCGGCTCATCGTCGTGGACCGGCCGGGGGCGCCGGTGCGCATCGCGGACATCGGGCGGGCCGTGGACGGCACGGAGGAGCCGCGCACGCTCTCGCGCCTGGACGGGGAGAACGCCGTCTCGCTCCTGGTCCGGAAACAGTCGGGCACCAACACGGTCCAGGTGGTGGACCGGGTGCGGGCGCGCGTGGCCGAGATCCAGCGGGGATTGCCTCCCGACGTGAAGGTGACGCTGGTCCGCGACCTGTCGCGCTTCATCCGGCGCTCCATGAAGGAGGTCCAGGAGCACCTGATCCTGGGCGGCGTCCTGGCCAGCATCGTGGTCCTCTTCTTCATCCGGAATCTCCGGGCGGCCATCATTGCGGCGCTGGCCATAC
Organism: Candidatus Methylomirabilota bacterium; assembly: GCA_016209735.1. GTDB lineage: Bacteria > Methylomirabilota > Methylomirabilia > Methylomirabilales > 2-02-FULL-66-22 > 2-02-FULL-66-22. The sequence continues at coordinate 12,256 of JACQVN010000003.1, forward strand.
CCACCTCGATCATCGGGACGTTCACGGTGATGAAGTACATGGGCTTCACCCTCAACAACCAGACCATGCTCGGGCTCACCCTCTCGGTCGGCATCGTGATCGACGACGCCATCGTGGTCCTGGAGAACATCTTCCGCTACATGGAGGAGGAGGGGGTGGGCGCCATGGAGGCGGCCCGCGAGGCCACGCGGGAGATCGGCCTGGCGGTCATGGCCACCACCTTCTCCCTGGTGGTCATCTTCCTCCCCGTGGCCTTCATGTCGGGCATCGTCGGCCGCTTCTTCAACAGCTTCGGCCTCACGGCGGCAGTGGCCATCCTGGTCTCCCTCTTCGTCTCCTTCACGCTGACCCCCAGCCTGAGCTCCCGGTTCCTGAAGGTCCCGACGGGAAAAGCGCATGCGGCCGACCGGACCGGGTCGAAACAGCGGGGCTTCTACGCGGCCCTGGATCGGGGCTACGACCGGCTGCTGCGCTGGGCCCTGGCCCACCGCAAAACCGTCGTGGCCATCGCCGTGCTGGTGGCGGGTTCGGTCGTGGCCATGCTTCCCGCCGTGAAGAAGGAATTCTTTCCGGCCGACGATATGAGCGAGTTCGAGGTGGTCATCGAGACGTCTGCCGGCTCCTCGCTGGAGAAGAGCGACGCCATCCTCAAAGAGGTGGAGGCGGAGCTCACGCGCCTGCCCGGGGTGCAGCTCCTCTTCACCACCGTCGGCGTGCAGGGGCAGAACGTCACGAACGTGACGGACGCCTCGATCTACGTGGGGCTCTCGCATCTGTCCACACGCAAGGAGAGCCAGCAGGAGATCATGCAGATGGCCCGCGAGGCGCTGAAGCGGTTCCCCGACCTCCGGGTCAGCGCGCAGCAGGTCAGCCTGATTTCCGGCGGTGGCTTCCGGCAGACGCCGTTCAACCTGGTCCTCCGGGGGCCGGAGCTGGACCGGCTGGAGCAGTACGCCCAGCAGATCATCGCCAAGCTTCGGACCCACCAGGGCTTCGTGGACCTGGACACCTCGCTCTCGGCGCGCCGGCCCGAGGTCCGGGTGCAGATCGACAGGAAGAGGGCCTCCGACCTGGGGGTCCGGGTGGCCTCCATCGCGGGGAGTTTGCGTAGCCTGGTGGGTGGCGAGAAGGTGAGCACGTTCCGGGAGGGGGACGAGCAGTACAACGTTCGCCTGCGCCTGCTCCAGGACTTCCGCGATAGCCCCCGGGTGATCTCCCGGGTGATGGTCCCGGCCGCGGGCGGGCGATTGGTCCGGCTGGATTCGCTGGTGGAGTTCTCCAGTGGCAAGGCGCCCGGCCAGATCGATCGCTACAACCGCGAGCGGCAGATCACCGTGGTGGCCAATCTCTTCGAGAAGCCGCTGGTGGAGGCCATGGAGGAGGGGAATGCCGCCGTCCGCGAGGCGGGGCTCCTGCCCGGCTACTCCTCCAGCTACTTCGGCCAGGGCAAGTTCGTCGCCGAGGCCGCCGTGAACTTCCTCGTGGCCCTGGCCTTGAGCCTCGCATTCATCTACATGGTGCTGGCCGCCCAGTTCGAGAGCTTCATTCACCCGGTCACCATCATGCTCTCGCTGCCGCTGGCCCTGCCGTTCGCGTTGCTCACCCTCTACGCCACGGGGCAGTCACTGAACATCAACAGCATCATCGGCATCTTCTTGCTGATGGGGGTGGTGAAGAAGAATTCGATCCTGCAGGTGGACTACACCAACACCTTGCGGGAGCGGGGACGGGACCGCCTCACCGCCATCCTGGAGGCCAACCACGCGCGGCTCCGGCCCATCCTGATGACCACGCTGTCCATCGTCTTCGGCATGATTCCCATCGCCTTCGGCCGCGGGGACGGGGCGCTGGGCCGGGCCTCCATGGCCACCGTGGTCATCGGCGGCCAGATGCTGTCGCTCCTCCTCACCCTCGTGGCGACCCCGGTCTTCTACTCCCTCTTCGACGATCTGGGCGCGCCCCGCTGGTTCGAAGCGCTGGCTCAGGCCCCCGCCAAGGTGTGGGCGCGCTTTGCCTGGGGATGGGGGCGGAGTACGTAACACGTAACACGTAAAACGTGAAACGTAAGGGGCCGGACTTCAGACCTCGGACATCGGACCTTGAACCTCGTACCGCCGTACCGCGGTATCGTCGTACCGCCGAACCCCCGAACTCTCGAAATCCCGAACCTTGAACCTGAAACCTGAAACCTCCGAGAGACCCAGTCCTGGGGTGGGATGAAAGGGGGATACCCCGCGGGTGGTGTCCGAGCGTGTCCGAGTTCGCAAAAAGCGCACAACCCCGCAAAAAATCACAAATAATTCTGTTGACAAGGTATCTCCGTCAGGTATATTTTGCCCGCCAATGGTGGGATAAAGTGGGATGAGATGGGAGACTATCCCACAGCAGACCACAAAGGGGGTCGAGGCGGGCCATGTTCCGGGGGCAGTTCGAGCACGCCATCGACGAGAAGGGGCGCCTGAGTATCCCGGCCAGGTTCCGCGACATCCTGCGGGAGGAGCGCGGGCTGGTGCTCACGAGTTTCGACTCCTACATCACCGCCTTTCCCCTGAAGGTCTGGCACGGCATCGAGGAGCGGATCCGCGCCAATCCCACCTTCAAGCGCGACATGCGCGATTTCCTGCGCCACATCTACTCGCTGGCCGAGGACGCGGAGATCGATCAGCAGGGGCGAATCCTCATCCCGCAGGCGCTGCGTCAGCGCGTGGGCATCACGCGGGACGTTGTCATCATCGGCGTCATGGATCAGATCGAGATCTGGGACAAGGCTCGCTGGGAAACCAAGGTGGCCGCCGCGCCCTCCTTCGAGGAATTGACGGCAAAGCTGGGCGAACTCGGGGTGTGATGGGTCCCACCGTGGGGGCGGCTCCGGCGGGTGTGCGACGAGGGGGAGCCATGCGGAAAGAGGAGCGAGGGAATCAGGAGTTGGGCACGCGACGGGTCGAGGAGCCTCCGGCTCCGCCCCCGCGCCCGGAGCGCCCTCCGGCGCAGATGCGACTCTTCCCGGAGGTCACCGCGGTCCTGCGGCTCGATCCGAATCGGCTGCGCCGGATCGCCTATCTGTAGGAGGAGAGCATGCACGTCCGATGGTCGGCGCAACACAAAGTCGCCGTGATCGACCCAGAGGGCGACCTCGGCATCCGGACCATGGTGGAGCTGAAGCAAGCCGTCGGAAGCCTCCTCGAGGATGGCTGCCGGACGCTGATCGTGGACTGTGGAGGCGTGACGCAGTTGGAGGCCATGAGTCTGGGGGTGCTCCTGGAACGGCTGTGCCGCGCCCGAGAGGTCGGAGGGACCCTGGCCTTGGCCGGACTGAATCCGGAGTTGATGCAGCGTCTGAACGTGCTGCGGGTCCTGTCGCTGTTCCCGAGCTACGACTCCATCCCGGCGGCCCTGCAGGACATGGTGGCCGCGCCGACGGATGTCGCGGCGTCCTTGGCCGCGTGAGGAGGCGCGGCCGGCTCCCGGCAGTCGCGCCGCCATGCCGCCCGTCCACCTCCCGGTTCTCGCGGCCGAGGTGCTGGCGTGCCTTCTGCCCCGCTCCGGGGGCCGGTACCTGGATGCCACGGTGGGCGCGGGCGGGCATGCCGTGGCTCTCCTGGAGGCGAGCGCCCCCGCGGGCGTGCTGGTAGGGATCGATTGCGACCCCGAGGCCCTGCGGGTCGCGGGCGAGCGGTTGGCCGGATTCGGTCCGCGCGTCAGGCTGCTCCACGGGCGGCACGAGGCCCTGACGCAGCTTCTCGATCCGGCGGAACGATTCGACGGCATCCTGTTTGACCTGGGGGCCTCCGCCCTCCAGTTGGACACGGCCGAGCGCGGCTTCTCCTTCGCCAGGGAGGGGCCGCTGGACATGCGGATGGATCCGACCCGGGGGCCGACGGCGGCGGAACTGCTGGAACGCCTGCCGGAGCAAGCGCTGGCGGACCTGATCTACCGCTGGGGGGAAGAGCGCTTCTCCCGCCGCCTTGCCCGCGCCGTCGTGGAGGCCCGGCGCGAGGCGCCGGTTCTTTCCACCACGGCCCTGGCGGCGCTGGTAGCCCGGGCCATCCCGCGGGGGAAATGGCCGCGGAAGATCCACCCGGCGACCCGGACGTTCCAGGCGCTGCGCATCGCGGTGAACGAGGAGTTGACGGGTCTCGCCGCAGCCCTGACGGCGGCGGCGGGATTCCTGGGGCTGGGGGGACGGCTGGTGGCGATCAGCTTTCACTCTTTGGAAGACCGGATCGTAAAGCACACCTGGCGTACGCTGGAGGCCGCCGGGCGCGTTCGCGTCCTGACGCGGCGGCCAATCATCCCGGGCGATGCGGAAATGGACTGCAACCCGCGGGCGCGAAGCGCCAAGCTCCGCGCCCTGGAATACCTTCCGGAGGCGAACTGAGATGTCCCAGGGCATCGAGGCGGCGGCATCGGGAATCCAGGCCCTGTCGCGAAGGGCGACGCGGCGGAGGGGGTGGGCGTGGCTGGAGTCGTATGCCACTGTGGGACTGGGCGTGATGATCCTGGCGGGGATGCTCTTGTACGTTTGGCTGCACACCCATGTCCTGCGCGAGGCGTACGCCACCGAGCGACTCCGCGAGATGCGCGCGGCGCTGGTCCAGGAGAACAAGAGCCTTCGCCTGGAGATCGGGCAGATCCGCTCCCTCCGGCGCGTGGAGGAGATCGCCCGAACGCGGCTCGGCATGGTGACCCCGAAAGCGGGACAAGTGCAGTTGATCCCGGACGACCGTATCCAGTAGTCCCGTCCCGATGACGCGGGAGCCGTCCCACAGGCGGGCAGAGTGGATCGGTTCACCTCCGGCGTGGGGTGTGGAGACAAGGCGGCAGGATCCCCCGCAGTACCGAGAGAGGCCAGCGGTTCATGAGGGCGCGCATCCTCTGCATCTTCCTCCTCTTGTTCCTGGGCCTCGGCTGCATCGCCACCAAACTCTTCGCCGTGCAAGTCCGCCAGCGCATCCGCCTCTCCGAACGGGCCACCCACCAGTACCGCCGCCTGGTGCCCGTCCTCTCCCACCGCGGGATCATTTACGATCGCACCGGCCGAGAGTTTGCCGTCAGCCTGCGGGTGGCCTCCGCCTTCGCGCAACCGGCCAGTGTCCATGATCCGGCGGCGACCGCCAAGGCCCTGGCGCCGGTCCTCAAGCTGCCGGTTGGAGAGCTTCGCTCCCGCCTCACCGCCGACAAGCCCTTCGTCTGGCTCATGCGACAACTGGAGCCCGCCCAGGCGGCCTCCCTCCGGGAACTGAATCTCCGGGGCATCGGCCTCACCCCGGAGAGTCGGCGCTTCTACCCCCGGGAAGAGCTGGCGGCGCACGTGCTGGGATTCGTGGGCTTCGAGGAGCGTGGCCTGGAAGGGATCGAGCACCAGTACGACGACCTCCTGGGGGGCAGGCCACAGTACATCGAGGCCCAGCAGGACGCCCTGGGCCGGCTCATCGCCCGTCGGGAAGAGCCGGAGCCCCGCGCGCCCATCTTCGATCTCTCCCTGACCCTCGACGAGGTCATCCAGTACACGGCGGAGCGGGAGCTCGCCCGCGCGGTAGAGCGCTCGCGAGCCAAGGGCGGCACGGCCGTGGTGATGGATGTCGGCAGCGGGGAAATCCTGGCCCTGGCCAGCCAGCCCGCCTTCGACCCCAACCGCTACAAGGACGCCGCCCACGGCGCGCGTCGCAACCGGGCCGTCACCGACTACTTCGAGCCCGGGTCGATCTTCAAGGTCATCCTAGCCGCCGGCGCGCTGGAGGAGGGGGTGGTCCGCCCCGCAGACCGCTTCCACGGGGAGGGGGGGGCCATCGAGGTCGGCGGGGTCACCATCCGCGACCACGAAAAGTACGGGTGGTTGACGGTCCGCGAGATCCTGGCCCACTCCAGCAACGTGGGGGCCATCAAGATCGGCCAGAGGCTGGGGAAGAGCCTCTACTACCACTACATCAGCGGCTTTGGCTTCGGCATGCTCACGGGGGTGGACCTGCCGGGAGAGACTCCGGGGCTCATCCGTCGGCCGAAGAGCTGGTCGGCCCTGTCCCTCTCGGTGCTCTCCCTGGGACAGGAGATTTCGGTGACGCCGGTGCAGTTCGCCACGGCCTTCTCCGCCGTGGCCAACGGCGGGGTTCTGATGCGGCCCCACATCGTCAAGGCGCTCCGGAGTCAGGACGGCACTCTCCAGCGGGTCGTGGGGCCGGTGGCGGTGCGCAGGGTCATCTCGCCCGAGACGGCCCGAACGCTCCTCGACATGCTGACCTCGGTGACGGAGGAGGGTACAGGCAAGGGGGCCGCCCTGGAGGAGTACACCGTGGCGGGAAAGACCGGGACCGCGCAGAAGGTGGATCCCGGCACGGGCCGATACTCTCAGCGGAAGGTGGTGGCCTCCTTCGTGGGGGCCGTGCCGGCGGAAGCGCCGCGCCTCGTGATCCTGGTGACCATCGACGAGCCGGAGGTCCTGCGCTGGGGTGGCTCGATCGCGGCGCCGACGTTCCGCGAAATTGCCCGGGAGGTCCTGAAATACCTCCGGGTTCCGCCGTCGCCGTCCCGGGACATCCGGGTGGTCCGCGCCGGGTAAGGGCAAGGGCAATTGGGCACTCAGGCACTCAGGCAATCAGGAAGAGCCGGGCCGGTTCCCGGTTCCTGAGTGCCAGGTTGCCGGAGTGCCGGATTGCCGGGATCGAATGATGCGGCTGGACGAAGTAGTCAGCGAGGTGCCGGGCGCCGAGGTGGAAGGATCCGGCGCGGTAGAGATCACCGCCGTCGAGCACGACTCCCGCCGGGCGATCCCCGGGACGCTCTTCGTCTGCATCCGCGGGTTCCGCCAGGATGGCCATGCCTTCATCGCCGACGCGGCGGCGCGGGGCGCGGCGGCCGTGGTCGTGGATCGGGACCCGGCCGGCCTGGGGATCCCCGCCGGGGTGGCGGTGGTGCGGGTGCCGGACAGCCGGGTGGCCCTGGCCGCGGCCTCGGCGCGTTTCTACGACCATCCCAGCCGCCAGCTCCGCCTGGTGGCCGTGACGGGGACCAACGGGAAGACCACCACCGCCTACCTGGTGGAACGGATCCTCACCGCCGCGGGGCGCCTGACGGGACTCCTGGGGACCATCGAGTACCGCTGCGGCGAGGTGCGCTTTCCTGGCGAGCGGACGACGCCGGAGTCCTGCGACTTGCAGCGGCTCCTCCACCGGATGCGGGAGCTGGGCGCCTGGGCGGCGGCCATGGAGGTCTCCTCCCACGCCCTGGCGCTCCATCGCGTGGACGTCTGCGAGTTCGATGTGGCGATCTTCACCAACCTGACCCAGGATCACCTGGACTTCCACGGGACGATGGAGGCCTACGCCGAGGCCAAGGCGGCGCTCTTCCGGGGTCTCGGGCGGAGTCGCTCCAAGCTGGGCGAGGCCTATGCGGTGGTGAACGCCGACGATCCCTGGGGCGAGGCTGTGGCGCGGGACACCCGGGCGCGGGTCCTCACTTTCGGCCTGACGGCGGCGGCCGCGGTCCGCCCGCGCACCATGGCCATGAGCCTCGCTGGCATCCGGGCCGTGGTGGCGACTCCCATGGGCGATCTCGAGGTGACCTCCCCCCTGGTGGGCAGGCACAACCTGAGCAACATCCTGGGCGCCGCCTCCGCCTGCCTCCACCTCGGGCTGGCGCCGGCCGCCGTGGCCTCGGGCATCGCGCGGCTCAAGGCGGTGCCGGGCCGGTTCGAGAAGGTGGAGGTGGGGCAGCCCTTCGGCGTGGTGGTGGACTACGCCCATACGCCCGACGCCCTGGAGCGGGTCCTGAACTTCGCCCGGGAGTACGCCACAGGGCGGGTCATCGCCGTCTTCGGCTGCGGCGGGGATCGGGATCGGGGCAAGCGGCCGCTGATGGGCGCCCTCGCCGTCCGCCTGGCGGATTCCGCCGTCCTCACCTCCGACAACCCGCGGAGCGAGAATCCCCTGGCCATCATTGGCGAGATCGAGGCGGGGGCGTCAGGCGCCGGGGGAAGCTACCGCATCATCCCCGATCGGCGCGAGGCCATCGCCGCGGCAATCCGGGAGGCCCGCCCCGCCGACCTGGTGGTGATCGCCGGGAAGGGCCACGAGACGTACCAGATCCTCCGCGATCGGACGATTCCCTTCGACGATCGGGTGGTGGCCGCCGAGGCGCTGGCGCTTCTGGGCCATGGCGGGGCGGCCAAACCGTGCTGATCCGGATCAACGGCCTGGAGACCTACTACACGCTGGAGGGAGAGGGGGCACCGGTCCTCCTGTTGCACGGATGGGGGGTCTCCAATGAGAGCTTTGCCTCCCTGGCGCCTGTCCTGGCCGAGCGCTTTCAGGTGCTCCGCGTGGACCTGCCGGGATTCGGCTGGAGTGAGGGCCCTCCCGTCGCCTGGGGGAGCGCGGAGTACCGGGATCACGTGGCGGCGCTCCTGGATGGGCTCTCGATCGGCCGGGCGGCCGTCCTGGGCCACTCCTTCGGGGGGCGGATCGCCATCCGGCTGGCCGCCGAGCAGCCGGCGCGGGTCGCGCGGCTCGTCCTGGTGGCTAGCGCCGGCCTCCGCGCCCCCCGGCGCTGGAGATACTACGTGCGGGTGGGAACGACCAAGCTGTTGAAGGGGCTCTGCCGCGTGCCGGGCTGCGGCGGCTTCTGCCGCCGGGCCCTGGAGCGCTGGGCCGGGCGGGTGGGCTCGCGCGACTACCGGAAGGCCGGGGCCATGCGGCCGACCCTGGTCCGCCTGGTGAACGAGGATCTGGCCCCGCTGCTTCCGGCCGTCGAGGTGCCGACCCTCATCCTCTGGGGCGACCAGGATCGGGAGGTGGGGCAGGCAGCCATGGAGACCCTTACGGCGCGCATCCGGAATGCCCGGCTGGTGGTCTTTCCCGGGGCGGGACATTTCCCCTTCCTGGATGCCCCCGCGGAGTTCTTAAATGCGCTCCTGCCGTTCCTGGCGGAAGGGGGGCGGCCGTGACGACCGCTTGGACCGCCGGGCCACTCTGGGCCGCGCGCCTTGCCGCCCCGTATCTCCTCGTCGTGGCCCGGCGCCACCTGGATTGCCTCTACCTCCTCCAGTTGGAGCGGTACCGGTCCGATCGCTTCGGCCGCTGGGTGGCCCGGCACGTGGCGCAACTGGTGCCCCGGCAGGAGGTGGCCATCCAGGTGCTGACGGCCTTCGGGGCGGCAGTTGCGGCGGGACTGGGCACGCCGGGGTTAATCCTCTATCTTCTGTGGATAGCGGGGGGGCTCCTGCCGCTCCGGGCCCAGCGCTCCTTTCAGGTCAGCCAGCGCCTTCACTGGACGGCGCGGGCGGTGCGCGTCTCGCTGGCGTCCTGGCTGGTGAGCGCGGTCCTGTTCTGGGCCACGGGGCGGCTGGCCGCCATCCTCGTGCCGCGACTCGATCCCGGAGGGCAGCTCCTTCTCGGCGGGATCGTGGGCTGCATGTTCACCGGCCTCTTCATGCCGGGCACTGTGCGCCTGGCAGCCCGCCTGATGGAACCCGTGGAAACCGTCGTCGCCCGCCGCTACCTCCGGCAGGCGGCCGCGCGCATGCAACGCTACCCGGGGAGGGTCGTCGGCGTCACCGGGAGCTACGGGAAAACGACCACCAAGCACATCGTGGCGGACCTCCTGGCGGTGCGCTTCCGGGTCCTCATGACGCCGGCCGGCGTGAACACCACCATGGGGATCACCCGGGTCATCCGCGAGGATCTTAGGGACGAGCACGAACTGTTCGTGGTGGAGGCGTCGGCGTACGGGCCCGGCGAGATCAGGGAGGTCTGCGACATCGTCCGCCCAGGGCTCGCCATCCTGACGGCCGTGGGGGTCCAGCACCTGGAGCGGTTCGGGACGCCGGAAAGGATCGCCGAGGCGAAATACGAGCTGATCGCCTCGCTGGCCCCGGCCGCCCCGGCGGTCATGAACGCCGACGATCCCACCTGCCTGCGTCTTTCGGAGCGGGCCCGAGCGGAGGGGAAGCGGGTGCTCTTGTATGGCCTGGAAGAGCGGCCGGGCCTGGCGCTTTCCGGGACCATCCTGGGCGTGAGCCGCCGGGGCACGACGTTTCGCGCGGCCGCCGCCTCGGGCGAGGCGGCGGAGTTCCAGACCAAGCTCCTGGGCCGCTGGAACATCTCCAACGTCCTGGCGGCCCTGGCGGCCGGCGTGGAGTACGGCATCCCCCTGGCGGCCATGCGGGAACGCGTGGGGGCCCTCACGCCCGCGCCGCGCCGGCTGGAGATCCAGGAGGAGGGGGGCATCGTCCGCATCCTGGATGTGGCCAACGCCAATCCCCGCGGCGCGGAGATGGCCCTGGAGGTTCTGGGGCAATTCACGGGCGGGGCCCGGATTCTGATCACGCCGGGCATGGTGGAGCTGGGGCCGGTCGAGGCGGAAGAGAACTACACGCTCGGCAGGCGGGCGGCCGGCGTCTGCGACCACGTGGTGCTGGTGGGGCCGAGGCAGACGGCCCCCATCCGGCGGGGTCTCCTGGATGGCGGGTTCCCCGCGGAGCGGATCGTCACCGTCCGGCAGGCGGATGAGGTGGCCGAGCGCCTTGCCGGCCTGGTCCGGCCGGGCGACACCCTCCTCTACGAGAACCGCCTCCCGGACACCTATCTCGAGGTCGGCCCATGATGCGCATCGGGCTCCTCTTCGGCAGTCGGTCGGTGGAACACGAGATCTCGGTGACCACCGCCAGCAAGGCCTACGAGGCCCTGCAGCGGCTCGCCGCCCTGTACGAGACGGTCCCCATCTATGTGAACCGGTCCGGGGCGTGGCTCGGCGGCCCCGCCGTGACCAGGCTCCTCGGCGTGGAGGCGGAGGGCCGGGCCAGCACGGATCCGGCCGCGCGGCAAAGGCTCCAGCAGGAGTACAAGCAGCAGTTGCTCCTCCTGGAGAAGGGGGCGGGCCAGGCCGGGGTGGAGTCGCTCCTCCTGCCCCCCGACCCGACCGTGCGCGGCCTGCTCGGGAATCCCGAGCTGTCCTCCTGGTTCAAGAAGAGCCTGCGGCCGGCGCTGGACGTGGCCTTCCCCACGGTGCACGGGACGCACGGCGAGGACGGGACGCTGCAAGGGCTCTTCGAGCTGGCCGACCTGCCGTACGTGGGACCGGGACTGGCGGCCTCCGCCGCGGGGATGGACAAGGTCCTCTCCAAGCAGCTCTTCCGGGGGGCGGGGCTCCCCGTCCTGACGGCCACCTGGTTCAGCCGGCGCCGCTTCCTGGAGGACGAGGCGGCGGTCATCGCCGATGTGGAGAGCCGGCTCCCGTATCCCGTGGTGGTGAAACCCGCCGTGGCCGGCTCCAGCGTGGGGATCGGCCGCGCCGGGGACGCCGCGTCGCTCCGGAGGGCGGCCTCCGCCGCCGTGCAGTTCAGCACCCGGGTGCTGGTCGAGCCGTCTTTGGATGAACGGCTGGAGATCCAGTGCAGTGTCCTGGGAAACCATGCGCTCAGCGTCTCGGAGTGCGAGGAGCTGACGGCGGGGGCCGCGATCGTGAGCTTCGAGGACAAGTATCTCAAGCGCCCGGAGGCGGCCGCGGCGGATCTCGCCCCCAGCACCATCCCGGCGCGCATTCCGGAGACCCTGGCGGCAGAGATAAAGGCGCTGGCCCTGGACGCCTTCCGGGCCCTCGACGCCCGGGGCATCGCCCGGGTGGACTTCCTGGTAAAGCGGCCCGCCCTCACCCCGTACGTGAACGAGATCAACACGCTGCCCGGTTCTTTGTGTCTCCGCCTCTGGGAGAAGAGCGGCGTCCCGCCGACGGAGCTGGTGCGGCGACTGATCACGCTGGCCCTGGAGGCGCACGCGGAGAAGCGGGCCACCCGGTTCGAATCCCAGGAGGGGCGCGGGCTGGTGGACAAGAAGCATCTGATGACGCCGGGGAAGTGACGTTGAACGTTAAACGTTAAACGTTAAAAGGTGAGAACGTGTTTTACCATTTGCTGTATCCGCTGGCGAAGACGATCGGCCCCTTCAACGTCTTCCGGTACGTGACGTTCCGGACGGCGGGAGCCTTTCTCACGGCGCTCCTCCTTACCATGGTGCTGGGCCCGCTGATCATCCGGAAGCTCTCGGAGCTGAGAGCGGGGCAGGTGGTGCGGGAGGACGGACCCAAGGCTCACCTGAAGAAGGCCGGCACGCCGACCATGGGGGGCGTCCTCATCCTCCTGGCGGTGGCCGCGGCCACGCTGCTCTGGGCGCAGCTCTCCAACCGGTTCATCTGGCTGGCACTCTACGTCACGGTGGGGTTGGGGGTCGTGGGATTCCTGGACGACTACCTGAAGCTCCGGCGCGCGACCAGCCAGGGCCTCACGGCGCGCCAGAAGTTCCTCTGGCAGATCCTGCTGGGGCTGTCCGCGGGGGCATATCTCTATTTCTATCCTGTAGATGCCTTCACGACCAGGCTGGCCATCCCCTTTGTGAAGAGTTGGCTGCCGGAGCTGGGGATCGGGTACATCGTCTTTGCCATGCTGGTGATCGTGGGCTGCTCCAATGCCGTGAACCTGACCGACGGTCTGGACGGCCTGGCCATCGTGCCGACCCTCATGGCGGCGGGCACCTTCACGATCTTCGCCTACGTGGCGGGCCACGCGGCCATTGCCCGCTACCTGCAAGTGATCTTCGTACGGGGGGCCAGCGAGCTGCCCGTCTTCGGCGGAGCGCTGGTGGGGGCGAGCCTCGGCTTCCTCTGGTACAACGCCCATCCGGCGCAGCTCTTCATGGGGGACACGGGCTCGCTGGCCCTGGGCGGGGCGCTGGCCACGGTGGCCCTGATCACCAAGAACGAGCTGATCCTGGTGGTGGCGGGGGGCTGCTTCGTGGTGGAGGCGCTCTCGGTCATGATCCAGATCTTCTGGTATCGCCGGACCGGGAAGCGCATCTTCCGCATGGCGCCGATCCATCACCATTACGAGCTGAACGGGCTGCCGGAGCCGAAGATCATCGTGCGGTTCTGGATCGTCTCATTCGTCCTCCAGGTGGTGGCATTGACGACGCTCAAACTCCGGTGAGCCGTTTAACGTTCAACGTTAAACGCGAGGGATGTGGCAGTGGAACGGCTGGAGCTGCAAGGCAAGCGGGTGACTGTCGTGGGTCTGGCGCGGAGCGGCGTGGCAGCCTGCAAGGCGCTGGCCGAGCGGGGCGCCGTCGTCCTGGGGAGCGACCTGCGTCCCGGCGACAAGCTGGCGGCGGACCTGGCGGATCTCGGGCGGCGCGGCGTCGCCATCGAGACCGGGGGCCACACGGAGGCCGCCTTCCTTAACGCCGATCTCATCGTGATCAGCCCGGGCGTGGAGACGGAGCACCCGTTGCTCGCGGCCGCCCGCCTCCGCGGGATTCCGGTATGGGGGGAGGTGGAACTGGCCTATCGCCTCACGGACGCCCGCTTCCTGGCGGTGACCGGCACCAACGGCAAGAGCACCACCACGAGCCTGACCGGCGCCATGCTGGAGGCGGCCGGCATCCCGTCGCTCGTGGCGGGAAACATCGGGACGGCCCTCTGCGAGGTGGCCCCAGGGCTCGGCGTCGACCACTGGATCGTGGCCGAGCTCTCCAGCTTCCAGCTTGAGACCGTCGTGAGCTTCCGGCCGCGCATCGCCGTCCTCCTGAATCTGGCCCCGGACCATCTGGACCGCTATGCGGACGTGGGGGACTACTACCGGGCCAAGGCGCGCATCTTCCTCAGCCAGACGCCGGAGGATGCCGCCGTTCTGAATGCCGAGGATCCCCTGATCCCGCAGTACGCCGCGCCGCTGCGGGCGCGGCCCTTGCTGTTCAGTCGCGCGCACACGGTGGGCGACGGGGCCTTTGTCCGGGCCGGACAGGTGGTTGTCCGCCGCGGGGGGCGAAGCGCGCCCGTCTGTCCGGTCTCGGACATCCGCATCCTGGGCCTGCACAACCTGGAGAACGCCCTGGCCGCCGCCGCCGCCGCCGCGGAGGCCGGGGCCTCTCCGGAGGCCATCGCCGCCGCCTTGCGGGACTTCCGCGGATTGCCGCATCGGCTGGAGCCGGTGGGAGAGCGGGGGGGGGTGCGCTTCATCAACGACTCCAAGGGCACCAATGTGGGGGCGGTGCGGAAGTCGCTGGAGGGCTTCGGGCAGGGGGTCATTCTCATCGCCGGCGGAAAGGACAAGGGGGGAGATTTCACGCCCCTCCGCCCCCTGGTGGAGAGCCGCGTGAAGCGCCTGCTGCTCCTGGGGCAGGCGGCGAGAAAGATCCGGGAGCAGCTCCACGGGGCGTGCCCCATGGAGGCGGTGGAATCGCTGGAGGAGGCAGTCCGGCGGGGGGCCGCGTTGGCCGAGCCGGGAGACACGGTCCTCCTGTCCCCGGCCTGCGCCAGCTTCGACATGTTCCGGGATTTCGAGCATCGCGGGGAGGTGTTCCGCCAGGCCGTGCAGGAGCTCTTGGGTGCGCGGGACGTGGAGCGACGCCATGGTTGAAGCGACCCTGCCGACCGCCGGTCCGGGCCCGGCGACCACGGATCTGGGGAGGCGCCCCCGCGGCTGGCGGGCGCTCCTGCCGGCGCGCGCCGAGGGAGGGAGCGTTTCCTCCGTGGACCAGATCCTGCTGGTGGGCGTGCTCCTCCTGGTGGCGCTCGGCATCGTGATGATCTACAGCAGCAGCGCCATCCGGGCCCAGGAGCGTTTCGCCGATCCGGCCTACTTCCTGAAGCGTCAGCTCATGTGGAGCGTGGTGGCTCTCCTGGCCATGAGCGTGGCCATCTTCCTGGACCTGAAGACGCTCCAGCGGTTGACCCCGATCCTCTTCCTGGGCAGCCTGCTCCTCCTGATGCTGGTGCTCATTCCGGGGGTGGGCGCGAAGGTCAACGGCGCGCGACGCTGGATCCGCATCCTGGGCGTCTTGAACTTCCAGCCTGCGGAGCTGGCCAAGATCGCCCTGGTCATGTTCCTGGCGAGCTACTTCGCCCGCCGGCAGGATCGCCTGGACAGCTACCTGGACGGATTCCTCCCCCCCCTCCTCATGACCGGGCTGATGGCCGGGCTGATCATCGCGCAGCCGAACTTCGGGACCGTCGGCGTCCTCCTTTTCGTGGCCGGGGTGGTCTTCTTCGTGGGCGGGGCACACCTCGGGCACATGGCCGCCACGGCGGCCGCGGCCCTGCCGATCCTGGCCTACCTCATCTATCGCTCACCACACGGGTGGGACCGGATCCTGATTCTCTGGGATCCCAGCCGCGCCTCGGCCAAGGTCACCTACCACATGGACCAGTCGTTCAACGCGCTCGGCCAGGGGGGCCTCTTCGGGCTCGGGCTCGGCAACAGCATGCAGAAGCTCTTCTTCCTGCCCGAGCCGCACAACGATTTCATCTTCGCGATCCTGGGGGAGGAACTGGGATTCGTGGGGGCGCTGGCCGTGGTGGGTCTGTTCCTGGTCATCCTCTGGCGGGGGACCCGGGCGGCGCTGCGGGCGCAGGAGCCGTTCGCGAGCTATCTGGCCGTGGGGCTCACGGCCCTGGTGGTAGGGCAGGGGGTGCTGAACATGGGGGTGGTGAGCGGACTCTTGCCCACGACGGGGATACCGCTGCCGTTTCTCAGCTTCGGCGGCTCGTCCCTCACCTTCATGCTGTTCGGGGTGGGCATCCTCTTGAACATCTCTCGCCACTCCCGCTGACTCGGGAGGTCCGGCTTCACCGCAGAGCTCGCGGAGAACGCAGAGAAAGACAATGGAGAATGGGATGGTTCCGCGGGGTTCGGGTTCACGGTTTCTCCTGAATCGGCAGGCTGCTTCCGCTTCTGACCGCAGACGGGCCACTCCTTCGAGCTCAGCGCTCTCTGCGCGCTCTGCGGTGAATGGTCGGGGCGGGGAGGAGAGGAAAGGGTGCGAGTGGTGATCACGGGAGGGGGCACCGGCGGCCATCTCTTTCCGGCCCTGGCGATTTGCGAGTGCCTAAAGGCGCGTCGGGCGGAGACCCCGGTGCTCTTCGTGGGGGCCCAGGGGGGTGTCGAGGCCGGCATCCTCCCGCGTCTGGGCCAGGCCTTCCGCGGCCTGGCCGTGTCGGCCGTCAAGGGGAAGGGTCGCCGCCGGCAAGCCTTGGCCCTCCTGGCGCTGCCGCGGACCGTCCGGGAAGCCTGCGGCGTCCTGCGGGAATTCCGGGCGGATGTGGTCCTGGGCGTGGGCGGGTACGCGTCTTTCCCCGCCGTGGTGGCCGCGACCCTCTTGGGAACCCCGCGGGTCATCCACGAGCAGAACGCGATCCCGGGGCTGGCCAACCGCTGGCTGGGACGGCTCGCCTCGGCCATCGCCGTCTCCTTCGAGGCCTCCGGCCCGGCCTTTCGCGGCCGGCCGGTGGTGGTGACGGGAAGCCCGGTGCGGGCCGCCATCCGCCCGGGGGATCGGCCGTCGGCAAGGGAGCGGCTCGGCCTAGAGCGCGACACCTTCACGGTGCTGGTCTTCGGCGGCAGCCAGGGCGCGCACCGGCTGAACACGGGGCTGCTGGAGGCGCTGCCCGAGCTGTCCCGCCAGCGGGACCGCGTGCAGTTTATCCACGCGACGGGGGAGAAGGATCTGGCGGAGGTTCGGGCGGCGTACGAGCGCCATCGGGTGCGGGCACGCGTGGAGCCATTCTTCGAGGACATGGCCTCGGCCTACCAGGCGGCCGATTTTGCCATCTGTCGGGCGGGGGCGGGCACGGTCTTCGAGTTGGCCGCCATGGGTCTCCCGGCGCTCCTGGTGCCGTTCCCGTTCGCCGCCAACGACCACCAGCGGGCCAACGCCGAGGCCCTGGTGACGGCGGGCGCGGCCTGGACCGTCCCCGACGCCTACTGCGACGGTCGGCGGATTGCGGCGACCGTCGCGGCGGCGCTGGAGAAGCCGGCCCTCCTGTCGGGGATGGGGGCCGCCGCACAGACCCTGGCGCGTCCGGACGCCGCCGAGCGCGTCGTGGACCTCCTGGAGTCGGTCGCCCGGCGGGCGGGCGGGCCAGCAGGCCATTGAGCCCGGATTCTTCACTGCGGAGGCGCAGGGAGCGCCGAGAGCCTGTGAAAGAGTCTCACGTAGACCCGAGACGGGATGATTCGCATGTGCCTGGGCAGACGCCTGTCGGTCGGCAAATCCCCCCGTCCCCCCCTTTAGCAAAGGGGGGTGAGGGGGGATTTCGGGCAGACCATGAGGACGCCCCACGGAGCCGTGAGGCCCCGCGAGCTTAGCACCTGGGATTTCTTCACTAACGCTGAGGCCAGCCATGTTCAAGAAGATCCGTCGCATTCACTTCGTCGGCATCGGCGGCATCGGCATGAGCGGGATCGCCGAGGTCCTCCACAACCTGGGCTATGTGGTCTCCGGCTCCGACAGCCGGGAGTCGGAGACGACGCGCCGGTTGGTTTCCCTCGGCATCCGTGTGGCCATCGGTCACCAGGAGGAGCACGTGGGCGATGCCGACGTCGTCGTCCGCTCCTCGGCCGTGGCGCCCGACAACCTCGAGCTGATGGCGGCGCGCCAGCGCCTCGTCCCGGTGATCCAGCGGGCGGAGATGCTCGCGGAGCTCATGCGCATGAAGTATGGGGTGGCGGTGGCCGGCACCCATGGCAAGACCACCACCACCTCCATGGTGGCGACCGTCCTGGCCCGCGGGGGACTGGATCCCACCATGGTGATCGGGGGCCGGCTCAACACCTTGGGCTCGAACGCCAAGCTGGGGCGGGGGGACTTCCTGGTGGCCGAGGCGGACGAGAGCGACGGCTCCTTCCTGAAGCTCTCGCCCACCATCGCCGTGGTGACCACCATCGACGCGGAGCACCTGGACTATTACCGGGACCTCGCCCACATCCGGGAGACCTTCCTGGAGTTCGTCAACAAGGTGCCCTTCTACGGCGTGGCGGTGCTCTGCCTGGATCAGGAGAATGTCCAGGCTCTCTTGCCCCGGGTGGAGAAGCGCTTCGTGACGTACGGCCTGCGGACGCAGGCGGACCTCCTCGCGCAGGAGGTGACCCTGGCGGGGATGTCCTCCGAGTTCCAGGTGGTCTGGAGGCGGACCCCGCTTGGGCGCTTGCATCTCAACGTGCCGGGCCTGCATAACGTTTACAACGCGCTGGCGGCGACGGCGGTGGGGCTGGATCTGGAGATCGGCTTCCCCACGATCCAAGCGGGCCTGCTGGAGTTCACGGGGGTGGACCGGCGGTTTCAGATCCGCGGCGAGGCCGGCAACGTGGTGGTGGTGGACGACTACGCGCACCATCCCGTGGAGATCCGGGCGACGCTCGACGCGGCCAAGGCCGGCTTCAATCGGAACCTGATTGCCGTGTTCCAGCCGCACCGGTACACCCGGACGCAGGCGCTCCTCCAGGAGTTTTTCACCGCCTTCTACCAGGCCGACCGGCTGTTCGTGACCGAGATCTACCCGGCCGGGGAGCCGCCCATTCCCGGCGTCTCCGGACGGCAGATCGCCGAGGGGGTGGCGGGACACGGCCACCGGAACGTCACCTACCTCCCGGCCAAGGAGGAGCTGGCGGATGCGGTCCTTGACGTGGTGCAACCCGGCGACATGGTGATCACGCTGGGGGCTGGGGACATTTGGCGGGTCGCGGAGGAGGTCGCCCGCCGCCTGGCGGGAGAGCCGGGTGGGAATCATGGGACGCCCTGAGGGGGAACTGGCCGGCCGGCTGCGAAGGCGGCTCCGGGGGAAGGTGGAGTCCCACGTGCCGCTGGCCCGTCAGACCTCCTTCGGCGTCGGGGGGCCGGCGCGAGTCGTGGTGTCCCCCGCGGACGAAGCGGACCTGCTGGAGTGTCTGAACCTGGCGGCGTCGGAGGGAATGCCGGTCCTGATCCTGGGGGCCGGGAGCAATACCTTGATCCGGGACGGCGGCTTTCCGGGGATGGTGATCCGGCCGGACGCATTTCGAATGCTGGAGCGGCAGGGAGAACGGATCACGGCCGGGGCGGGGGTAAGGATCAGCCGCCTCCTGGCCTTTGGCGCGAAGCAAGGCCTCAGCGGTCTCGAGATCCTCACGGGCGTTCCGGGGACGGTGGGCGGGGCAGTCTGGGGCAACGCGGGTGCGTGGGGTGGCGCGGTGGGCGATCGGGTCGTGACGGTCCGGATCGTCCGGGCGGCCGAGGGGACGATGGAGCTTCCGCGCGCAGCCATCCCCTTCCGCTACCGCGCTTCGGGCTTGCCGGCCGGCGCCGTCATCACGCGGGCGACCTTCGGCCTGGTTCCCGGGGAGGGCGGGGATGTCCGGCGATGCATCTCGGCCTACCTGGTGCAGCGGAGCCGCAAGCAGCCGGTGGAGTACCGATCGGCCGGGTCGATCTTCAAGAATCCCCCGGGGGATTACGCCGGCCGCCTGGTAGAGGCTGCGGGCCTGAAGGGCAGCCGGATCGGGAACGCGCAAATCTCCGAGAAGCACGGGAACTTCATCGTGAATCTGGGAGGGGCGCGGGCGGCAGACATCCTGGCCCTGGTGGAACTGGCGAAGCGGCGCGTGCGGGAGGCCGCCGGAGTCGAGCTCGAGCTGGAGATGCAGGTGGTGGGGGAGGACACGTGATACGTTAAACGTTAAACGTTTAACGTTAAACGTGAAGGGGCCGGACCTCGATCCCTGACACCTGACACCCGGTCCCTGAACCCTGAATCCTGAACCTCGAACCTCGAACCGCGAACTGAGCCCATGGAGCCTCGCGCAACGATCCAGGATTTCCGGACGAGCGAGCCCGGCAGACGGCCGAAGCGGTCGCGGCGAGAGTCGCTGCCGCGCCTCCGCCGACTGCTTCAGGCGGCGGCGATTCTCCTGGTCGTCGCCGGGGGCGTCGCGGCGCTCTGGGAAGGCTACCGCCGAGTCGTTCGGCTGCCCTACTTTCGCGTGACCGAGGTCCGGGTGGAGGGGAACCTCCAGGTGCCGGAAACGGACATCGTGGCAAGTTTGGGGTTGGATTACGACAGCAACATTCTGGAGCTGGACCTGCCCGACCTGAGCCGGCGGGTCCTGCAAAACCCGTGGATCCGGGAGGCTTCGGTACGGCGCCAGCTCCCCCTCTCGCTGACCATCCGGGTGGTGGAGCGGGTCCCGGAGGCGGTCTTCATCGCCGGTAGACGGTACCTGCTGAGCGCCGACGGCGTGATCCTGGCCGCGCTGGACGACGGGGAGCTCCCCACCCTGCCCACGTTACGCTCCGCCCTGCCGCGCCCCGTGGGCGTGGGGGAGCGGGTGCTCTCCTCCGAGATGGCGCAGGGGCTGTCGGTCTGGCGGCAGTTCCAGATGGCCAATGCGCTGCAAGGGGAGAGAGCCCACGAGATCGCCATGGCGACGGACGGGAGCTACCTGGTGAACCTTGGCCAGGAGATGCCCGTCATTCGCCTGCACGCCCGGGGGCTGGAAGAGCAGTTGCGCCGTCTGGGGGCGGCCCTGGCCGCCAGCGGGCAGGGGTTGGGCACCTTCGCGGAGGTCGATCTGCGGTTTCGCGATCGGGTCGTGTTTCGGCCGGTCAAGGGAGGATGATGGCGGTGGCCAAGGATCGCAACCTCGTGGTGGGGCTGGACATTGGCACGACCAAGGTCTGCGCCATCGTCAGCGAACAGGACGGCCAGGGGGGGCTGGAGATCGTGGGGATAGGCCACACGGCCTCCCGCGGGCTCCGCAAGGGAGTGGTGGTGAACATCGACGCCACCGTGGACTCGGTCCGGCGGGCGGTGGAGGACGCCGAGATCATGGCGGGGGTGGAGATCCGTTCCGCCTTCGTCGGCATCGCCGGCGGGCACATCAAGGGGATCAACAGCCGGGGGGTCATCGCCATCTCCGGCAAGAACCGCGAGGTCGCCAAGCAGGACGTCGAGCGGGTCATCGACGCCGCCAAGGCGGTGGCGCTGCCGGTGGATCGCGAGGTGATCCACATCCTGCCCCAGGAGTTCGTGATCGACGACCAGGGGGGAATCAAACAGCCGCTGGGGATGGTGGGCACCCGCCTGGAGGCGGAGGTGCACATCGTGACCGGCGCCGTGGCCTCGGCCCAGAACATCGTCAAGTGCGTGAACAAGGCGGGCCTGGAGGTCCAGGATATCGTCCTGCAACAACTGGCCAGTTCCGAGGCTACCCTAGCCCCGGAGGAGAAGGAGCTGGGCTGCGTCCTGATCGACGTGGGGGGCGGGACGACGGACGTGGCCGTCTTCGTGGACGGGAGCATCTACCACACGGCGGTCCTGGCGGTGGGGGGGGATATGCTCACCAACGACATCGCCATCGGACTCCGCACGCCGCGCCCCGAGGCCGAGTCGCTGAAGCGGAAGTACGGCTGCGCCCTGGCCGCCATGGTCAAGCCGGACGAGAAGATCGAGGTGCCCAGCGTGGGGGGGCGCAAGCCGCGCCTCCTGGCGCGACACACCCTGTGCGAGGTCATCCAGCCCCGGCTGGAGGAGCTGTTCCTGCTGGTCCACCGGGAGGTGCAGCGGGCGGGATACCTCGGCCGGGTGAGCGCGGGCGTGGTGGTCACCGGGGGCTCCTCCATCATGGAGGGGGTGCCGGAGCTGGCGGAGCAGCTCTTCGACATGCCCGTGCGCCGGGGGGCGCCGCGCGGGGTGGGAGGCCTCACCGATGTCATCAACAGCCCGATGTACGCCACGGGAGTGGGTCTGGGGATCTACGGGGCGGCCCACAAGAGCCGCCGGAAGTTCCGGAAGGTGACGGATCGGAACATCTTCGACAAGGTGATCGCGCGAATGAAGGAGTGGTTTGGGGAGATCTTTTGAGACCGGAAAGGGGGAAGGCGGATGGCGATCTGTCTGGAGGTGGAGCCGGAGAAGATGGCGAACATCAAGGTGATCGGGATCGGCGGGGGAGGTTCCAACGCGGTGTCACGCATGATGGCCGGTCGCATGAGCGGGGTGGAGTTCATCGTCGTCAATACCGACGCCCAGGCCCTGCGCCACTCGCCCGTGGAGGCGAAGCTCCAGATCGGCGAGAAGCTGACCAAGGGGTTGGGGGCCGGGGCGAATCCGGAGATCGGCAGGAAGGCGGCCATCGAGGATACCGACCGCATCCTGCAGGAGCTCCAGGGCGCCGACATGGTCTTCCTCACCTGCGGCCTCGGGGGCGGCACGGGCGGCGGCGCGGCCCCCATCCTCGCCAACCTGGCCAAGGAGATGGAGATCCTCACGGTCGGCGTGGTGACCAAGCCGTTTCTCTTCGAGGGGAAGCGGCGGGCCAGCCAGGCGGAGCACTGCCTGGACGAGCTGAAGGCCACCGTGGACAGCCTGATCATCATTCCAAATCAGCGTCTCATCAGCCATGCTAATAAGAATACGGGTGTCAAGGAAGCCTTCGCCATGGCGGATAACGTCCTGCGGCAGGCGGTTCAGGGCATCGCCGACATCATCGTGAAGCCGGGGTACATCAACGTGGACTTCGCGGACGTGCGGACGGTCATGTCGGAGCGCGGCCTGGCCATGATGGGCATCGGCGAGGCCTCCGGGGACAACGGGGCGGTGGAGGCGGTGCAGAAGGCCATCAACAGTCCGCTCCTGGAGAACGTTTCCATCAAGGGGGCCAAGGGGGTGCTGCTGAATTTCACCCATGCGGCCACCCTGCCCATCTACCAGTTGAACGAGGCCGCCGAGATCGTGCACGCCATGGTGGACGCCGAGGCGAACATCATCTTCGGGGACGTCCTGGACGACGACATGGGCGAGGTGGTCCGCGTGACCGTCATCGCCACCGGGTTCGACGGCATCGACGCCGAGCCGGAGATGGAGTTCGGGGTCACCAAGCTGGAGGCCTACAAGCCCAAACCGATCCCCGCGCCCCCTCCGGTGGCGGAGAAGGGGACCTACCTGCGGCGGGCCAAGAAGGTCGTCGGCATGCAGATGGATCTGGAGGAGCTGAACGAGGAGGTCCTGGACATCCCGACGTTCCTGCGACGGCAGGCCGATTAGAGCCGAGAGTCGAGAGTCGAGATGGGCCGCGGAGGGGCCGGGGAGCAGGGGGGCAGAGGAGCAGAGGAGCAGAGGAGCAGAGGAGCAGAGGAGCAGAGGAGCAGAGGAGCAGGGGAGCAGGGGAGCAGGGGAGCAGGGGAGCAGGGGAGCAG
>JACQVN010000013.1 GCA_016209735.1 Candidatus Methylomirabilota bacterium
CCTACAGGGTGGTCTCGACCCCCTTGGCCTCCTCCACCTTGATGACCCCGTCCTTGACGAACTTCTCCATGGCGTCGGCGATCAGGTCGCCGAGGGTCAGGTCGTTGTTGTCGTAGATGCTGGCCACCTGGGCGTTCGCCTTCTTGCCCTTGGTCGGCTTGGAGTTCTTCTTGATCTCCGCGACCGCGGCGTCCACCGCCTTGTCGATCCCCCGCTTCAGGGCCATGGGGTTGCTGCCGGCGGTGACGTTCTTCATGCCCTCGCGGATGATGGACTGGGCCAAGACGGTGGCGGTGGTGGTGCCGTCGCCCGCCACATCCGAGGTCTTGGAGGCGACCTCCTTCACCATCTGGGCGCCCATGTTTTCGAAGGGATCCTCCAGCTCGATCTCCTTCGCCACGGTCACGCCGTCCTTGGTGATGGTGGGGGCGCCGAACTTCTTGTCCAGGACCACGTTGCGGCCCTTGGGGCCCAGGGTGGCCTTCACGGCGTTGGCCAGCTTGTCCACGCCTCGAAGAATTGCGCGCCGGGCCTCCTCGTCGAACATCAGTTGCTTAGCAGGCATGCTGTACCCTCCTCAGATTCTCGAAGTCGATCCAGTGATATGCGAATCGCGCCACAGAAACTCGGAACTACTGCAGGATCCCCAGGACGTCCTCCTCGCGCATGATGAGGTACTCGTCGTCCCCGAGCTTCACCTCGTTCCCGGAGTACTTCCCGAAAAGGATCTTGTCCCCCACCTTCACGTTCATCGGCTGGAGCTTCCCATCATCCGTCACCTTGCCGGGGCCCACGGCGACGACCTCGCCCTCCTGGGGTTTCTCTTTGGCGCTATCCGGGATGATGATGCCGCCCTTCTTGATTTCCTTCTCCTCCAGGCGCTTGACAAGGATGCGGTCATGCAGTGGCTTGAGCTTCTTCATCGCACGTCACTCCTTTCCCTGTAGTTGAAACGTACCGTTTACAATCATGCGAGCCAGTGCCCTCGCTCTACCCCCCCAGGGTATTGTCTTGACTCTATGGGTGTTGGCTCGCAGCAGCGCTTGGTTGGGTCCTCGATGCAGTGTTGTTTGTTAGCACTCATCTCTAGTGAGTGCTAACGGATGTAAATCTATTCCGCAATGGGCCGAAATGCAAGAGAAAATTTCAGGAAAAATCCAGCCGTAGCGAGCCATGGATGGACAGGAAAATCGCACATGGCGGACCGTTGTTCCCCTTTTACTCCCGATACTGGCGGAAAGAGTTCAAACCTGGCCGTCCGATATTGCCCGGACCACCGTTTGCTATGTTCGGGCCGTTCTGTTAATGTCCGAAAAGCTTGAACCCAGGGAGAATTGGGGGGGCTCGATGCGACCGACCAGGGCGGAAATCCAGTTGGGGGCCATTGCCCAAAACGTCGCCACGGCGAAACGCCTCGTCGGTAATGCCGTCCAGGTCATGGCGGTGGTGAAGGCGGACGCGTACGGGCATGGCGCCGTGCCGGTGGCCAAGGTCGCCCTTGACGCAGGGGCGACATGGCTGGGCGTGGCCTGTCCGGAGGAGGCGGTCCCGCTGCGGGATGTCGGCATCCGGGCTCCCATCCTGGTCCTGAGCCCAACCGCCCCGCAACAGGCTGAGGTGGTGGTCCGGTTGGGCCTGGATCAGTGCGTCAGCGATCCCGAGCAGGCGAATCCGCTGGCCGAAGAGGCGGCGAAGGCCCGGCGGGAAGTGCGGATCCACCTCAAAGTGGATACGGGAATGGGGAGGGTCGGCGTATCGCCCCGGGAGGCGCGGCGCGCGGTAGAGCGCCTGGCCCGATTTCCGCCGCTGAAGCTCGTCGGGCTGATGACCCATTTTGCCGATGCCGAGGCCGAGGACTCGTCGTTTTCCCGGGAGCAGCTCCGACAATTCGGCGAAGTTGTCGAGGGCCTCAAGGCCGTCGGGGTGAGTCCGGCCATCCGGCATGCCGCGAACAGCGCCGCCCTGTTGTGCTTGCCCGAGAGCCGCCTCGATCTCGTCCGACCGGGCATCATGCTCTATGGCTGCCATCCAAGGGGCCGGGTGGCCGCAGGCGATCCGGCGCTCGCTCCTGCCCTACGCCTCCGCACGGAGGTGAGCCAGCTCAAGGACCTGGTGAAGGGCTCCAGCATGAGCTACGGCCGCACCTTCGTCGCGCCCGCCGATATCCGGGTTGCCACCCTGCCCATCGGGTATGCGGACGGAGCCGGACGACTGCTTTCCAACCGGGGCGAGGTCTTGCTTCGCGGAAAGCGCGTCCCCATCATCGGCCGCGTCTGCATGGACATGCTCATGCTGGACGCGAGCCGCGTCCCGGAGTCCCGGGTGGGGGACGAGGCGGTCTTGATCGGCAGGCAGGGCGATGAGGAGATCACGGCCGATGAGTTTGCCGGCTGGCAAGGCACGATCAGCTACGAGGCCCTCTGCCGCATCGGCCCGCGGGTGCCACGGGTGTACATGGGATCCGGCGGGGCATGTGTCGAAGGCGCCGCTTGGTGCTTCCGGTCATACTTACGGTGATATATTCCCCCCGTTCGTGGTGAGCCCGTCGAACCACGAACGCCGCGTCGCCCTTCGATCCCGCCTGGGCGGGACTCAGGGCGAACGGTGATCAGGCTCATCTCACCGCAATTGCAAAATGCAGGACTTTGTGAGCCGGCGTGAGCAAAGCCTAGGAATGTTCTGCCCCCTTGCGCTGGGCGCCCCGTTCACATGTGATCCAGGATCGGATGGCTTGCAGTCGGCAGAGCAGCGTAGTATGGTGTCTATGCTCCTGCATAATGCTCTGTGATTGATCTGTGTACCGCGGAGCAGAGGAAGAATCGATGAAGCGCACGCAAATCCTGCTCCCCGACGAGTTGCACCAGAGGCTCCGCCGGCAGGCCAAGATTCGGAAGACGTCCATGGGCACCCTCATTCGGCGGGCCGTGGAGGGAACCTACTTCGCCCGGCTGGACGACCTGGCGCTGGCCGCCTATCGCAACGGGGTGATCAGTCTGGGCAAGCTCGCCGAGCTGTCCGGGACCGACCCTTCCCGTGCACTGGAACGCCTCAGAGAGAAGGGCATCAAGCCTCGCTTCGGGCCCGAGAGCACGGAGGAGGCGCGACAAGATGCCGCCGTCGCCAAGCGGGTCCGCTGAGAGCGGACCGCCGCTCCTCTTAGACACGACGGTTCTCAGCAATTTCGTAAAGATTGGCCAATTCGATCTGCTCCGCGAGATCTTCCCTGCCACCATCCGCATTGCCACTCAGGTCTACGATGAACTCAAGGCCGGAGGACTGGATTCCGCCATTCTGGAGGGGATCGCGGCAGCGTGGCTCCGCCTGGTCGCTCCAGAGTCGGTGCGAGAAGTGTCTCTCTATCGGGAGTATTCCCAGAACCTGGGGGCGGGCGAGTCCGCGAGCCTGGCCATCGCCATCTGCCGGTCATGGGCGCTGGCCACCGATGATCGGGCCGCCCGCCAGGCGGCACGGTCGGCAGGCGTTCCCCTGACGGGCAGCGTGGGCATCCTGATTGCCGCCGTTCAGGCGAACGTACTGACGCGGGCGGAGGGTGATAAGCTGCTCCGCGACATGCGGCGCGAAGGTTTCTACTTCCAGATGAGCAACTTCAAGGGGTTGGTCTGACTGCGTCTCGCGTGGGATAGTCGCCATCCCCGGCTCTTCTCGTCTGGCCGGAGGGGAGGGAGGTATGGCGAAGGGTTGGAGAGGCCTGGTGGATGTCTACGGGGAGGAGGCGCGATGAGTGAATACCAGTACTACGAATTCCAGGCGATCGACCGGACGCTCACTGCGG
The DNA here is from genome assembly GCA_016209735.1 of Candidatus Methylomirabilota bacterium. Lineage (GTDB taxonomy): Bacteria > Methylomirabilota > Methylomirabilia > Methylomirabilales > 2-02-FULL-66-22 > 2-02-FULL-66-22. Next base: position 3,794 of record JACQVN010000013.1, read on the forward strand.
AGGAGATGCGTGTCCTCCGCTCGTATTCGACGCGAGCCACCATCACGCCGACGCGCTTCACGAATCACTACAACTGGGGGAGCTTCAGGGGCGATCCGTCGGCCTGGATGGAGAAGTACTTCGATGCCTTCTTCTACTTTGCCAATTGGCGCACGTACGAACTGATGTTCCGCCTGCCTCGCCGGCTGCTCGACCTAGACCTGGCGATGCAATACTGCCGAGGAAACATCGCGCGGGCGCGCACCAAAGGCGACTTCGTCATCCTGGAATTCTTGGTGCAGGATGAAGAGTACGGCGATGGGAGCGATGATGGCAGCGGGTGGCTTTCCTCGCTGCTCCCGCTGCGGGCGGAATTGGCGAGCGGCGACTACCGAATGCTCTACCTGGGCTGGCTTTCCTCGGTACAGGCGGACGAACTGGACGAGGATGCGTTGGGACCGCCCGTCCCGGCAGGGCTCGGGTCGCTCACGGCGCCGCTCCAAGCCTTTGCGGACTTTCTGCGGCTCGACCCGGATCTCATTGCGGCCGCTGCCATCGGCAGCCCGGTGCAGATGGAGGTCGCATCCGATGCGGAGGTTTCCCGCTGGGTGACCGCACTTCCGGAATCTGAGAAGACTGCCTGGCTGTTGCGGCTGGCAGGCGGCCAGGATGTCTACCTGCGGACGGAACTCTTGAAGGCATTCCGTGACGCCCAAGGTCAAGTCGTGGCGCCGGCCGGTCAGCCGCGATGCGTGGGTGAACTGCTAGAGGCGGCCAACCGACTGGCCGAAGCCCGGAAGCAGGAGGAGGCCGAGCGCGCAGCCCGCGAGCGGCAGCGACGCGAACAGGAAGCCGCGGCCGCTCGCGAGAAGCATCTGGGCAACCTGGCGAAACGCGAGCCGGAGGCATGGCGAAAAGTGGATGCCCTGATCGCGACGAAGAGGCCGGGCGATTACGACGCGGCGGTGGAGCTTCTCAGGGATCTGGTTGATCTGGGGGAGAAGCAGGAAAGGCAGGCGGAAATCCGCGATCGCCTCGCGCGACTACGGCAGGAGCACGCGCGCAAGCCCACGCTGATCGAGCGCCTCCGGGCGGCTGGGCTGCTCGGGTAGTAGCGCCGCGCGTCGCCTTGCGCCATACAGATAGACGCATACCGACACACCTGGAACAAGCAGATGGCGAAACGCCACGACCAAGACCGCGCACGAGCCCAACGCGAGCTTCGTCGTCAACGGGGCGAGCGCGCGATTGTCTTCTCGGACGGTTTCCATACACAGGGTCGCGAACCACAACAGAGCATGTCATTCCCGCGAAAGCGGGAATCCAGGGTTTGGTTGCCACCCGGACCCGGGGCTTGACCGTGATAGGCGTGCCTGACGGGGATTTCGAATATGAAGACGATTACTCTGACCAAGCGGCAGCGTGGACTGCTCGGGCTTTTCGATTTGGCCACTCGCGACAACCTGGTCGTTCGCACGCCGGAAGGACGTGAGTTCGTGGTTGCCGAGCTTGACGACTTCGATCGGGAGATCGAGCTTGCCCGCCAGAACAACAAACTTATGGCGTTTCTCGAACGGCGTGGTCGCCACCGGGCAACCCTTTCTGTCAAGACGGTTCGGAAACGCCTTGGGCTGAGGGATTGATGGTGGATTTGAGGATCTTGATACGATGGCGCGTGGACTCTGGCTACAACGGCAGATACTCCACCCGGTCTGCAAACTCTTCGGGAGTGCCGAGCTTGGCGATCAGCTCCAGGGAACGGACGAAGTCGCCGATGGAGACCAGGACCGGATGGCCATAGACAATGCCTTTGAAGTGGCGCTTGCCCTCTTGCCGTCTCGTCGCCTCCGCGAGAAGATGAGGATCGCAGGTAACCAGGACCCGATTCAGGGCCGTGGCCCGGTCAAGCAGGTGTTCATCGGGCAGGGTCTGGGCGCGATCCTCGTAGGCGGACAAGACGTCCACACCTCGTGCGCGCAGGCCCGCGGCTATGGCCCGAGGGATGTGGTGGTCCAGTAGAGAGCCAGGGGCATCAGATCAGCCCCTGAGCCCTGAGGCGTTTTGCGAAGGGAGAAGGACCGGCCTCTCGACGGAGATTCTGGACATGCGCCACGCTATCTTCGATCGTCCGGTCCATCTCGTCCCGATGGTCCCAGTAGTAGGCCAGCGCCGAGTGCACCTGCCCGAGCGTGAGGCCGGGGTGCTGGTAACACAACTCCTCTGGACTCCAGCCATACTGCCAATGCTCAAGCGCGACATGTTCTACCTTGATGGAGGTCCCGGCAATTGTCGGCACTCCATCCTCATCCAGGACCACATGCTCGTATCGCGTTTCCGTCATAGCCATTGACGACTCCTCGATCTATGGAAGCGGTGGCGAATTCAACCGCAGTCATTCTACGTTGATTCCCGAGCGGAGGCAACTCCTGAGAACGAGCGCACGAGAAACTGCTGAGCGCGAGAGCGCAAGCCGGTGCAAATCTGGTAATGATCACCTAGAAGCCAAGAAGAGCCAGCCGGCTCAAGCCCAAACAGAAACCCCAGTTCATCCGAAAGGATGGCTGGGGTTCTTGTTTTCTGCTGGTCGATGTAACAGGAGAGGCTGAAGTGGTGAATGGAGGAGGGGAAGCGTGTATAGGCCGCGTTTTTGTCGAGCATGTCTGGGCAAAGAAAGGGGGGACACATGAACTGTGAGGAGGGCAAGTCCCGAGTGTTGACTAGTATGGGAATCGTCTTTTCATTGGTTTGTGTCTTCCCCATCACTGAATATGCATCAGCTCAAGGAATCTTTACGACCACCGGCAGTTTGGCGACCGCCCGGTTTGGACACACCGCCACGCTGCTTCCCGACGGCAAAGTATTGGTCGCGGGCGGCCAGGTCTATTACCCCAACTGTAGGGCCACTGCCTCAACCGAGCTATACGACCCGAGCAACGGCGTCTGGGTCTTCACCGGCAGCATGAACACCCCGCGGTATGACTTTACAGCTACGCTTCTCCCATATGGAAAAGTACTGGCGGCGGGCGGAGCAGTCTGTAATGCCGGAACTAACACGGCCGAACTGTATGACCCAGCAACCAGTGCCTGGACGACCACCGGCAGCATGCATCTGGCTCGCTGGCTCCATAGAGCACTACTGCTGCCAAACGGTCTGGTCCTCGTTGCAGCAGGGATGGACACCATCGGCAGGCCATTCTCTTCGGCTGAACTCTACATACCCCCAACACCTCCGGCCCCTCTGGCCAGCGCGGGTCCAGACCAAGTCGTTTCGGCTGGGCCGAATTGCCAAGCAGCGGTAACTCTCGATGGCACAGGTTCCAGCGATCCGAATGGGGATCCCCTTACCTACACCTGGACCGAGCCCGTCGGTACCGCGACCGGCCCGACGCCGACGGTGACGCTTCCGAAGGGGGTCCACACAATCACGCTGACGGTAAATGACGGGAGGGGCGGGACGGCCACGGATACCGTGGTTGTGACCGTGCGGGGTGTGACGCCGCCGGTGTTCACTCTTGTCCCCGGCCCCATCATGGCGGAGCAGACAAGCCCAGCGGGGGCCAGCGTCTCCGTAGCGCTCCCCACGGCCACGGACAACTGTGGCTTCGTGACGGTTGTCAGCGATGCCCTCGCCATCTTCCCGTCCGGAACCACCACCGTGACCTTCACGGCGACGGATTTCGACGGGAACTCTGCCAGGGCCACCACTACAGTCACGGTGCGCGACACGACACCGCCGACAGCAACGCTGAGTCTGTCGCCAACCACACTCTGGCCGCCGAACCACAAGATGATTACCATCACTCCGACGCTGACAGCCAGCGACGTTGCCGGGCAAGTGACGATTTCGGGGCCGGCGATCACCAGCAACGAGCCGGTGGACGGGCTCGGCGACGGCGACACGAGTCCGGATTGGGTCGTGAACGGCACGAACGGGATTCAACTCCGGGCCGAGCGGAGCGGCAAAGCAGATGGCCGGGTCTACACCGTCACTTACACGGTGATCGATCAAGCTGGAAATACGAGAGTTGTGAGCGCCACCGTAACCGTGCCCAAGAGCCAGGGGAAGTAAGCCACCGGAACACTTGGGTAGTCTCTCAGCTCGAATGGTCCCTGGATTTCTTCAGGGGCCATTCGGCGTCAATTGCTCGGGGTTGATAGCCTGCGGCTAGCCGCGTATCCCCTCACCCTGTCCCCGATCCCGGGGAGAGGGAGGAGAAGAGCCGGCGGGTCCCCCGCGGCTTGCTGCAGGCAGGCTCTATTGCGACCTGGTTGTACAGCTCGAAAGTCACGGCCGGCCCTTCCTTCGTTCTTCCAGGCGGGCGCGGGTCATGCGCTCGCGCAGGCCGCCTTCCTTGAGAAGGTTTGTTCCAGGCTGCGGATCTGCTGGTCGAGCAGATAGTTGGCCTGGTGGATCAAGCAGATGATCGTATTGGCGGCGGTTTCGGGGTCCCCCTGCTCGATGTAGGTCCTATAGGTCTCATAGGTCACATAGGTCCCATGGCACCGATGGGACTCATGGGACGCATGGGACCTATGGGACTCATGGGACGCATGGGACCGTTGAGAGAGTTTCCGAATGGCCTGGGCGCGGGGATCGTTCTTGTCCCAGATTGGCAGATTGCGCACTCGCAGGAAATCACGAAAATCCGCCAGCAATTCTTCGAGACTCGCCCGGGCCACGTTCGTCAGCTTGATCTCGGTCTCCTTGGAGATGCCGGAGGCCAGACTGCCTTCGACGATGTTCTGCTTGCCGGACCGGGCTGCCTGGATCATCTGGTCGTGGGTGCGGCTGCGCGGGTTGATGAATCGGTCGCAGAAGATGACCGTGGCGTCGTAGATGATCTCGGTCTTCTGGTAGGAGAGCAGGTGCTGGTAGCCACCATGTGGGGGAATGAAGCCACCGGCCATTGGAGGGCCCTCCCGGGAAAGAGCATGGGACCAATGGGACGGATGAGACTTATGGGACGGATTAGACGGATGGGACCGGGCTGGGCCGTCCCTTCTTCTCCCATTTGTCTTATGCGTCACATAGGTCTCATATGTCCCATACGTCCCATCGCCCCCACCCCACAGTTCTCTTCAAAGCCTAGAGTCACAACCTGCCCAGCAAAGCGCCAATGGTCTGGATCGCCCGCCGGGCGGCAGTCGGGGAATCCGGCTGTTGCTCCATCTCCATGGTGATGAAGCCATCGTAGCCGATGAGCCGCAGGGCCTCCAGGATCTCGGGAAAGTGGAGGTGACCCGCCCCCGGATACCAGCGGTTGCTGTCGGCGAAGTGGACGTGCCAGAGGTGGGGCTGGGCGGCCATCAGGCTGGCCGGGACGGACGGGTCCTCGATGTTCATGTGGAAGGTGTCGGCCACGATGCCCAGGTTCGGGTGGCCCAATTCCTGGACGAAGGCGATCCCCTCCAGGACCGAGTTGAGGCAGTTCACCTGGAAGCGGCACTGGGGCTCCAGCAGGATGCGGACGCACCGCGTCTGGCCGTACTCGGCGGTCTCCCAGATCCCCTCCCGCATTTGCTTCCAGGCCTCGTCCGCGCCGGCGCCCTCGGGGATGTTCCCCCGGATCCGCCCGATGTGCATCTTGGCGCCCCAGCGGGCGGCCATGTCCACGTAGTCTTTGAGGCGCTGCCGGGCGGCGGCGCGGATGCCCGCGTCCGGATCGGTGAGGGAGAGCTTGTCCTCGCTGGCCGGTCCGCTGCTCATCTCCGGCATCGCCAGGCCGTGCTTCTTGAGGGTGGCCTCGATGGCCGCCTGGTCCAGCTCGCGCGGGTTGCGGGCAAAAAGCTCCACGCCGTCGTAGCCCAAAGGCTTGAGTTCGGCACAGATTGCATCGAGCTCTCCGCGGTAGCACTGCATCTTCCTGGAGCGGCAATCCGGCAAGGCGACGGCATAGCTCAGGTTGATCATGCAGCCTCCATTCAAGTGCCAAGACCCGGGTCCGATTTCACCGCCAAGGCGCCACCGAAGAACAGGACGCCAAGAACGCCAGGTACCTTTGGCCACAAGACGCACAAGAAGCACAAGATTCACGAATTCAAGGAGAAGCCGGAAATCGAGAATCCCTTTCCCTTGTGCCCTCTTGTGCTTCTTGTGGCTGAGACAGGTCTTCGTGTTGTCTTGGCGCCCTTGGCTTCACGGCGGTTCAACTTCGGTTCCGTCGTAGGGTCAGCCGCCGAGGAGCGACTTCATCCGGGCGACGGCCGTGGCGGGGGCGGTCAGCACCGGGACGGACACCTTGGCTTGGACCTTCGGCCGAGCCAGGGCCATGGACACCTGCGCCAGGCAGAGCACATCCACCGCGCCAGCGATCCGCTCCGCGGCCTCGACCACCATGCGGTCGTGAGTAGCGGCATCGCCCGCATTTCCGATCGCGAAGGCCCCCTCCGCCAACGACTGGATGACCTGAATCTCCTGGCCGCGCGCCGCCGCGCCGCTCCTGAGCTGCGCCTCGGCGGCCGGCCCCGCCGGCGGGTTGGTCGCCACCACGCCGATGCGCTTCCCGGCGTCCAGGGCGGCGGCGATCATGGCCTCGTCCGGCTTCAAGAGCGGCACCCGGACAACCTGCTTGGCCATGTCCTCGGCCTGCGGAAAGACGGAGCAGGTGAACAGGATCCCATCCGCTCCCGTCCGCGACGCGTACAGGGCCAGCCCCAAGATCCGCTCGACGATGTGGGGGGTCACCCCGCCTTCGCGGTTGTAGGCCGGAATCAGATCGTCGTCCAGCAGGTTGCTGAGCTTGGCCTCGGGCCAGCCCTCCTGGAAGGCGTGGAGAATCGGCGGGATCGCGGTACGGACCGCATGGATCAACACGATACGCTTGGACATGGCAGACTCCGATATCCGACAGGGACAGCGACAGCGGGAGGACGGGCTTTTCCCCTGTCGCTATCCCTGTCGCTCTCGGTCTCTATAATCCCGCCGGCAGGGGGATGCCGAACCGCTTGGAGGCGCTCTTCAGCTTGAGGATCGTTCCCTCCGGGAGGGGAATGCCCTGCACCACCCGCTCGGTGTAGACACGCTCTTCCGGCTCGCCGGGCACCATGACCTCGGTGAAGCCCTCGGCGGGCGGCAGGGCCTTGATGCCGTCCACGATGCCATCGGCATTGGCCTTGTACTGTTCCAGATCCGTGAAGGTCGCGATGTCCACCGCGGCCACCACGCTGTTCTGCCGGTGCACCTTGGCGTTGGGCTTCCCTTGGTAGACCGGGGTGAGCAAGGGATTTCCCACGAAGAGGCTCGTGAGACACTCGAAGAGCATGGCCAGGCCTGAGCCCTTGCCGCCGCCGGCCGGGAGCAGCATCTCCGCCAGATTGGGGTCGGTGGTGGGCTTGCCATCCTTGTCCAGCGCCCAGCCGAGCGGGATGGGGATGCCCTTGTCCTTGGCCACGTCGAGCTTGCCGCCAGCCGCCACGCTGGTGGCCATGTCGAGCATGAGCGGCCGGTGTCGCTGGCCGGGGACGCAGATGGCGATGGGGCTGTTGTGCAGGCCGACGGCCCGCGCGCCGTACGGGGCCATGTTGGGCGGGTTGCACACGATGGCGATGCCCGCCATGCCCTCCTTGGCCGCCATCAGCGCATAGTAGCCCATGGCGCCCTGGTGCAGGGTATTCCGGATGACGGCCCAGCCGATGCCGACCTTCCGCGCCTTCTCGATCACTTTCCGGACCGCGGGGATCGTTACGACCGGCCCCGGCGAGTAATCGGCGTCGATCAGGAGGACGGCGGGCGTCTCCTTCTCGATCCGGATGTTCGGGCGAGGCTTCATGTGCCCCTTGTCCAGCAGCTCCAGGTACCAGGAGATGCGCTGGACCCCATGAGAGTCCACGCCCCGCAGATTCGCCCACACCAGGACATCCGCCTGGTGCTCGGCCCCCTCGGGGGTGAATCCCGCCTTTTCGAACACCGCCTGCGTGAACCGCTTCAGATCGTCTGCCTGCACTCGCGCGTTCTGGTCCGCCATGTTTCCGTCCTTTCTCCGTGTCAGGTCTCGCTCCAGCACTGTTCCCTTTACCGCACGACGAGATGCCACCGGTGGAGCAAATCCCCCCAACCCCCCTTTGTCAAAGGGGGGCGGAAGGGGGATTTCGCCCAAGCGGGGCAAGGAGAATCACGAAGATCCGTCTCAGCCACAAAGAGTACAGGACGGCACAGGAGAGAGAATTCTCGATTTCCGGCTTCCCCGTGAATCCGCGAATCCTGTGCTTCTTGTGCGTCTTGTGGCCAAAGGTTCTTGGCATCTCCGTTCCCCTTGGCGCCCCACTCTACAACAACGAATACAGATAGGGAATCGTCTTGGCCGGGTTCCTCTCGGCCAGGAGCGCCTCCATTCTCCCCGCGTCGATGCGGTCGGTGATGGTCTCGAGCTTTCGGGTGAGCTGGAAGGCGGCGGTGAAGTTCTCGATGGTGTTGATCTCCTTGGGGTAGACGTCGAAGGCGTACCAATCGTCGGTATACCCGAGCTTCTTCAGGGTGTAGAGGAGCTCCACCGCCTCCCACACATGGTAGGCGCCGGGCAGCATGTCCCAGTCCCAGCGGCCATCGTTGTCGTTCAGATGGACGTAGAAGAGGCGCCGGGCCCTGGCCAGCAGGGCGGCGGACTGGGCGGGCCGCTCCTCGGCATAGACCGCGTGGCCGAGGTCGAGCGTGGCCCCCAGATTGGGGGCGCCGACCATTAGGCAGAAGGCCGCCGTCTCCCCCGCCGTGCCGAAGATGCAGCGGGCGATGGGATCGCTCTTCTTGTACTCGATGCAGATCCGGATGCCGGGGTTGTGGGCGCACACCTTGGCAAAGCCCTCGGCGGCGCAGTCGTAGGCCTTCACGTAGTCCACCTCGAACACCGTGTCCGCCCCGTCGTTGAGCGGGCAGGTGGTGATCCGGTTCACCCCCAGCTCCGCGGCGAAGTCCATGGCCCGCTGGAAGTCCTCGACCACCTCCTGGCGCTCGCTGGCCTTCTCGGCGATGAAAGATCCCCGCCACCACTTGCCGGTCCGCCGCGACCGGAAGTTGACGGCGGCCAGCGCCAGGCCGTATTGCTTGAGCAGGCCCTTCAGCTCGTCGGGTTTCTCGAAATCTGCCGGGTAACACAGTTCGAGGCCGTCGCAGCCCTGGATGGCCTGGGCCATCATGAACTTCTCCGATAGGCTGCGATTCCCCTGGTACACCATGTAGCGGTTGCGGGTCTCGCCCAGGAAGGAGCTGATCACGGCCAGCTTGTTCATGGGATGTCCTCTCTTTGGCCTGTCGCCGGTGCACTATATCACTTCAGGGCGTGTGGGAGCCAGAGGCTGAAGGATGGCACGTAGGTAATGAGAAGCAAGACAACGATGTTGATGACGATGAAGGGGAGCAGGGCCACGGAGGTCTTCTCCACGCTCACCTTAGCCAGCTTCGCCGCGATGAACAGGGTGTTGCCCACGGGGGGGCTGCAGATGCTGATGGCGAGGTTACAGACCACGATCATCCCGAAGTGGAGGGGGTCTACCCCCACGGCCTTCACCACGGGGAGCAGGATCGGCGTGGTGAGGAGCAGGGCAGGCGCCAGGGGCATCGGCCCCCCCAGGATCAGGAGGAAGATGTTGACCAGCATCAGGATCGCGATCTTCCCCCCGGCGATGGAGACGATCCATTGAGAAAAGACCGTGGAGAAGTTCTCCACGGTGAGGGCCCAGGCCAGGGCGTCCCCCGCCCCGATGATGAGCATCATGACTGCCGTCATCTCTCCCGTCTTCCGGAGGAGGCCGGGAAGCATGGCCCAGGTCAGATCTTTGTAGATGTACCGCCCGACGAGGATGGCATAGGCCACGGCGATGACCGCCGCCTCGGTCGGGGTGACGATCCCGGTGAAGATGGCTCCCAGGATGAACACCGGGGCGAGGAGGGCCGGGAGGCACTCCACGAACGACCGCACAAGCTCGGCCGTCGGGAGGCGGGCCTCGGTCGGGTAGCCGCGCCGCCAGGCGATCCAGAAGGCGCACAGCATCAGCGAGATGCCCACCAGGATGCCGGGGACGATGCCGGCCATGAACAGGTCGCCGAGGGAAACCCCCGACACGAAGGAGTACAGGACCATGGGGATGCTGGGCGGGATGATGACCCCGATGGTGCCAGCCGAGGCGATAACGGCGGCGGCATACGCCCTGTCGTAGCCCTTCCTGACCATGGAGGGGATCATGACTCCGCCCACGGCCGCGGCGTCGGCAGCGGCCGAGCCCGACACGCCGCCGAAGATCATGGAGGCCACCACGCTGATGAGGGCGAGCCCCCCGGGGACCCAGCCGACGAAGGCGAAGGCGAACTGGGTAATGCGCTTGCCGATCCCCCCCGCACTCATGATCTCGCCCGCCAGGACGAAGAAGGGGAGGGCGAGAAGCGTGAACGACTCGCTGGTGCCGACGATGGATTGAAAGATGACCGCCGGGGTGTACTTGCCTGTCCCCAAATAGAAGAGGAGCGGCGTGAGGCCAATGGCGAAGGCCAGGGGGATGGCGGTGCAGGAGAGGCCGAGGAAGAGGCCCCAGATGACGACGAAGTTCATGGGCTAGTCCTCCTCGGTCTCGGCCGTCGCCGTCCATCCCCCGGCGCGCTGCCAGAGCCACCAGGCTTGGCGGCCCACATAGGCGGCCATCAAAAGGCCCGCCGTCGGCAGGCTCAGGTAGGAGAGCCCCACCGGGATCCGCAGGACCGCCGACTTGTCGTCGAAGGTGGCTGCGGTGAGGTGCGCCCCCTCGACGACGGTCGCCCCCAGGAAGAAGAGGATGCCGGCGTTGACGTAAAGCCCCACCCGGCGCTGGCCGACCGGCCCGAACCACTTGGGGAAGAATCCCATGGCCATGTGAGTGCGGCGCCGGCAGGCGGCGACCGACCCCAGCAGGGTCAGCCAGACGAAGCCAAGACCCGCCAGCTCGTCGGACCACGCCAGGGAGTAATTGAAGAAGTACCGGGACAGGACGCCGGATCCCACCAGGAAGACGAGGGCCGCCACCAGGCCGCCAACGATCCAGTCCACGATCGGACCGATCACCCGGTCGAGGAGACCATCCACCAGACTTGTGCGCGTATCCGAAAGGTCGCGCATCTCGTTGCTCCAGCGTTCACCGGGCGGTCCGTCCGCCGTCGACGACAATGACTGCACCGGTGATATAGCTAGCTGCCGTCGATGCCAGGAAGGCGATGACCGGCGCCACCTCGTCGAAGCGGCCCAGGCGTCCCAGCGGGATGCGGGAAACCACCCGCTCGGCCCGGGCGGCCAGATCGAGCTGCTCTGCGTCGGGCGGTGCCTCCAGGGCGCCGGGGCAGACGACGTTCACGCGGATCCCGTGCGCCGCATACTGGACCGCGAGTGCTCTCCCAAAGGCGATGAGCCCCCCTTTGCTCGCGGTGTAGGCGGGGTTCTGCGGGGCGCCTCCCACCAGTCCGGTCACCGAGCTCACGACCACGATGTTCCCGCCGCCTTGGGCGAGCATCTGGCGGACTGCCGCTCGGCACATCAGGAATCCCCCGCGCAGATTGACGGCCTGCGTCTCCTCCCAGGCCTCGAGAGTTTGCTCGTGGATGGGCCGATCCGATCGATGGAGCTGCACGGCGGCGTTCGACACCAGAATATCCAATTGTCCGAAGGCGGCTACGGTGGCGGCTACCGCCTGCTCGGCATCGGCCTCCTGTGACACGTCTCCCTGGAGGGCCAGGGCTTTGCCGCCGCCCGCCTCGACCAGCCGAGCCGTCTCTTCCACGGTGCGACCCGTCCGACCCATCAGGGCAACAGCGGCTCCCTCCGCGCCGAAGAGACAGGCCGTCGCTCGCCCGATGCCGCTTCCGGCGCCGGTGATCAGGGCCGTTTTCCCTTTCAACCGCTCCACCCCTTGGGGCCTCCTCGTCGCAGCGCATCGCGAGCGATGTCAGGGTCGCCACTCCTCCCGCAGGATCTGGAGTTTGGGTTCGGAAAGATAGCCGTACATCTGGATCCACATCCCGTCCACCGCCGCCTCGCGCAGCATGCGGACCTTCTCCCGCCACATCGCCTCCGGCATATGACAGTGGGCGAAGGGTTGCACGGCGCAGCGGCCCCCGACGGCGCGCAGGACGGCCTCCACGCGACAGCGGTAGGCGGGGACACCGACCGGGTGCGGCTCGTCTTCCGCCGGGATGGCATAGAGATCGAAGCGTCGAGTCGGGAAGTTGTCCGGCAAATCCAGCCAGGCCGTGAGCGCATCCAGGATGGCCGCCTCCGACAAGGCGGGGTTCCAGCGCTGGAGCACTTCACCGTACCAGCGCGGGATGGCGCAGTAGTCGAAGGCGAAGAGCTTCGGGGTGGCAGCAGCGCACACCCCGGCCAGCGCGTCGTAATCCATCCCGCTCCAGAGATTCCAGGGCGGCGGCCAGCCCCGGCCCATGAGCTGCACATCGGTGCGGTCCGCCGCATCGAGGGCGCGGCGAACATCGCGGTAGAATGTCGTCACCGCCTCGGCCTTGAACCGGAGGAACTCCGCCCACCCCGGCGCCTCGTCGATGAGCCGCGAGAGCGCGGTCGCCGCCGGCCGAAGGTCCTCGTCGCGGAGTCGGTGCAGCCGCTCCCACACGGCGCGCACCTGGGCCGCCAGCAGGTCCCAGTCGAGACCCCGGGAGCGTGCCAAGGTCGCACTGTGGGATCCGAGACAGGTGAAGAGATCCTGGAAGGCGTAGGCGCCATACTCCGCCCAGTCCAGGAAGAGACCATCCAACTCTGGAAAGGCCCGGACCGTATCCCGAACGAGTGCCACGCCGTATTCTCGGATCGCCGGGCTGCACGGGCTACCGATCATGGCGACCTGGCGCGGCTTGGGGACCGCGCCGTCCGGGTACACCGGCTGGTCCGCCGGACGCACGCCCGGGGGGATGAAGGGCTTGATCTGCGCGTAGACCCTCATCCCGCGGCGCCGCGCCTCGGCGATCATCCGCCGCGGGACCGAGCGGTCCACCTCGGCCGGCACGGCGACGCGCCGGGGCGAATACCCGCTGGCCGAGAAAAGCGCCAGATCCGGGTCCTCCGCCGGGAAGGTCTCCACGACGACGGAATCCTGTCCCCAGACAGGACGGGCGTACACACGGCGGTGCCCGTCTACATGGAGCGGCGGCATGCGCACGCCCGTCCCCGGAGCAGCCGGACGGCTCGCGATCAAGGTGAGGGCCACGGCCGTCGTGCCCACCGATTCCAGCACGTCGAACATCGCCTCCACACCCTCGCTCTGGGCGTGAAGCGGTTCCAGGAAGATACCCAGGAGTCGTCCGGCCATGTTGCCCTCTATCTTCCGTGCGGGCTACTTCGCCGGGTACTTGGCCTTCACGGCTTCTGCGTCTTTGAGCAGACCCGACAGGACCTCGCGCTTGTATCGCTCGGCAGCCTTGTCGTAGACGGGTCGGCTGGCCCTGCCGAAGGCGGGGACGTCGGGCTTGATGATGGTGGCCCCCTTGGCCCTCATATCGGCCAGCATGTTGTCATCCTCGTTCACCACAGCCTTGCGGTGCCAGGCGGCAGCCTCCTTGGCAGCCTTGACCACGGCGGCCTGGTCCGCGGCCGAGAGGGACTGCCAGCGCTTGTCGTTCATAGAGATGGGGATGGGCCCGTAGATGTGGTTGGTGAGGGAGACGTTCTTGGCCACCTCATGGAATTTATTGACATGGATGGTCGGGATGGGATTCTCCTGTCCGTCCACGGTCCCTTGCTGGATGGAGATGTAGACCTCGCCCAAGTCCATGACGGTGGGGTTGGCCCCGAGGCTCTGCCACAGCCAGACATACACCTCGTTCTTGGGGATCCGGATCTTCATCCCCTTGACATCCTCGGGCTTGTGCACGGGCTTGCGCGCCGTGATCTGTCGGAAGCCGGCCTCCCAGACGGCAAGGATCCGAATGTTCTTGGCGAGAAGCTTTCCGAACCACTCCTGGATCCAGGAGGAGGTGTCGTAGAGAGCCCAGCCCTGCTCGTAGCCCTCCACCAGGTACGGGAGGGTCAGGAGACCGAGCTCCGAAACCTGGTTCGAATAGATGCCGGCCCCCGTGATGGCGAAGTCGATGGCGCCCAGTTTGATCTGTTCCAGAAGCTTGGCGTCTCCTCCCAGTGTTCCGCTGTGGTGGGTATCAACGGTATACCGGCCCTGGGCGTACTCCTTCACCTTGTCGGCGAAGAGAAGAGAGGCCTTCTGGCGAAGTCCTCCGGGCGGATCCGTGTGCCCCAGTCGCAGGGTCGTCCCCGCCTCCGCGGTCCCCGCCACCAGGCAGAACAGTCCGACGAGCGCGACGAGTCCGATTCCGCGCTTCTGCATCACGCACCTCCTTGCCGGCAGTGGATCCGGCGCACGAGCCTTCCCGGGAGGCGGCTTGCCGCCGCGGCGCCCGGGCCGTCGGGGAACGTCAAGACATCGCGAGGGCTCGTCTCAGCCACACGAAGCACAAGATGACACCAGAGGCCACAAGGAATGCAAAATTGAAAGCCGATCCCGCGCCCCGCGGGACAGACCGGTCAAGTACCTCATTGATCGGTTGTCGGTTTTACATTTTCAATTTTGCCTTTCCTTGCCGTGGCGTCTTGGGGGTGGAACGGGTTCCGCGGGACGGGGGGAGCTATCGAGCCAGCCCATCTCCCGCAGGCTCCGGGTAGTCTCCTGCTTCGAGGTTTCGATGTTCTCGAAGGTGACGGCAGCGGCTGCCGCTTCGTCCCGCCTCTTGAGCGCCGCCAGGATGCGCTTGTGGCGGTTGATCGACGTGGCGATCCAGGCCATCCCGTGCTTCGGCGCCACGACCGAGGCGCAGCGGGCCTGCTTGATCATCTCCCAGTTCGACAGGATGAGCTCGCGGAGCCGGAGGTTCCCGATATCCCCATACAGCGTCTCGTGGAAGGCGTCGTCCAGCTTCGCGTGGCCCTTGACGTCTCCGGTGCGCAGGCAGGCGGCCTGCTGCCGGATCAGCTCCTGGAGCCGCCGCTGGAGTCCCGGCGTGGCCTTCTGGAGGGCCATGCGGATGGCGGCGCCCTCCAGGATCTTCCGCACCTCGAACAGGTCGTCCAGGTGCTTTTCCGAGAGCGGCCGGACCATGACTCCCCGCCGGGGGACGTTGACGGCGATTCCCATCCCGATGAGGAGCTGCAGGGCGTCGCGCACCGGCACGCGGGAGACCTGGAACATCTCCGCGATCCGCTCCTGGATGAGGGGCTGCCCGGGAGGCAGCTCCGCCTCGGAGATCATCTCCTGCAGGGACTGGGCGATCACCTCGGCGGTGTTCCGGATGGCGTGGATGCGGTGGGCGAGATCGGCGGGCGGCATGGGCGCACTCCGGAGATTCCGTATACAGTATTACGGTATGCCAGACATGATATTCAAGAGAGCCAGGGCGTGTCAAGCGCTATCCTTTGGTGGCGCCGGCCGTCAGCCCCTGGATGAAGCGGCGCTGCAGCAGGGCGAAGGCGAGGATGACGGGGATCAGGGCCGCCGCGGCCGCGGCGGCCATCTTGCCCCACTCGATGCTGCTCTCCCCCACGAAGAAGAAGAGGCCCACGGTGAGCGGCCTCGTCTTGTTGCTGGCGGTCAGGTTGAGGGCGATGATGAATTCGTTCCAGACCCACACGAACACCAGGATGGCCGCCGCGGCCAGGCCGGGTTGGGCCAAGGGCAGGACCACCCGGTAGAAGGCGCCGAGCCGCGAGCAGCCGTCGATCAGGGCCGCCTCGTCCAGCTCCCGGGGGATGTTCTCGAAGAAGGCGCGGAGCAGCCAGACCACCGTGGGGACCTGCCAGGCCGAGAAGACCAGGATCAGGACGAGGTGGGTGTCGTGCAGGCCGAGCTGGACGGCCATGAGGTACACCGGGATCAGGGTGACGATGCCGGGGATCATCACTGTCGCCAGGAGGAGGAAGAGGAGCGGGTTCTTTCCCCGGAAGTTGTAGCGCGCCGCAGCATAGCCGGCGTGGGCGCCCAGGCAGAGGACCAGCAGGATGGTCCCGAGCGCCAGCAGGATACTGTTCAGGTAGTTCCGAGGGAGGGGCGACTGCATCAAGACATTGAGGTAGTGCTCCAGCGTGAACGGATCGGGCCACCACTGGGGCGGATAGGTCAGGATCTTCGATTCGGGTTTCAAGGAAGTGGCCACCGCCCAGTAGATGGGGGCCAGGGCAAAGAGGCTGGCGCTTCCGAGAGCGGCATACCGCCCGATTGCGTGCAGCGCTCTCCATCTTCCGCGTGGCTGCTCCATCGGCCCATCCCCCCATAGCAGAATGCTGAAGAACTCGTTTTCGCCCAGGCTGCTCAAAAAGGTCCAGATGCAAGGCGGCGCGCGATCCGAGGCGCGAGGCGTACTTGCGGGTACGTCGCAGCGTCGCGGGAGCGCGCCAACGCCGCAGATGGGCCTTTTTCAGTAGCCTGTTAGTACCGGCTCTCGGCCCGCAGCACCTTGATGTAGACCAGGCTGACCACGATGTTCACCGCGAACATCACGAGGGCGATCGCCGAGCCGAAGCCGAACTTGAAGAGCACGAAGGCTTCGCGGTACACGCGCAGGCCCAGTACCTCGGTCCGGTTGACCGGGCCGCCGCCGGTCAGCACCAGGGGCAGCTCGATCATGTTGAAATAATGGATGGTCAGGATGATGGTGGCGATGAGGAACGTGTTCTGGATCATGGGGAAGGTCACGAAGCGGAACAGGTTCCAGCGACCGGCGCCGTCGATCCGGGCCGCCTCGTACAATTCGTCGGGAATCGTCTGCAGGGCGGCCAGCGTGAGGATCATGGCGTAGGGAAAGCTGCGCCACACGTTGGCCAGGATGACCCCCGCCATGGCCGTGTTGGGGTCGCCCAGGATATCCACGCGCGTCCCGGCCAGCTCGCTCAAGATGTAGGCCGCGGGCCCGAGCAGGGGGCTGTCCAGCCACCGCCACAGGAGCGCGGTGAGCAACTGCGAGACGACCCAGGGGAGGATGAGGACGGTACGAAACATGCCGCGGCCCGGAAAGGGCCGATGCAGGAGCAGGGCGAGGCCCAGGGCCAGGGGAAGCGAGACGGCCAGCGAGCCGAAAGTAAAGGTGAGCGAGTTCAACAGGTTCTGCCGGCTCAGCGGATCCCGGAGGAAGGCCTGGAAGTGCCGGAGACCGACAAACCCGCCGACCTTGAGGTAGCTCGTGTCGCGAAACGAAAGGGAGACCGCCCGCACGATGGGAAGAAACGTCACGCAGACGACGAGCAGCACGGCGGGCAGCATGAGCGCCAGGGGAAACGCGGACCCCGCGGGCCCGCACCGCGCGGGGGGGACAGGTCCCTCCTTCGCGCCGCACGGTCCCCGCCGGGCGGCCGTTGCTCCCGGAGTCGACATGGTGTCCGTGTCCCTAGCCTGCATTCTTCGCGAGGTCGGCTCGCGAAGAATGCAGGCTGAACAGAGATCCTCCTGGTCGGCGAGCCGGGACCGGTCAGGCGTCTCTGGCGCATCTCGACACCAAACCCATCCTGGCGGACGGGTACCCGATGCGCCCACCCTGCCCGCGTCAAGGATTCCCTACCAGCATGGTGAAAGACGCACGCTCATGCTTCCACAGGCGCAGCATGAACGGAATTCCACCAGGGATTTCAACCCATCCTCCGCTCGCCCTGAGCCCGTCGAAGGGCGAGCGGAGGGTTGTTCAGCAGCCGGCTAGATCTGCGCGTCGTACTTCTGGGCGGCGATTGCCAGCGCGGCCTTGACATCCGCCTTGGTGGAGATGATCTGCTGCGCGGCATCGGCCAAGGCGTCGATGAGCAGTTCGAGTTTCTTAATCCTGAGGGTGGTGGCGGGGTGGATGTTCTCCGCCATGTAGGTGAGCCAGCCCACCATCCGCTTGGCCTCGGCGGTCTGGAAGAACGGATCCTTGAGCGTGCTCTTGCGGGTGGGGAGCTCGCCGCCCACCTTGGCGTCGATCAGCTCGGCCTCGGTGCTCTGCAAGAACTCCATCAGTTTCCAGGCCTCGTTCTTCTTGGCGCCCCTGGGCATGACGACGGTCCAGGCCCCGGCGGTGTTGACGGGAACCGGCTTGGGCTCGTCGGAGAAATTCGGTGTCCAGGCCGTGTCGATCTTCCCCTGGATCGCCTCCTTGCGGCTCCACTCGGCCCACTTGCTGGAGTGGCTCAGGTTGCAGGCCGTGGTTCCGGCCATGAACATCTGATTCAGGGTCTCGGAGTCCAGGCTGGCTTCGCCGATGGGGCTCACCTTGTGGACGTGCACCATGTCCTGAAACCACTGGAAGATCTTCTGTCCCGCCTCGAGGTGGAAGGTGGATTTCCCTGTCTTGGAATCGACGAGGTCGCTGCCCAGGCACCAGTACATGACAGGGACATTCTCGATCAGCTTGGACAAGCCGTCCGATTTGGAGAAGGACATGGCAAAGCCGATGACCTGCCCCTTGGTGACCGCCCTGGAGACCGCCGTCCACTCCTTGAGCGTCTTGGGCGGAGTCTTGAATCCTGCGGCGCTGTAGAGGTCCGTGCGGTAGTAGAAGAGGTTCAAGGGTCGGACGGCCTGCCGGAAGGCGAACTTCTTGCCCTCAACCGTGGTGTCTTCCCAGGCGTACATGTAGTCGCCCTTCCGTGCTGCATTCCAGCCTTTCACGTAGTCGTCCAGCGGCTGGATGGCATCCGCCCCGGCGAGAGTCGCGAGGTACCGATCCAGTTGGCGCGACACATCCGGGGCCTTGTTGGCTGCCGACGCCTGTAGGAGTTGTTGGTGGAGGTTCTGCCAGGGGATGATCTCCTCCACCAGGTCGATGGTGGGGTTGGCCTTGCGGAAGGTGTTCAGGATCTGCGCCTGCCCCTGGGCGCGCGGGTTCTTCTTGTCGGCCGAGTTCTGCCAGGTCCAGTAGCGCAAGGTTACCGGCTTGGCCTGGGCTGGCGCTCGCTGCGCCTGGAGGATTCCCATCAGGCCGATAGCGGCCCCGCCGAGCCGCTTGAGGGCATCCCGACGGCCGATGCCTCGACGCACTCTGTCCCGCTTCATGGCCTCGCTCCTTTCTGCTGATGCGTGTGGTTGCAGTTTCTGCTCCGTCGCTATAGCAGGTTGCTGAACAACCCTCCGTTCGCCCTTCGACGGGCTCAGGGCGAGCGGAGGATGACTTGAGTTCATTGATGTATTTCCGTTCATGCTGAGTCCTGCGCTTGTCGAAGGATCGAAGCATGACCGTGCGCTGTCCAGCAAGCTGCTACTCCCCGAGATAGGCGCCCTGGGCCAGGAGGCGCTGCCGCAGTAGGGAGACGTCGACCCGGCGCACGGTCGTGCCGGCCCGGAGGGCCAGGGCCGCCGCCGTCCCCGCCGCCTGGCCCATGGCGAAGCAGGCCGGCATGACGCGAACCGCAGCGGCCGCCTCGTGCGTCGCCGAGAGGCAGCGCCCGGCCACCAGAAGCTGCTCGATCCGCTGCGGGACCAGGCTCCGATACGGGATCTGGTACACGGGAGCGATCGGGATCTCGTTCAGGATTCCGCCGGTCCCGTCGGTCGGGCTGTGGATGTCGACGGGGTAGTTGTAGTAGGCGATGGTGTCCGGGAAGCTGCGTCCGGCCTGGAGGTCCTCGAGGCTGAGGACATGCTCGCCCACGATCCGCCGGCTCTCCCGGATGCCGATCTGGGTGGCCGTCACCGCGAGCGTCGCCTGCTCGCAACCCGGGACATACTTGCGCAGGAAGGTCAGCAGGGCGTCGACTTGGCGGCGCCCCTCCAGTTCGGCCCGCGTCAGATCTTCCACCCGCGTCGGGTCCACGGCGAGGACCCGGCTGGCATTCACCCCCCAGACGCCCGGCTCTGGGGTGCGATAGAAATTGATCCGGTCCCGCGGGAGGTCGAAGTCGCCGGCCGCCTTGGCCTTGGCGACCAGGCTGCTGAAGGGCTTGCCGGCCACGCCGTCCTGGGGGTGCTCTCTGGCATACTGCTCGACGCGAGCCGTGTCCACGCTCTTCACCCGGAAGAAGAGCGTCGCGCCCTGCCCGAGCCCGTCGGCCCGGCGACCTTTGACCGTCGGGACACCGGCGGCGAAGGCGACGTCGGCGTCGCCGGTGCAGTCCAGGACGGCGGCCGCTTTGATCGCCTGCAGCCCCGACTTCGTGGCGACGACCACGCCGGTCATCCGGCCGTCCTGGAGGAGCGGGTGGATGAAGCGGGAGTGGAGGTGCAGCGTGACGCCAGCCTCCAGGCACATCTCGGCGGCGACCGCCTTCAGCGCCTCGGGCTCAAACGGCGTGACCCCATTGTGCCCGGGCAGGCGGAATCCCGAGTGTCCTTCACCCCGAACGACCCTGGTGGGGTGAATCGCGCCGCCCCGAGCTTCCATCCGACGGACGATCTCGTCGAAGATGCCGCGGATCAACTGGACCCGCTCCTGCTCCCCCTCGCACGCCCCCATGAAGGGCCCGACGAGGCCTGCGGTTGCGGTGCCGCCCAGGAAGCCGTAGCGCTCGACGAGCAGGGTGTGCGCGCCGTTCCTCGCTGCGGCAATGGCCGCCGGGATACCTGCCGGGCCGCCGCCGACCACAAGCACGTCCGTTTCCCATGACACCGGCACCGTTGCGCGCATCTCGATCGTGCTCGGTCCGTTCGCACTCATTCCAAACCCCCCTGGAGGGGCGAGCCCCCCGCCACCGCGATCTGCGATGCCCCTTCCGTGAAGCAGGTGACCGGATTGGCCGGACTTCTATCCGTCGCGAGATGGCGTGTCAAGTGCAATCGATCCGCGACCTCGCGCGCCCGGAAGTGGAGCTTTCCGCCA
The DNA here is from genome assembly GCA_016209735.1 of Candidatus Methylomirabilota bacterium. Classification (GTDB taxonomy): domain Bacteria; phylum Methylomirabilota; class Methylomirabilia; order Methylomirabilales; family 2-02-FULL-66-22; genus 2-02-FULL-66-22. Next base: position 24,516 of record JACQVN010000013.1, read on the forward strand.
CCCGTGCCCGTGGGCGGGCGATCCGGCAGCGGGGTGGCCGGCCTGAGCGGGCGCGGTTCGATCGATCGCACGAGCAAGCGCCTCTGCGGCGCCACCCTGCCCCGGGTCGTTCTGGCCGCCCATCGTGTCTCTTTCCCCTTGACAGGCATTCCAGACAAATAGTACACAGCATGCTGTATACACGAGGCAGATTCATGACCGAGCCTGCGGTAGTCCGGCCCTTGGACGATCATCGCTCGCTCCGCGAGCGGATTGCGGCCCGTCTGCGGCAAGCCATCATCACCGGGGACCTCCCGCCCAAGACGCGCCTGGTCGAGCCCGAGCTCGCCCGACAGCTCAACGTGAGCCGAACTCCCCTGCGCGAAGCCATCCGGCAACTGGAGGCGGAGGGGTTTGTGGTCACGGTGCCGCGCGGAGGCGCCTTCGTCCGCGAGACGACGCCGCGGGATGTGGAGGACCTCTACCCCATCCGGGCGGTCATCGAGGGCTTGGCGGCTCGCCAGGCGGCGGGGAATCCGGATCCCGCCAAGCGGGAGCTCCTGCAGGGCATTCTTGCGGAGCTGGCCCACCTGACCGCGGACTCCCGGCAGTACCACGAGGTCTCGGGGCGGTTTCACGACGCCATCGTCGAGCTGTCCGGGAACCGGCAGTTGCGGGCCATTTACCAGGGCCTGACCCAGCACGTGGCCCGCATGCGGACGCTTACCCTGGCGGCCCGGGGACGGCCCGGGGTGTCGCTGCAGGAACACCGGCGCATCGTCGCCGCGATCCTCCGTGGGCGAGGGGCGGAGGCGGAGCGAGCCATGCGGGAGCATATCGAGGGGGCACACGGCGTGCTGCGGGAGAGGGTGCAGAGGTCGGCCGGGAGCCCGGCCAGGAAAAGAGGGGACCAGGGGGAATCCTGACAGAGGAGGGCGCGATGCCGATGGAGACGACGGGCGCGGGATCGCTCACGGGGTATGTGGCGGAGTTCATCGCGGGCACGCGATTCGCCGATATTCCCGGAAGCGTTGTGGAACTCGGCAAGAAATCCATCCTGGACGGACTGGGCCTGGCCCTGGCCGGCGCCGTGGCCAAGAGCGGAGACTTGCTCCGCCGCCACCTGCGGGGGCTGGGGCTCACGCAACGGGCGGCGACCGTCCTCGGCACGGCCATGCGCATGCCCGCCCGGTTCGCGGCCTTCGCCAACGGCACGGCCGTGCACGCCGACGACTACGACGACACGCAGCTCGCGGTGGCCAGGGACCGTGTGTACGGCCTGCTCACCCACCCCACGGCTCCCGCGCTCCCCTCCGCCCTGGCCGTGGCGGAGCGGGACCGCCGGTCGGGGCGGGACTTCCTCACCGCCTACCACGTGGGCGCGGAAGTGGAGTGCAAGATCGCCGAGGCCATCAACCCCCGCCATTACCAGCACGGGTTCCACTCCACGGCGACCTGCGGGACGCTGGGCGCGGCGGCGGGTGTGGCCAACCTGCTGGGATTCACACCCGACCAGGCCCGGACCTGCCTGGGGATCGCCGGCAGCCTGGCGGCGGGCCTGCGGGAGAACTTCGGCACCATGATGAAACCGTTCCACGCGGGGCGCGCGGCCGAGGGCGGCGTGATCGCCGCGGAGTTCGCACAGCTTGGCTTCACCGCCACGCCCATTGTCCTGGAGGCCGGCCGGGGCTTCTTCCGCGCGGCGGGCGGCGGCTACGACGAGGCGGCCGTCCTCGGCAAGCTGGGGAAGCCCTGGACCTTTGCCGACCCCGGCGTCTCCATCAAGCCGCACCCCTCCGGATCGCTCACCCACCCCGGCATGACCAAGATGCTGGAGCTGATCCGGACGCACGACATCAGGCCGGAGCAGGTGGTGTCCGTGAAGGTCGGCACCAATCAGAACATGCCCAACGCCCTGATTCACCACCGGCCCGCCACGGAGCTAGAGGCCAAGTTCAGCATGGAGTTCTGCATGGCCATCCTGCTCCTCGAGCGCCGGGGGGGGCTCAACGAATTCACCGACGAGATCGTGAATCGTCCCGATGTCCAGGCCATGATCGCCAAGGTGGACTTCGGCGTCCACCCCGAGGCGGAAGCGGAGGGCTACGCCAAGATGACCACCATCCTCGAGATCGCCCTCACCGACGGCCGGGTGATCCGCGACCGGGCCGACTTCGGCAAGGGGAGCCCGGCCATTCCCATGAGCTACGACGAGGTGGCGGACAAGTTCCGGGAGTGCGCGGTCTACAGTCGCTGGCCGAAGAGCAAGGCCGAGGAGGTGGTCGCCCTGGTCCGGACGCTGGAAGCGGTGCGGGACGTTCGGGAGCTGACGGCGCTGCTGGCCCGGGCGAAGCCGCCCGCCCGCACACCCCGCCAGAAACCGGTACGCCGCGCCGGGAAGGCAAAAGGGGCGGCCTCGCGGAGACGAACTCGATGATGCGCAGGTTCCTCATCGAAACGTTGTCTCACCGTGGCGTTTCAACAGGAGGTCAGCCATGAAGACGAGCGTGCGGAGACTGGCGGTAGCGTTGGGGGTCTTGGGACTGGCATTGGCCATGGCGGTCGGAGTCGGCGCCGCCGGATTTCCCGAGAAGCCCATCCAGTTGATCGTCCACGCCGCGGCGGGCGGGGGCAGCGACATCTTCGCCCGCACCCTGGCGGCGGCCAACGACAAGGAGAAGTTCTTCCCGCAGCCCATCGTGGTGGAGAACAAGCCGGGCGGCAGCGGCGCCATCGCCTTCGCCTACGTGGCGGGCAAGAAGGGCGATCCCTACTTCTTGCTGACGGCGGTGACCAGCCTCATCACCACGCCCATGATGCGCAAGGCTCCGTACGGCCTCAAGGACTTCACCCCCATCGCCAACTTCGCCGTCGACGAGTACATGCTGATGGTGAAGGCAGACTCCAGGTTCAAGACCATGAAGGATGTGATCGCCTTCGCCAAGGCCAATCCCAAGAAGGTGACCGTGGGCGGGACCCAGTTGGGGTCGTCGGATTCCGTCTGCGCCTACCTGATCGAGCAGCAGGCGGGGATCCAGTTGAACTACGTCGTCTTCAACAGCGGCGGCGAGGTGAACGCCGCCCTCCTGGGCGGCCACGTCGACCTGGCGGTCTCCAACCCGGGCGAGGCCCTGGAACTCGCCAAGGCCAAGAAGATCCGGAACCTGGGCGTCTACTCGGAGCAGCGACTGGCCGGCGCCCCCGACGTTCCCACCATGAGGGAGCAGGGCCTGGACGCCCTCTACGTCCAGAACCGCGGCTTGGTCGCCCCCGGCGGAATCCCGGCGGACGCCCGGAAGGTCCTGGAGGCGGGACTCCAGAAGTACACCCAGGGCGCGACCTTCAAGAAGTACATGGACGACAACATGCTGTCCGTGGCGTGGATGGACGGCCCGAGCTTCGGCGCATGGCTTGAGAAGGAGCATGGCCGATACCAGCAGATCCTCAAGGTCATGGGGCTGCTGAAGTAGTCGCCCCGCCTCCCCGGGCGGCGCCTCCGCCCGGGGAGGCGGAAGCGGCCGCCCGATCCGCAGAATTCGCAACCACTTTCGTGAAGCGTCAGGGGTCAGTGCTCGGCGGAGCAACTTCTGTGAGGTATTCATCGGCCGCATAACTCCTGGGGCCCGGATGCGCCGCCTCAATGGCGGCCAGCGGCACGGAGGGAAACGGTACGGCATGCGACGCGCGGATCAGATCACGGCGATTGTACTGTTTGTCGGTTCGCTGGTGCTCATGCGGGAGTCGCGAAAGCTCCCGCCCAGCGGGACCTTCGGCCCGGGCCCCGAGTTTCTTCCCTTCTGGCTCGGGATCCTCATGGCGGCCCTGGCGGTGACGCTCTTCCTCCAGGCCCGGCGGCGGGCCCCGGCGGCAGAGGCCCGGGTCTTTCCGCGGCTTCGGGCCCTGCTGCCCATCGGGGCGACCCTGGCGGGGCTGGCGGCGTACATCTCGCTCGTGGAGATCCTGGGCTTCCTCCTGGCGACGGGGCTCCTCACGGCATTCCTGCTGGGGGTGGTGGAGCGGGAGCGGTGGGCCGTGACGCTCGTGGTGGCCGTGGCGAACTCCGTCATCCTGCAGACGGTCTTCCGCACACTCCTGGGCGTCAGCCTGCCCAAGGGGTTCCTGGGATTTTAGGCGGCTCGGAGGAGGCCTCCCGTGGACATCTACGCCTCGCTGCTGCATGGCTTCCAGGTGGCGCTCTCCCCCCAGAACCTTCTCTTCTGCCTGATCGGGGTGACCCTCGGCACCCTCATCGGCGTCCTGCCCGGCATCGGGCCGACCACCGGCGTGGCCATCCTGATCCCCGTGACCTTCGGCCTGAACGCCACCACGGCCGTCATCACCATGGCGGGGGTCTACTACGGGGCCATGTACGGGGGATCGACGACGTCGATCCTGATCAACGTGCCGGGCGAGTCCGCCTCGGTCATGACTACCCTGGACGGCTACCAGATGGCCAAGCAGGGCCGGGCCGGGGTGGCCCTGGGCATGGCGGCCATCTCCTCCTTCATCGCGGGGACGTTTGCCATCGTGATGCTGAGCCTCATCGCGCCGCCCCTGGCGAATTTCGCCCTCGCCTTCGGTCCGCCCGAGTACTTCGCCCTGACGTTCATGGGGTTGACCATGGTGACCAGCCTCTCGGGGGAGTCCCTGCTGAAGGGAATCATGAGCGGTGTCTTCGGGCTCATCATCGCCTGCGTGGGGGTGGACGCCATCAGCGGTGCCGAGCGGTTCACCCTGGGCAACATCTACCTCCTGGACGGCTTCGGGTTCATCGGCGTGGCGGTGGGGCTGTTCGCGGTGGCCGAGGTGTTCGTGAACCTGGAAAAGGCGGAAGAACAGGTGTTCGTCAAGACCGAACTGAAGCTGAAGAGCCTCTTCCCGAACCGCCAGGACTGGAAGGACTCCCTCCTGCCCATCGGCCGAAGCTCCCTCCTCGGCTTCTTCGTGGGGGTCCTGCCGGGCGCCGGGGCCACCATCGCCTCCTTCATGGCCTACGCGCTGGAGAAGAAGCTGAGCCGGCATCCGGAGAAGTTTGGCACCGGTGCCATCGAGGGGGTGGCCGCGCCCGAAGGGGCCAACAACGCTGCGGCGGGCGGCGCCATGGTGCCGCTCCTCACCCTGGGGATCCCCGGATCGGGCACCACGGCGGTGCTCCTGGGGGCATTCTTGATCCACGGCCTCAAGCCCGGGCCGCTCCTGTTCCAGAGCAGCCCGGACTTCGTCTGGGGTGTCATTGCCAGCATGTACATCGGCAACGTCTTGCTCCTGATCCTGAACCTGCCTCTTGTGGGATTGTGGGCTAGCCTGCTGCGGGTGCCGTACACGATTCTGATGCCGCTCATCGTCACCATCTCGGCAGTGGGCGTCTTCGCCACCGACAACAACATCTTCGACATGTGGGTGATGTTCGGCTTCGGCGTCATCGGCTACCTCATGCGGAAGCTGGAGTTTCCCGCGGCGCCGGCGGTCCTGGGGCTGGTCCTGGGCCCCCTGGTGGAGCGATCGCTCCGCCAGTCGCTGACCATTTCCCACGGCGACCTCTCCATCTTCGTCACCCGGCCCATCTCCGCGGTGCTGATCGCCTTCGCCTTCCTCTCGCTCCTGGCCCCGGTGGTGCGGGCCGTCTGGCAGACGTCAAGGGAGCGACGAGGGGAGGCGCATTCCTGAGTTACCCTGTTCCCTGGACGGAGGACATGAGATGCAGATTGCGGGAATCATCGAGGGAGCGCGGAAGGTCGTCCGCGTCCTGGCGCGGGTCAAGCCGGGGGAGAAGGTGGCCATCGTGGCGGATACGGAGACCATGACCGTCGCCGAGGCCTTGGCCGTGGCGGCGCTGGAGCTCACGCCGGAAGTCGTGACCACGGTGATGCGGCCGGTCGAGGTGGACGGGGGGGAGCCACCGGCCCTCGTGGCGGCGGCGCTCCTGGCGGCCGACGTCGGCCTGCTCCCCGTGAGCTACTCCATCAGCCATTCGGTGGCGAGCCGCAAGGCCCTGGAGAAGGGAACGCGGCTCCTGTCACTGCCGGCGATCACGCCGGACCAACTGGTCCGGGGCGGCGCCGAGGCCGACTTCGAGGCGGCCTCGCCCCGGGTGCGGAAGATGGCGGAGCTGCTGGGAAAGGCCTCCGCGGCCCACCTGACCACGCCCAAGGGGACCGACTGCCGCTTCCATCTCTCCGGCCGACCGGGGAACGCCCACGATTGCATCCTGGACCGGCCGGGAAAATTCTCCGCCTTCCCCAACATCGAGGCCAACACATCCCCCGTGGAAGGGAGCGCCGAGGGTGTGATCGTCTTCGACGGCAGCATCCCCAATCTGCGCATCGGACCGCTGCGAAACCCGGTGATCTGCTCGGTGCAGCAGGGAAACATCGTGAAGGTGGAGGGAGGGCCCGAGGCCGATATGATCCGCAAGGTTTGGGCCGAGATGGGCGACGCGGCAGTCTACAACGTTGCTCAGTTGGCCATCGGCCTCAACCCCGCCATCCACATGCTGACCGGGGTGTGGGCGCAAGATCACGGGGCCTTCGGCACCGTCCACATCGGCATCGGGACCAGCGCCAACCTGGGGGGCACCACCAAGGCCGCCTGCCACTTCGACGGCATGATGTACCGCCCGACCCTGACGCTGGACGACCGGATCGTCCTGGAGAACGGCGAGGTCAAGATCTAGCCCCCATCCGAACAACTCTCTTCACCGCCAAGGTCACCCCGCCGGAAGCGGCGGGTACCCGGGGGAACGGAGACGGCACCGGGGGCCAGGCCAGAAGCCCGCTCCCCCCCATGAGCTATGAGCCAAGAGCCTGAGGCGTATACCGGGGGGCCGATGGACCCTTGGCCACAAGACGCACAAGAATCACAAGGGGTACGGAGTCCCCAACTCACGCGGGATCACGGATCTGAGCCCAGGAACTCCTTGTGCCTTTTGTGCTTCTTGTGGCTGATCCCGGTTCCGGCGATACCTTGGCGTTCCGGGTGCCCAACCGGGGACCCTTTGGGTGCGTTGGGTGATCTTGGCGGTTCAGGGATCTCGCTTTGGGGCTACCGGGCGCCGGCGTAGTACTCCGGTCCAAGAGCCAAGAGCCTGAGGCGGACACCGGGGGCCCGATGGACCCTTGGCCACAAGACGCACAAGAATCACAAGGGGTACGGTGTCATCAACTCACGCGGGATCACGGATCTGAGCCCAGGAACTCCTTGTGCCTTTTGTGCTTCTTGTGGCCAATCGGTGTGCCGCGGTGCCGTGGGGCTACCGTGCGCTGGCGTAGTACTCTACGCGGCGCTCGAGGTAGGCGATGGACTCGGACACGAGGAAGGCGAAGGCGAAGACGAGGATGACGAGGGCCCAGAACTCTTCCATCAGGAAATGCTTGGAATACAGCTCGAACAGCTCCCCCACGCCGATGATGGAGATCAGGAGCTGCCCGATCACGACCCCCTTCACCCCGCGGATCGCCGCCAGACGGATTCCGGCCAGCATCTCGGGGAGGGCGCTCCAGACGAGGACCTTGGTGTACACCTGGTAGTTCCGGGCGCCGAAGGCGCGGGCCATCTCGATCAGCGACCGGTCCGCCTTCCGGATCCCCACCTCGGTGTCGAGAATGATGACGAAGACCGCGAAGAGGAAGACCGTCGCCACCACCGTCGTCTCGCCGATGCCCAGCACCCCCATCAGGACGGGGACCAGGGCGGAGATGGGCGCACTGACGAACACGTTCACCCAGGTGCCGAGGATCCGGCCGAGGGTCTCGACCCGGGCCAGCAGGATCCCCAGCGTGATGCCCACGCAGATTGCCATCGCCATGCCCAGGGCGAAGGAGCGCAGGGAGATCTCCACCGCCAGGTGAAACTTCTCGGTGGGGAGGATGGTCATCCCCGCCGCGACGACCCGGGACAGCGGCGGGAAGATGCTGGAGACGCCCACCCGGCCCGCCAGCTCCCAGACCGCACACCAGACCAGGAGGGAAGCGCCGATGGGGATCCGCTTGCCGAACAGCCGCATGGGGTCCTCCCGTCGTTCGCGTTCAGGCCACATTCGAGGGGCGGCCAGGGGCTCCCGAAGCGCCGCGCCACACCCATCCTCCGGATGGGTACCCGGCGAGCCCGTCGCCGGCGGGGTACCCCGTGCGTCATTTCCCTGCACGGGGTCGGGCCGCCGTTCTGTGGCGGCCGACCCGGTGTAAGGGCGAGCCGGCATCGGGTACCCGCCCGAAGGGAAGGGTGCAGGCGCCAGGCATCGAAGGGAGGCCCTGGCCGCCCCGGCGATTGGCAGGCTGCCTGAACGGTTACCTCCCGTCAACCCAGGTACCGCTTCAGCACGTGCCAGATGTCGTCCACGGCGTCGAGGTAATTCTTGTCGCGCCGGATCTCGTCGGGGCTCTTGCTGCCCCGGTTGACATTCGGTTGGATGATCTGCGACACGGTGCCCGGCCGGGCCGACAGGAGGACGATCTGGTCGGAGAGATAGGCCGCCTCCTCGATGCTGTGGGTGACGAAGATCACGGTCTTCCGCCGGTGCCGGAGCAGGTCGAGCAGATCCTCCTGGAACTTCCGCCGGGTCTGCTCGTCCACCGAGGAGAACGGCTCGTCCATCAGGATGATGTCGGCGTCCACGGCGAGGGCGCGGGCCAGCCCGACCCGCTGTCGCATCCCCCCCGAGAGCTGATGCGGGTAGCTCGCCTCGAAGCCGGCCAGGCCAACCTCGCCGATGAACTTGCGGGCGATCTCGAGCCGCTCCTCCCCCGGGACTCCCCGGAGCTCCAGGCCGAAGGCGACGTTGCGCAGCACCGTGGCCCAGGGCAGCAGGGCGAAATCCTGGAAGACGAAGGCCCGCTCTGCGCCGGGACCGTCCACCCGCTTCCCCTTCACCCGCACCTCGCCCGCGGTGGCCGGGATCAGGCCCCCGATGATCTTGAGCAGGGTGGTCTTGCCGCAGCCGCTCGGCCCCAGCAGCGTGCTGAGCTTGCCCGCGGGAAAGGCATGGGTGACGTCCCGCAGGGCTTCGACGCCCGTCGCGTAGGTCTTGCCGATCCCCGTCAATTCCACGATCGCATCCGGCGACAATCTCAGGACCCTCGCGATTCGGGGGGAAACAGCCTCCGCTCGAGCCGCTCCAGCGCATGGATGGTCACGGCGGCGATCAGGATGATGGACCCCACCGCGGCGAACATCTCGGGGAAGTCGGCCACCGAGCTGTGGTAGGTGATCAGATCGCCGATGCCGGTCGGCGTGATCAGGAGCTCCGCGATCACCACCCCGATGAAGCCCATGGCCAGGCCGAGCCGAAGCCCGGCGAAGATCATGGCCGCGGCATGGGGGAGGATGATCTTCACCACCACCTGCGTTCTCGTTCCCAGGAAGGCGCGACACATCTGGATCAGTGAGGAATTCGTGTTCCGAATTCCTTTGTAGGAGTTCATCACGATGACCGGGGCCGCCAGCACGACCACCGCCAGGACCTTGGAGGTGAGCCCGATCCCGTAGATGTACGTCACCAGGGGAACCACGGCGGCCATGGGGGCCGCCTGGAGAATCACGAAGACGGGCACGCTGAGCCACTCCACCGTGCGCGAGAGGCCCATCCAGACCCCGAAGCCGACGCCGACGACCCCGCAAATGGCGAAACCGATGATGAGCGGCTGGCTCGTGGACAGATACGCCTTGGCGAGGCTGCCGTCCGCCGCCATGCGCAGGAACGCCATGACGGTGTCGCTGAAGGGCGGGAAGGCGGCGCTGAGCCGAAAGCGGCCGGCAGCCTCCCACAGGGCAAAGGCGCACGCAAAGGAGAGCAGGAGCCAGAAGACCCGATCGCCCCCGGCCCGTCGCGAATTCGCCACAGCATTAGCCTCAAACCGAAATCCTTGAACCGCCAATCCCGCCTGAGTCGAGGCAAGGACGCCAAGAATCACGGCGCACAGAACGCGAAGACATTCACCGACGCCGCCGCACCATGAGGTGCCTTCGAGAATTCGGCCATGACATGAGTCCCTAACCCCAAGGCTGTTTACTTAGCACGTCCGCCGGATGAAATCCCCCCCCGCCCCCCTTTGACAAAGGGGGGGACGGGGGGATTGGCTCGAATCCGCCGAGGCGAACTGCCAGTGTCCGACGCTATGTGAGCGGTTTCCTCGGGCCAGGGTTGTTCGTCCCCGCGGAAAGCGATCCCCGCCGCGTTACTTGCCGACCTTGGCGACGGCCGCCCTCAGGGGCACCAGATCCCAGAAGTCCTCGGTCTTCAGCTTCTCCCCCTTGAGCGCCCCGGAGAGCTGGAAGAAATCCAGATCGGTCTTGGGCGCCGAGGCCAGGCCGCCGTCGTTGGCGATGATCCCGCTCCTCACCGCCTCCTCGAAGTAGGGGGTGATGTCGGCTTCCAGCTTGGCGGGGAGGTCTTTCAGGAGGCCCAGCCGCTTCCGTTCCTCCGCGACGAACCTGGGGTTGGCATTGATCTCCCGCGACACCCGCAGCAGCTCCCCCACGAGGATGGTCACGGCCGGCTGGTTCTTCTCCAGGAACGCCCGGGTGGCGAAGAGCGCCTCGTCGCTCGCCTTCAGCTCGCCGAGCGGCAGGATGAGGAACTTGCCGGGGGCCTCCTTCATGACGTGGTTCTTGTTGTTGGAGTCGAGGATGGTGGCCTTGAGGGTCCCGCGCAGGAGCCCCAGGGCGCGGACGTCGGAGCCGGGAACATAGCTGATGCTCTTGAACTTGATGCCCTGCTGCTTGGCCACCAGGTTCACGATCGCCTCGGTCCCGGAGCCACGAGCGTGCACCGCGATCTCCTGACCGTCCAGATCCTTCCAGCTCTTGTAGGCCTCCTTGTTGACCACGGGGAAGAACAGAAGCGAGTAGAGCTGGTAGAAGAACCGGATGGGGATGCGCACCTTCTGGATCGCCGCATACGGGGTCCCCTGGCCGACGTCGGCCTGGCCGTTGATGACCGCCTGGGTCGCCAGCTCCTCGCTCTTGAAGGCGGTGATCTCGACATCCACCCCTCGCGCCTTGGCCCGCTCTGCGGCGATCAGGAGCTGCAAGTCGTCGGTGGTGAGTACGTCGCCCAGGGCGTACCGGATCTTCGTTCGGGTTTGCGCGTGGCCGCCATCGGCGGCGAAGAGCCCGAGGCCCACACACGCCAAGAGAGCAACCGCCAATACGTTCTTCGCGTCCGCCTTCATCTCCCCCCTCCCCGCAGCGCCGATCTCTGATGCGGCGCAGTCGATGCGAAACCCTCCCCGGAGCCTTGGAGCCATTATTGCCTGCTAAGGAGCGCTGTCAAGGCGGCCGATTCGGAAGGCATTCCGGCCATCATCGGCTCCGGGGGCGTGCAAGGCATGGGGATGTGGTATGATGCGCCTCCCGTAATGGCTCGGGGTTCGCGGGTGGCGGTACCGTGTGCCCCTTTCCAATCGAAAGGAGTCCCTCCCATGGCTGGCGTCGACGATGGAGTGTTTTTCCCGGCCGAGAAGCTGCGCGCGTGGACGGAGCTGGTCTTCCAGCGCATCGGGGTGAGCCGCGAGGACGCGGCGCTCCTCACGGATTCCATGATCGAGGCGAATCTCCGGGGCGTGGATACGCATGGGATCACCCGCATGCTCTGCGTCTACGTGAAGCGCATGCAGGTGGGGGTGGTGAATCCGAAGACCCAATTGCAGGTCGTCCGGGAGCATCCGTCCACGGCGCTGATTGACTGCCGGAACGGCATCGGCCAGGTCGCCTCGCGCCACGCCATGCGGCTGACAATGGAGAAGGCCAAGACCACGGGCGTGGCCTTCGTGGCCACCACCCACTCCAACCACTACGGAATGGCGGCCTACTGGGCGATGATGGCGCTCCCGGCAGGGATGATCGGCTTCAGCTCGACCAATGCCCCGGCCGCCGTGGCGCCGACCGGCGGCCGCACGCCCATGATGGGAACCAATCCCTTTGCCATCGCTATTCCGGCGGGAGTCGAGCAGCCGATGGTTCTCGATATGGCCACCACCGTGGTGGCGCGCGGGCGTATCATCCTGCACGCCAAACAGAACAAGCCCCTGGAGCCTGGTTGGGCCTTTGACGAGCGGGGCGCACCCACCACGGATCCCCTCGAGGCCGCCAAAGGACTCCTGGCCCCCATCGGCGGCTACAAGGGGTACGGGATCGCCCTCGCGGTGGACTTCCTGAGCGGAGTGCTGACCGGCTCGAACTACGGCGCCCACTTCCCCGGCTTCCTGGCGGACAACCTCTCGGATCCCACTGACGTGGGCTCCATCTTCGCCGCCATCAATGTCGCCAACTTCATGGACCTGCCGGAGTTCCAGGCGCGGATGGATGCGGCCATTCGGGAGATCAAGGCCTCGGCGAAAGCCGAGGGGGTGACCCGGATCTACATCCCCGGCGAGATCGAGTTCGAGACCAGAGCCAAAAGACTGGCCGAAGGGATACCCATTCCCGAGCAGATCGTGCAGGACTTCGTGGCCCTGGGGAAGGAGGTGGGCGTGCCGTTCCCGGCGGTGGGGGCGTGACCCGGGCCGGCAAGGCCATACAAAACCGACAATGGAAAATGTAAAACCGGTCAATGAAATACTTGACCGGTTTTGCATTGTCAGTTTTACTTTTTGCATTCCACTTTCCGAATCGAAAGGCCTTGCATTCCGAACAAGGAGCGACGCATGCGCATTCAGGCGGAACTGGTGGCGATCGGCTCGGAGCTCGTGCTCGGGCAGATCGTCGATACGAATACCTCCTTCATGGCCAAGCACCTGGCGGAGATCGGCATCGAGATCGTCCGCACGGCCACGGTGGGGGATGCGCTGGAGCGGATGGAGGTTGTCTTGCGGGAAGCCGTCCGGCGCTCCCCGGTCGTCATCACCACCGGGGGGATCGGCCCGACGGAGGACGACCTCACCCGCCAGGCGATCGCCGCCGTGACGGGACGGCCGCTGGCGTTCCAGCCGCGCCTCCTGGAGCAGATCCGGGCCATCATCGCGCGGCGAGGATTCAAGATGGCCGAAAGCAACAAGGTGCAGGCCTTCATCCCGGAGGGATCCATCGCCATCGAGAACCCCAAAGGGACGGCGCCCGGGTTCATCGTCGAAGGGGAGGGGTATTGCACCATCACGCTCCCCGGCGTCCCATCGGAGATGCAGTTCCTCCTGGACACCGCGGTGATCCCCTATCTTCGCCGGCGGTTCAACCTGACCCGGGAAATCCTCCGCTACAAGACCCTCCGCGCCTGCGGGCTCGGCGAGAGCGCCATCGGGCAGCAGATCAAGGATCTCATGAAGGACAGCCAGAACCCGACCGTGGGGACGCTGGCGGCTGTCGGAGACGTCCGGATCCGGATCGCCGCCAGGGGGGACAGCCCGGAGGGGGCCGCCGCGCTGATCGCCGCCATGGAGACCGAGATTCGCCGGCGTCTGGGCATCCTGATTTATGGCGTGGACGACGAGACCCTCCAGGGGAACACGGCGGCCCTCCTGGAGCGGAGCAATTTGCGCCTGGCCGTGGTTGAGACGTTCACCGGCGGCGCGATCTCGCATCGGGTCGCGGGGACGGGAAACCCCGTCTTTGTGCAGGGGGCCGTGCTGCCAGGGGCGGAGGCGCAGCGCAGCTTTCTGGGCTGCTCGTCGGACGACTTCGAAAAGCTCCTCCGGGAGCCGGCCCGCCTGGCCGCTGCCCTGGCCGAAACGGCGCGGAGCCGGTTCGGTGTCGACGTGGCGCTCGCCAACTGCGGACTCTTCCGCGCCGAAGAGGGGAAGCCCGACCACAAGGGGGAAAGCCATACGGTGCTGGCGCGGGCGGCGGGGCCCGTGGCCAACGCGCAGCCCCTGGGCGGCGAGCTGCCCATGGTCCGCGAGCGGGCGGCGATCCTGGCCATCGACCTGCTCCGGAAAACCCTGCTGGGGGTGGTGTAGGCGAGGAGGGACCGCGAGCCCGAAGCTAAAAATCCACTTCTCGCGAAGACCTTCTGCCGCCTGCCTGTGCGTGTCCGCACCTGTCTGCGTCGCCTGTCTGCGTGCGACCTGCCTGCGCCGCGGGCGCGGCAGGCGCACAGGCAGGCGAACGCGACAGGCAGGCGCAGACAGGTGCCGGCACCATCAAGCGCCAAGGACGCAAAGAAGGACCAGATTCTTTGGCGAACCGGGTACCCGACCGGGAACCCTTGGGTGCGTTGGGTGATCTTGGCGAGAGGATCCGGGCCCCTTTATGGATCATGGGGTTGGGTATGCGAGATTGTCCGAGACACGGCAGGTTGTATGGCGCTAGAATGGCTGGCCGTGAACCGGACAAGTAGGAATCTTCGCAGCGGCGATGCGGTGAATCCCCGTGCTTGAGCAGTGGACGCAGCGGGAGCTTTCACCTCGACGGGTCCTCCTGGCGGTCGTGGCCGGGGCCTTGGTCCTCGCCGGCCTGGGGTACGGCGCCTACCTCTGGCACTATTCGCGCACCCACGTCTCGACGGATGATGCTTACGTGGCCGCCCACATCGTTCCCGTCGGCGCCCGGATTTCCGGGACGGTGGCTGAGGTGCTGGTGCGCGACAACCAGGATGTGAAGGCCGGGGAGGTCCTGGTTCGCCTGGATCCCAGGGACTTCGAGGTGGCCGTGGCCCAGGCGCGGGCCGCCGCCGATGCGGCACGGGGGGATCTGGAGAACGCGACGGTTAATGTCCCGCTGACCGACGAGACGACCCAAAGCCTCGTCCAGCAAGCCGAAGCGGCCGTGGCAGCGGTCGAGGAGGCGAACCAGGTTGCCGCGCACGACCTCGAGGAGCGGCGGGGCCAGTTCAAGGGCAGACAGGCGGCCGAAGCCGCGGCCCGGGCCGCCGTGCGGAAGGCGGAAGCGGAGCTGGAGCGGGCCCGGCTCGACCGGGAGCGGACGAAATCGCTGGTCGATGCGAGAATGATCGCCCAACAGGATTTCGACCACGCGGAGGCGACATACCAGAGCGCCCAGGCGGCGCTGGAGGGGGCGCGGCAGCGGGCGGGCCAGGCGCGGGAGGAGATCCTCCAGGCTGAAGCCACGGTGCGGAGTCAGACCGCGACGCTGGCCCAGACGCGCCGGCGGTCGGAAGAGGCCAGGGCGGCGCTCGCCAATGCCAGGAGTCAGCGGCAGCAGGTGAAGCTTCGACAGGCTCAGGTGGAGGCGGCGCGGGGCCGCCTGGCCCAGGCCGCCGCCAATCTCAAGCAGGCCGAATTGAACCTGGAGTACACGATCATCCGAGCATCCGTGGGCGGACGGGTCAGCAAGAAGGCAGTGGAGGTTGGTCAGGTCGTGGGGCCGGGCCAACTGCTCATGGCGCTCGTGAACCTGGACGACGTGTGGGTGGTGGCCAATTTCAAAGAAACGGCGCTCAGCGACGTCAAGCCCGGGCAGCCGGCCTCCGTTGAGGTAGACACCCATCCCGGCGTTGTCTTCAAGGCCCGGGTGGACTCCATCCAGGCGGGATCGGGGGCCGTCTTCTCCCTCCTGCCGCCGGAAAACGCCACCGGGAACTTCGTCAAGGTCGTGCAGCGCATCCCCGTCAAGCTCGTCTTCGAGCCCGGCGAGAACTCCCGCCATCTCCTGGTGCCGGGTATGTCCGTGGTACCCACCATCACACTGCACTGAGGAAGCCGCCGCACCGCCAGGACGCCACCGGATAGAACCAGGCTCCACGATCGGAAGTGCCTACTCCGCCCTGCGGGCCATGAGCTACGAGCCAAGTGCCATTCCACCGCCTCGGCGCCCAGAGTACCGCCGGGAACCCGATCAGCCACAAGTATAATAGGGGACGTTGTTGCCTTCGTTAACTTACATCTTCGCTTTCCGAAGGATCTTCGCGATGGCTGCCGTAGAGACGCCTAGTCGCCGGGCGACCTGCGCGAACGAGAGACCGTGCTCCACCGCGAGTTCCCGAGCGAGCGCGGCACGCACCGCGGAGAGTGAACCGCGTCGGCCGCCGTGTTGAAGCTCCTTGATCGCAACGGCGGCCCGCTAACAGTGGGCCCTGATGGCTTCTTCGATCTCCTGGAAGCTGGGACTGTGGCGTAGCGCTGCCGCCTGTCGTACCTCAACATCGCGCAAGAGGTCGGTCACGAAATCGCCGCTCCCGAGGATGCGTGGGTCTCCGGCCATTGGTTCCTTCTGGTGTCGGAGCGCCCGTACCTCGGTCCAGCCGCCTGCGGAGCGGATAAGCCCTCCGCCCACGAGATCTGGGCGACGTCCGAGCGGTATACCCTGTCGGGCGAAATCGCGGTAGGCGGGTAACGCCGGCCGCTCGGTCCGGCCAAACCATCCCAGGACCGTGCGGCGGTCTTGCTACGGGTAGGGATGGTGTCCGAGCACGGTGGCATGGCCGCAACAGGGGTACCGGCTCAAGCCCCGGAGGTCCGCGACCAGTTGAGTCCGGAGCGGATTCAGGTGGATGTACCGCACGAGCTCGAGGAAGTAGCTATCCTCCTCGCAGACAATGGACTTGTACCGGTTCTGGAAGAGGTGCCCAACCAGGCGGTGCCGCAGGTTGTACGTGATGGCATAGCCTGTGAGCAATCGGCGCATGAAGCGCGGGAGGCCGGCCGGGCCGCTTCGGACGAGGAGGTGCGCGTGGTTCGGGAGGAGGGCCCAGGCGTACACGCTGGTGTTCGTCGCCTGCTCTAAGTCCCCGAGGCGGCTCACGAACGCGCCGCGGTCGTGATCGTCCCGCACGATCGCACCGCGTTCGAGGCCACGCACGATGACGTGGTGGAGGGTTCCGGGAGCGTCCAGTCGGGCTTGACGTGGCACGGATTCCTCCTCACGCCGGGACAGGATGCCATAAGTTAACGAAGGCAACAACGTCCCCTATACGCTCGCGTGGATATTCCCAAACCTTTCAACTTCAACAGGAGGGGCCCTCTTCGTGGTCTTCGTGCCCTTCGTGGTGAATCGTGTCGGACCCGGTTGAACCACGAAGATCTCGAAGCACACGAAGGGGATCCTGGCGCTGGAGCTGCTCTGTTTCGGCTTATTGACAGAAGAACCGCATGAACCAGCCGTACGTCTCGTCGGGAGCTTCTTCGGGCACGTAATGGCCGCAGGCGATTGGGCCGCCCACCACGTCGGACCCGTACTCTTTCCAAATGGTCAGGACGTCGCCATGCACCGTGCCGGTGTGGCTCCTGGCGCCCCAGATGACCAGGAGGGGCATCTCCACTTTTCGGTCCCGGTCGGCCGTGTCCATCTCCAGGTCGCAGGTGGCGCAAGCCCGGTAGTCTTCGCAGGAGGCGTGGATCGTCTTCGGGGTGAAGCAGCGCACGTACTCGGCAAAGGCCTCCGGGGAAAAGAACCCCAGGCCGATGCCGGGCTTGGAGAGCTTCTTCTCCATGAACCATTCGGGCGGGACCGCCGCCATCATGCGCTCCGGCATGTCGTAGGGCTGGGCCATGAACAGCCAGTGCCACGATTTCATCGCCCAGGCCTTCGAGGCGTGCGTCCAGATATGATAGTTGGGCAGAATATCCAGCAGCGCCGCCTTCCGGACGCGGTCGGGGTGATCGAGGCACATGCGGTGGACGGTGCGCGCCCCCCGGTCGTGGCCGGCCACGAAGAATTCCCGGTAGCCCAGCCCCTCCATGACTTCCACCTGATCCTGGGCCATGGCGCGGAACGAGTAGTTGATGTGGTTGGGGCCGCCGTCCTCCGGGCCAACGCTATCCCCGTACCCGCGCAGGTCCGCAGCCACCACGTGGAACTGCTTCGCCAAGCGATCGGCGATCTTGTGCCAGGAGGCGTGGGTCAGCGGATTGCCGTGAAGCAAGAGCAGGGGCGGACCGTCGCCAGCGTGGCGGAGATGGATGCGCGCGCCGCCGGTGTCGATATCCGTGGCGGTGAAGCCTTCAAACATGCTCGGCCTCCTCTCAGAGCAGCGAAGTGGTGGCGCGGAGCTTGCCGCCGGCGAATACCTCGGGGTTCACCGGCGTCGGCGGGCGCCGGCCGGAGAGGGCGGCGAGGACATTCTCGGCCGCCCGCCGTTTCAGTTCGGGGACCGACTCCTGGGAGTACCAGGCTGCGTGGGGAGTCACGATAACGTTCGGCAGGGCGGAGAGCGGCGAGCCGGCCGGCAGCGGCTCGGTCTCTACCACGTCCAAGGCCGCCCCCGCGATCCACCCCTCCCGGAGGGCGCGCTCGAGTGCGACCGTATCCACCACCCCGCCGCGGGCCGTGTTCACAAGGGAGGCCGAAGGCTTCATCCGCCGGAGTGCCGCTTCGCCGATGAGGTGTCGCGTTTCCGCGTTGAGGGGCACGTTCAGGGAGACGGCATCCGCGGTGTGCAGCAGTTCCTCTCGGCTTACGGCGCGGACACCCGCCGGCCAGGCGGCCAGGTACGGATCATGGCCGATCACGATCATCCCCAACCCCAGCGCCTTCTGCGCCACGCGCGAGCCGATGCGGCCGACCCCCAGGATACCCAGCACCCGGCCGGCCAGTTGCACCATCGGCTTCTTCATCTCCGCGTTCCACGTCCCGCTGCGCACGCCCCGGTCGTAGAACGCCACGCCGCGCCACAGGGCGAGCAGCAGCGCCATGGCATGGTCGGACACCTCTTCGACGCAGTAGTCCGGAACGTTGGCGACGATGATGCCGTGGGCCGTGGCGGCGGCGAGGTCGATCGTGTCGTATCCCACCCCGTACTTGGATACGATGCGGAGGCGCGGCAGGCCGTCCAGGACCCGCGCCGTCATCGGCGCGTACTGATTGAGGACGGCATCCGCCTCACGCGCGGCGCGGATGACCTCGCCCTCGTCCTGCACCTGTGGCAATCGGACCTCAATGCCGGCCGCGCCGAAGATCCTCTCCTCCACCGCAATGTTCTCGTGATCGCAATCGGTGATGACGACGAGCGGCATGGGGCCGTCTCCTTGTGGCGGACTACCGAGAATGGTCCATGGTCATTCAAAGTAACGCACCGGTTGCGCGCAGCCTCCCGCCGGTAAAGACCGCCGGGTTGGCCACGGAGGAGGGCCGCCCGCCCCGGAGCACGGCCAGGGCGGCCTCCGCCGTCCTCCGCTTGAGGTCCACGGTGGAGTCCCGAGAGTACCAGGCCATGTGGGGGGTCAGGAGGACGTTCGGCAAGGCCAGAAGGGGCGAATCGGGCGCAATCGGCTCCTCCTCCAGGGCGTCCAGGGCGGCCCCCCCGATCCAGCCTTCGCGCAGCGCACGAACCAGCGCGGCCGTGTCGATCACCCCGCCCCGGGCCGTGTTGACGACAAGCGCCGTCGGCTTCATCAGCCGAAACTGGGCTTCTCCCATGAGGTGCTGGGTCTCGGCGCAAAGGGGACAGTGGATCGACACGGCGTCCGATTCGCGCAAGAGCGTCTCCAGATTCACCGCCCGGACCCCCGCCGGCCAGGCCGACACGTAGGGGTCGTACCCGATCACGGCCATTCCGACGCCAAGCGCCTTCTGAGCCAGGCGGGTGCCGATCCGCCCCCCACCCAGGATCCCCAGGACGCGGCCCGCCAGCCGGAACATGGGCTGCTTCATCTCCGCGTTCCAGACTCCCTGCCGCACGGCGCGATCGTAAAGGACGGTCCCGCGCCACAGGCCAAAGAGGAGCGTCAGGGCGTGGTCGGAGACCTCCTCGATGCAGTAGTCGGGGACGTTGGCGACGATGATGCCTCGGGCCGCGGCTGCCTCCAGGTCGATGGTGTCCACCCCGACCCCGTAGCGGACGATGACCCGGCAGCGGGGCAGGGCGTCCAGGACCCGGGCCGTGATCCTGGCGTACTGGGTGAGGATGGCATCCGCCGCTGCGGCCACCCGGATGGCGTCATCTTCGGTCAGGGCCTGATAGGAGCGGACTTCCACGCCGGCGGCCTGGAGGATCTCCACCTCCGGCTCGACGCTCCCGTGATTGCAGTCGGTGATGATGGCGAGAGGCATGGTCCATCCCTTCATTTGATCGGTCCCTCGTTGCGCCGTAAACGCTTCCGTTCGAATGATCAATGACAAATGTTCAATGACCAATGACCAATGGTGGTGGGCGCGCAGAGCGCGCCGACAGGGTATCTCGCGAAGACAGGGAATCCGCCCGCCTAGTTGCCGGATTGCCCGATTGCCGGATTGCCAGCTTCCTCGGGGCGGGCGTAGTGATCGAGGATGAAGCGGGCAATGCTGTGTTGGCCGGGGATCTCGGGCAGTTCGTGCACCGAGAACCAGCGGGCATCCTCCAGCTCGGAATGGTCGACGCGGATCTCGCCGCCCGCATAGGTGGCCACGAAACCGATCATGATCTGACTGGGGAACGGCCAGTACTGGCTGCCGACGTAACGGATATCCCGCACCTGCACCCCCACCTCCTCGTGGATCTCGCGACGGACACCGGCTTCCAGGGACTCGCCGATGTCCAGGAAACCGGCCACCAGACCATATCGGCCCTTTGACCAAAAGGACTTGCGGGTGAGGAGGATGCGGTCGCCGTCCCGTATCAGGACGATCACCGCCGGGTGCAGGTGCGGGTAGTGATCGAACTTGCAGCGCAGGCAGCGCTTGCCCCGCTCTCCCCTGATGGAGACGGCCGGCTCGCCGCAGCGGGGACAGTGCCAGCTCGTCGCCTCCCAGGTGGTTGCCTGCTGGGCCAACCCGCACAGGGAGAGGAGGTCGTCGCTGAGCTGGATCTGCCCCGGCGCCAGGCGCTCGCAGACGAACCCCGCCGGAAGTTCGAGGGTGGCGACTACCGAGCCGGCCCAGCACGGGGTGCCCAGATAGTTCCCGAAGTAGACGATGCTCTCGACCCTGCCCTCGAACGCCTCCGGAATCTGGCCGAGAGGGATTTGGTCCACGCCTTTGCGGCCCTCCAGCAGGAAGATGCTCTGGTTCTGAACCAAGAACCAGCGCCCTTCGCGGTCCGACGGGGCGGCGGTGCTGTTCCCAGGCACGAACCGGCCCTCGAAGCTTTCGAAGTTGAACGGCAACTGGCTGGTAGATGCGTACATCAGCGCCTCGACCTGTCCGGGATCTGGCCCCGGTGCGAACGTGTTACCTGGTTTTTGCGCTGAGCGCGCAAAAACCAAATTGGAGGGGCAAAGAATTATTACTTGTCGGTTGTCGGTTTTGCATTCCCCCGCTGGTTGCGGGCGGCGGCCATGCGCGCCGTGAGGCGAACACCGGGCTGGAAGCCCTCGGGATTGGCCCGCAGGAAGATGGAATCGTTTCCGGGGGGATGGTATCGAGTGCCGACGGATCGCACAATTTCTCCACCACCCTGGCCTTGGCGACCTCCTCCCCGCGGCGCAGCAGCCACATCGGCCGGCCCCACGACGACCGGGCGGCAGGCGCTCAGAATGTCGGCCCTGGTCAGGCTCTTCACCACGATCTCCGGCCCGATGCCGGCAGGATCGCCCAGTACCCACGCCAATGTCGGTCGCATGCGTTCCCCTCAGTTGGTGCGGTAAGCGGTCCCGTCCGAAAACGACGCTCACGTGTACCGCCAAAGGATGCACCCGTCAAGAGGTTTTGGTGAGGGGCGGGCAGAGTGGTACAACCCGCCGGACCCAAGACCGACAAATGGTCATCCATACCCCGAACCTGCGAACGTGCCCTTGAGCTCCCGAAGTGGAATGCTATTGTCGTGGGGTGCGGCAGCCTTAGGCCTGCCGAAAAGTGCTGTTGCGACCCGGGGGGGTGATGGTGTATACCCATCCCATGAAACCCTCGCGGAGGTGCCAGATCGGATCCGATCCACGCGAGCTTCCGGCCTACAGTGTCCCGGAGGCAGCGCACTACCTCCGTCAACCCGCGGCAACCCTGCGATCCTGGGCGGTGGGGCGCCCCTATTGGTTTTTGCGCGCCAGCGCAAAAACCAGGTGACACATGCCGGTGTTGTTCAGACGATCTCATGAATGCCAGAGAAGAGGGTCTACGCGCGCAACGCCCCTCGTGCGTAGTCATTGTTGACAATCCATATGGGTTTCCGATAGCTTCACCACGGTCTTGTGTCTGACGAAGATTTCTGACAAAGGGAAGGATGATCCCGGCATGATGGATGATCCGACCAGGCATCCTCGTCGGTCAACCCGTCTGAAGGGATTTGACTATTCCACCGCCGGTGCGTATTTTGTGACAGTGTGCGCCCAGGATCGCCGATTCCTGTTCGGCGAGATCGTCGGCGACATGATGCAACCCAACGACGGCGGGTGCATGGTCGGGCGTTGGTGGGCCGAATTGCCGAACAAATTCACGACGGTCAAAACCGATCAATCCATCGTCATGCCAAACCATTTCCACGGAATAATCATTCTCACGGGGGCGGCCACGCAGGGCCGCCCGTACGACCGGTCGTCCGTTGGGGTCGCCCCACGTGGCCGCCCGTACGCCCCGGCGTCCGTAGGGCGGCCCTATGTGGCCGCCCCGGTCCTGCCAATGGTGTGTTGCGTGGGGGGTTGGTGGATGCCGGGCACCCACATGGGGGCATGCCGGACGGGCGCCCACATGGGGGCATGCCGGACGGGCGCCCACATGGGGGCGCCCCTACGGAAGGACGACCGATGGCGGTGGGGGTGGTCCAGGTGATGGATTGGTTCAAAACCATGACCACCAACGAAAACATCCGCGGCGTCCGAACTCAGGGATGGCCCCCG
>JACQVN010000014.1 GCA_016209735.1 Candidatus Methylomirabilota bacterium
ACCGGGGACCGGGGGACGGGGGACGGGGGACGGGGGGACGGGGGACGGGGGGGCCGAGGGCAGGGGCTAGGGGGCGGGGAGCGGGGGGCAGGGACGAGACACGGGTTCGAAGGTTCGAGAGTTCGGGGGAACGTTTAACGTTTAACGTTTAACGTGCCGGAGGCTCGTCCTTGCCGAGCAGGCCGTGCTCGATGGCATAGCGGGTGAGTTCTGCCCGGGTCTTCAGGTTGAGCTTCTCCTGCACCCTGGCCCGGTAGGTTTCCACGGTCTTCACGCTCACAAAGATGCGGTCCGCCACCTGCTGGTTGGTGTAGCCGTGGGCCAGGAGCTGGAGGACCTGCTGCTCGCGCTGGCTCAAGGACTCCGGCCGGAGGTCGGCCGCCCCTCTTGCCTCTCGCCGGCCCTCCGTCCCGACGTCCAAGAGGTATCCGGTCAAGGAGGAATGAAGATAGACCTCGCCGCGGTGGACGGCGCGGATGGCCGTCGCCAATTCGACGTCCACCGCCCGCTTGATCAGGAACCCGGACCCGCCCGCGTCCAGAATCTGGCGCGCGTAGACGGGATCTTCGTGCATGGTCAGGACGAGCACGTGCACCCCGGGATGCCGCTGGGCGATGACGCGAAGGGCGGAGACGCCCTCCAGGTGCGGCATGGACAGATCCAGCAATACCACGTCGGGCTTGAGCTTCGCCACCTGCTCGAGGCACTCGGCCCCGTCGGACGCCTCGCCGATGACCTCCAGGTCGGTTTCGGAATTGATGAGCATGCGCACGCCTGCCCGCACGACCGGATGGTCGTCAGCCACCAATACCCTGATCTTTGCCACCGGAGCTCCTTTTGGGGATCAAGGGGATCTCCGCCACGATGGTTGCCCCGAGACCGGGGGCCGATTCCACGGTCAGGCGTCCCCCGAAGAGTGACGCCTGCTCCTCCATGCCGAGGAGCCCCAGCCCACCGTGCTCTCGGGTTTGCCGGCGGGCCGCCTGAAGGTGTGGAGCATGTCCACCACCGCCACGAACGCGTAAGTGATCCCGAGGAAGAGCAGGTAGTTGTTGTCCAGGAAGCGGCGCGCATTCCAGGCCAGGAGAATGATGGCGAAGGCGACAACGATGGTGAAGGTCTCGACGAGAGAGGGGAAGAGAACGTAACGGTACAGGCTGGCCACGAAGAGGCCGCCGGCCACGGCGGTCCAGCCGGCGATCCGGATGGAGAGGGCGGATGGATCGCGCATGGTTAGTCCCTGCTGAGTCAAGACACCAACCCCTCCGGAAGTTCGGCAGACCGGCGGGACGCCCCGCGGATCTTGACTCCGACCCCGCTGCCCCGCGCGGGGGTCAAGGTATCCAAGATCGGTAGAGAGTGTCAACAGGAAAGCGCGGGCCGCCGCCGCCTTGTCTATGTATTGTCTGGTTTTTGCGCTGAGCGCGCAAAACCAAAATTGAAAAACTTCTGAGCAGAATTCTTTGCATCATGCTGGTGGGGCAAGTCGGACGCCGGCGCAAAATTCAGGTATTGACCGGAGAGCGCTCAGAGAAGGACTAACCCCAATACTGTTCACATAGCGCCGGGCACTGGCGATCCGCCTCCGGCAGATTCAAGCAAATCCCCCCGTCCCCCCCTTTATCAAAGGGGGGCCAGGGGAGATTTCGTTTGTCAAAGGGAGGTTGGGGGGATTTGGTCGACCGACAGGGTCCTGTCCGGGCAGATGCGAGCCGTCGCACCACAAGTTCGCGTGGGCTGCTTTCACAGCCTCTCCGGACCGCCGCACGGCTCGGGCCTGGAGGGAAACCCGCTACAAATACTTCCGCGGGTCGGCGATCTTGCCCTCGATGGCCGACGCCGCCACGGTGGCGGGGCTGGCCAGAAAGATGCGGGCGTCGCGCGAGCCCATGCGTCCCTGGTAGTTCCGGTTGCTGCTGCTGATCATCTGGGCGTTCTTGGAGAGGACCCCCATGTGGCTGCCGAAGCAGGGGCCGCAATTGGAGGACTCCACATTGGCGCCGGCCTTGACGATGACCTGCAGGATCCCCTCGTCCATGGCCCGCTCGTAGACCTTCCGGCTCGCCGGGATCACGACGAGCGAGACGTCCGGGTGCACCTTGTGGCCGCGCAGGACTTTGGCCGCCTCCACCAGGTCGTCGTAGCGGCCGTTGGTGCAGGCCCCCACGAAGGCGTCGGTGATCCTGTCCGAATGGATCGGGGGAAAATCGGGCCCGGGCTGGGCCTGGCTCTTGGCCATCATCTCCGCCAGGCGGGAGACACCCGTGGCGTTGGCCGGCTTGTGAGGGAAGGCCACCATCGGCTCGAGCTGGCTCAGGTCGACGTGCAGGCGGTCGGCGAACTTGGCGTCGGGATCGCTGGCCAATGGCTCCACCGGCCACTGGGCCCGGTCCTTCAGATATTCCAGCAAGACCTCGTCGGTGGACATGATCCCCGTGCGCGCGCTCATTTCCACGGCCATGTTGCAGATGGTGGTGCGGGCGTCCATGGCCAGGCGGCGCACCCCCTCCCCCATGAACTCGGCCACCCGGCGGGAGCAGCCCCCGGCCCCCAGGACGCCGATGATGTGCAGGATCAGATCCTTGCCGTAGACCCCCTTGGGGAAGCTGCCGGTCAGCTCGAACTGGAACGTCTCCGGGACGACGAAATCGTAGAGGTGGCCGGTGGCCATGGCATAGGCCCCGTCGGTCGTCCCGACGCCGAAGGCCAGCGCTCCCATGGCCCCGTTGGTGCACGTGTGGGAGTCGGTCCCCAGGACGATGTCCCAGGGAACGATGTGGCCGTCCTCGATGAGCACGACGTGCTCGATCCCGTCCCCCTCCCGGTAGACTTTGACGCCGCATTCCCGGCCGAACAGCTCCATGAGGTCCACCCCTTCGGCGACCTGGACCGAGTAGGCGGGAACGGAGTGGTCGGGGAGCATGAAGACCCGGCGCGGGTCGAAGACCTGGACCGGCTGCCCGTGCTGCTTGAACGTATCGGCGAAGAGCCGTTGCAGGATCAGGATGGACGGCGGGCCGATCACGTCGTTGAAGAACAGCTTTCCGATCGGCAGCCGCTCGATCAATTCGCCGGCATAGACCGGCCGGCCGACCTGCCGCGACACCACTTTCTCTGCCATCGTCTGTCCCATGTGCTCGCTCCGCTTGCAGGCAAGGGAACGGAGGAGCCGGGGCGCAGAGGAGAAAGCTCCCCCGCCCCTCCGCCCCTCCGCCCCTCTGCGATTTACCGCTTGGTCAGGATCTCCTCCAGGTGGGCGCGCACCCGCGCGGTCATGCCCCCCGCCTGGAAGGTGCGGCGATCCTCAGCCTTCATGGAAAAGGGAATCGCCGTCCCGCGGGTCCGGTTGCGAATCGAGCCGGCGGCGAGATCCACTTCCAGTTCGTCGCCCATGCCGAGGCCGCTCCGGTCGGGCACCGCGACCAGCGTGAGGCCGTTGGCCAGGGAGTTCCGGTAGAAGATGTCTGGGAAGGAGGCCGCGATCACGCAGGCCACCCGGTTGTACAGCAGGGCGTATACCGCCTGCTCCCGGCTGCTGCCGCAGCCGAAATTCTTCCCCGCCAGCACGACGTTGCCTTCGCGCTCACTGCAGCGGGAGCGGAACTCCGAATCGAATTTCTCGAAGGCATAGGTCGCGAAGTACTCCGGATCGTTGCTCTGTTGCAAGCGAAACGCCGGGATGATGTCGTCCGTATTGATGTCGTCCCCCAAAACGGTCGTGATTCTCCCCTGGATCATGCAACGCTCCTTACCAATACGTTTAACGTTTAACGCTGAACGTTTAACGCGGATGCGAGGGTCCGTCCCACTTGTCGCCGAAGCAGATGCCCATCATTCGGGCCGACAGAACGGTGTCCGAATCCACCGGAACCTTGCGCGGCTGCCCCGTTGCCACTTCGGCGAGGGGGATCGAATCGATTTTGGGCGGACGAAGGCACACCATGCGCCCGAAGCCCCCCTCGGCCACCAGGCGGACCGCCGCCGCGCCGAAGCGCGTCCCCAGCAGCCGGTCGAAGGTCGTCGGGTTCCCCCCCCGCTGCAAGTGGCCCAGCACAAGGCTCCGGGTCTCGCGGCCCGTGCGCTTGTTGATCTCCTCGGCCACCCATGCTGCGATGCCGCCCAGGAGCACCTCCTGCCGGCCGGTGTCCCGGTGCTCCCGGGTGAACATGCCGTGGCCCGCGGGGGCGGCCCCTTCGGCCGCCACCACGATGGCGAAATTCCGCCTGCGGTGGTAGCGATCCTCCACCTTCTTGCAGACAACGTCGATGTCGAAGGGGATCTCGGGGATGAGGATGACATCGGCGCCGCCCGCCACGCCGGCGTTCAGCGCGATCCAGCCCGCGTAGCGGCCCATCAGCTCCACCACCATGGTTCGCTGGTGGCTGGCCGCCGTGGAGTGAAGCTTGTCCAGGGCGTCGGTGGCCGTGCTGACGGCGGTGTCGTACCCGAACGTGATCACCGTGCCGGGCATGTCGTTGTCGATGGTCTTGGGGACGCCGACGACCGGCACGCCCATATCGGCCAACTGCCGGGCGATCTTGAGCGTCCCATCGCCGCCGATGCAGATGATGGCGTCCAGGCCGAGCCGCTTGACGCTCTTCACGACCTCGCCAGACATGTCCTTCACCACCGCCTTGCCCTTGACCCGCGTGCGATACTCGAAGGGGTTCCCGCGGTTGGTCGTCCCCAGAATTGTCCCGCCCATGGTGAGGATGCCGGCAACGTCGCGCGCGGTCAGCTTCTTGGCCATCCCGGGCCTGAAGAGCCCATCGAAGCCCCGCTGGATGCCGACCACCTCCCAGCCCAGGTTCAGGGCCGATTTCACGGCCGCCCGGATGACGGCATTCAGGCCAGGGGCATCCCCGCCCCCCGTCGAGATCCCAATGCGGCGAATCTTGGGCTTGCCTTCACCTGTCGCGCTCGTCGCCATGAGGCACCTCCCCTGCGGGGAATGCAAAATTAGAAACCGAGAAGTAAAAACCGGTCAGTGGCCGGGGACGGCTCCTGTTGGCCGGTTTTCCATTTTGCATTTTCCATTTTGCATTCGCGCGGCTCTACATCCTGCCGGGCGGCCGCACAGGGCCGCCCCTACGGTGCCGGGCGGCCGCATGGGGGCGGGCGGCCGCATGGGGCCGCCCCTACGCGGGTTGATGGATCGCCGACAGCCGCCAGGGATTCGGCCCGACGGGGCGAACCCAGGTCCAGTACTCCTCGAATTTCATCGGTTCGGCGACGCTGCCCGCCACCACCTTCCCCGACACCTCTTCCACCGTGTAGTCGAGGAGATTGGCCAGGAACCGCACCGTTACGTAATCCTGCCCTCGCTCTTGCCAGGCTTCGGTGATCTCCACCGAGCGGACGGTGATGTTCTCCAACCGGTTGACCTGCCCCCGGGCCTGGGCCGCCTCCATCTGCTCCCGGAAAGACGCCGCCATCTCCTCCGTGAGGACCGAACGGAGGCCCTCGATCTCTCGCCGCATCCAGGCCGCCTGGATGCGGAAAAAGGTGTCGGTGCACCACTCCGTGAACGACGGCTCGTTGAAGCCGGGATCCATCTGCCGGATGTGCCCTATCCCGCGCACCCTGTCCTCAGCGGCGGCCGTCGCCGCCGGCTCCAGGGTGGAAACGGCGGCCGCTTCGGTCCGGGCATACGGCTCGGCCGCCGCGCCCTCGTAGTAGCCGGAAACCGGGGCCTCTCGGGCCCGATTGCGCCGGAACATCCAAAACACGAGATAGGCAATCCCGCCCAGGAGGAGCAGATCCATGAGACCGAACCCCCATCCGCCGCCCGCCCCGAAGCCCCCTGCGTGCCCGAAGCTGCTGAACAGGAGACCGCCCAGCATCCCGCCCAGGACGCCGCCGGCCATGGTCCGCCAGAGGCCCCCCATGGGCGAGGGAGCCGGCTGTTGGGTCGGCGTCGGCGTCGCCTGCGGACCGGAAGGCTGCGGCTTCGGTGCCGTCAAGGGGGAGGGAGCGCTGTAGGTGCGGCTGGGACGCGAGAAAGTCCGGGTGCCGCGGCTCCCAAAGCTCCCCCCGCCCCCGGCGCGGGCGAGGACATCGTCCGGAATGGTCAGAACGACTACTGTTACCCCCAGAACGACCGCCAGAAAACTCAGGAACCTGTCATGCCTCATTCGTGGAATCTCCTCTTGTCGGCAAGGCCTATGGGTGAATGTCCGGCCGGCATTATCGGCGAAATGGCACCGGTTGGCAAGGACAACAAGCGGATGCTCGTGGCGTGTGGCGGTTCCCTCCATCAGCCATGAGCCCAAATAGTGCAGTTGCACCACGGAGGCACGGAGAACGCTGAGGAAACCCGGGATATATATTGTCGCAACGGACATCAGTAGCCGAGACCCCGGGAAACATTTCCTGCCGAGACTGGATTGTGTCAACCCCTTGATCTGGGCCTCCTCCGTGTTCTCCGTGTCTCCGTGGTGAAATATTCGGGCATGAGCCATGAGCGACGAGCTACCCCCGTTCGTTCGCGGCCCGCCGTTCCAGGACCGCGACCGCTTCCAGGTGGAAGGTCTGGGGGAAGAGGTCGACGGGCTGGATCCGCACACAGCTATACCCGACCCCGGCGAGGAGGCCCAGGTCCCGCGCCAGCGTGCTCGGATCGCAGGAGACATAGACGATCCTCGGCACACCGAGCTGTCCGAGCGCTTCCAGAACCCGCCGGCTGGCGCCCTGTCTCGGCGGGTCGAGGACCGCCAGGTCCCACGACTCCCCCGCCAGGTCCGGCAGAAGCTGCTCGACCTGCGCCTGGAGGATCCGCACATTCCCGGCATCGTTCACTCGCACGTTGTAGAGGGCATCCGCCGAAGCCGACGGGTGCGACTCGATGCCCACCACCTCCCCTGCCAGCCTGGCCAGAGGGATGGTGAAGGTCCCGACGCCGCAGTACAGGTCCAGCACCCGCTCTTTCCCTGTCAGCGCGGCCGCCTCGGCCACCAGGGCGGTCAGGGTCTCGGCCGCCAAACTGCTCACCTGGAAGAAGGCGGTGGCATCCACCCGGAACCGATGCTTGCCGACCTGCTCCAGGATGGCCCCGTGGCCGTGGCGATCCACGAACCGGGGCTGCTGCCGCGACTCGCCTTCCAGGAGGACCACTCCCTGCAGGCTGGGCACGGATTCCCGCAGGCGATGGAAGAGGAGGCGAAGGGCCGCCCGCTCCCGCACATGGGCGAAGAGCGCCACCATGGCCTCGCCCGTCCCGGCTCCCACCGCCATCCACACCTCACGCAGGCCGGGGAAGAGCTGGGAGAGCATGGGCGCGCGCATGCCGCGCAGCCCGCGTAAGAGCGCATTCAATGTCGGGTGCAAGAGCGGGCACTCTTCCACATCCACGACCTGGTGGCTCTCCCGCCGGTGAAAGCCAATCCGAAGGGCGGACCCGGATTCCTGCCTGCCGTCAGCTATGGGCCCCCTGGAGCCCCTGCGGCCGCCTCCGGCTCTCGGATCGGAACCCCCCGAGAGCTTGAGCTGTGCCCTGGCCCGGTATCCCCAAGGCGGAAGCGGATTGAGGGGTGGCTCAACCGGCACGTCAGAGAGCTTCCCAACGCGCACGAGGAGTTCCCGCAGGATCTCCGCCTTCCAGGCGACTTGCCCCTCATGCGTGAGATGCTGCCACTGGCATCCGCCGCACGTCCCGAAGTACCGGCAGGCCGGCTGTGCCCGAATGGGCGAGGCCTCCAGGAGTGCTGCCGCCTCGCCGCGGGCAAAATCCCCCCGTCCCGGCAGCAAGCGAACTTCCAGGAGGTCCTGGGCCGCGCTCAGGGGGACGAAGACGACGCGGCCGTCCTCCAGCCGCCCCAGGCCGTCTCCCTGAAAAACAAGGCGCTCAATGCGCACACGGACGCCGGGCCCCTTCTCCCGAGGCGCGCCTGACGTGTCGCTCGATGGGAATTCCGATGCCATGGATCCACCACCCGTTGGGAAGTTCGAGGGTTCAACGTTTAACGTTTAACGTTCAACGTTTAATGTTTAACGTTCGCCGCGTTCTTCAGTCCGCCAGGAGTATACTACATTACCAGAGGGCGCTGGACGTTCGGAGGGAGATTGAAGGAGGTTATCAGAGGAATGACCAATGAGCATCCGGTTTCTCATTTGCTCATTGGTCATTGCGTCATCGCTTCATTGCTTCATTGGTCATTGAGAGGTCATTGAGAATTGGTCCTTACCTGCCGGGACCTCCGCGCTGGCCGGGAAACCGTGGCCGAGGCTGACCGGGCGCCTGTGGACGCGGACGGTCCTCCTCCCTCCGGTCGCGCTGGCGTCGGAATTCCTCGCGGAGGCGCTGCCGCTCCTGGGGCGGTAGCTTCCGATAGGTGTCGAGGTTTCGCCGGATGCGCTGCTTTTCCTCGGGGGAGAACTGCTTCCAGCGTTCGTAATTCTCCCGGATGCGCCGCTGCTCCTCGGGGGACAGCCGCTGCCACCGTTCGAGATTCTCCCGGATCCGCGTCTGCTCTTCGGGGGAGAGAGTCTCCGGGCCCGCCACGGCCCCGGCGGAATGCGCCGGCCGGGAGGGGCCCGGACCGCCGACAGTCAGCACCACCAGCACGGCGCCCCCCAGGACAAGGAGCGGCCGCCTCATGGTCTTGCCTGCTCCTGAGACCCCGCCTGGGCCGCCAGCGGGGGCCGGATCCCTTCGGGCTGGCGAGGGAACTCGAGGTGGCGCAGAACTTCCGGCTCCCTCAACATGTCTCCAGCTCCACTCGAGGCGCGGGCCGGGGGGCGGCCTCCTGGCGGTCTGGCGTCCCTCCTGCCGACCGCGTGGCCGCCGCCACGCCCGACATGGACATTACCGGGCCCGCCATGGCGCGGTCCTCACGTATACCTTGTCGATTCTGCACGGCCCAGCCGGACCACCTGCCCCTCTCCCCCCGGCGTGAGGGTGGGAAGCGAATCCAGGACATCGATGTCTTCGAGAAGGTCGAGGTCGCGCAGCACCTCGAGGTTCATGCCGATTCCCAGGGTGTCCCCAACGGCGATGGGGTCCGCGGACGGCCGCTCCAACGGCTGCGGCATGCGCGCAAGACCGACGGCCAGGATGACTCCGAGGGCAGCCGCCGCCCCCAGCGCCGGGACCGGCCGCAGGAACTCCATCCCGCGAAGCCACTCGACCATCCGCAGCCCGAGGGATGGGCGTGGCGGCGGGACAGCGGCAATGCGCCGACGCACACCCTCGGAGAAGGCATCCCAGGACTCTCCAGGCGGCTCCGGCACCGGCAAGGATTCCAGCAAGCCTCGGGTAACCCGCAGGCTTGCCAGCTCCTGAGCGCAACTCGGGCACTCCGCCAGATGAGCCTCCACCCGCCGGCGCCCTAGGGCGCTCACCTCCTCTTCGAGGTAGTCCAGCAGCAGGTCGCGCACTTCAATACACCGGATCATGATCGTCCCTACGCGGAATTCGAAATTCGAATTCCGAAATTCGAGATTCCCCTCATACCTGCCGGAAGCTCTGGAGCTTCCGCTGGAGCGTCCGGATGGCGTGAAAGTAGTTGGCCTTGGCCGTCCCCTCGGCGCACCCCAGGGTCTCGGCGATCTCGCGGTGACTCAGGCCTTGCTGAACCCGGAGGGTGAGCGTGGCGCGCTGCTGGGGGGGCAAGGCGGCGATGGCGGCCTCCAGGGCCTGGTCTCGCTCCGCCGCCTCCAGGACGGCCAGGGAGTCCTTCCGTTCGTCCCGCAGACGCTCGTCCGGCTCGCCGGAAACCTCCCGGGCGGCCGCCTTCTGGTGGTTCAGGCAGAGATTCATGGCGATCCGGTACAGCCAGGTCGAGAACCTCGCCTCCTGCCGAAAAGAGCCCAGGCCTCTGTATGCCTGGACGAAGGCCTCCTGAGCCAAGTCCTTGGCGTCCTCGGCATTCCGGGTCATCCGGTACGTTAGTCGAAAGATCGGCGCCTGATACCTCCCCACCAGGAGGTCGAAGGCCTCGACCTCCCCCGCTAGGACGCGCCGGATCAGGTCGTGGTCTGCCACGCTCACGGTCGGCTCGAATGCCCCGCCCCCAGGTTCGCAGGCACCCATGGAAACCGCGAGCGCGGCGCCCGGGAAACCTCCCCGCCGGGGGGTGTGAGGCAGCTCTCCCGGCCGTCCTTTCCCCGCCACACTCGATTAGATCACTTGGGCGGGAAAAGGTTGTATTGGCCGGGGGTTCACCCGAAGAAAACAGGGCCGGCTCCCCCCACTTCCCCTCAAGGATGAGGAGGAGGGGAGCCAGCCCCGGGCATCCATCCGCGGCGATTTACTGCTTCGACTCGCAGCTCCGATAACAATTCATGCGAGACGATCTGCTGAAGAATGCTCGTTCAGCACTTTGCCCTGAGAGAGGAAATACGTTGGCGTATCTCCGAATCGAAGGACCTAACCGCGGCGCTGATGTCTGGTCTTCTTGAGCAATTTCTTATACTTGTGCTTGCGGATCTTCTTTCGGCGCTTCTTGACGACGCTGCTCATGCCATCCCCCCTTTCCGGACCTCGGGCTCTTGCTCCGTTTGCGGGCCGTCAACCGCCGTCGGCTGCGGCGATCCCTCGGCCCCCGCATTCTCTCCGCCGCCGTCACGGCGGATGTGATACTTCTCGAGCCGGTATTGGAGCGTGCGGTAGCTCAAGCCCAGGAGCTTGGCCGCCTTGGCCACCACCCCGCCTGACTGCTGCATGGCCTGTAGGATGAAATCCCGCTCGACCTCCTCCAGATTGATCCCCTGCGGGACGAGGAGATAGCGCGTCCCTCCGGCGGATGCCGCGGGGGGCGCCTGGGGCTCCTCCTGGGGGAGGGTCGAGAATCGGACCTCGATGGGAAGATCCGCGATGTCGATCCTCTTGCCGTCCGACAGGAGGGCCGCCCGCTGCAGCACCGCCTCCAACTGTCGGACATTGCCGGGCCAGGGGTATCGGGTGAGGAGGCGCATCGCCTCCGTGGTGATGGGCAGGGGCGGACGCCCCCCTTCCCTGCAGACCCGGGCGACGAAGTACTCCGCCAACTGCGGGATATCGGTGCTCCGCTCCCGCAGGGGCGGGACAGTGATGGTCACCACGTTCAACCGGTAGTAGAGATCCTCTCGGAACGCCCCCCGGCGGACCTCGGTCTCCAAGTCTTTGTTGGTGGCCGCCAGGATCCGCACGTCCACCTTGATGTCCTCGCGGCCGCCCACTCGGCGGATGGTGCGCTCCTGGAGCGCGCGCAGGACCTTCGCTTGCATGTTGACGGACAGCTCGGCCACCTCGTCCAGAAACAACGTGCTCCGGTCCGCGCCCTCGAAGAGGCCTTGGTGGCGGCCGATCGCCCCGGTGAACGACCCCCTCTCGTGCCCGAACAGCTCACTCTCGATGAGGCTGTCGGGAATCGCCGCGCAGCTCACGGCCACGAAGGGTCGGTCCTTGCGTGGGCTATTCCGATGGATGGCGCGCGCGATCAGCTCCTTCCCGGTGCCGGTCTCCCCGGTGATCAGCACGGTCGAGGTGCTGTTGGACACCTTGTGAATCTTGGCGAACACCTCCTGGAGGCGGTAGTGGCTGCCCACCAGCCCTTCCACCCGGAACCGCTCTTCCAGTTGCCGCCGCAGGAGGCGATTCTCCTCGATCAGGCGGATCCGCTCGAAAGCCCGGCTGACCGTGTGAAGCAAGTCCTCGCGGTTGAGTGGCTTCGTGAGGTAATCGAAGGCGCCCTGGCCCAGGGCCCGCTCCGCCGAGTCCATGGACCCGTACGCCGTCATCAGGATGACGAGGGTGGGAGGGTCGTCCCGGGTAAGCCGCTGGATGAGCGACATCCCATCCTCGCCCGGCATGCGGAGATCGGTGAGCACCAGGTCGAACCGGGTGGCCTCGCTCAGGGCCACGGCCTCGGCCACGCTTCCCGCCGACTCCACCCGGTAGCCGTCGGCCCCCAGGATCGTGCGGAGGATCTCCCGCTGCGCGGCCTCGTCATCCACCACCAGGATCTGCCCCTTGCTCATTCCCCGGGTACTCCTGCCGGAAGGCGCACGCAGGCCACCGTGCCCTTTCCGGGGGTGCTGGTGAGGGAGATCTCGCCGCCGTGCTCCTCGATGATCTTCCTGGTCAGGGCCAGGCCCAGGCCGATCCCCACCTCCTTGGTCGTGAAGTACGGCTCGAAGATCTTGCCCAGATTCTCCTCGGAGATCCCAATCCCGGTGTCGCGCAGCTCCACCTCAACCCAGTCGGTGGATGGCAGAGGTCGGGGGTCGGGGATTGACGAATGACGAATGACGAATGACGATTGCAAAGCGTCCCCCGGCCCCCCGGCCCCTGGCCCCTGGCCCCCATCCCTCTCGCCCTGTGCGCCGTGCGCCGTGCGCCGTGCGCTATGCCCCGTGCCCTGTGCGCTGTGCGCTGTGCCCCGTCGCGTCGCCACCGACAGCTCGCCCCCCTCCGGCATGGCCTGCAGGGCGTTCAACGCAAGGTTCACGAAGCAGGTCTTCAAGTGTACCGGGTCCGCCCACAGTGGGGGGAGACCCTCCTCGGCGGTCCGGCGCAGCCGGACTCGCTGTGCGGCGGCGCGGGGCGCCGCCGTCTCCATGACCTCGTCCAAGAGGGTCGACAGGTTGCAGGCGCGGCGCTCCAGCTTGAGGGGCTTGCCGTACTTGAGGAAGGTCTCGATCATCTCGTTCAGCCGCCCGATCTCACCCATCATCATGGACGTGAGGCGCTGGAACTCCTCGCGGGCCTCCGGCTCGCGGGGTGCATGCTGGGCCGCCAGATGGCCGATGGTCATGCTGATGGTGCTCAGCGGGTTCCGGACCTCGTGGGCGATGCCCGAGGCGAGATGGGCAATGGCCGATAGCCGCTCCGCCCTGTGCAGACGCGCCTCCAGGTCCACTTTCTGCCGCAAACCGTCCACCATCTCGTTGAAGCTCCGATTCAGCTCGCCGATCTCGTCCCGCCGGTTCACCGGCAGCCGCTCTTCGAGATGCCCCTGGGCGACGCGCTGGGCGGCTTCGACGACGCGGAAGATCGGCTTGTGGTAGGTCCAGGCCAGGACGACGGCGCCACCCATTCCGACGCCGAAGACCAGGACCGTGGCCACCAGTCGCTTCAGGAAGTTGATCCGGGACAGCTCCGCGAAATCGTCCAGGATCATGCTGATCAGAATGTACCCGCTTCGCTGGTTATTCACGACGATCGGCACAATCAGGTTGTAGGTCCGCTGCGGGAAGTCGCGGGTGGGAGTCCCCTCCCCCAACCGGGCCGTGATCAGAAGGTCCTTCCGCCTGGGGTCCACCCGGACTCCGACCCGCCGGGGGTTGGACGAGGCGATCACCTCCTCCTCGTTGCTCACGATCGAGATCTCCCGGACGCCGCGCCGCTGGAGCCGCTGCACGTAGTCGTTCAGCCGCGCTTCCGTCGTGCGGCCCCGGGAGGTGAGCTGCTCCACACTGATCTGGATGGCCGTGCTCAGATCGGTCGTATGCCGCTCGACCTGGGAAATGAGCTGGATCTCGGCTCGCCAGTAGAGCAGAAAGAGGGTTGCCAGGATCAGCATCAGCAACCCGAACATCATGGCGAGCATTTTCCCTCGGAGTCCGAGGGTGAGCATCCGCGGCCACATCTGCCTAGCCTCCAACCCGGGATAGTGTATCCAAGCCTTGGCCCCCCTGTAAAGGCCGAACCCTCTCCGGAGCGGAAAGCCGACCATTCGACGCCCCGGCGGCGAGGCGCCTCGGCTTGCAGATTTCGAGTATCCTACCCCTCAGGGCGTTGCGGCTCAACCTCATTGCGTCGCGGCGGGAAGGTTTTCCCGCTGCCACAGGCGGACGATGGAACGGGGCGGAGGATACTCGGGCAAGCGCCGGTCCGCAAGGCTCACCTGGGTTGCGCCAACCCGGGCGAAGCTGTTTCTCGCGTTCGGGGGAGATCGGCGGCGTGAAATGGCCGTCAGGTCCGGCCTGACAAGGCGGGGGGGAATGTGTTAGCATGCGGCCATGTCCGGCGATCATGCCGCCAATCCGGCTGCCGAGCCGCCGCGCTTTCTCGTGGACACCATGCTGGGCCGACTGGCCACCTGGCTGCGGATCCTGGGGTGTGACGCGGCATACTTTCGGGGGGAGGATCGCGCCCTCCTCGACCAGGCTTGGCGGGAAGATCGCATCTTGCTGACCCGGGACGCGCGGCTGCTCAGGCGTCGCCGGCTGCCGCCCCACCTGACCATTACCAGCGACCGCGTGGCGGAGCAATTGCGGCAGGTTGTCCGGGCCTTCGGCCTGCAGCCGTCCCGCCTGCCCGCCCGGCGCTGCCCGCGCTGTAATCTCCCCCTGACGGAGAGGGACAGGGAGAGCGTGGCGGGACGGGTGCCCGAATTCGTCTGGAGTCACCACGAGGCCTTCTGGGCCTGCCCCGGCTGTCAGCGGATCTACTGGGCCGGCAGTCACCGGCGGCGGATGGAGGAATCCCTGCGGCGACTCGCCGCAGGGATTAATGACCAATGAACCAATGACCAAATCCCAATGGGGCGCCACTGTCTTGGTGAATTAGTCAACAAGTCGATTCATCGATTGGGGGTCTGTAGTCGGATTTCACTTGTCGGTTGTCGGTTTTCACTTTTTCATTGAGTCCATTCCATGCGACTGGTGTTCATGGGAAGCCCAGCCTTTGCCGTGCCCGCGCTGGAACGGCTGCTGGCCGACGGGCACAGCCTCCCTCTGGTGGTCACGCAGCCGGATCGGCCGGCGGGCCGGGGGCAGTCCTTCGCCTCCCCGCCGGTGAAGGTGGCGGCGACGCGCCATGGCCTCCCCCTGCTGCAGCCTCACCGCCTCGCCGATCCGCCCACCCTCGCCACGCTCCGCGCGGCCGCCCCCGAGCTGATCGTCGTGGTCGCCTTCGGCCAGTTCCTCCCCCGGGCCATCCGGGAGCTCCCGCCCATGGGCGCCGTGAACGTCCACGCGTCCCTGCTGCCGAAGTATCGCGGGGCGGCCCCCATCAACTGGGCGATCATTCGGGGGGAGCGAGAAACGGGAGTGACCATCATGCGGGTCGAGGCCGGCATGGATTCCGGCGCCGTGTTGCTGCGCCGCGCCTGCCCCATCCTGCCGGAGGACGAGGCGGGGACGCTCCACGACCGGCTGGCTCTCCTCGGCGCCGACGCCTTGGCGGAGGCCCTCTCGCTCATCGCCCGCCATGAGGATTCCTGGCGGCCGCAAGACGAGGTCGAAGCGACCTTCGCCCCGAAGATCGGCGATCGGGACTGTCAATTGGATCTGTCGCAGAGCCCCGCCGATCTGGTCAACCGGATCCGGGGACTCTCGCCTGCCCCCGGGGCCTACCTCCGCGGGGCGAGCGGGCGGCGCCTCAAGGTGCTGCGGGCGGCGGCGGCGGACGGGGCAGGCAAGGCCGGAACAGTCATATGCGTGGACGGCGACGGTCTGGTCATCGGGACCGTCGGCGGACCCGGGGGGATTCCCGCTGCGGGCGCCCTGGCCCTGCTGGAGGTCCAGCCTGAAGGCAAGCGGCGGATGAGCGGGAGCGAATATGCCCGAGGACGGCGTCTGGTCGAGGGGATGCCTTGCATCTGAGAAGGGGGACGATGGGGAGACGGACTATGGACCATGGACGGTGGACCATAAGAATTGGGACGGGGGAACGGACGATGGGAACACCGACCATGGACGGTGGACCATGGTCCACAAGAACTGGGGACCGTCTCACCCGCTCCCCGCCCCCCACGCCATGCGCCGTGCGCTGTGCGCTTTGCTCTGTGCGG
Source organism: Candidatus Methylomirabilota bacterium (assembly GCA_016209735.1). Lineage (GTDB taxonomy): Bacteria > Methylomirabilota > Methylomirabilia > Methylomirabilales > 2-02-FULL-66-22 > 2-02-FULL-66-22. The sequence goes on from JACQVN010000014.1 coordinate 15,717, forward strand.
TTCTTATCGTCCATGGTCGATGGTCCATGGTCCGTCTTCCCGCACGTTCAACGTTTAACGCTCACAATGGGATAGCAATGGGGCGCATGGCTGATGGCTCACGGCAGGCGGGACCGGCGACGGCGCGGGGTATCGCCTTCGAGGTTCTCCGGCGCGTGGAAGCCACAGAGGCCTATGCCAACCTACTGCTGGATGCCCGGTTGGGCCGGGCCCGGCTGAGCCTGCCGGACCGCGCCTTGGTCACCCACCTCGTTTACGGGGTGCTGCGCTGGCGCGGCAGGCTGGACTGGATTCTGGCTCAAGTTCTCGATCGACCGCTGGCCGAGGTGGAGCCCCGAGTGCGACACGTCCTCCGCCTCGGTGCCTACCAGCTCTGCTGCCTCGACCGCGTGCCTGCCTTTGCCGCCGTCGATGAGAGCGTGAGCCTGAGTCGCACCGCCGGCGCCACCCGGAGCGCCGCCTTTGTGAATGCGGTCCTCCGGGCAGTGGCCCGTCGCGCGCCCTTCCCGGAACCCTCCGCCGCGGAGGATCCGGTCGGCTTCTGGTCCAGCGTGGGCTCGCACCCGCCCTGGCTCGCCGAACGGTGGATCGCACGGTACGGCCCCGGAGAGGCCGGCCGGTTGATGGCGGCCAACAACGAGATTCCCCCGGTCACCGTGATTGCCAACCCGCAACGCATCGATCCGGAGAGCCTGAGGCGCTCCCTGAGCGGCGCGGGGCGGGAAATCGCCCCCGGCCGCATGGCCCCCGGGATCTTCCACGTGACCGGAGGGGGCGCTCTGCAAGACCTGCCGGGATACGCCGAGGGGCATTTCGTCCCCATGGACGAGGCGGGGATTCTTCCCGTGCTGGCCCTCGATCTTGCCCCGGGCCAGCGGGTGCTCGACGCCTGCGCCGGCGGCGGCGGGAAGAGTGCGCTCATCGCGGCCCGGGTGGGCCGGGAGGGGGTCGTCACGGCGGTGGACGTGAGTCCCCGGGCCATTCGGCGCCTGTCCGTGGCGGCGGCACGGCTGGGCTTGGAGTTCATCCGGACGGAACTCCAGGACGCCAGGACCTTGGGGAGATCGTTGCCGGGCGAGTTCCCTCGCGTCCTCCTGGACGCTCCCTGCACCGGCCTGGGGACCTTGCGTCGCCGACCGGAAATCAAGTGGCGCCGCCGCCCCGCCGACGTGACACGTGCCGCCACCCTCCAGGCCGAGCTGTTGGCGGGCGTCGCCGGCGCGGTGGCGCCGGGCGGACTTCTGGTGTACAGTACCTGCAGCCTTGAGCCGGAGGAAACGGAGGCGGTGATCGCCGGATTCCTGGGTACGCATCGTGAGTTCCGGCCGGCCGATCCGCCGGCCGCAGAGTCCGGCACGGCCCTGGCAGAGCTGGCCGACCCGACGACGGGCTTCCTGCGGAGCATCCCGCACATCCACGGGTCGGACGGCTTCTTCATCGCGCGCCTCACCCGAACATGCTGAGATCCCGGTCCGCACGCCCACCGTCTCGCACGAAACAGGCGCTCCGGCGCCTGCTCAAGGGGACCGCCATTCTCACGGGTCTCCTGGCCCTGGGGGTGCTCTCCGGATACGTGGCCATGCTCCTCTCCGTGGAGCCGGACCTCGTGGGTGTCCCGCGGGTCATCGGCGTGGAGTCCGTGGCGGCCGGCGAGATCCTCAAAGAGGCGGGCCTCACGCCCCGCATCATCGCCGAGGAGTTCAGCAGCCACCTCCCCAAGGGCCACGTGACCAGCCAGCGGCCCGCCGGGGGCAGCCGGTTGAAGATCGGGAGCGAGGTGCGTCTCATCCGGAGCCGCGGCAGCGACCAGTTGGCCGTCCCGGATGTCCGGGGCCAAGAGCTACCCCAGGCGCAGCGCACCCTGATGGAGGCCGGCCTCACGGTGGGCGGCGTCATCCAGATCCACTCCGACGCCCATCCCCGGGAGGTGGTCATCGGTCAAGACCCCGCCCCTGGCGCTCCCGCCGTGCGGGGGAATCGCATCGTCCTGTTGGGGAGCATCGGCCCCCTCGACAACCTCGTGGTCGTCCCCGATCTGCGGGGCCGGGAAATGGTCACGGCGCTGAACCTCTTGAAGGAGCTCCAGGTGGAAGCCCGCGTGAGCTTCCGGCAGGAGGCCTCAGCGCAGGGTCACGTGATCGCCCAGGAGCCTGCTCCTGGCGGCAAGGTGCGAGTGGGCGGGCAGGTCGAGCTCACCATCGGCGAGTGAGACGCCAGCACACGGGGGAACGCAAAATGCAAAACGGACAATGAAGAACCGGTCAGCGGCCGATGGGGCTCCTGTTGACCGGTTTTCAATTTTTCATTTTCCATTTTGCATTCCGCTGCCTTGGCGTCATGGCAGCGGAAGAATCTCGGATTGGGGGGATTTATGTGGGGACAGGGAGGCGAAAAAGTCGTCAAGATCGCTCCGTCGGTCCTCTCGGCGGACTTCGCCAGTCTGGCGGAAGAGATCGCCAAGGTGGAAACCGCGGCGGACCTCCTGCACGTCGACGTGATGGATGGACACTTCGTACCCAACATCACCGTTGGCCCGCTGGTCGTCGAGGCCATGCGGAAGCGCACCCGCCTCCCTCTGGATGTCCACCTGATGATTGAAGCGCCGGAGCGGTACATTGCCGCCTTCGCCCGGGCCGGGGCCGCCTCCCTCACCGTGCACGTCGAGACGTGCCCCCACCTCCACCGCACCCTCCAGCAGATCCGCGAGGCAGGCCCCAAGGTCGGCGTGTCGCTGAATCCCGCCACTCCCTTGGCCGCGCTGGATTACGTGCTCCCCGACGTGGATCTGGTGTTGGTCATGTCGGTGAATCCGGGGTTCGGCGGGCAGCGATTCATCCCCGCCGCCCTGGGGAAGATCGCAGAGCTGGCGCAACGTGTTCGCGCCCTGCCGTCGCCGCCGGAGCTGGAAGTGGACGGGGGCATCAAACTGGAGAACTGTCGCGAGGTGGCCGCCGCCGGCGCCACAATCCTGGTGGCCGGATCCGCCATCTTCGGCGCGGCCGATCCCCGGGCAGCGGTTGAGGAAATGCGGAGGCGAGTGGGATAAGAGTCCGGCGGTTCGGCAGTACGGCGGTACGGCAGTACGGATGGAAGAGACGAGAAGATGGCGGGAATCAGACGGTTTGAAGATCTAATATCCTGGCAGGCGGCTCGTACTCTTGCACGTATGGTCTACCAATTGACCAAGGGCGAGGCATTCGAGGCAGACCGCGACCTTCGCTGGCAGCTCCGAAGCTCCGCCGTTTCGCCAATGTCCAATATCGCTGAAGCCTTCGGGCGGTATTCCTTCGAGGACAAGCGCCGTTTTCTCGACATTGCCCTCGGATCCTGTAAGGAAGTCCAGAGCCATCTGTATGTGGCCATCGATCAGGGCTACATTACCAGGGGCCAGTTCCGGGAGACTTACGACCAAGCCGAGACCGTCGGCAAACTGGTCACAGGCAGTCTGGCCAGCCTTGAAAACCAACTCACCAACCGACGGCCCGACCGAAGACGGTCACGCCCGGGCACGAGACAATCCGCATGATAATTACATCCGCTATCGAACCCGCCGTACTGTCGTACTGCCGAACCCACCTCCCGCCGTACTGCCCTGCTTTCGTGCCCTCGTACCGTCGTACTGTCGTACCGTCGTACCGCCGTACCCTCACGGCAGGAGCCAGGCCATGTCATTTCACATCGATCCCCAGGCGGATGCGCTGATTGTGGTCGACGTCCAGCGGGACTTCTGCCCGGGAGGCGCGCTGCCCGTGCCGAATGGAGATGCGGTAGTCCCCGGGGCGAACCGGGCCCTGGCCGTGGTCCCCTGGCTGACGGTGGCCACCCGAGATTGGCACCCGCCGGCCCACTGCTCTTTCATCCCCCAGGGCGGCATCTGGCCCGTCCACTGCGTGGCCGGCACCCCCGGCGCGGCCTTCCATCCGGACCTGGATGTCGGCCGCATCCGGTGGATCGTGGACAAGGCAACGACCAGGGAGATGGAAGCGTACTCGGGCTTTCAGGGGACTGAACTGGCGGCCCGGCTCACCGCCGCGGGCATACGCCGGCTGTTCGTCTGCGGCCTGGCCACGGATTACTGCGTCAAGGCCACCGCCCTGGACGGCCGACGGGCTGGCTTCGAGGTCGTCCTGCTCACGGACGCCATCCGCGCCGTCGAGGTGAAGCCCGGGGATTCCGAGGGGGCGCTCGCCGAGATGCGGGCGGCGGGGGTCAGTCCGGCCAGGAGCGACGAACTACGCGCCTAGGACGATCCCGACGCATGCACGCTTCTGTTTCAGCAACTCGGGCGGCCTCATCGAATCCGTCCCGGGCGGGGGCGATCGGCCGCCGCGCTTCTCGGCTGGACAGACGGCTTGCCGTTCGGCAAGGTGCAACCGCTCGGCCTGCCCGAGGGCATCAACCTGGTCAATCCGCTGCACGACGTGGTGGAGATGAACACCCGCATCCAGCGTCATCAGGCGAAGTACAACCAGAAGGTGGCCGCCTCCCTCACGTCGACCCTCATCCAGCAGCGGTATCTGGAGAAGTGGGACGGCAAGCTCCCGCAGTTCTCCATGGGGACCGGGAGCGGCGGGCCCGGCATCCTGCTCAACCTGCCCCTCCCCGCGCCCGGCAAGTAGCCCAAATCATTCGCGAACCCGTTGGCGGATGATTTGGGCTAAGCAGGCTGCTGAAAAAGGCATGTTCATGCTTCGATCCTTCGACAAGCTCAGGACTCAGCATGAAAGGAAACACGTCAATGATTTCAAGCCAACCCCCGCTCGCCCTGAGCCCGTCGAAGGGCGAGCGGAGGGTTTTTCAGCAACCTGTTAGAGGAGGAGGGTTCTTACCGCATGAAACCAATGGGTCACTGCACGGCCACGGAGGCGGAGGGGGCAATTCGCCGCGGAGAACTGACGTCCGAGGCCTACACTGCGGCCTGCCTCGCGCGGATCGCGGCCATCGAGGGGACGGTCGGGGCGTGGGCGTTCCTCGATCCGGAGCGGGCTCTCGACGAGGCCAGGGCCGCCGACGCGGCGCGAGGTGCGGGGAAGCCCCTCGGTCCGCTGCACGGACTGCCCGTCGGGGTGAAGGACATCATCGACACCGCCGACATGCCCACCGAGAACGGCACCCCGCTGCACGCCGGACGACGACCGACCGAGGATGCGGCCGTGGTGGCATCCCTCCGGCGGGCCGGGGCCGTTATCCTGGGCAAGACGGTCACCACCGAACTTGCCGTCTACTCCCCTGGCAAGACCCGGAACCCCCGCAATCCCGGCCACTCGCCGGGCGGCTCATCCAGCGGCTCCGCCGCAGCCGTGGCTGCCGGCATGGCGCCGCTGGCGGTCGGCAGCCAGACCAACGGGTCGGTCATCCGCCCGGCGGCCTACTGCGGCGTGGTGGGCTACAAGCCGACATACGGCTGCATCTCGCGGCACGGAATGCTCCGGCAGTCTCCTCCCCTGGACCAAGTCGGGCTGTTCGCAGACACGCTCGAAGACGCGGCCCTCCTGGCCGAGCCCTTGATGGCCTTCGACCCGCGGGATCCCGCGATGCGGCCGGGTGGCCGCCGAGAACTCCTGGAGGCGCTCCGCCAGGATCTCCCGACCCGGCCCCGCCTCGGTTTCGTGAGGTCGCCCTACTGGGAGCAGGCCGCACCCGATGCGCAGTCTGCGTTGGCGGCCCTGGCGGGGCGCCTGGGAGGAGCCGTGGAGGAGGTGCAACTGCCGCCCCCCTTCAGCGAGGCCGCATCCATCCACCGCACGATCATGGAGGCGGATTTTGCCGTCAGTTTCGCCGCGGAGTATGCCCGGGGCGCCGACCGGCTCAGCCCCATGCTCCGGACGATGATCGAGGGGGGTCAGAAGACGACCGCGGCGGACTACCGGCAGGCCCTCAGCCGATCCGCCGGGCTCAAGGCCAACCTGGACGCCCTCCTCGCCCCCTTCGACGGCTGGATCACTCCCGCCACGACCGGCGAGGCTCCCGCCGGGCTGGCATCGACCGGAAGCCCGATCTTCTGCACGACCTGGACGCTCTGTGGCGTCCCGGCCGTGACCGTGCCGCTCCTCACCGGTGCGACCGGCCTGCCCATCGGCGTGCAGGTGGTCGGGCGCGCCGGGCAGGACAGCCGCCTGCTTCGCGTGGCCCGCTGGCTGGAAGAGACCCTCGGCCGCCCCGACTGCCCCCTGGCCGTGTGAAAATGACCTGGTTTTTGCGCTGAGCGCGCAAAAACCAAAACTGAAAGGCATCGGAACCCCTATGGGATTGGTTCGGAGTAAACAACGACCAAGCCGAAAGGCGGCAACCCCGATGGTCCCTATTCTCGGGTCAGGGTTTCTTTCTTGAGCAACGAGGCCGAGGCGGCGTCCAGGAAGAGGTGGCAGCGCGGGTGGGTGCGGAGGACCGAGGCCGGGAAGAGAGGGCTGATCTGGCCTTCCAGGCAAGCCTGGACCGCTTTGGCCTTGCGTTGATCCGGGACCGTGCCGACGATGTGGGCCGCCTTCAGGATCTGTCTGATGCTCATGGAGACGGCCAGGCGCGGGACGTGGTCCAGGGTCTTGAACCAGCCTTCGCCCATCTGCTGCCGCCGGCAGGCCTCGTCCAGCGGCACCACGATGAAGGGCATCTCGGTGGCGAAGTCGGCGGGGGGATCGTTGAAGGCCAGGTGGCCGTTCTCCCCGATCCCCACGAAGGCGGCATCCACCGGCGTCGCGGCGATGATGGCATTCAGCCGTCGGATCTCCGCGGCCAGGTCGGGCGCATCGCCCGTAATGAAGTGGACCGTCCCGATGGGCACCTTGCCGGTCAACCGCTCGCGGAGGTAGCGGCGGAAGCTGGCCGGGTGGCTCGCCGGCATGTCGATGTACTCGTCCAGGTGGAACATGGTGATCCGCTCCCAGGGGATGCCCTGCGCCGCGGTGAGATGCTCCAAGAAAGCGAACTGGGACGCCCCCGTGGCGGCGACGAAGGCGGCCCGGCCCTTCTCGCGGATGGCGGTTCGCAGGATCTCCGCCGCGCTCTCGGCGGCGGTGCGGGACATCTCCGCGGCGCTTGGAAACACCGCGATCTTCATCTGGCCCCCGGGCGGAACTTGCCATTTGCGATTGCAGATTGAAGGCTTGCCTGATTCAATCGCATCCCGAAATCTGAAATCGCACATCGCAAATCGAAAATCTGAAATCAGGCCTCGTACCGGTCGGCGCGTCCCCGCGAGGCCCGCGCCACCTCTCGCTCGGCTTCCCGGGCCTTGATATCCTCCCGGCGGTCGTATGCCTTCTTCCCGCGCGCCAGCCCCAGCGACACCTTCACGTAGGGCCCCTTCAGGTACAAGCTCAGCGGCACGAGGGTCAGACCCTTCTCCTCCACCTTGCCGATGAGGCGCCGGAGCTGCTCTCGGCGCATCAGGAGCTTCCGCGGCCTGAGCGGATCGGCGTGGAATCTCCCGGCCTGCTCGTACGGGCTGACGTGGCAGTTCCGCAGAAACAATTCCCCGCGCTCGAAGGCGGCATACCCATCGCGCAGGTTGGCCCGCCCCTGCCGGATGGACTTGACCTCGTTTCCCTGGAGGACGATGCCGGCCTCGAAAGTCTCCTCGATATGGTAGTCGTGGCGGGCCTTGCGGTTGCCGGCCAGGAACTTCACGCCTTCGGCGCCGGTCGTGGCGGATTTCCGCTGGACATGGGCCATGGCGGACCGCGTTATCTGCCCGGCCGAAAGAGTCTCACGCCCGTTCCGGCCCGAGGATGTCGCCGAGGGAGTCGAGGCACACCTGGGAAAGCTCCTCGACCCAGCGAAGACCGTATATGGCCCGGTCCGAAGATTCTCCGGGCAGAAGCGATGTCCACACCACTTCGGCCGCCAACCGGGACGCGATCGTCGCGCCGGGGAGCCAAATCTGTAGCCGCGTGCGCGGGGGGAGAGAGACGCCCCGGAGCCTGAGCGCCGCCCCACTACGGCTCACATTGAGCAGGGATCCGGCGAAGGCACGGCCGAAGGAAACCTGCCAGGCATGGATGAGGGCGGCGCGAACGGGAATCACCGCCCTGCGCCGGGGGAACCGGCGGGGAACCTGCGCACTCTCGGATGGTGGCGCCTTCTGACGCTGGAGACCAGACTCACTCACCTCCCCCTCCTGGGGGGACGCACGGCCCGCTGGTTCTTCTTGCCCGTCACGCGTATTGACCATAGCACGTCAACTCCTTTTCCCGCCACCTCTTTGTCGCAGAGCTTCCCCGAGGCGATTCCCGGCGGGCTAACGGCGAGGGCCGCGGTCCAGCGAGCGGTACTGGATGGCTTCGGCCACTTGCTCGGCCTGGATGCCCTCCACCCCCGCCAGGTCGGCGATCGTCCGCCCCACCTTGAGGATCCGGTCGTAGGCGCGGGCCGAGAGGCCCAGGCGGTCCATGGCCCGCTCCAGGAGGCTCCTGGCCTCGCCGTCCACCTGGCAGAATCGTCGGATCTGCCTGGTGCTCATGTGGGCATTGCAGTAGATCTTGCTGCGGCGGAATCGCTCCTGCTGGAGCTGGCGGGCACAGCGCACCCGCTCCCGAATGGCTGCCGAGGGCTCGCCCGACGGCTCGCCGGTCAGCTCCCGCTGCTTGACCGGCGGCACGTCGATGTGGATGTCGATTCGGTCCAAGAGCGGCCCAGAGATGCGGGCCAGGTATCGCTGGATCTGAAGCGGCGTGCAGGAGCACTCCTTGGTGGGATCGGTGGCGTAGCCGCATGGGCACGGGTTCATGGCCGCCGCGAGCATGAACCGAGCCGGGTAGGTGAGCGAGGAGAGGGCGCGCGCGATGGTCACCTGCCCGTCCTCCAGGGGCTGCCGCAGCACCTCCAGCACATGCCGCTTGAATTCGGGCAGCTCGTCCAGGAAGAGAACCCCGTGGTGGGCCAGGCTCACCTCCCCCGGCCGGGGGATGTTCCCGCCCCCGATGAGGCCGGCGTCCGAGATGGTGTGGTGCGGCGCCCGGAATGGCCGCGTGGCCAGGAGGGCCTGCCGGGGCGGGAGCAGGCCGCAAATCGAGTGGACCTTGGTGGTGGAGATGGCCTCCTCCAGCGACAGGTTCGGGAGGATGGTGGGCAGGCGGCGTGCCAGCATGGTTTTCCCCGAGCCGGGGGGGCCGATGAGCAGAATGTTGTGCCCCCCGGCCGCCGCCACCTCCAGGGCCCGCTTGGCGTGCTCCTGGCCCTTGACGTCGGAAAAGTCCACCTGGTAGTCCGCCGATTGGGCGAAGGCAGCCTCCAGGTCGATGCGGGTCGGCGCGAGCGGCTGCTCATCGTTGAGCAGGGCCAGGGTCTGCAGCAGGCTCGCCACGCCGAGGACCGGCATCCCCTCCACCACCGCGGCCTCGGCGGCATTTTCGGCCGGGACGATGATCCCGTCCAGGCCGGCCTCCTTGGCGGCCACGGCCATGCACAGGGTGCCCCGGATCGGCCGCACCGAGCCGTCCAGGGAGAGCTCGCCCAGGATGGCGAGGCGGGGCAGCCGGTCGGGCCGGATCATCTCCTGCGCCGCCAGGATGCCCACGGCCGTGGGCAGGTCGAAGGCCGCGCCCTCTTTCTTGATGTCCGCGGGGGCGAGGTTGACCGTGATCCGCTTGGCGGGAAAGTCGAAGCCGGAGTTCTTGATGGCGGCCTTCACCCGGTCCCGGCTCTCCTTCACGGCCATGTCGGGCAGGCCGACCGTGTTGAAGGTGGGGAGGCCGAGGGCGATGTCCACCTCGACCGCCACCAGGTAGGCATCCACGCCGAGGACCGCGCTGGACCAGACCTTGGCGAGCATCGGGCGCCTCCCGTCTGGGGGGGGAACGGAGGCCAGGCATTGCCGGAGCGTCTGTTAGCACGAACGACGGGCAGGCGTCAATGGAAAAGCTCCGTCTCGATGCCCCTTGCCCTTCCGAGCAAATCGTGGTATCAGCTTTTTGGCGAGTCATCCGCCGGCAAGAGGAGACGCCATGGAGAGTCGCGGTGTATTTCCCCCTTGCGCGGGATGCACTCCGCCTGTGGCCGCGGCACCACCTTGCCCACCTGTCGGGTCCATCGGTCCCTGGTACCCTCGGATCTATTCCATGCTCCGCCGGAGGTGACCCGAACCGTCGCGAACCTCGAAGTTCCGGAGGTGGTTCAACCCGAACCCATCGCTGGATCACGGCCCCGGCGATGGGCGTTTAAGGCGACACGGGCTTTTTTCAGTGAAATGGGTAGCAAAGAGCGCTACCCCCAAGAGAGGAGGGCAGACACATGGCGAAGGTTACCCATCTCGTCCTGAACCTGCAGAGCAAGCCTGGCGTGCTGGCAAACGTGGCGGGAATCCTGGGCAAAGCGGGGGTCAACATCGAGGGCATCTGCGCCGTAGAGACGGCCGGCCGCGGAAAGATCCGCCTCCTTGTCTCTGACCCGGCCAAAGCGGAGGCGGCGTTGAAGGAGGCCAAGATCCGCTGCGGACACGAGGATGCGGTCGCCGTGTCCCTGGAGAATCGACCGGGCGCGCTGGCCGAGGCGGCGGGAAAACTGGCCCGAGCCAAGGTGAACATCAAGGGGGTGTACGCCTCCGCCATCGCCACGGGACCGGCGGCGGTTGTCCTGACGGTCTCCAACGTCCCGAAGGCCCTGGCGGCCCTGGGCGGCTAGTGCCTGGTTTTTGCGCCGCGTGCGCACGAACCAATTCCTTGCACCACCTGGTGGGATAGATCGAACGGCGGTGCACAATGCAGGCAATACCCGGCCTACCCTGACGGAGGGCGGGGCGGCAGGGCAGCGGGGCGCTGCCCTGCCGCTTTCACCGTTCGAGCGGTTCCCGGACGGGCCCTCCGCCCATCGTCCGATCACTGCTTCCTCTCCGGACCACGAACCGGTCGGTCCTGGGTGCCCCGCGCAGTATCTCCCAGCGGGCGGGGCTGGCCGCCCTGGCGATGATGCAGTACCTCTACGCGCGGGGGCTGGCCGTCCGGCCCGGCACCGAGTTCGGCGCCCGGGGGGAGAGGCACATCCGATTCTCCTTCGCCCCCGCGGTCGGCGTGATCGAGGCCGGCGTGGCCCTCTTCCGGGCGGCGCTGGCGGAGTTGCAGGCGGGGTGAGGCGCGAGGCGGCCGGCCCAAAACGGGTTCCCGGTGAAACGATGAAGGGTGGACTCGGATGGCTGTTCACACGCCGAGGGTGAGGTCCGACCGCACGAGCGTGAGCGCCCAGTCCAGCTCCGCCGTGTCCTGTTTGTCCAGTCGGGCGGCGGCCTTTCCAGAATTGCAGCGGGCGGACAATGGACATATAATCCCCTCCTCCGACGACAAACGCGTCGAGCGGACCGCCCTGCACCTCACTCCCGCTTCACCGATCCAGGTCTGGGCTCGGCGCGAAGCATGCGACCCGGCAACGGCCGGCGCGAAGGGGCGCCGGATGGTCTTCGGCCCCTCACCGTGGAGGCAGAATGGACGTTGGACTCGCCGATCTCCTGGCGTCTTTGACCGCGATCGGGCACTCGCTGCAGGAGGCCTTCGATCCCCAGCGGTTCCTGGCGGAGTTCTCCGCGCCCGTGGAGCGGCTGGTACCGCACGACCGGCTCATGATCTCCCACCTCGAGGAGGGCGGGCGGCTCTCCGTTTTTGCCGAGTATGCCCGGCGCGGCCCCCTGGTCCATGTGGGGCACTACACCATCGACTTCGACGCGGCGGGTCACTACGACCCTGGCGAGCAGCTCTTGAGCTCCGTGCTGGCGGACGAGCCCATGCTCGTCGCCGACATCCAGAATGATGCCCGGTTCGGCCGGGCGGGCGGCGTGCTGTCGAAGGTGCTTCAGTCCGGGCTCCGCTCGCGGTTGGCGGTTCCCATGACGAGTCGTGGCCGAATCATGGGAACCCTCTCCGCGACGAGTTATGAGCCGGGCCGCTACACCGAGGATCACCTCCGAACCCTCCAGCAAGTAGCGGACCTGATCGCGCCCTTCATCGAGAACGTCGTCCTTCTCCACCGCGAACGGCGCCGCCGGCGTCGGCTGGCCGCCCTCTCGGACCTTGCCCGCGTCTTCGGCGCCAGCCTGGACATCAAGGAGCGCTTCGACCAACTGGCGGAGGCCGTGCGGCCGCACCTGGATTTCGACGTCATGGGGGCCAGGGTCCTCGGGGCGAGCGGGCGGGACCTGGAGATCGTGCGCCAGGTGAACGACGCCTACGGGGTGCCCTTCCCGGACCGGATCCCCCTGGACCACCTGTCCTTCTTCCCCCGCCTCGAGGCGGGGGAGCCGGTGCTGATTCGCGACACGCTGGCGGAGCTCGACCGCGGGCGCCCCGGGGATCGCGGCATCATGGAGGGTGGGAGCCGCTCGAACCTCCTCGTCCCCCTCCGGACTTTCGAGCAGGTGATCGGGTACCTGTTCTTCGGCAAGCGGCAGCCCAACTGGTTCAACACGACAGACGTGGAGATCGCCAGCGCCATAGCGGCGCAGGTCGTGGTGGCGCTCCAGCACCAACGGCTCGCCGAGGAGCGAGAGGGGCGCGCCCGTGTGGAGGGGCGCGCCCGCCAACTGGAGGAGCGGCTCGTCACGCTCCGGCAGAAACTGGACGAGCGGTACGGCTTCGACCGGATCCTCGGGACGGCGGCGGTCTTCCGGGAGGCCCTGGAGCGCGCGGCCAAGGTGGCGCCCACCGAGACGACGGTCCTGCTCACCGGGGAGAGCGGGACCGGGAAGGAGCTGGTCGCCCGGGCCATTCACCATGGCAGCCCGCGCGCCGAGGGCCCCTATGTGGCCCTCAACTGCGCGGCGCTTTCCGAGACGCTGGTGGAGTCGGAGCTGTTCGGCCACGAGCGCGGCGCCTTCACCGGCGCCGACCGGCAGAAACCCGGCCGCTTCGAGCTGGCCGCCGGGGGAACGCTCTTCCTGGACGAGGTGGCCGAGCTGCCGCCCAGCGTCCAGGCCAAGCTCCTCCGCGTCCTCCAGGAGCACGAATTCCAACGCGTCGGAGGGACCGCGACCCTCCGGGCCGACGTCCGCCTCATCGCCGCCACGAACCGCGATCTGCCGCGGGCCGTGTCAGACGGCACGTTTCGCGAGGACCTGTTCTACCGCCTCAACGTCTTCAGCGTCCATCTGCCACCGCTGCGGGAGCGGGGCGACGACGTGCTCTTGCTGGCGCGCCACTTCGTGTGGGAGATCGGCGAGCGCCTGGGGAAGAGCGAGTCGAGGCTCAGCCCCGAAGCGCAGGACGCGCTGCTGGCCTACCGATGGCCCGGCAACACCCGGGAACTCGAGAACGCCATCGAGCGCGCCCTCATCCTCGCGGAAGGGGGCGTCCTCACGCCGGCCTATTTGGGTCTGGGCGGGGTGGGGGAGCAGCGGCCAAGCGACGGGGGTTCCGAGAGCAAGGCCGAACCGCAATCCCTCGCCGAGTTGGAGCGGCACGCCATCCTCGCCGCCCTGGACAACACCCACGGCAACAAGACGCGTGCTGCGGCCCTCCTCGGGATCACCCGGACGCAGCTCCACACCCGCCTGAAACGCTTCGGAATCCCGTAGACGTCGGCCGTCCAATTCTACACACCACTGTCCACCGTTACGCAGTCCATTGCGTAACCATACACGCCTCGTTCGATCTCATTTCTATAGAATTGCGTGTTTTAAATAAGTTATGTTGCTTCCCGCAAGTGGCACATGCGCTGCATGTTCTTCATTCTGGTAACAGTTCGGCGAGTGGAGAGTGGTGCCGGACGGCGACCCGCGACACGACGATACGGATGAGTTGCTGGCGTGCCCAACCGGTGGCCTCGTGAGGTACAGGAGATCAAGGGAGAGCGCAGGGGTCGCAGCAACGGCACAGTGGCTTGTCGAGAGTGCGACGGCAATGGGCAGCCACTGGGTACGCCCCTACGGTGAATTGAATGGGAGACAGCAGGGAAGGAGGCATCTTCATGAGGAAAAAGAGGTGGTGCTGGTGGCAACCCGTGATTCTTTTTCTGGGATTGGTTCCCGCCCTGGTGCGTGCACAAGCACAAAGGGTGAACCCGCCCTCGACTCCGCTCCTGGCGCTGCCGGCCGCAGACGTGTCGACCCGGATTCCCGGGGAGCCCGGGGGCCTGGCGATCCTGCTCTTCATCGTCGTGACAACGCTGGTCCTCGCGGCCATCATCACGGCGAACGAGGTCCGGAGAAAGCGAGAGGAGGAGACGGTCGCCCTCGAAACGCGAATCAGCGGCGCGTTGCTGGAGACCCCGGGTCTGGTCAGCTCCTCGGCCACGCCGACCGTTCACATTCCGTTCTGGAGGGGCGCCCCGGTCAGGATCGAAATGACGGGGAAGGTTCCGACGCCTTCCCTGGAGCAATCGGCTCTGCGGGTGGCGGCGCAGGTGGCCTCCAGGTTCCGGCCCGACTCCTCCGTGGAGAACCGACTGGCGGTTGCCCCGCCAAATGGCGCACGCGCCACCGAACGGTTTCGCCCGAGCACGCAGATGCCGGCGCGAAAAGAGAACAACACCTGGTTGGCCGCCTCACAACACTCATAGCACGCAAGTCCCTGGCGGCGAACGCGGCCAGGGTCGCCCTGCGCAAGTTCGTGTTCCTGCCAGAGCACCTGGCCCATTAGGCCCAATATTGGCAGCGTTCGAGCAAATCCCCCCCTCCCCCCTTTACCAAAGGGGGGCGAGGGGGGATTTCGCCCGGCTAGCTCTTCGTCTTCAGGCGGCCTTCGTTCTCGGCGATGAAGGCCTTGATCTCCTCCGCCATGCCCAGGAGCTTCAGCCACTGCTCCTTGTAGAGCGTGACGGGGAAACGGCCCAAGCCGTAGATCGAGACCGCTCCCTTCTCGCTCACCCGGATCGACGTGCCCCGACTCGTTCGCGCCTTGAGCGCCGCGTTCTCCGCCTTCAGACGTTCCAGCTCCGCCCTCAGATCCTCTTCCGGCATGGTTCACCTCCCTGGTTTTTGCGCTGAGCGCGCAAAAACCAATAGTGAAAGACCTGGGGGAACCTCGGTGGGATTGGTCGGGAGCAAGCACCGGCCAACCCGGGAGCAGGTAACCCCGACGGTTATGCGCGACCGTGATTTGGTCTACTTTCTATACCATCTTGTTTCTTGGCGTCAATCGGAATCCGGATCGAGAATCCGCGTGCCCGCCCCGGCTTCCCCTCCCATAGCGCGCATGCGGGTTGACCCTCGGCCCGGCAGCGTGGTAGCGTCCACCACATATGGAGACACCCGGAACACCCCCGTCCGATCTCGACGCGGTCCGAGAGACAGTTCAGCTCAGCCTGGGCTATCGCTTCCGCGACCCTGCGCTCCTCGACGGCGCTCTCCGCATCCTGTTCCCCCCCCTCACGCCGGAGGCTGCCGCCAAGAGGCAGCGTCTGGAGTTTCTGGGCGACGCGGCCTGGGACTGCGCGGCGGCCTGGGTGGCCTGCACCCTATGGCCGGAGGCTTCCGCCGGGGATTTGACCCGCTTCCGCTCGTCCTGGACCAGTGCCGAGGGTCTCGCCCGACTGGCCAGGGTTCTCGGACTGCCGGGGCCTGACAACCCAAGTCCGAACGGCCCCAGCGAACGGGCGCTGGCCGAGATGCTGGAGGCCATCCTCGGCGCCATGATGCTCGACGGCGGGTTCGAGACCATTCGGGATCTCGCCGGCCGGGTCATCGTCGCCGACGGCTCCCCGCAGAAGCCCCCACCCCTGGATGCCAAGTCTCACCTCCAGATGCTGGCCCAGGCGAGCCGCGTCCGGCTCCCTTCCTATCGACTCCTGGAGCGCTGGGGGGCCCCCCACCAGCCGATGTTCCGGGTGGAAGCCACCTTCTACGCCCCCTCGGGCGAGATCCGCGCATCGGCTGAGCGTCCCAACCGGCAAGCCGCGGAACAGGAGGCAGCGCGCCTGATCCTCGCCGAACTGGAAGCCGCCTCCGACTCCACGGGAACCGATTAACCGTGAATCCCGCCACAGGCGGGACTCCGACCTCGAACCGCAGTACCCCCTCCCAGCCACAATATATCGTGGGGAAATGCCTGCATTAACCCCACGCGTAGTATTTCCGGCTTGACAGGCCATTCTGTTGCGTGATAGCGTGCACGAAATCGAATTGGATTCATCGGTGGCGGCTCGTCTCTTCAACGATTACCTCGGAGCGTACCGTACCCATGCACCTCGCAAAAATCGCCCTTTTTGGTTTTAAATCTTTCGCCGACAAGGTCGAGCTGGAGTTCCGGCCGGGGATCACGGCCATCGTCGGGCCCAACGGCTGCGGCAAAAGCAACGTCTCGGATGGCATCCGCTGGGCCTTGGGGGAGCAAAGCGCCAAGCTGCTCCGCGGCGATCGGATGGACGACTTCATCTTTGCCGGAAACTCCAGGCGAAAGCCGCTGGGGTTGGCCGAGGTTGCCCTGACTTTTACCCGGAATAACGGCGCACTTCCCACCGAGTACGAGGAAGTGAACGTCACCCGCCGCCTCTACCGGTCGGGCGAGAGCGAGTACCTGCTGAACAAGGTGCCCTGCCGTCTGCGCGATATCACCGACATATTCATCGATACCGGCCTGGCTGGGGAGCCGTACGCCCTGATCGAGCAGGGAAGCATCGGCGGCGTCGTCAATGCCCGGCCCGTGGAACGCCGCGTCCTGATCGAGGAGGCGGCGGGCATCATGAAGTACAAGAGCAAGAAGCGGGCGGCGACCGCCAAGCTGGATGCCACAGAGCAGAATCTGCTGCGGATCCGCGACGTGATTGCCGAGGTCGAGCGGCAGCGCAATTCCTTGAAGCGCCAGGCCAACAAGGCCGAGCGCTACAAGGCGCTCGACCAGCGCTCCACCGAGCTGAAGCTGTACCTGAAGTTCCGCGAGCATGAGACGCTGTGGGCGAATCTCCAAGCCGCCCTGGCACGGCTCGGCCCCTTGCAGGAACGGCTGCAGAGGGTGCGGGCGGAGCTTGGCGCGGCGGAGGCGGCGCTGGAGGCGGAGCGCCTGGCGGCGCTCTCCGGCGAGCAGGCGGTGAGCGCGGCCCAGGAGGCCCTGTTCACCCTGCGCTCGCAGATCGACCGCGACGAGGCCGAACTGCGGCGCCTGCTGCAACACGCGGAAGACACCCGCCGCCGCCAGGCCGAGCACGAGGCGTCCCTGGCCGGTCTGGGGGAGACGACCCGCGCTTTTGTCGGCGACCTCGAGGTCGCCGGCTGTCGCATCGTCACCCAAGAGGAAGAGGTTGCCCGCCTGGCCTCCCTGCTCGAAGCGGAGGGCAAGACCCTGCGCGAGGTGGAGGCCGCGCTGACCGCCGCCGCCGCGGAGCACGGGGAGATGCGCCAGCAGGCGGCTCACCGGGGAGGGCAGCTTGCCCTCAAGCGGAGCGAACTGGCCACCCTGCTGGAGCGCAGCCGCCAGATGACGGCGCAAGCGGACCGGCTGCGCCAGCGCCACGCGGAGGCCACCACGCAGCGGGCCGGCGCCGAGGCCTCCTCCACGGCCGACGAGGCGCGGCGGGCCGATGTCCACCAGCGGCTGCTGGACGGTCGCGCGGCGCGGGAGGCGGCGCAGATGGATGCCGCCCGAGCCCGCGAGGCTCGGCGCCACCTGGAAGCGGAGATCGCCGGCCTCAGCGCCGACGTGGAGCGGCAGCGCGGCCGCCTCGGCTCCCTGCGCGAGCTGAAGCTGCAATTCGCCGACTTCTCCGAGGGGAACAAGCTGCTGCTCCAGGCTGGACGGGACCGGCGCCTGCTCGGCGTGGCGGGCCCCCTGGCGGAGATCCTGGAGCCCTCGCCGCGCCACGAGAAGGCCCTGGAGGCTATCCTGGACAGGTACCTGCAAGGGGTGCGGATGGAGACGTGGGCCGAGGCGCAGGAGGCCCTGGCCCACCTCTTCCGAACCGGCCAGGGCCGGGCCACGCTCCTCGGGCCGATGCCGCAGGGCGAGGGAACCTGGTCCGAGTCCGCCCGGGCGGATCTGGCCGCCCAAGTCGACCACCTGCCCAAGGAGCTCCAGGCCCATCTCGAGGGCATGGTCCTCGACCTCATCCGCTCCCCCGAGGGAACGGCCCCCTGGCTCTTGCCCCTCCTGGCGGACGCGATCATCGTGAGCGACCTGGACGCCGCCCTGGCCATCGCGCGGGAGTTGACCGGCTCCTTCACCCTGGCCACGTTGGCGGGGGAAGTCCTCACCCACCGGGGCGCGCTCACCGGCGGGACGCCCGCCCCCCAGGGATTGCTCGGCCAGCGCCGGGAGCTCAAGCAGCTGGAGGAGGCCCTGGTCATCAGCGAGACGGGGCTGGCCGGCCTGCGCGAGGCGCTGGGTATCGTGACGGACGAGCTGGCCGGCGCCGAGCGGGCGGCGGAGGCCGCCGGGCTGGCCGAGCGCCAAACCGAGCTGGACCTCTTGTCCATCGAGAAGGACCTGGCCGCCCGCCGGGCCGAGGAGCAGCGCCTGAGCCAGCAGCTCGAGCTGTTCGGGATCGAGTTGCAGACGGTCGAGGCCGACCTGGCGCGGATCACCCTGGAGGTGGAAGGGCTGCGCGGGGCCATTGCCGAGGAGGAGGCTGCCGTGGCCGCCCTGGGCCACCGGCTCGGGCTCTTCGAGGCGGAGGTCGCGCGGCTTCGGGAGCGGCGGGAGACGGTGGGAAGCGGCGTGGGCGAGACGCGCGTTGCCCTGGCCTCCGCCATCGCGCACCGCGACGAGACGTCCCGCAACATCGAACGCATGCGCCACGATCTGACGGCCGCCACGGAGCAGATCGCCCGGCTGGAGCAGGAGACCGCCGACTCCGCCTCTCAACTGCAGGCGACGGCGGCTGCCGAGGGCCGGCTGCGCCAGGAGCTCGGCGCCCTCAAGGAGGATGAGGGAGAGCGACAGGGGACGCTGGTGCGCGCCCAGGAGGCCCGCGCCGCGACCCAGGCCGGCATTCAGCGGCAGGAGGAGCTCCTGCGCACACAGCGGCAGGAAGAGGCCCGCACCTTCGAGGAGATCGCCGGTCTGGAGACCCAGCGGGCGGAGCTGAAGACGGCCCTCACCCACCTGGAGCACGACCTCACCCAGGAGCACGCCGTGGGACTGCCCGAGCTTCGCGACCGGTTCGCCGAGACGCCGCTGGAGGTGGAGGCGGCCCAGACCGAGCTGGAGGAGCTGCGCCAGAAGCTCTCCGATCTGGGGCCGGCCAACCTCGGCGCCCTGGAGGAGTACGAGGCCCTCTGCCAGCGGTACGAGTTCCTCACCTCGCAGGCGGAGGATCTGACCAAGTCCGTGGCCTCGCTCCGCCAGGCCATCAGCGAGGTCAACCGCACCATCCAGACCATGTTCGCCTCCACCCTGGCGGCGGTCAACGAGCAGTTCGACCACTACTGGAAACGGCTGATCGGTGGCGGCAACGCCGAGCTGCGCCTGATCGACCCGCCGGAAGAGGAGACGGAGACGGAACCGGGTGTGGAGATGATGATCCGCATTCCGGGAAAGCGCTCGACGGTCCTCTCGCTGCTCTCCGGGGGCGAACGCGCCCTGGCGGCCCTGGCCCTCCTGCTGGCTCTCTTCGCGGTCCGGCCCAGCCCCTTCTGCGTCCTCGACGAGGTGGATGCGCCGCTGGACGATGCCAACGTGGAGCGGCTGGTCGTTCTCCTGCGCGAGATGTCCGCGCAGTCGCAATTCATCGTCATCACCCACAACAAGCGAACCATGGAGGCGGCCGACATCCTGTACGGGATCACCATGGAGGAAGAAGGGGTCTCCAAGATGATCTCCGTCCGCATGCATGAGGAGGCCGCAGTCTAGGACGGGTGTGCGGAAGTTCGAGGGTTCGGGGGTTCGGGGTGCGAGTATTCGAGTGTGCGGCGGTTCTGGGTGTCGTCGCTTCCCGAACCGTCGAACCGCGGAACCGGAGGCTTTCCCATGTCTCACTTTGAGGCAACGGAGGCCCTCACCGATCTGCTCGGCCGGGTGGCCGGAGTTCGCTCGGCCCTGCTGCTCGACGCAAACGGATCGCTCGTTGCCCAGGCGGATCGCGAGGGCCTGGCCGATGCTCCGCTGTTCGCCATCTCCTGCCACCGCGTGGCCCGCGAAACCCTGGCAGCGGCCGAGCGCCTGGGACAAGGCCCGGTCGGCCAGATCCTGCTGGAGGCCGAACGCGGCGCTTTAGCCATCCTGCCTTGGCAGGATGGCCGCGTGCTCTGCCTGGTCCTCTCCCCGCTGAGTATTCCGGGACAGGTCTTCTTCGAGGCTCGTCGCCTCATGGCGGCCCTCTCCCCCGCACCCTGATGGCGCTGTCCGGATTCTTCTCCCGCCTCCAGGAAGGTCTCAAGAAGACCCGCGATACCCTCCGGACGAAGCTGGACGTCCTCTGGGGCTCCGCCCCCATCGACCCGGCCCGCCTGGAGGAACTCGAGGAGGCGCTGCTGGCGGCCGATCTGGGCCCGGCGACGGTGGAGGCCGTTCTCGAGCCCGCCCGCAGGCTCTTCCGCCAGGAGGGGGCGACCACGGCCGAGGCCATGCGGCGGCTCCTGGCCGAGCGCATCGCCGACCTCTTGACGGTCCCGTCCCCGAAGCGCCCGGAGACGGCGGCACCCCACGTCACCCTGTTCGTGGGAACCAACGGCTCCGGAAAAACCACCACCATCGCCAAGCTGGCCAAGCGCTACCGGGACGGCGGCGAGGAGGTCCTCCACGCCGCCGCCGACACGTTCCGGGCCGCGGCCATCGAGCAGCTCCAGATCTGGGGGCAGCGGATCGGATCGGACGTGATCGCCCACCGGCCGGGAGCGGACCCGGCGGCGGTGGTCTTCGATGCCTGCAAAGCGGCGACCGCCCGCGGCGCCCCGCACCTCCTCATCGACACCGCCGGCCGGCTGCACACCAAGCATAATCTGATGGAGGAGCTGAAGAAGATCCACCGGGTCATCGCCCGCGAGATTCCCGGGGCCCCCCACGAGACCTTCCTGGTTCTGGACGCCACCACCGGCCTGAACGCCTTGGCCCAGGCCCGGGAATTCCATCGGGCGGTCTCCCTCACCGGCCTCATCGTCGCCAAGCTGGACGGGACCGCCAAGGGCGGGGCCGTCATCGCCATCGCGTCCGACCTCGCGCTCCCGGTCCGCTACGTGGGCGTGGGCGAGTCCGCCGAAGACCTCCAGCCCTTCGACCCTCACGAGTTCGCCCTGGCCCTCTTCTCGTGAATCGAATCAATGCAAAATCGACAATGAAAAACTGAAAACCGATCAATGAAGTCCTTGACCGGTTTTGAATTGTCGGTTTTCAATTTTGCATTGGCTCTCGTCGATTGTCGGTTTTAACTTGTCGGTTGTCGGTTGTCGGTTTTGCATTCTCCACGAGCCATCAGCCATCAACCACACCCGAGGCAGCCGCTCTCGGCACATTGTCCCGTGATTCGGATGGGTACGACGAAGGCTTTGAGCAAACCGCTCGAAGCGCGGCGAGTCCCTGAAGTAGAACAGGTGGCCCGGGCAGCGGCAGTCGGAGGCCCCGAAGCCGCGGAGGGGGATGTCGCATCCTGGCAGCCCAGAGAGTATGGCGGCCCAGTCGTGCTCCCGCGGGACGGGATCGGACGTGGCCCAGACCTCGACAGGCTGCGCGGCCGCCCGGAGATAGTCCACGTGCCAGCGGGGGCGGCCGTCGCCACGAAGATGGCGGGAGACCCGCGCCTGCAGGCCGCCGGGGCCGAAGGCGCTGCCCACGTAGAGGTACCAGCCCGGCCGCAGCGCCAGCCGGCCGAGCCGGCCGACCGTGATGGACCGCTCGGTGAGGACCCGGAAGACCACCGCGTAGGTTCCGGGCCGCGCCGGCAGACGTTGCGCAGTGGTAGCCCGGATGGAAAAGCAGCGGGCCGCGTCCGATTCCGACGCGGTTCGTTTCATCTCGGATACCTCCCCCATTCGTTCCCCAGTGCTGGCGACAGATTCCCGTCGAGGCACTTCATGGAGAGCCAACCGGTCACAACCTGACCCACGTGCCAACATTTGACTTGGACATACCGACCAACAAGTTAAATGAGTAAACTACGTCCCCCTCATGAGTGCAATTGACATCCGTCGGCGCCGTGGCTGGATCGAGGCTGGGAGGGTTACTCGCGGGGGAGGCCTTCGAAGATCTCGGCGACGGTCACCGTGAGGCCGGGGACGACGTGACTTCGCAAGATGTCCCCGGGTTTTGCGATGGCGTGGGTGCGCCAGGCTCCGGCCTCCAGGAGGCGCTGTTCGAACTCGTGCCGGGTCAGGTTCACCAACCACAGTTCAGGAACCTTCAGGGCCGCGTAGGTATCCGCTTTCGTCTGTCGGTCGTACAATTCCGTGCGCTGGGAGAAGGCTTCCACAACCAGATCCGCGCAGCGAAGCTCGCCGAGCCCGGTGACGGAGGGCAGGCGCTCCCTGCTCACGAACATCAGGTCCGGCGCCAAGTACGTGTTCTCCGGTGTCCAGATGGCAGCCCGGGGGACGTACAGTTCGCCGAGACCGGGGTGCCGGTCCAGGAAGCCGGCAATCCGTCGGTTGAGCCGGGCGACTACCAGGTTATGCAGCTCTGAAGGGGGAGGGACCATGTAGAGCACTCCGGCGATAAGTTCATGGTGACCACCCTGAGGGGGAGCAGGGAGGTCCCAGAACTCCCTGAGAGTGTACTGTCGTACCAGGGGGGACGTTGTGACGATTCCTGAAGTCATCGGCGCTGGCCTACTGACAAAAGGAGTTGATTAATTGATTGGCCGGTACGAATTTGCCTTTCGGCTGCCGGGCGCAACACCCACCGCCGCGCCCGCCGGCCCCCAAGGGACTCAGCCGCAAATGACGATGGCCGGATTCGTGCGCTGTGTCAAGGAAAAATGCCTGCGATCTGCAAGCGCGGCGAGACCGCTTCGCACGATGGGGGACGCAGGGGAGGAAACGCGGCCGTAACAGGGGACGCCCATGAAATTATGATATTCTCAGCTCGCGAAACGAGACGCCTGTCGTCACCCCGTAGCGCTCGCCGCGGCACACCGCCCGGCTGACCGCCGACTGCGTGATTCCCAGCGCGGCTGCCACAGCCGTCCCGGGCAGCCCCAATTCGCGCACGGCCCAGTAGCAGACAAGGCTCCGGGCCTGGGTGCGCCGGGGTTGCTTACTAGGGACTCGCAGTTCCTCGGGCGTGAGCGCGAAGCGCGCAGCCACGCGCCGGAGGAGCGACTCCAGATCCACCCCGCGTGCCCGAAGTTGGTCTCGCCGCTCTCGCTGTTCCTCTGCCGCCCGCAGGGCGCTCTCGACAAACTCGCCGTCTCCGAGGATTCGCTCGTCTCCTTTCACCCGCTCGGTCCGCCGCTGCGCTGTGAGAGCCCGCCAGCCGCCTGCACTCCGGACCAGGCCTCCCCCGGTCAACTCAGAACGGCGGCCGAGCGGGATCCCCTCCGCCACGAAGGCCCAATACCGCCTTCTGGCGGTCGCGACCCGGCGCCCGAACTGGGCCAGCACTGCGTCCGTGTCCTGCCACGGACTCTCCGCTTTCCCCATCAGGCGACTGTGGCCACCATAGGCGTACCGATCCAGGGCCGGCAGGGCGTCCACCAGCTTGGCACGGAGCGGGTTCAGGTGGAGGTAGCGGACAAGTTCGAGAAAGTACGATTCCTCCTGGCATAGGATGGACTTGTACCGGTTCTGGAAGAGGTAGCCGTGTCGTCGGTGGCGCCGGTTGTAGCTCGCGGCATACCCGGTGAGGATGCGGCTCATGACAGTCGGCAGAGGGACCGTTCCTGTTCGGAGGAGGAGGTGCACATGGTTCGGTAGGAGGGACCACGCATAGCAGGAGGTTCTCGTGCTGGTCAGTATATTTCCGAGGCGGGCCACAAAGTCGTCCCTGTCCGCATCGTCGCGGAACACAGGCTGCCGCTCGATGCCGCGGCAAATGACGTGGTGGAGCGCCCCGGGCGCATCCAGGTGAGCTCGGCGAGGCATAGAAAGTTTATAGCACAACCCTCACGAAGAAGAAACTCATGATTTCATGGCCGTCCCCTATTAACCCGTGGGATTCGCGGTGGATCTTGCACACCGTTCTTGACCTTAGGCATTCGCGGCACTACACTTCAGCCGAATCGTTGCGTTTGAACCGCAAGGCGGCGCAGGGCCTGGGTATCGGGATCATGACCAGTGAGCAGAACATCATCGATCGGTCCTACATGCGGCGGGCCCTGGAACTGGCGGTGAGCGCCCGGGGCCGGACGAGTCCGAATCCCATGGTGGGCGCCGTCCTGGTCAAGGACGGCAGGGTGGTGGGCGAAGGTTTCCACGCCTTTGCCGGATCCGATCACGCCGAGTGCGTGGCCGTCCGGGATGCGCAGGGGCAGGCCCGGGGCGCCACGCTCTACGTGAACCTGGAGCCCTGCTGCCACTACGGCAAGACGCCGCCCTGCGTCGAGCTGATCATCGGCGCGGGGGTCTCTCGGGTGGTGGCCGCCTGCCAGGATCCCAATCCAGCCGTAAACGGCAAGGGCATCGAGGCTCTGCAGGCGGCGGGTATCGGCGTGGAGGTCGGCTGCCTGGCGGACGAGGCGGCCCGGCTCAACGAGGCGTTTTTCACCCACATGCAGTTGGGACGCCCCTTCGTGCTCATGAAGGTCGCCTCCAGCCTGGACGGCAAGATCGCCACTCGGACCGGGGAGTCTCGCTGGATCACCGGGGAGAGCGCCCGCCAGCACGTCCACCGGCTGCGCAACATGGTGGATGGGGTGCTGGTGGGCATCGGCACGATACTCCGCGACGACCCCATGCTCACCACGCGGCTCGGGATCGAGGACCAGCGGGACCCCGCGCGCATCATCGTGGACAACCTGGCCCGGCTGCCGCTCCGGGCCAAGGTGATCAATCGGGCCTCCACGGCCCCGACGTACATTGCCGTGTCGGCCATGGCGCCCCCGGCCCGGCTCGAGGCCCTGGAGCGAGAGCAGGTGCAGATTATTCGCGTGGAGGACAGCCCGCGACGCGTCTCCCTCGCCCGCCTGCTCCAAACGCTGGCGAAGATGGGGCTCCTCTCGGTGATGATCGAAGGGGGCGCGGAGATTTACGCCTCGGCCCTGAAGGAGGGGGTCGTGGACAAGGTGCTCATGTTCCTGGCGCCCATACTCGTCGGCGGGAAGTCCTCGGCCTCGGCAGTGGCCGGCGAGGGGATCGACACGTTCTCCCAGGCCGTCCGGCTCGCCGACGTCCGCATTGAGCGCTTCGACAGCGACATCCTGGTGGAGGGATATATCCGTGGCCAGCAACAGGCCCCGTAAATGAAATGGCCAATGACCAATTCGCAAATCCCAATGGCGTCGGACTCCTCTTGCGCGATGGTGTGCGCCGCCACTGGAAACGGGGTCCCGTTTGGCTATCGCGAATTGGGATCTGGCCAATAAGCCCGGGTGCGTAGCAGCCGGGCTGACGGGTGGGACATGTTCACCGGGATCATCGAAGGCATCGGCACGGTGACGGCCTACATGCGGCAGGGCGCGGAGGGCCGTGTGGAGATCGATGGTGGCCCTCTGGCGGCGGGCCTGCGCCTGGGGGACAGCATCGCCGTGGACGGCGCCTGCCTGACCGTGAGCGTCCTGGCCGGCGAGCGCTTCACCGCCGATCTCTCCGTCGAGACCCTCCAGCGCACGACTCTGGGGAGGCTGCGGGCCGGGTCCCGGGTGAATCTGGAGCGGCCACTCCGACTGGAGGACCGGCTGGGCGGCCACCTGGTCACCGGGCACATCGACGCCGTCGGACGGATCGCCGCTCGCACTCCCGAGGGGGCGGGGGAGCGCCTGCGCGTCCGGTATCCCCAGGCCCTGGCTCGGCTGCTGGCACCGAAAGGCTCCGTGGCCGTGGACGGGATCAGCCTCACAGTGGCGGCGCTCACCACGACGATGATGGACTTCGCCCTGATTCCTTATACCATCCGGCAAACCACCCTGGCCGAGAAACGACCGGGCGCCCCCGTCAACCTGGAGGCGGATCTCGTCGGCAAGTACGTGGCCCGCCTGGCCGGAGGGTCGTCGCAGGCGGACCGCCCGGAAGGAGTGACCATGGCGAAGCTCCGGGAGTACGGATTCGCATGACCGCTCGCACGAAGAGCGCAGCGCGAAGCGCCGCGGCCAGCGCCGGCTCGACCGGCTCCGGCCGGCACCCCGCCAACCCCGGGCAGGCCCGGCTCCGTCCGCCGCCGGGGAAAGGCTTCGCCCGGATCGAGGACGCCATCCGGGCCATCCGGGCCGGCAAGCTGGTCATCGTGGTGGACGACGAGGACCGGGAGAACGAGGGTGACCTCACCATGGCCGCGGAGAAGGTGACCCCCGCTGCCATCAATTTCATGGCGACCCACGGACGCGGCCTGATTTGCCTCCCCATCGTCGGCGAACGGCTGGACCAATTGAAGATCCCGGCCATGGTGAGCGAGAACACCTCCCCCTTCGAGACCGCCTTCGCCGTCTCGGTGGAAGCCAAGCGGAACGTCAGCACGGGGATTTCCGCCTTTGACCGGGCGGCGACTGTCAAGACCATCCTCGACCCCAGGACCCGGCCCGACGACCTCAGCCGCCCGGGCCACATGTTCCCGCTGCGGGCTCGGGAGGGGGGGGTCCTGGCGCGGGCGGGACAGACCGAGGCGGCGGTGGACCTGGCGCGCCTGGCCGGCCTCTACCCGGCCGGGGTGATCTGCGAGATCATGAATCCCGACGGCTCCATGGCCCGCGTGCCGGAGCTGCTCCGCTTCGCCCGCAAACACGGGCTCCCGCTCATCACCATCAAGGACCTCATCGATTACCGGATGCGGCGGGAGAAGCTGGTGAGCCGCGTGGCCACCACCTCCCTGCCGACTCGGCACGGCAGCTTCCGCGCCCTGCTCTACCACAGCCAGGTGGATAACAAACACCACCTGGCGCTGGTGCGGGGCGAGGTGGCGACGGCGGAGCCGGTCCTGGTCCGCGTCCACTCCGAGTGCCTCACAGGCGACGCCCTGGGATCGCTGCGCTGCGACTGCGGAGCCCAGTTGGACCGGGCCCTGGCCATGATCGCGGCGGAGGGGCGGGGCGTGCTCCTGTACATCCGGCAGGAGGGGCGGGGCATCGGCCTGGCCAACAAGATCCGGGCCTACGAGCTGCAGGACCAGGGGTTCGACACCGTGGAGGCCAACGAGCGGCTCGGCTTCAAGCCCGACCTGCGCGATTATGGCGTGGGCGCCCAGATCTTGGTGGATCTGGGAATCGCCAACCTGCGCCTGATGACCAACAACCCCCGAAAGATCGTCGGGCTGGAGGGCTACGGCCTCCGGGTGGTGGAGCGGGTTCCCCTGGTCATCCAGGCCTCGGCCGCGAACCGGGAATACCTGGCCACCAAGCGGAAAAAGCTGGGCCACCTCATCCAGCCGCCGGATCCCCGGCCACGCGGGTCCCGGCGGGCAGCGCCGGCGCCGGTCCGAGCCGGGGCCGGCCGGGCCGAGGAATGAGAGGGGTCTCCCCGACGGGAGAAAGGAGCCACGCGATGGCGCAGACCTGGGAAGGGAACCTGTTGGCGTCGGGCCTCCGCTTTGCCCTCGTGGTCAGCCGGTTCAACGACTTCATCACGGCTCGCCTCCTGGACGGGGCGCTGGATGCCTTACGGCGCCACGGCGCGGAGGAGGAGCGGCTGACCGTGGTCCGGGTCCCCGGATCTTACGAGATCCCCCTAACCGCCAAACGGCTTTCCGCGTCGGGTCGGTACGATGCGGTAATCTGCCTCGGCACGGTCATTCGCGGCGCCACCCCGCACTTCGACTACGTCGCCAGCGAGGTGGCCAAGGGGGTGGCCGCCGCGGCGCTGGAGACCGGTGTCCCCATCACCTTCGGGGTTCTTACCACCGAGACCCTGGAACAGGCAATCGAGCGAGCCGGCTCCAAGGCGGGGAACAAGGGCTTCGACGCCGCCTGCTCGGCCATCGAGATGGCAAATCTCTTCAAGCAGATGAAATAGCAGGGATCAGGGATCGGGGGCCGAGAGCCGGGGGTTGGGGGTTGGAGCTGATCAGCCGCCCGCTCCCGTCCCCTAACCCCCGACCCCCGGCTCCTGATCCCTGCCGAAAGCTGATCATGGGCAAACGACATCGGGCGCGCGAACTCGCCTTGATGATCCTCTACGAACTGGAGTTTCGACCGGGGGATGTCCGGGACCTCCTCGCCGATTTCTGGAAGGAGCGCCCGGCCCTGCCGGAGGTTCGGGAGTTCGCCGACAGTCTCGTCGGGGGAGTCACCGCGCACCTTTCCGCCATCGACGAGACCATCGCCAAGAACGCGGCCCACTGGAGCCTGGCGCGGATCGCCCCCGTGGAGCGCAACATCCTCCGCCTGGCCACCTACGAACTGCTCCAGCGCTACGACATTCCCGAGCGGGTGGTCATCAACGAAGCCATCGAGCTGGCCAAGATGTACGGCAGCGAGGAGTCGGGCGCCTTCGTGAACGGCATCCTCGATCACATCCGCATCCACCTTCACCTTCCACAGCGCTCCCACGCCTGAGATGCAGCTCCAGAACACCACCGCCCCCCTGGAAGACATTCCGGCCGACGTGCTGATCCTCTTTCACCTGGCCGACGAGCCGGCGCCCCGCGGCCGCCTCGGGCACGTAGACTGGATCCTGCTGAGCGCGCTCTCGCGCCTCACGGTCCGCGGGAAGTTTGCCGCCGAGCGCGGCGTGTCGGTCCTGCTCTCCTCCGGCGGGAAGCTTCACGCCGACTGGGTCTTGGTGATGGGACTGGGGCGGCGGGCGGACCTCACCATGACCGCGCTCTACCGTCTGTCCTATCTGGCGGCGGAGACGATCCTGAAGCTGCGGCGGACTCGGATCGTCCTGGAGCTTCCGCTGCGCGGCTTCCCGACGGAGCCGCCGGACCGGATCCGGCACGCCTTTCTGGAGGGGTTCCTGGCGGAACTCACGCGGGGACGGCCCGAGGCTTCCTTCACCGTGTCGCTACTGCCTCCGGAAGAGGGGAGAGGCTGGGCCGAGGCAGAGATGCCGAGGCCGGCCAGACCGGGTCGGCACCAGTGAACCCACCCGTTTCAGTCTGGGCTGTGGTCGGCGGCCCCGGTCGCGCCGCTTATAGCCGGAAGGCCTTGAGGGCGGCCTCGATGCCGGCGAGGTGAGCTTCCAGCTCCCGGAGGCGTGCGGCAGCCTCCGCCGAGGTCGGTGCGGCCTGGACCGCCTGGAGGTGCGTGCGGGCCTGCCCGGTCTGTTCCCGGATCTCCAGGACCGCTCCGCGGAAGGTGCCCACGACCGCATCCAGATCCGCAGCAATCTCGTGCAGGTCGTCCCCTTCGCGGATGCGGACGGCCTCGGGCAGCTCCCCCGCCGCCAGCCGCTTTCCGATTCGCTCCAACCGCACCAGCGGCCCGGCCACGGTGTGGGTCGCCAGGACGCTCAAGCCCGCCACCAGGAGCATGCTCAGAAAAATCGCCGGCCACAGCCGCCGGCCGACCAGGCCGAGGCAGCTCGAGGCCACCACGGCGTCGAAGTCCGCCGGATTGTTGAGGACCAGGAGATTCAGCGGCAGGAACGCCAGGAAGAACATGGCAACGCTGCAGAGGATCAGGGGGATGAGCGACAGGGCCAGATACTTGCGCTGGATGGGATGAACGTAGAACCGCCGGCGCCACAGCGGAGGTCTGCTCACGGCTCCCTCCCCACCCCTGGCCCGGCCTCCCGGCCCGACCGGGGGATTCTGACTGTCCGACCGCCGGCGCGGCGCTAGGCCTCGTATCTTCGGAAGGCCAGGGTGGCGTTGGTGCCCCCGAACCCGAACGAGTTCGTCATCGCCACCCGCACAGGTTTCGGGCGCGCCGCATTCGGCACGTAGTCCAGATCGCACTCCGGGTCGGGCGTCTCGTAGTTGATGGTGGGCGGCAGGAGGCCCCGACCAATGGTGAGGACCGTCACCACCGACTCGACCCCCCCGGCCGCCCCCAGGAGGTGACCCGTCATGGACTTGGTGGAGCTGACGGCCAGCTTTCGCGCATGCTCGCCGAATACCTCTTTCAACGCCTGAGTCTCGTTGATGTCTCCCGCCGGCGTGGAGGTCCCGTGGGCGTTCACGTAGTCCACCTCGTGCGGGGACAGCCCGCCGTCCTTCAGGCAGAGTCGCATGGATCTGACGGCACCGTCGAGAGCCGGCAGCGTGATATGGTAGGCGTCCGCCGACATCCCGTAGCCCACTATTTCTGCATGGATCCGGCCTCCCCGCGCCCGGGCATGCTCCAGGGCCTCCAGGACCATGATGCCCGACCCCTCGCCCATGACGAAGCCGTCCCGCCCCTTGTCGAAGGGGCGGCTAGCCCGGGTGGGCTCGTCGTTTCGGGTGGAGAGGGCCTTCATGGAGGCGAAGCCGCCGATGGTCAGGGGCGTGATGACGGCCTCGCTTCCCCCGGCGAACATGACGTCTGCCTCCCCCCGCTGGATGATGCGGAAGGCGTCTCCCAGGGCGTGATTCCCCGTGGCGCAGGCGGTGCACACGCAGGAGTTGGGGCCTTTGACCCCGAAACGCATGGAGATCTGTCCCGACCCCAGGTTGGTGATGATGGAGGGGATGAAAAAGGCGCTGATGCGCCCCGGGCCCCGCTCCAGGAGCACACGGTGCGATTCCTCCAGGGCGGGGATGCCCCCCATGCCGGTCCCCACGAAGACGCCGATGCGCTCCCGGTTCTCCTCGGTGACCTTGAGGCCCGCGTCGTCATAGGCCATCTGCGCGGCCGCGATGGCGTACTGGATAAAGAGGTCCATCTTGCGGACCTCTTTCTTTTCGATCCATTGGAGCGGATCGAAGTTCTTGACCTCCGCCGCGATCCTCGCATCGTGCCTGCTAGCGTCGAACCGGGTGATCGTGTCCACCCCAGACACCCCGTTGGTCAGGTTCTGCCAGAACGGCTCGACCCCTATCCCATTGGGGGCCACCACCCCCAGTCCGGTGACAACCACGCGCCTCATTATTGTTCCTCTGTCTTTCTCTGCCGCGGCTTTGCCGGCGAATCCGGCAGGCCGCGGAGCCGCCGGCCCGGCCGGGCCCTGGCGTCCTACTTTTTGTGCCCCTCGATGTAATCGATGGCATGTTTCACGGTGACGATCTTCTCGGCCTCCTCATCCGGTATCTCGATCCCGAACTCCTCCTCCAGCGCCATGACCAGCTCGACCGTATCCAGGGAGTCCGCACCCAGATCCTCGATGAACTTGGCTTCCGGGGTCACGGAGGACTCTTCCACGTCCAATTGCTCGACGACGATCTTCTTGACCTTCGCCTCGATCTCGCTCACGCTCGCCTCCTTTTCCGACCGGATGATCGGATCACGCAAACCATAAGCCGCCATTGACGTGAATGACCTGTCCGGTGATGTACGCCGCCGCCCCGGAAGCCAGGAAGGTCACGAGGGCGGCCACCTCCTCCGGCCTGCCGAATCGGCCCAAGGGAATCTGCCCGCGGAAAGTCTCTTTCACGGTATCGGACAGGCCAGCCGTCATGTCGGTCTCGATGAACCCGGGGGCGATACAGTTGACGGTGATTCCGCGAGGGGCCACCTCTCGCGCCAGCGCCTTGGTGAGGCCGGTCAGTCCTGCTTTGGCCGCGACATAATTGGCCTGGCCCGCGTTTCCCATGCTCCCGACCACAGAGCCGATGTTGATGATGCGGCCCCCCTGCTTCTGCTTGAGCATGGGTTTGAGCGCGGCCCGGGCGCAATGGAAAGCTCCGCTCAGGTTCACGGCCAAGACGGCGTCCCAGTCCTCGTCCTTCATCCGGAGGATCAGGCCATCCCGGGCAATCCCGGCGTTGTTGACCAGGATGTCCAGCCGGCCGAAGCGTTCCAGGCAGCGCTCGACCACCCTGCCCGCATCCTCCGACCGGCCGATGTCGGCCGCCACAGCCAGCGCTTGCCCGCCGCGCACCGTCACGCCCTTCGCCACCTGCTCGGCCGCCTCCAGGTTCCGCGCGCAGAGCGTCACGGCGGCCCCGGCGTTGGCCAGGGTCTGGACGATGGCTTGGCCGATTCCCCGAGAGCCGCCGGTCACCATGGCCACCTTCCCGGAAAGGCTCATCCCAGGGCCTCCAGGCTGGCCGCCAGGGAGGCGCGGTCCTCCACGTTGAGGATCCGGACCCCGGGCGCGATCCGCTTGATGAGGCCCGAGAGGACCTTCCCCGGCCCGATTTCGACGAAGGTGGACGCCCCCTCCTTCACCAACCGGCGCACGACCTCTTCCCAGCGCACGGGGGAGGTCACCTGCCGCACCAGCGTGTCCCGCAGCCGGCTCCCCTCCGTGATGGGTTCGGCATCCACGTTCGTCACCAGCGGCACGGCCAGATCGCGAAACGGGAGCGGCGTTAGCACGGCTTCCAGCCGACGGGCCGCCGGCGCCAGCAGGGCGGAATGGAACGGCGCACTGACCGGCAAGAGGACCGCTCGCTTGGCGCCCCTGGCCCTGCACAGCTCCGCCGTCCGCTTCACGGCCGCCGTGGTCCCCGCGATCACCGTCTGGTCGGGAGCGTTGAGATTGGCCACCTGCACCTGGCCGCTGTCCGCGGCCTCCAGACAGGCCTCGGCGATCTTGGTCCGGTCCAAGCCCATGACGGCCGCCATGGCCCCCTCGCCGGGCGGGACGGCCTCCTGCATGAACTGACCGCGGGCACGGACCGTCCGGACGGCGTCGGCAAAGGTCATGGCCCCGGCCGCGACCAGGGCCGAATACTCGCCCAGGGAGTGCCCGGCCACGAAGCCGCACCGCACCCCGGCCGCCGTGAGGGCGTCCAAGGCGATGATGCTCACCGTGAGGATCGCGGGCTGCGTGTTGGCCGTGAGCAGAAGCTCCGCCTCGGGTCCCTCGAAGCAGAGGCGCCGAAGGTCGAAGCCCAGAGCCGCGCTGGCATCCGCCCAGCGGGGCGACTCTTCGCCCAGCTCCCGCCCCATGCCGACTGCCTGCGATCCCTGCCCCGGAAAAACGAATGCGATCGAACTCATGGCGCCTCGCTCAGAAACGGACCAGGGCGGCGCCCCAGGTGAGCCCCCCCCCGAACGCCGCAAAGAGCAGGAGGTCCCCCTCTTTCACCCGGCCCGCGCGCACCGCCTCATCCAATGCCAGGGGGATGGAAGCCGCCGACGTATTCCCCACGCGCTGGATATTGTGGTAGATCTTTTCCTCGGGTAGCCCGAGCCGCTGGCCGAGGGCACCGATGATCCGGAGATTGGCCTGGTGCGTGATGACCAGGCCGACGTCCTTGATATCCACACCGGCCTGCTTGAGGACCGTCAGGGAAGCCTCCTCCATGGCGCGGACCGCCAGCTTGAAGACCTCGTTGCCGCCGGCCATCTGGATGGTGTTCATCTTGGCATCCAGCACCGCCTGGGAGTTGGGATGCCGCGAGCCGCCCCCGGGCAGCATGAGGATCGGCCCCTTCGATCCATCCGAACGAAGGCTGGTGGCGAGGATCCCGCGCTCCCCCTCGGAGGCGCGCAAGACCAGCGCCCCGGCGCCGTCGCCGAAGAGGACGCAGGTGTTCCGATCCTGCCAGTTCACGATGCGGGACAGCGTCTCGGCCCCGAGCAGGAGGAGCGTCCGGATGGTGCCCGTGCGCAGCAAGCCGTCGGCCACCGCCAGCCCGTACACGAACCCCGAACAGGCCGCCGCGATGTCCAGCGCCCCCGCCCGCTTGGCCCCCAGCCCTTCTTGCACGAAACAGGCCGCGGAAGGGAAGATCATATCCGGCGTGATGGTGGCCACCACGATCATGTCCAGCTCGGCAGGATCGAGCTGGGCCATCTCCAGCGCCTGGCGGGCGGCCCGCATGGCGAGATCCGATGTCGCCTCCTGCTCCGCGGCGATGTACCGCTCCTGGATGCCGGTGCGCGTCCGGATCCACTCGTCGCTGGTTTCAACCATCTTCTCCAGTTCGGCGTTGGTCAGCACCCGGCTGGGCACGTACGAGCCGGTGCCGACTAAGCGTGCAACGGGCATACTCACCCCCGCGTTATTCCGCGGCGCGAAATCTCGGCTAGCTCAGCCCGCCCGCCACCGCGATCCCCTCCCGGATGTGGGCGATGACGTGATTGCCCGCACAGCCGGCGGCCGCCCGGATCGCATTCTTGATGGCCTTGGCCGTGGATCGGCCGTGGCTGATGACGCAGACCCCGTCCACCCCGAGGAGGGGCGCCCCGCCCCACTCGGAGTAGTCCACCCGGCGCCGGAAGCGGCGGAAGGCCGGAAGCAACAGCACCGATCCGGCCCGTGCCACCACATCCCGCTGCAACTCCTCCTTCAGGAGGTGAAACATGGCATCGGCCAGCCCCTCAGAGATCTTGAGGGCCACGTTGCCCGTGAAGCCGTCGCAGACGACCACATCCGCGGTGCCGCCGAAGACATCCCGGCCTTCCACGTTGCCCAGGAAATTCAACCCCGCCTCGTCCTCCAGCTCCTTGAACGTCTCCCGGGTGAGCTCATTCCCCTTGGACTCCTCTTCGCCGATGCTGAGGAGCCCGATTCGCGGGGCGGAGAGACCGAGGGTGTCCCGGGCATACACATGGCCCATGATGGCGAACTGGAGGAGGTGGCGGGCCTTGCAATCCACATTGGCCCCCACATCCAGCATCACCACCCGCCCGGTCAGGGTGGGCATCACCACGGCGATGGCCGGTCGCTCCACCCCCGGCAGCGCGCCCAGGACCATCAGGGCCGTGGCCATGACGGCGCCGGTATTGCCGGCGCTGACGAAACCGTCCGCCTCCCCCTGGCGGACCAGCTCCAGCCCGATCCGGATGGAGGAGCGCTTCTTCCTGCGCAGCGCCACCACCGGGCTCTCCCCCATCCCCACCACCTCGGGGGCGTGGCGGACGGCAATCGGAAGCCCCGCGGTGTTGTGCCGCCGCAGCTCGCCCTGCAGTGCCTCCCCGTTCCCGACCAGGATCACGGCCGTCCCTGCCTCACGGGCGGCCGCGACGGCACCCTCCACGTTCACTTCGGGTCCGCGGTCTCCCCCCATGGCATCCAGGGCAATCCGGATTGGGCCTTCCGGCGACATGGGCTGGCCTAGGGCGGGCTACTCTTCGGATTTCCTGACCACCTCGCGCCCGCGGTAGTAGCCGCAGCTCCGACAGGCGCGATGTGGCGGGGTCAAGGCCTGGCAGCGGGGGCAGCGGGACACGCCCGCCGGCCGAAGCGCATCGTGCGCTCGTCGCGTGGCGGTTCGCTGTTTGCTGTGCCGTCGCTTGGGAAGCGGCATCGATCCATCCTCACTTTCACGCGTCCATTCGGTGTGGGGGTGAGCCCGCCACGGGCGATCCCCGGAGGACTAGCGCAGTTTCCGCAACGCCTGGAACCGCAGATCTCCTTGGGGCGGCGCGCAGCTACAGGCCTCGTGGTTCAGGTTGGCGCCGCAACGCGGGCAGAGACCCCGGCAGTCCTCGCGGCATAAGGGCTGCACCGGCAAACTCAGCAGGACGCTCTCGCGGAGGAGCCGATCGGTATCGATCCGACCCTCCTCCAAATACGTCACATCCAGGTCGTCGGGGCTCAGCTCGATTTCCTGCTTGGACTGGCCCGTACCGGCCGTCTCGCAGTACAGGGCCAATCGCTCCTCGCTGCGAAAGGGGAACCGCTCAAGGCAGCGGCTGCAGAGCAAGGCGATCTGGCCTACCATCTCGCCGCTGATCAAGAGGCCGCGTCCCGACCGGCCGATGTGCATCGTGGCCCGAACGGTCGCGGCTCCCTCCCAGACCTGGGCGGAGCTCCCAATATCCAGCTCTTCCTCCGGGAGGTCTACATCCACTCCCTCCGGAGGAATCTGCAAAACATCGATCAGCATTGATCAAAGTCCGGGCAAAAAGCTCGCGTAGTATACTGATGGCCCCGGGGGGTGTCAAGGAAAAAGCCCGCCGCAGCCCGTCCCGAAAAATCTTGAAAATGCCAACAGTATCGCGGAGTTGCGCTGGCAATCGAGCACCGCATTCCGGCCCCCCTCCCCGCACCCCGATGCGGGCGACGGCAGGGAAAAGCCTCCCCCCGCAAAGCGTCCCGCTCAGGCGGTGCGGTCATCTCCGAACTGCTCCAGCGCGGAGAAGAAATAGGGAATCTCGTACGCCGCCGACGTGAGGGAATCCGAGCCGTGGACAGCGTTCTGCTCCACGTTCCGGGCGAATTCCTTGCGGAGGGTTCCCGGGTCCGCCTTGGCGGGATCCGTTGCCCCCATGAGCTGACGGACCTTGGCGATGGCCCCCTCCCCCTCCAGGACCATGGTCACCGTCGGACCCGAGGACATGAACTGGGTGAGACTGGGGAAGAACGGTCGCTCGCGGTGAACCTGGTAGAATCCCTCCGCCTCGCGCCGGTCCATGCAGACCAACTTCAGGGCGCGGATGGCCAGCCCGGCCCCCTCAAATCGCCGGATGATGCTCCCCACATGCCCGCCCCGAACCGCATCGGGCTTGATCATGACCAGGGTTCGCTCAACCATCGTCGTCCTTTCGGGGGGTGAATCTGGTTAGCACAAATGGCAACTGGACAACCTGGCAACTGGGCGATTGGGCTCACAGGCCTCCTCGAACAATGTCTCATAAGTTCGGCGACGTATCTTGCGACAATGAGCCCGCCCTGCTTCCCGCTCACCCTTCGACGGGCTCAGGGTGAGCGGGAGGGACGACATACCTGGATCCGCGCACCCCGAGTCCTGAGCTTGTCCCAGGATCGAAGTGGGAGCGGGTCTAGTTGCGTCGCCGGAATCTCGGCCGCTAGTGCCCAGCCTCTGGCACTCCCCATCGCTAAGTCCTGCCGTTCGCAATTACGCTCACATGAGTCGGATATCCGTTCGCCCTGCGTAGGGGCGAAGCATGCTTCGCCCCTACATGTCGAAGGGCGACGCGACGTTCGTGGTTCGACGGGCTTCGTCGCGAGCTCAGCCGAGCGGCTCACCACGAGCGGGCGGAATACGTTAGCGTAATAACGACCGAGAGCACTAAGTCGCCCAGTTGCCCGATTGCCGTTCTTCCGTTCCCAGTTGCCCAGTCGCCTGGTTGCCGGATTGCCGTATCTACCGCCGCTTGCCCCGCCTCGTGCCGGCGGCCTTCCGTGCGGAGCGCACCGGCTTCCCGCGAGACCTGCCGGCGCGCGTCGCCGCTTCCGCCGCCTTCACGGAAGGGCGGGGCTTGGTCGCCTGTCTCTTCGGGGAGAACGGCCGGGGAGCGGGCCTGGCCTTTGTCGCGGGGGCGGCCCCCGCCGCCAGGACCCGGGCGATCGCCGCCCCCATGTCCGCAGGGCTGGTCACCACCGCGATCCCGGCCGCTCGCATGGCCGCCATCTTCTCGGCGGCTGTCCCCGTCCCGCCCGAGATGATGGCCCCGGCATGTCCCATGCGCCGGCCGGGCGGGGCGGTCTGCCCGCAGATGAAACCGACCACCGGCTTCGTCACGTGGGCCTTGACGAAGGCCGCCGCGTCCTCCTCGGCCGTCCCCCCGATCTCGCCGATCATCAGGACGGCATCCGTCTCCGGATCGTCTTGGAACAGGCGCAGGACCTCCACAAAGGCGGTCCCGATGATGGGGTCGCCTCCGATTCCCACGCAGGTGGATTGCCCGATGCCCCGCGCCGTCAACTGGCCGACTGCCTCATAGGTGAGCGTGCCACTCCGGGAGATGACGCCGACCCGGCCCGGCAGGTGGATGCGGGCCGGCATGATGCCGACCTTGGCCTTGCCCGGCGAGATGGCGCCGGGGCAGTTCGGCCCGATGAGCCGGACCTCCCGCCCCGCCAGCGCGCGGGCCACCCGCACCATGTCCAGGGCCGGGATCCCCTCGGTCACGCACACGATGACCCGGATCCCGGCATCCGCCGCTTCCAGGATGGCCTCGCCGGCGAAAGCGGGCGGGACGAAGATGAGCGACGCGTTCGCGCCCTCCTTGGCCACCGCCTCGGCCACGGTGTTGAGCACCGGGATGCCCTCGTGCAGGATCCCACCCTTGCCGGGGGTCACCCCGGCGACAACCTTGGTGCCGTACTCCCGGCAGGCCAGCGCGTGGAAGGTCCCCTCCTTGCCCGTGAGCCCCTGCACCACGACCCGGCTGTTCTCGTCAACAAGGATACTCATGTCGATCCCGTCCTGTGCCGGGGCGGGTCACGCCGCTTGGGCGGCCCGCACCGCCTTCTGAGCGGCGTCCTTCATCCCCCGCGCCGCGAGGAAGTTGAGCCCGGACTCGGCCAGCATGCGCTGGCCGAGCTCCACGTTCGTGCCCTCCATCCGGATGACCATGGGCAGCCTGACGTCGAGGGTGCGCACGGCCTTGATGACCCCCTCCGCCAGCCGGTCGCACCGGAGGATGCCACCGAAGATGTTGATGAGGACCGCCTTGACATGGGGGTCCGAGATCAGGATGCGGAAGGCGTTTTCGATCTGCTCCGCGGAGGCCCCACCGCCCACGTCCAGGAAGTTGGCGGGCTCCCCGCCGGCCTGCTTGATGATGTCCATGGTGGCCATGGCCAGCCCGGCGCCGTTTACCATGCAGCCGACGCTGCCG
Organism: Candidatus Methylomirabilota bacterium; assembly: GCA_016209735.1. GTDB lineage: Bacteria > Methylomirabilota > Methylomirabilia > Methylomirabilales > 2-02-FULL-66-22 > 2-02-FULL-66-22. The sequence continues at coordinate 54,144 of JACQVN010000014.1, forward strand.
TCCAGCTTGATGTAGCTCAGGTTGTAGCGCAAGGCCTCCACCTCCAGCGGCGACTCCTCGTCCAGATCCCGCAGGGCGAGGAGTTCGGGGTGGCGGAAGAGGGCGTTGTCGTCGAAGTTCAGCTTGGCGTCCAGGGCCAGGAGCCGCCCCTCCGTCGTGATCACCAGGGGATTGATCTCCGCCAGGGAGCAGTCCTCGGCGTCGAAAGCCCGGAAGAGGGCGGCCACGAACTCGCCGAAGGCTTCCTGGGCCTCGCCGGCAAGCCCCAGCCCGAAGGCCAGCTTCCGGATGTGGAAGCCCCGCACCCCCGTGGCAGGATCCACGTGGACCTTGACGATGGCTCCGGGCCGCGTCCGGGCCACCTCCTCGATCTCCATGCCGCCCGCCCCGGAGACCATGATGACCGGCAGCCCCATCCGCCGATCCAGCACGATGCCCAGGTAGAGCTCCTGGCGGATGGCCATGCCCTCCTCCACCAGGACCCGCTGCACGCGCTGGCCCAGCGGGCCCGTCTGGTGGGTCTTCAGCATCATCCCCAGGATCTCTGCGGCGGCCCGCTCCGCCTCCTCGGGGGAGGCGGCCAGCTTGACCCCGCCCCCCTTGCCGCGCCCCCCGGCGTGGATCTGGGCCTTGACCACCACGGTCCCGCCCAGCTCCGCCGCGATGGCCCCCGCTTCGCGGACCGTCGCGGCGACCCTGCCGCGCGGCACGGGAACGCCGAATTCCGCCAGGATCCCCTTGGCCTGGTACTCGTGGATCTTCATCGGTTCTCCCTAGCCCGCAGTCTTCGCGAACACGACTCGCGAATCCTGCGGGCTTAGCAAAATGCCTCGTGCTCAGCGACCAAGTAGCCCGGATTCTTCGCGCTCCCTTTGCGAAGAATCCGGGCTACTTCCGCGGCTTGAGCGGCGGCTTGGTGCCCGGCTTGACTGCGGCCCTGGCCTCGATCAGCTTGATCTTCTCCTCCAGTTCCTGCTTTTCCTGGGTGAGGGTCCCGACCCGCTTCTTCGTGGCATCCAGGTCGCCCTTGAGGCTCGCCACCTGCCCCTTCAGCTCCTGATTCTCCTTCTGCATGGTGCTGACCTGCGTCCTGAGCTGCTCGTTCTCCCGCGCGATCTCCCGCCCACAGCCGGCGAGGAGCACGGCCGCGGCCAGCACGAGCGCGGCGCACAGACCTACTCGCATCCGAGTCGACCCTCCCGCGAAGACTACCGGCGCTCAGCCATCAGCGGTCAGCCATCAGCAACCCTGAGCGGCCGGCGTGCCGGGCTGACCGCTGATTGCTGATTGCTCTCCTACAGCTTGGTCTCGGCGACCGTTTTCTTCACGCTCTCCAAGCTCTTGGCGACCAGTGCCTTCTCCTCGTCGGTCAGATGAATCTCCAGCACCCGCTCGACGCCGCCGGCGCCGATCACCACCGGGACCCCGAAGTAACAGCCCTGAATCCCGTACTCCCCCTCCAGGTACGCCGCGCAGGGCAAGACGCGTTTCTTGTCCTTCAGGTAGGCCTCCGCCATGGCGATGGCGCAGGCCGCCGGGGCGTAGTACGCACTCCCCATCTTGTAAAGGGCCACCAGCTCGCCGCCTCCCTTGCGGGTCCGATCCACGATGGCGTCGATCCGCTCCTTGGGCAACAGCTCGGTCACCGGCACCCCGCCCACGGAGCAGCAACGGACCAAGGGCACCATGTCGTCCCCGTGGCCGCCCAGGACGAAGGCCGACACGTCTTCCACCGACACCCCCAGCTCCATGGCGACGAAGGTCCGGAAGCGGGAGGAGTCCAGCACGCCGGCCATGCCCACCACCCGGTGCTTCGGGAACCCGGTGACCTTCTTGAAGGCGTACACCATGGCGTCCAGCGGATTGGAGATCACGATGCAGAAGGCCTGGGGGCAGACCCGCTTGAGGTTCGCGGCCACGTCACTGATGATCTTCAGATTCGTGTCCAGGAGGTCTTCCCGGCTCATGCCCGGCTTGCGGGGAATGCCCGCCGTGATGATGCAGACATCCGCTCCCGCCACTTCCTCGTAGGAGGAGGTGCCGACCAGCTTGGCATCGGCGCCGTCCACCGGCAAGAACTGGGCGATGTCCAGCGCCTTCCCCTTGGCCAGACCCTCCGCCGCCGGGATGTCGTAGAGCACCACGTCCCCCAGTTCCCTGGAAGCCGCCAGCAGGGCCAAGTTCCCGCCGATCTGCCCCGCGCCGATCAACGCGATCCTCTTTCGTGCCATGTCCCTTCTCCTTCCCGCGTCCGCGGGATCTTCACAGGCTGTCCACGAGGGCGTTGGCAAACTCCGAGCACTTGACCTCGCGGGCGCCCTCCATCAGGCGGGCGAAGTCGTAGGTCACGACCTTGTCGCCGATGGTCTTCTCCAGGGCCTGGACGACCAGGCGGGCGGCCTCAACCCAGCCCAGGTGCTCCAGCATCATCACGCCGGAGAGGATCAGGGAGCCCGGGTTGACCTTGTCCTGGCCCGCGTAGCGCGGCGCCGTCCCGTGGGTCGCCTCGAAGATGGCATGGCCGCTCTCGTAGTTGATGTTGGCCCCCGGGGCGATGCCGATGCCCCCCACCTCGGCCGCCAAGGCGTCCGAGATGTAGTCACCGTTCAGGTTGGGGGTGGCGATGACGTCGTACTCCGCCGGCCGGGTGAGGATCTGCTGCAGGAACGCGTCCGCGATCACGTCCTTGACCAGGAGCCTGCCCCCGGGGTTCCCCGCGCAGTCCTCCCAGGACACCGCCACCTTGCTGAACTTCTCGCGCACCAGCTCGTAGCCCCAGCGGCGGAACCCGCCCTCGGTGAACTTCATGATGTTGGCCTTGTGGACCAGGGTCAGGTTGCGGCGCTTGTGCTTGAGGGCGTAGCGCAGCGCGGCGCCGATCAGCCGCCGGCTCCCCTCGATGGAGATGGGCTTGATACCGATGGAGGAGCTCTTGGGGAACCGGATCTTCTTGACCTTCATCTCCTTGTCGAGGAAGCGAACGACCTTTTTCACCGCCGGCGTGTTCGCGTCCCACTCGATGCCCGCGTAGATGTCCTCCGTGTTCTCCCGGAAGACCACCATATCGACGAGCTCGGGGTGCTTCACCGGAGAGGGGACCCCCTTGAACCAGCGGACCGGCCGGACGCACGCGTACAGGTCCAGGAGCTGCCGCAGGGCCACGTTGAGGGAGCGGAACCCCTCGCCGACGGGCGTGGTGAGGGGGCCCTTGATGGCCACCCGGTACTTCTGGATCATCTTCAAGGTGTCGTCGGGCAGCCAGATCTCCTCCCCGTACACCCTGTTCGCCTTCTCGCCGGCGTAGACTTCGAACCAGGCGATGCGCCGCTTGCCTTCGTACGCCCTGGCCACGGCGGCATCCAGGACCCGCCGGGTGGCCGGCCAGATGTCCACCCCAGTGCCGTCTCCCTCGATGAAGGGGACGATGGGGTGGTCGGGAACGGCCGGCTTCTTGCCGCGCTGGATGATCGGCTTGCCGTCTTTAGGCGGGACCAGCCTTCCCTCCGTCGCCATGCCTACCCCCATTGCGTGATTGGAAGAATGGAATGCGGGCGCGATGCCCCGTCGCGGAGGGTACGCGAATCGCCGCGCAGTTAGATGGCCCGGATCCCGCAGCGTCGGGTCCGGACCTGAATATGCGATTCTGCTAACACAGGACCTTGGGAGGTGTCAAGCACAACTCCGAACCTGATGGATGCAAGAGACAACTGACAAGCCCGCCGCCCCTCACGGGGTCTCCAGGATGAGGTCCGCCACTGCCGTGGCCCCCTCCACCACGTCCGAGACCAGCCGCCCCGGGTGCGTCCAGGCCCCGGCCCACAGCATGCCGGTCCAGCCCAGCCGATGGCCAAATCCGCGCCGACCGAGGTATTCGGGAAGCGTTCGGGCGTAGCGGAGCACCGCCCGGGGGCGGCCCCAGAGTCCCTCCAGGGTTGCCGGCCCGAACGTCTGGGAAGCGGTGCGGAGCCGGGAGACCCCCGGCAGCACCTGATCGAGGGCCTCAAGCAGGCTGGCCTCCATGACACCCTCGTCCTGGGGGGACCCGCTCGGGGTGAAGCGGCAAACCGTGAGGGTCCGGCCGTCCGGAGTGCCGGCGATCCCCCCGGCTTCCTGGCCGGCGTGTATGGCGGCGAAGTTCCCGTCGCGGACGGGTCGTTCGGCGGACGGAACGACCAGGCACCGCCCTGAAAGCTCCGCGGGAAAATAGCGCTCGGGGACGCGAACGGCCGCCGTGGCGGCGGAACACTCTGCGAGCCATGGGCCGGCCACCGGCGCCGTGCGCCTCAGCCAGCCCCGCCGGGAAGGCAGCAGTCGCCCGGCCAGGACCTCGGGCGGGGTCGTGCTAATCACCCACCGGGCGCGGATCGATTCGCCGGCGGCGGTGATGACCCCGGCCACCCTCCGGCGCTCGGCCAGGCAGCCGGCCACCTCCGTCTCCAAACGCACCTGTCCTCCCGCCTCCCGGAAGCGTTCCTGCAGCGCCTCAACCAGCGCCGGCATGCCCCCTGAGACGGTCACGCTCCCTTCCCGCAAAGCATGCAGCGCCATGGCGGCTTCCAGGGTCGAGCATTCGTCGGCGTCCCGCAGCGAGAGATACCACAGGAGGGCGTCGATCATCTGCTGGCCGGCGGCACCCAGCCCGTGGCGGACCAGCGCGGCTCGCGCGGGAATGTTTCCGGCTTCCGTGACCATCCGCACCGCCTGCTTCCGCTGTCCAGAGATTCTCCCCAGCCACAGGACCCGCCAGGCTGCGAGGCGGCTCCGCCAGCCGTCCGGCGGGTGAAGGGGAAGGACCGCGGCCAGGTTGCGCTGCTCCCGGGCCAGGAGATCCATCTCGAAGAGGAAGGCCCGCCACCCTGCCTCCTCCGCGGGGAACTCCCGTCGCACCTCGCGCCACAGCCGGGCGGGGTCGGCGAAGAAGCTCAGCCGGTGTCGCTGCGTCGCCACCTGGACGATCGGCTCGCACGGATGGGTGGTCAGGCGAATGCCGAGGCGATCGCAGAGATGGCCCACCGAGCCGTCGGGCCCGAATCCGGTGAGCATGGCGGCACCCAGTTCGACCCGGCCCGCGGCCGAGTCCACCGCCCGGCACACGCCCCCGACCTCCGCCCCGCGCTCGAGCAAGAGCACCGAGCGGCCCGCGCGCGCCAGGAGCGCGGCCGCGGCCAGCCCGGCGATCCCGGCGCCGACCACGATCACGTCAAAGTCCGGGTTGCTGCTCACGCCATGCCCTCGTTTGATTGAGCAAGATACAATTTCATAACCGTAACCTCGCCCCGCTCTTACCGCGAAGGCGCAGAGGACGCCGAGGACGTCTGAGGTGAGGGCCGTATCGGCCTGGATAGCCCGCCTAGCCGGGATCTGCAGAGGCGGTTGAAGCATCTTTGAAATTATGCACGAACCGCCTGATGCCTCGGCGAAGTGCCGGAACATTGAAGTTGATGAGCAATCCCCCAGACCAGCCGCCCAATTTCAGATAAGTAAGCATCTGCACCTCATGAATCGGCAGCAGGGTCTCGACCGCCTTCAACTCCACTACGACAGACCGCTCGACCAAGAAATCCAACCGATAGCCGCAGTCCAGCTGGACATCCTTGTACGCGACGGGAAGCGGACGCTGGCGTTCGAAGGCGATCCCTCGGAGTTTCAGTTCGTGTGCGAGGCACTCCTCGTAGACCGCCTCAAGCAGGCCAGGCCCCAGAGCCTTGTGGACCTCGATCGCCGCCCCGATGATGTTTTCCGTCAGTTCGTTGATTCCCATGCCTCTGCGTCCTCTGCGCCTCTGCGGTGAAAGAACCCCGGACCTCACTTCCTCCCGCGCACCGACAGGCGAATCGGCGTCCCGCGGAAATCGAAGGCATCCCGCAGGCAGTTCTCCAGATAGCGGCGATAGGAGAAGTGTAGCCCCTTGGATGCCGTCGCGAAGCAGAGAAACGTGGGTGGCTTGACCGCCACCTGCGTCGCGTAGCGTATGCGAACCGGCCGCCCCTGCTCCGCCGGCGGGGGGCGCCGCTCCACGGCCCGCAGCATCACATCATTCAATTCGGGCGTCGGAATGCGCCGCGCGCGCGCGGCGGCGACCTCGTTGATGAGCCGGAAGAGCGACTTCACGCGAAAGCCCGTCAACGCCGACACGAACGCGACGGGCGCATAGTCGAGGAACTTGAAGTTCTCCTGCAAGGTCTCCTGGGTCCGCTCTTCCGCGTCCGCCTCCCCCTTGTGGCAGTCCCACTTGTTGACCACGAGGATGCTGGCGCACCCCGCCTCGTGGGCCTCGCCACCGACCCGGGTGTCCGGGGCGGTCACCCCCTCCACGCCATCCAGGAGAATCAGGGCCACATCCGCCCGGCGGACCGCGGCCAGCGCCCGAGAGACGCTGTACCGCTCCACCGTATGCCCGGTGCGGCCCTTGCTTCGGATGCCGGCCGTGTCCACCAGGATGTACTCGCATCCCTGGAAGCTGAACGGGGTGTCGATCGCATCGCGGGTCGTCCCCGGCTCGGCGCTCACCACCACGCGCTCGGTTCCCAGGATCCGGTTAACCAGGGACGACTTCCCGACGTTGGGGCGCCCCACCACCGCCACGGTGATGGCGCTCGTCTGTGCCTCGGCCTCCCCACCCTCCCCCGCCAGGGCGTACACCGCGTCCAGGAGCTCGCCGATCCCCCTCCCTTGCTCGGCCGAGATCGGGTAGATCGGATCGAAGCCGAGCCGGGCGAAGTCGGCGGCCAGGGACTCCTGCCCGACGCCGTCCACCTTGTTGGCGACCAAGAGTATCGGCTGATGCGTCCCCCGCCGCAGGAGGCGGGCCACCTCGGCATCGGCCGGAGTCAGCCCCTCCTTCGCGTCCGCCAGGAGGAGGATGACGTCCGCCTCGGCCACCGCCTGCTGGGCCTGCACCCGCACGGCCGCCATGATCCCGGTGCCGGCCGGTTCGAGTCCTCCGGTGTCCGCCAGGACGAAGCGGCGGCCGCGCCACTCCGTCTCGCCGTAGAGACGATCCCGCGTAACGCCCGGCATGTCATCGACAATCGCGCGTCGTCCGCCGATCAGGCGGTTGAACAGCGTGGACTTGCCCACGTTGGGCCGGCCGACGATGGCTACGATAGGTGTGCTCATTCCGTTTCTCCAGAAGCAGAACTTGTATCACACGAAGGCTGATATCACCAACCCCGGAAACGTTTCGCCCCCGGGCGTCACCCGAGGGCGGTACGAAATAGGAAGGGGAATCTTCTATCAGTCGATGTCCACCTCCAGACGATCGGCCAGACCGAGGTCGCTCACGATCTGCTCGAGATCTTTCCGTAAAGGCTCGGCAGCAGTACCATCCACAGTCGAAGTCGCATTAAGATTGAGTCGAAGGTCTCCCCCGGACTTCAGCTTCGGAATCAGTCGCGTGCCGAGACGATTCCATACCTCGGGAGGAATGCTCCCGCTGACCCGTACGGTCCGTTTGGCCGGAACGACAGGCGGGCGAACACCCTCGCCTCCTTTGGGGGCCGCTTCCGATTCGTCGGCTCCTGTCAGAATCGTCGTTTCGGGGGCCACAGGTCCTGCGGAGACACCCTCGGCTCCGAGAGGCGCCTTGAGGGCTCTCGCACGAACCTTGGTGAGGAGGAAAACGTCGCCCTCGAACGTAACCTCATCGTGGGGTACCAACTCACCCCACCACACGCGCGTAAAGCTGCCGTCCGGTAACTGCCCTGAGGCAAGACCCATCTCGCCCTTCATGACGAACTCCGGAATCTTCCCTCGCAGCACAAGATCTGGATCGACGAGTCGGGTAAGGGCGCCGTTGAGGAAGCTCTGGCGCAGCCCGGACAGAGGCCAGGCGCCAGCCTCCTTCAAGGCAGGCGGCCAGTTCCGCTCAATGTAGCCCGCACCGACCGACTCATTCAGGAGGCCTTGAGACTTCAGTGCCGCGAGAATCCGGCCGGAGAGCGATTCCACCGCACTGGCGTGGCCCGCTCCGAGATCGATCATCTTGAGCCCACTGGCCGTCTTCTGCTCTGCCAGCACAACGAAGCGATAGGAGGCCCAGACCTCGTCCGTGACATTCTCATCGGCGTCGCGGACCTTGCCGGCCACCTCCGCCTTCTCGCCCTTCTCGAATTCGCCGCCCAGCACTCCCGTGGCGATCTCGCGCTCGTCCCGCCGCCAGGCCAGCCATGTTTCGACGGCCTCCTGGAGATCGCGATCGGGCTTCCGTATGAACCATACGAGGGCAGCAGGATACAGTCGTTTGGATTTCCCTCGCTGAACGGTCCAATCGGCAATCCATCCCCGGGCACTTTCTGCTCCGCTCCAGGCCGCCTCTGGGTTTGCTACAACAATTGTCAGGCGGGGGGAATCGGCGATAGCCTCGGCATCCTCCGGGAAGAAGACGAGCGGCGTAGCGGCCTTGGTCTCAAACACTTTGCGGACCGCCGCTTGCGTGGTTTTCTTGATTTCGATTTCGTCCAGGGAAGCCCGGCGGTCGTTCACCACCTTGGCGAGCTTGGGGTGGAAGCCGAAACGGTAGCCGTCGGTGCCGGCCTTCCGGATATAGAAGCCGGCCTTCTCCAAGGCAATGGCCGCACTGTCAACCGAGGTGGTGTCTATCTCCGGCTCGCCCGGGGCGAAGCGGAGTTCGGGCAAGTGGGCATACTTGTCCACCATACCGCCGGAAGACTCAAAGAGGATCGTGGCCCCCACCCCACGATGAATCTCTTTCAACGCCCCCTTGGCGTCCGCATCCAGGGCTTTGGTGCGGGCCAAGTCGCCGGCAATGTCCGAGGTGATCGCCGACTCCAGCCGTGTTTCCCCGAGCTGTCCGAGGATGGTCGCCCGGAAATCGGCCGCCTCCAGGGGGGCCGACCCCAACGTGATCAGTGGCTCGCGCCGGGCGCGCTTGTAGCCGTCCCGGTACGCCCACGAGATCCATTGCGCTAGCATCGCCAGGGTGCCTCGAGTTTGCTGGTACTGTTGAAGCGATGTCCACTTCCGCTGAAAGACGGATACCGTGGAGGGGTGAAAGGGATAGCAGGCCTCGAAGCGGCCCTGGAGAAACTCACGCGCCGTGGTCCCTGCCTGCGCCGCGTTCCGCGACGCGGCAGGCAGGTCGGTGGCCGCGGAATCAACCGCTGTCCACTGCGGGGGGAGCTGTGCTCGTCGCCCGAAACACCAGTCCGCGTAAGCCTTGCCCACCGCCTTTCGGGCCTTCTCCGACCCAAGGCCCTCGAACAAGCGTCGCCGGATGACCTCGCTGATTTCAGCCTCGTCGGTGGCGATGAGGTCCTTCGCCACACGCTTGACGACCTTGGTGATCTTCTCCTGCCATTCCAGGTCATGAGATGACATCTCGACCTGGCTCCGGGGCAGGCTGATCATGGCCGCGCCGTGACTCGTCCCGGTCATGGCCACCGTCAGGTTCTGGGCAAAGGCATAGAAGCCATCCGCCAGGTCCCGATGCCGATTGATGAAGTTGAGCACCTCGTCGCAGAGGATCAGGACGCGGTCCCCCGCGGCCGTGAAGAGTCGGCACAGCGTCTCGGTCCCCGGGGCCGCCGTCTTGGCTTTCGGCCCCAGGATCGCCACGCCCGCATCGCCGGCAAGCTGACGGGCAACGTCAATCCAAGGGGTCTCTCGACCCTCTCGGGGATCCCAGGCATTCCCAACGAAAACCGCTACCCTGGCGGGCGGGATCTCGCTGAGGCCCGCGTTCTTGAGCATTCTGGCAACGCCCACTTCGTCAGCAACCTTCTTGCCGACGTTGACCAGATGGTAAAGGGCGGTCAGCGTGTGCGTCTTCCCGCCGCCGAACTGCGTGATCAGGGTGAGGACCGGCGCAGTCCGCTCGGTGAGGCCGGCTAGGCGCCGCAGGACCATTCCCGCATGCTCGCTGAGCGCTCGTGTGAAATACGTCCGGGAGAAGAACTTTACCGGATCGCTGTAATCCTCCGGCGCCGTCCCCCAGACCACCTGTTCCAGCGCGATGGCAAATTCATCCGGGTTAAACGATCGCCCTTCGCGAACCTCCGCCCGCGGTGTGGCGACCTTGTACCAAGGGTCCATTGCCAGCTCCTCAGGCGCGATGTTCGCTGACGATCGTCAGGCCAGGAAGGAAACGATATTCGTGTCGAGTAGAGCGCTCTCCACTCAAACCCCCGCAGCGTTGGAAGACTCAGTTGCGACCAGGAATGCGCTAAAGTCGTCGGACTCCCATAGGTCAGCCCCCTTGCCGAATACGTCCTCCAACCGTCGGATGGGCTGAACCGCCTGCTCCCCCGCAAGCTCCTCAAGAGTCTTGTCCTGCCAGAACTTTTCCGCATCCATGATGTCGAAAGCCTCACCCTCCATGCGAGCCAGCTCGATGTCGCGTATGTTCACGCTAATCAGCCTTCCGGTCAAGGGATCCTCTTGCGCCTTTCCCGTGATCCGCACGTAGCTCCGCAGATACTCGTATACTCGCTCGGCCAGCGACTCGTCGAAGCGGCACGGGACGGGATCTCCCACCGGCGGGTGGAGGCGGCATCGCTCGCCAGCGCATCCGAAATCAGCCATGAGAAGGCGGCCCTCCAGCGTCCGCTGATTCGAAACCGGGCTTCGGATCAGCCGCACAACCCGCTCACGGACCACCGGCGTCACCGCAGTCCTCCGGCTGAGCCTCTGTGTTCGCCATTCGATCTCAATTGCCCCGATCCCGTAATCGAGGATTCCCCCAATGTCCCGCAGACTGTGCAGGACACCGACATCGTAGCCCGCCGGCAATCCCTTCCCGTCGTGGGCAATCACTTCAACCCCTTGGAGGAAATGCTCTACCGCCTACGAAGGAGCCGTAGGTACACTCACTAATGCGATTTCACTTGAACACTCAAGTCATCTATGAGGTGCTTGAGGCTCTTCTCGACTTTTCCCGCTCGGTACAGGTCCATCGCTTCGACAAGCTCCCGCGCAAACTCAATTCCTCCCAGGGTGGAAGCATGGCCCGCACTCGCCACAGCCTTCGATAGAATCCGCTTGTAGAGTTCTCTTCCGCACTTCCTTTTTCCCATCTTTGGTGCAATACCGACCACCTGAGTGAAGGATTCCGGATCAGCGAGGTACCACCGCTCTACATGGGGATCAGGACAGGCAACGACCGTCCGATCTCTGAAGGGAACCTCGATCTCTCCCTCAATCGCTTTCTTTGCCTCATTGAATCTCGTGCAATTAGCATCAATCACAACCACAAGCAGGTCTGGAACCGACATGCCCCCGACACCGGTGAGGACCGCTTTCTGGTAGAGCGCAAGCTCTGAGATAGCGCGCCCGTGCCCCCCACGAGCAGAGCGGGCTCGAAGACTCACCGTCCTCTTCTCCATGCGCGCAAGGCGTTCAACCATTGCCGATAGGAATGCCTCGTGCGCATAATCCTCAGCAAACAGGTCTACGGCAAGAGGCTTACTCATCGAGCATTCCCCGCAAAATCAGGCTTTCAAATAAACCATCCTCTGTGCCTGCTGTCAGCGCTCGAGCGATTTCCTCGTTCTTGAAAAGTGGTCCAGTCACCTGAAACGGCTTGACCTCGGTTCCATTCAAGCCACGCCGGACATTCAGTAGGGCAATCTCGCCCTCGCGCGACCGCGCCTGTCGCAAGACGGCATCACAGAAAAGCGGCGAATGTGTGGTGACAATGAGCTGCCTACCCTGCTCGGTGGAGAGAGACGTGAGGAGCTGAGCGATGAGCTCTAGCCGCCTCGGGTGAACCCCGTTCTCGGGCTCCTCGAAAGCTAAGAGTGCACCGGCCCAAGGGTTAACCGCAATGGCGCAAAGTGCAAGAACCCGAAGCGTTCCCTCCGACACAATTCTCGATGAGAAATCTATTCCATCCTGGCGAATCTGAATGTCCAGCGTCCCGCGACGCTTGTCGAGATCTACGGTCAAGTCCTCTACGCTTGGAATGAGCGACCGCAACGTACGCCGGACAGCATCGAACCGTTTGGACCCTTCCCCCGACCGCATTCGGTACAGGAATGGAGCGATATCTTCCCCAAGTACACCGATATCTCGTACGTCGGCAGGTGGCCTGGCCGATCGCATCGCAACTCGCGGATCAAGGTAGTAAGTGCGCCAGCCGGATAGCTCGCCGCGACACCGATCGATCGCTCGATATTCGACGCCGCCAAGTCTCGGGTCCGACAGGGCAGAGTAATTTTGTCCAAGTAATTCGTACCGCGGCTTCCCGGGATGACTCTTCCGACGAATTCGGAGTTTCTCGTTGACGACCTCGATGGCCGGTGAACCTTTGGGATCACCTTTTTGGCTGAGGGTTGACAAGTACTCATCACGTACCGATAGACTGCCGGACTGAGGCTGGATCTCGACTGCTATTCGGTAACGCCCAATCTCCCTCGCTATCTGCAGATCCGCCTCAAGCGAAAAGCGGGCAGAACGTTCTCCAAGAAGGGCCGCAAGCCCACCGGCCGGGAAGGCAAATGCCTCAGCTGGATACCCACGGATTGGCTCGGAAAGCGCATCCGACAGAGTTCGACTTGTCCCGATTCGCGATAGAGCCTGGACAGCGTCTAGGAGGTTGCTCTTCCCGGCCGCGTTGGGACCAAAGAGGACTGTCATGCGGGGGAAGGCAACCTCGACGTTGCCGAGGGATTTGAAACCTTCAACCTTCAACCTTCTGAGCACCGGAACCTCCTCCCCCTATTTTCGTGGTACTGCCAAGAGCATGGCGTCGAGCAGGCGCTTTTCTTCGCTCTCTTTAGGGTACAACGCGGATAGGGCATTGGCCAAGCGGAGAAAGTCGGCGCTGCGCTGGATCTCGGCCTCCAGGAGCGCCCGGAGGGCGTTGGTCCGGCCGCCGGCTTGGAGGAGCATGGCGGCGTGGACGTGATCCAGCGTCGTCGCCCCTGCCTGCGCCGCGTGTCGCGCCGCGGCAGGCAGGTCCCGCCGAGTCCTCAAGGCCTTGTCCGAGATCGCAGCCCCCCTTCGGGCACGGCCGCGAACCCGGACCGGCTGCGGTTCCGTTTCCATCCTCGGAAATAGTGTCAACTGCGCCGCACTCTTGGGACTCTGTTCCAATTGGTCCGCGACGACCTCCGCCCCATCCTCGCCGAAGAGCTGCTTGGCTCGCTGCGAAACCGGCAGCAGGCGCACGATGCCCTTTTCGGTCTCGATGATCCGGCTTTCCCAATCCGGCAGATGGATGCCGAGCGGCTGGGCGAATCGACGCGCGACATCAAAGGCGAGACTGAAACCCTTGGCCCTCTTTCGCGACGTAGCCTCCTCACTGTCGTCGCCCATCTCGTCCCCCTCACCCTCCCCCTCTCCCAGTGGGAGAGGGCCGGGGTGAGGGTCGCCGTTGTCGCCATTCGTGCTCTCGAGTGTCCAAAGGAACAAGGCGGTCAACCGCGCGTCTTCTTCCAGTGCCCCAGCAGCGCCATTGCGTGCCTTGGCCTCGGCCGTGCCCAGGACCTGCTCTAGCGCCATACGACCGACGACTTCCCAGACATAGGCCAGATACCCTCGCTTATGGGGCTCCTTCGCTTCGGGATCGCCGCCCAGCGGAATTCCCGCTCCTCGGCGTCCACAACCTTGGCGTACCGGCTGTAAATCTCCAGCGCCGGACGGATGCAGGCAAACACCAGGTCCGCCCCTCGGACGCCTTCAGATTGGAGCCGCTCCATCCAGTCGCCGACACGGATGGGCAGCTCCCGAAAGACTTCCACCCAGTCACCCACTCCTCCCTCACCCTCGGTCCCTCTCCCACTGGGAGAGGGACCGAGGGTGAGGGGCGGGGGCGGCAGACCAGATGGATACTCGTCGCGAGCGCGGCTGAATCGCGAGCCCGTAGCCGGGTCCCGCTCTCGGTGGCAATCGGCCACGAACCGGTGATTATCCAGCCTCCTCGGATCATCCCCGAGAGCAGCGCTTCCCATCCCTCCGTTGTCGTGTGGGCAAAGACGACGGAGCCTATTCCTTCATCGCGCAGGACCCGTCGGCCCTCCGCAAATGCCGCGGCCATTGTTTCTTCAAAGAAACGGCGGTCCTTTGGAGATCCATTGAAATTCTTGGTTTCATCCTGAACGGCTTCGCGCGCCTTCGGAGTCAGATCGTTTTGTGCGTCGTATGGATCCCTGAGAAGAGGATGGCCTGGCAACACGCGCTTCAACCAGACGAAGAAAAAGTCCGAGAGGTCGGAATACGGGATCGCATCGTAGTAGGGAGGATCTGTGAACCAGATTCCTGCCGCCTCGTCAGGCAAGGGAGACTCACGGGCATCAGCCAATTGCAGTTGGCCAGACCTACCCTTCGGCAGCACATCGATCACCCTTGCCATCGTGCCGAGGGTAACAGAATAGTCTCCTGCCTGGTCGCCGAAGCGCGAGGGTTCGGCAAAATCCCACAGGATCGGAAGTGCTTGACGAGTAAAGAGGTGCCGAACCTGGGTCTTGGTGTTCTCCCACTGGCAAAGGGCATTGCCAATGTCCGCGAACCGGCTCAAGGCCAGGCCTGCGATCTCCAGGGCCGCAGGGAGGTTCGAGGCAGCCGTGGCGATATGATGTTGCAGCGTCACAAGCGCCAGCTTCTGCCTGGCCGTGAAGAGGTCACCCCAGTGGAGCATTCCATAACGCTGCGCTCGAAAGCCCAGAGTTCCAATTGGGGGTAGGGGCTCATCCGGCACGGGGCGGAGGCCATTCGGCAGCACTTCGGCGGCCACTTTCTCCAAATGCGCCTTCGCATTCCAAACCGCCGCGTAATCCCGCTCCGTCGGCAGCCGGTACTGCCGCCCCGCCCCTCCGTGGAACTACACCCTCACCCTGCCCCTTTCCCACTGAGAGAGGGGACCGGGGGGAGGGCTCGAAAATCACATCGGCACCGCCGCGTTGCGCCGCAAGCTGCGCCCGGACGCGCTCCGGCGGCAGGACCATGCCGCAGCAGAGACAGGCCGCCTTGGCGCGATTCACCGTGCCGCCCGGAACCTCACCCTCCGTTTTCGGCTCAAAGATTTCAAACTCAACGCGAGGCACCCCCCTCTCCCCCTGGGAGAGGGCCGGGGGTGAGGATGAGGGCCCATGCAACTCCCTCCAGATTGCCTCCAGCACTGCCTCTGTTGATCCGAGGACCTCGTTGTTCCAGAACCGAATGACTCGGAGACCTCGTTGCTGGAGGAGGGCGGTACGGGCTTCGTCGCCTCGCTTTGCCTCTGCGTGCTGTCCGCCGTCCACTTCAACAACCAAGCGCGCCTCGTCGCAAGAGAAGTCCACCACGTAGGGGGGAATCCCATGCTGACGGCGGAACTTTTTCCCGGCCAAACGCCTGTCGCGCAGCATGGCCCAGAGACAGGCCTCCGCATCGGTCTGTTCCTTGCGCAGAGAGCGGGCGAATCGAAGAAGATCGCTCGGCAGCACAGAGGGGCCGTGATGACCCTCACCGCCGCCCTCACCCTTCCCTCTCCCAGCGGGAGAGGGATCGGAAATGACTTTGGGTCGAAGCGCTCTCCTTCGGTTTGCCTTCTTGCACAGCCAGAACGAACGCACCAGCGGAATCTCCGCACCGCAGTTCGGCGATTCGCAACGAACCGTCCGCGCCCAGAGGTACGCGATGGGCTTCGCGCCGTCCGGCTCTGGCGGGTAGAACTCCGCCAATTCCTTCTCCGCCGCAGCCTTCACCTCTGCCCCTACGCGTCTCAGTTCCTCGGCAAGTTCCGGCCCGTAGCGTGGAGTGTCTTCCAGCATCACTTTGAGGATCAGGCAGGCGACGGGGTTCAGATCGCTGGCAAAGGTTTCGCAACCAAGACGCAATGCTTCCAGGGGGATCGAGCCACCACCGGCAAAGGGATCGACAACCAGAGGCGTCTCTTCGGGGTGGGCTGCCTTCACCAACCCCCGGGAGACCTCCAGATGGGTCGCGTCCGACGACAGGTGCCAGTTGGCGAATTCTCCAATGAATTTCAACAGCGCCTTTCGCAGATCCTCATCCGCTGACCCGACCTCTCCCCGCACCTTGAGGAGTAGCTGCCGGGTCGAAATCTTGAATTCCTTCGGGCAGAGCGGATGACAAGGATCGGGCAACAGGAGGGCCAAAAGCATCGCCCGACACGCGGCCAGCGGCCGCCGCGCCCACCACAGGTGCAGAGTCGAAGGATGCCCATGCCGAATAGATTTCTCCCGCGCTGCATGCTTCGACACCACAGCAATCGGAAAATCCACCTCCGCCAACCGCTTACAGTCGCGCGGGATCACCCTCACCCCCACTCTCACCGGCTAAGGGCCAGCCATACCCTCACTAACACCCTTACCTCAGGGTAGTACCCTTATCACCAAGGTACCCGTTCAGATGGTTCTGAAAGCTCCGTAGGACGGGCTCTGCCCGCCGTGTCGGGCCAAGTCCGACCTACTGCCCGCTCCCGGGGGCGTGAACATTACACAATTTATTACCACATTGCCTCAGTTATTACCCAATTTACGCCAGATGGCGTAACGCCCGCGTTTTTCGACAGGTAGCCGGATCTTGCGCCGCATGGAATTGAGTACTGTCCGCACCATGTCCCGACTTACCGACGGGCAGAGCCGCTCCACTTCGGCGATGGTGAAACGCTCCGGCAACTGCTGTATGGCCGCCTCCACCGCTTCGGTCTTTGCACCTCGCTTAGCGGAGAACTGCTCAACTCGCTGCTCGAACTCCCGATAAGCCGACCGGATGACCGTCAGGAAGTATCCCCACCATGGTGACAGATCGTGGCGGCCCTCGTGCCAGCCAGTCGAGGAACGCGCAAGCGCCTCGTAGTAGGATTCCTTGCTCTCCTCCACCAGTGCTCCAGGCTCACGTATGGGCCGACTGCATACCCATGATCGTAGAGGGTGAGGAGCGTGAGGAGACGCGAGACGCGCCCGTTTCCGTCCCTGAACGGATGGATGCACAGGAAATCCAATACCAGACTTGCTGTCGCCAGCAGTGGCGGAAGCAGGCTCTGGTCAATCGTGTGACGATATGCAACGCAAAGATCCTCGATTGCCTTGGGGGCTTCGGCAGCCGGAACCGGCCGGAAGCGTATCCGGCGATTCCCGACGGCGTCAATTTCGATGATCTCGTTCTCCTGGCGTTTCCACTGCCCGGCGTCTCCCCCACCGGCTTGCGCGAGTTCGCGCAAGTGCTGGAGAGTCGCAGGCTCGATTCGCGCCTGGGAATGGCGCGTGTGAATCCAGTTCAGCGCGTTTCGGTAGCCCACAATCTCCTCTTCCGAGCGGTCGCGCGGCCGGGCGCGCCCAATCACGAGCGGACGCAGGCGGGCGCGATCGATTGTGACGCCCTCAATCCTGTTGGAAGACTCCGTGCTCTCGATCAGCGCGATCTCCCGCAGCGTACGAAGCACCTCGGGTCGCTGGCGCTCAAATAGCTCCTGCCGACCCTTGCACTCCATCACCGAGCCCAGAAGCCAGGTCACGTTTAGGGGAACGGTGATTTCCGACGGGACCTTCCAGCGGAATGACCTCATGATCCGGCCCCGCTTTCCGGCGGCTCCTCGCGCACCTTCATCGGCTCCCGGACCGCGTCAACGCTGACCCAGTAGTGATCTACCTTCTTCTCCTCGTGCCAGGAGAGGCTGGCAGGGTCCTTGACGATCTGGAGGCGGGGCTCGGTGTCGCAGTGGGCAACGACATAGAGCCAGTAGCACTCGCGCCGGTCTTCGGCCACGCGCTTTTCGTTCGGGGTGAAGCCGATGGTTCCCTTCTCGCCGCCGATCCCCTTGACCTCGATGAGGCGGAGCTCGCCGCGCTGCGTGTCGAGGCTGGTCAAGTCGTACCCAAAGTTCTGCTGGTGGACATCGGCAACGGTGCGCCCCATGGACCGCTCGTACTCCGCTGCCACGCGCATGGCAATGGCCTCGGTTTCGGCGTCCGGTCGCAGGCGGCGGACCTCCGGTTTCTCCCGTTCCGGGTGGGGCAGCACGAGAACGCTGGCGATGCGCTCCACAGCCTGGAGGCTCAGGGAGCGTTGCTGCTCGAACTCTCGTCTGCGACGCTCGCGGCGCGTCATGAGCTGCTGGTGGCGCTCCTCGGCCTGCTTGAGGTTGCCCGCGGCGCCCTCGGTTCCCCGCTCGGCCTCTTCCGAGAACCGGCCAATGAGCCGATCCTCACGCTCCATCAGTTCGGTCAGCGACAGCTCCACATGCGTCGCAATACGGTCAATCTCTGCAATCCGCTCGTCGCGGACCTCGGCCAGGAATGGTGCGAGGGTCTCTCTGGTCAACCAATCTATGGACTCGGGCAGGTTCGCGACCTCCGGCAGCACCTCCGGTCGCTTCGCCGGCATGAAGTTCCCCAGGATGCCAGGATCTACGAGCCGGTATTCACCGCCGAGGCGCGGAGATCGCTGAGGTACGTTACACTCTTTGTCCTTCTCTGCGCCCTCTGCGCCTCCGCGCTGTGTCCCTATCTCTACGGCGAAGAGGCGTTCGTGGATGACGTGGCCGAGACCATCCACTACCCGGGCTCGATGGTAGTCGATCCGGGCGGGCACCTCATGCTCAAGTGAGTAATAGCACGCCCCTTCCGCGAGGGATGGCCCGGCGGAATCCCAGGCGTGGCGACGCAGGGCCTCGAAGAGGGAATGGCCGGGCGTCACCCATTCCAGGTTATTGGCCTCGGCGGTCTTCCGGTCGGTGGACAACCGGGGATATCTGGCCGTGAGGGCGGCTAGCTTCCAGTTGTCTCCCGTCTCGTAGCAGCGAAGCGCGACGGGCGTCGGACCGGGGTCGAACGTGTGGGGCAGACTGGGTACCGGCCTCACCACATAGGGTACTCGCCCAGCGGCCTCGCGCATGAACCGAGCAATCGTCTCCGGAACGACCCGGCGCTCCTGGGCGCGAGCCCGCCGCTCCACCAGCATCGCCAGATTCAGCTTCTTGGTTGCCAGACCCTCCAGCGCGTTCTGGCAGATAGCCCGGAAGCGGTCTTCCTGCACGTCCTTGAGCAACCGATCCTCCAGATCCTCTTGCCCCAGTTCCCCGGCGTAGTATGCCCGCAGCACGCGCTCGATATGGGCGGCGGGCAGGATCTCCCCCACCACGTTGAAGACGGCGTCGTCGTCTAAGGCATCCCGGATCTCCGCAAGCTTCTCCAGAAGCTTCTGGAGGACGCGGCCTTCGATGGTGTTGGTGGCGGCGAAGTTGAAGATGAGGCAGTCGTGAACCTGACCATACCGGTGGATCCGGCCCATCCGCTGCTCCAGCCGGTTCGGATTCCAGGGAATGTCGTAGTTGAACAGAATGTGGCAGGACTGCAGATTGATGCCTTCGCCGGCCGCCTCGGTGGCCACGAGTATCTGGATCGCGCCTTCCTTGAATTGCTGCTCCGAATAGAGGCGCGTGCCCGGCTCGTCTCGAGAGCCCGCTTTCATGCCCCCGTAAATTTTCCCGACGCGAAATCCCCATTCGACCAGCTTGCCGGGAAGCCCCTGCGCTTTGTTCCCTGCCAGATAGTCCAGCGTGTCCTTGAATTCAGTGAAGATCAGCAGGCGCTGGTCGGGATTGTCGAAGAAATGCTGCTCCTTGAGAATCGTCTTGAGCCGAGCCAGCTTTGCCTCTTGCCCGGCCTCTTCCACCTGCCTGGCCTGGTCGGACAACTGCTTCAGGCGGGCGATCTCGTGCTCGATCTCTCCCCGATTCTGGGCCAGGGTAATCGCATCCAGCAACGCTTCAAGTCGTTCACGCTCGGCCTCTTCCATTTCCTCGAGCTCGTCGGGATCGGGCAGCTCCGGCGGCGCCGCTCGCAGCAACTCGTCCGCTCGGCGGAGCCCCTCCTGGAGGCGCCGGGTGCGGTTCTCCAGCGACCGATGCATGGCGTAGGAACTGGAAGCGAGGCGCCGCTGGTAAAGCGCCATTAGGAAGCCCACGGCGCGGGCGCGAGGACCGTCCCCCTGGGCGGCCGCCTTGTGGCTCTGGGCCTTCACGTAGCTGGTGACGTCCCGGTAGAGCTGAAACTCGTCGCCGTCGATCGTGAAGGCCACCGTGTGAGGCATGCGCTTGGTGAAGATCTTCCGGGCGGCCCACGATCCGCCTGCCTGCCGCGCCGCGAGCCGCCCTGCCTCGTATTCCCTCTTCAACCACGCGCGGCCAAAGCCTGTCTTCAAATCCTGCTCGCGCTTGACGGCTTCCTCTCGTGAACCAAAGACTTCCCAATGGATGACCGTTACGGGTCGCCTTGGGGCGGTCCAGGAAGCTTTTCCTGCTTCATGCTCACTCAAGCGGTGTGGGATATCGTCAGTCTGGCCGACGTAGAATGAATCGTCCGAACATTTCAGCACACATACGAAGAACTCACCGCGTCGCGGCGCAGGCAGGTCCGATTGCCGCTCGGGAAGGTAGACCATCGCCTCCTTGGTCCGCCGAAGGTAGAATGCCGCCCGCTTCCGCTCCATCGCTTGCCGGATGGACTGGACGGCGGCATAGGCGTCTTCGTCGAGAAGCTGAAGGAACAGGCTGAAATTCTCCGGGTCGCCCTTGTGCGGAGTCGGCGTCAGAAGCAAGAGGTGGTCCGCGGACTCGCGGAGCAGTTCCCCGAGGGCGTACCGGGCGGTCTTCCGGGAAGGCGGCGTCCAGGACATCCGGTGGGCCTCGTCCACAATGACCAGGTCCCAGTGCGACTGCCTGAGCCCCGGCAAGATCTCGTCGCGCTTCGCCAGATCCAGCGAGGTCAGGACCTGCCGGTGCTCCCGCCACTGGTTGATGCCCCACTGCTCCCGGAGGGCGCTTCCCGTCAGGACGGTGAACTTCTCATCGAATTTCTCATTCAACTCCCGCTGCCACTGGAAGGTCAAATGCGCCGGGCACACGATCAGTGTCCGCTCGGCGAGGCCCCGGAGCTTCAACTCGCGGATGAGCAGGCCCGCCGTGATCGTCTTGCCTGCGCCGGCATCCTCGGCCAGTAGGAAGCTGACCCGCGGAAGCTTCAAGAGATAGTCGTAGATTGCTTCGAGCTGGTGAGGAAGCGGGTCCACGCGGGAGATTGATAGGCCAAAGTACGGATCGAACTCGTAGGCGATGCCGAGGGAGTAGGCCTGCAGGCCTAGCCGAAGGAGGCCGGCATCTCCCGTGTAGCTGTAGGAAGCGGCGGAGACTTGAAGGCTCTTGAAGTCTTGGGCGGAAAGCGTGACGCTCCGAAACCGCTCCGATTGCAGTCCCACCAAACCCAGAACCCAAGTTTCCGGTTCGGCCTGGCGGATGGTCTCCTCCCGCATGGGCCCACTGAAGAGCGAGCCGCGGAGGATCTGGCCCTGCTCGATCATCACGGGGGCTGCTCCTGAGGCGCGATAACGTATGGGTGGGACTCTAGCCCAAAGGGTATGCCCCAGTCACTGAATCCCGCGGGGCGAGTCGGGGAAGCGCAGGCTACCCGAGGGGATGGGGGAGGCGGAGTATCGCGCTGAGCGTGGTCTTGCCACGACCATTCAAGCGCGGTCGTCCTCTTTCCTTTCCGGCGCGACAAGCGCGCGGGGAGCCGTCTCAACAGACGAGAGGGCGGGGATCTCGGTGCCAGTGGCTGCACCCAGGTCTCTGAACCGTCGGGCAGCGGGCAACACCCTGGCTTCCAATGAGCCCACAGCACTGTTGTATGCCCTGTTGGCCTTCTCCAGGCCATCGCCGATCCCCGAGATGTGCTCGGCCAAGACCTTCATCCGGTCGTAAAGCTGCTTGCCAAGGTCGCTGATCTCCTGCGCATTCTTCGCGATCTGTTCCTGCCGCCATCCATAGGCGACGGACCGGATGAGAGCAATCAGCGTCGCGGGGGTGGCCACTACGACCCTTTTGGCCAGGGCATCCTCGACCAATTGCCGGTCTGCGTCCGCGGCGGCGGCAAAGAATGACTCGCCCGGGATGAACATCACCACGAACTCCGGCGCCTTCGGGAACTGGTCCCAGTACCGCTTGTCGGCTAGCCCGGTCATATGGGCGCGGACCTGGGAGGCATGGCGGAAGAGGGCGTCGCTCCGCTGCTCCTCGGATATCGCTGCCACCGCGTCCAAGAACGCATCCAGGGCCACCTTCGCATCAACCACGATTTCCCGCTCGCCCGGCAGGTGAACGATCAAGTCGGGGCGCTGGCGTCCAGCCTCGGAATCAACCGTCACCTGCTCCGTGAAATCGCAGCGGTCGGACATGCCAGCCAGCTCGACGACCCGTTTCAAGGTCAGTTCCCCCCAACGACCCCGCACCTGTGGGGCCCGAAGGGCCGTGACCAGGCTGGCGGTCTCCCTCTCGAGCTCCTGCTGGCTGTCTGTGAGCGTCTTCAAGTAGCCTTCCAGGCTTGTATACGCTGCCTGGCGGCTCCTTTCCAGCCCGCGAATATGCTCGTCGAACTTCTGGAGGGACTCTGCCAGGGGCCTGACCAGACCATCGATGGCTTCCTGCCGTTTCCCCAAGTCCCCCTTCGCTTCGGCCATGATCCTGTCAAAGCTTTCCTTCGCCAATGTCAAGAACGCATCATTGCTCTTGGTGAGGGCGTCCCCGGCCAGGGCCTTGAAGGCGTCACTCAGGCGCGCCCTGGCATCCTCCAGCGTCCTGCGCTCCTCCTCGACGCGGAGGCGCGCAGCCTCCAGTTCGGTCTCGGCTTTGACCTTGGCTTGGCGCTCGGCATCCAGATTTGACCCTAGCTGCTCAAGGCCGGTGTCCGCACGCTGGACCTGTCCGCGCAGTTCGGCGATGGTGGCGTCGAGAGCTCCGGCGTGCCCCTCGGCGATGCCTACGCGGCGTTCCGCGTCTTCTATCCTGCTCGCCAGCTTCGACCTCGTGCGGTTGGCGACCAGCAACCCCGCCAAGACTGCACCGATCACGGCTCCCAAGAGTGCGCAGGCTATGTACCACATGGCGACCTCAGTGCTCTTTGCCGCGTGAGGAGTGTCCCTCTCCATACGCTGGGGAACCCTCACGGATCTTCATCGGCTCCCGCACGGCGTCCCTGCCTGCGCCGCGATTCGATCAATAGATAGTCCTAGAGCGCATCGAGCTGGTGTGAGAGCGGGTCAACGCGGGAGGGTGGCAGACCGAAGCACGGATCGAACTCGTAGAGGATGCCGAAGGCGTAGGCCCTTGGGCCCGGCCGAAGAAGACCAGCATCTCCCGCGTAGCCGTAGGCCGCAGCCGAAACCTGCAGGCCCTTGAGGTCCTGCGCGGAAAGCGTGACGCTGCGAAACCGCTCCGATTGCAATCCCACCAAACCCAGGACCCATGTTTCGCTGCCGGCCTGGCGGATGGTCTCCACCCGCATGGGCGCACTGAACAGCGAGCCGCGGAGGACTTGCCCCTGCTGGATCATGGCTGGGGCCGCTCCTGAGGCAGGATGAGGTGCGGGTGGCACTCTAGCCTAAGAGGTACACCCCAGTCAATGAATCCCGCGGGGTGAGCCAGGGAAGCGCGGGCTACCCGGGGGGGGCGGGGAGGCGGAGGCTGGCGATGAGCAGCACGAGGAAGGCGAGGGTCTGCGCCACTTCGGACCAGCCCAGGCCCTTGAGGTCGAGCCGGGCCTGGTGCCGCCGGAGGCCGGCGGCGGCCCGCCACAGGGCCGGCGCGAAGGCCAGGAGGATCGTCCAGGGAACCAGGTGGATGGCCGCCAGGAGCGGCATCCCGACCAGCAGGGCGAGGTGGTAGGCGAGGCAGGACCAGAAGGCCGCTTGTCGCTCGGGGGCGACCCCCTGGCGGCGCGCCAGCATCCCGCGGATGCGCATCCGGACATAGAAGACGCCGCTGGCGAAGAACAGAAACAGGAGTAGCCAGAGGAGCGCCGCGGTCGGCTCGACCGTCCGGGCGGCCACGGCGTGCGCGGCGGGCCCCACCATGGACAAGCCGGCCGTGCCGACAAGCTCTCCCGGCAGGCTGCGATCATCCCGCCCCCTCACGAGGGAGGCCCGGAAGAGGAGGAAGCACCCCGCCCCCAGACCGAAGGCCGTCAGGAAGGTCAGCCGATAGATCAGAAAGAGCGGCAGGGTGGAAAGGATGAACGGGGTGCCATACAGGGACAGCCAGAACCACGCCCGGCGCCGTTCCGCTTCCCAGGCTCGGCCTGCCGCCGGGCGGACCAGGATGGTCAAGGGGCCGTTTCCCAGGGCTGCCGCGGTCACGGCCACGAAGAGGAGAGCGACCGGAAGCGTCACCTGGCCGGCCACTCCGATCCCGGCAAGGAAGGACCCGTACAACACGGCCCAGGCCCCGTGTTCCTTGGGAATGATCGGCCGCCCTAGCATGCGCCACTCCTGCCCCATATACCCGCTCGCAAGTTCGGATTATTCACCACGCAGGGCACGAAGGAGAGATTTGGCTGGGCCTTTGGCTCGCCACAAACTTTTCCCACAATGCGCTGAATCGGGAGGGGATAAACCCCTCGACCTCCGGGAGGGGATAAACCCCTCCCCTACGAAGAACTTGTTGGCGTCAATTGCGGTTGCGTAGGGGCGGGCTTCATGCCCGCCCGCTTCCCGGTGGCGCGGGTCAGAATCGGCTCTTTCGCAACTCTTCCGCGCTCGCCCCCCTTTCGCAAAGGGGGGATGGGGGGATTTGACTGAATGGCGAGGGCATCGCCAGGCGGATGCGACCCGTCGCCCCACCCCGAGCCCGCGGAATCCTTTCTCTCCCCCTCGGCTCAGCCGCCAGGCGGAAGTGTGCCCCAGCAGGCCGGTGGTTGCCTTGATATGGATCAAGCGGCGGGAACAGCAGGATACGGGCACAGAGGGCCTGGGAACTACCGGCGCGGGGAGGCATTCGGGATGGGCGGCGCCGAGAGAGATTGGCCCTTCTTTGCGCCCTTGTCCCGCCAAGGCGGGATTTGCGAGAGGCAGATTTTCCGGATTGGAGTTAACCGGCGGCAGTTTTCCGCCGGTGCGAGACTCGCCTCGCCATCCGCAATCCGACCCGAACGCCGTGGCGGAGCGCCTTGACCTCGATGGCCGCCCGCCGCACCGCGGCCTTTCCCCGCTCCGCCGCCGGGAGGCGCGGCTTCTCCAACACCTTGAGACGCGCCTCGGCACGCTCGACGGCGCCCCGCCCGATCTCGACCGCACGACGCAATTCGCGAAGCACGGCTTCGCCGGCGCTACGCGTGAGGTCGGCCTCGCGTTCGACGTCCGCCAGGAGGCTCCCGAGCTCCGCCTCGGCCGCTCCGCTGGCGCGGTCGATTCTTCGGTGAAGAGCCTGCAGCCGCTCCTCAAAGCGCTCCAGATACTCCTCGAACTCGCGCAGCCTGGCCCCGATGTCTCGTCGGAGTTTCGTTTCCGTCGTCACCATGTCCGCCTCCCCGGCCCGGCTCCGGCCCTCACACCACATGCCCGACGGCCCCTGCCGGGACGCCCGCCAGGAGTCGCGCGCCCGCGGAGAGGCCGCCACCGTCCCAGAACGGTCCGTGTGCCCATCAACTGGTACTATCCGCAAGACCGCATGGGATGTCAAGTCCGATCCGGATGGAACCCGGCAATATCCACGCCGGCGGCGGTCAACCGCGCCCGGGCTCGCTCCAAGGAGTCGAGGTCGCATCGCAACGCCAGGCTGCAACTCGCGGAGAGCTGCCGGGGAGCCGGCGCGAGGCGGGCCGGGATTCCCGCCCGGCGAAGGATCTTCTCGGCACGGAGGGCGAGGGAGCTGTTCCGAAACAGCAGGTATGCGAACCCGCTCACGGGCTCACGACCTTCCGGACCGCCACCAGGGCCGCGCGAATGTCCGCTTGGCTGGTGAAGACGCCGGGGGCCACCCGCACGGTCCCCTCCGGATAGGTGCCGAGCGTACGGTGCATGAGGGGGGCGCAGTGGAGGCCCACCCGGCAAAGGATGCCGTATTCGTCGTCCAGCCGGAGCCCGATCTCGGAGACAGACCGTCCGCCCGCCGTGAAGGAAACCACGGCCGTCCGGCGGGCGAGCTCCGTCGGGCCGTGGACCGTCACGCCAGGAATGGCCGCCAGTCCGTCCAGGAGGAGGGCGGTGAGCGACGACTCATGGGCTCGGATGGCCTCGATGCCTCGGGACAGGACGAAGCCCACGCCCGCTCCCAGGCCCGCAATCCCCGGGCCGTTCGGCGTGCCGCTCTCGTACTTGTCCGGCAGGAAATCCGGTTGCTCCTCGTACTCCGAATGGCTGCCCGTCCCCCCGCGGATCAGGGGCGCGAGCCAGGCAGGGTCCACTCGCTCCCCGAGGACAAGCCCCCCGGTCCCGGGAGGCCCGTACAGGCCCTTGTGGCCGGTGAACGCCAGGAAGTCCAGCTCCAGGGCCGACATGTCGATGGGCAAGAGGCCCGCCGTCTGTGCGGCATCCACGAGGACCAGAGCCCCGTGGCGGTGGGCGATTCGCGCAACCTCGCCGATGGGGGTGATGGTCCCCGTGACATTGCTGGCATGATTGAGAACCACGAGACGCGTCTTCTCCGCGAGGGCCCGCTCGGCAGCCGACGGGTCCAGCCTCCCGTCCGGTGCGCAGGGCACGACGACAACCTGGATCCCCTCCCGCTCCAGCTTCCGCAGCGGCCGCATCACCGCGTTGTGCTCGATCCCGGTGGTCACCACGCGGTCGCCAGGCCGGAGCAGCCCGCACAGCACCGTGTTGATGGCCTGGGTGACGTTCGCGGCGAATGCCACCCGCATCGGGTCCGGGACGCCGAACAGCTCGGCCACCTTCTCGCGGGCATCGTAAACGATCCGCGCGGCTTCGATGGAGAGCCGATGGCCGGCGCGGCCCGGATTGCCGCCCGCGCGCTCGAGGAAACCCGCCATGGCCTGCACCACCTCCGGCGGTTTCGGCCACGAGGTCGCCGCATTGTCCAGGTAGATCATCTTGACTCCCCGCCCGGAACGAGCCATGGCCGGCTGGTCATTCCGGAATCTCCGCTTTCACACCGGCGGGGCCGATGGGAATCGGGCCACGCGATAGACGGCCGCCCGGGCCCGAATCGTCGGCCACCGCCGCACCTGTCCCGAGCCGTTCAGGAGGATACTCTCCTCAGTCCGCAGACCGAGCTGCTGCAGGGTCTCCTGAAACTGCGGCAGCGTGATGGAGCGGATCCGCGGCAGGCCGGAGGCCAGCGTGCTTCCGCCTCCGCGACCGCGGACCGCTCGCCAGCGCGCCCTCCAGTACCCCGCATTCTCGAACGAGATGATGGCCGAGCGCCCCACGCGGGCCATCTCCTCCAGGACACCGAGCGGCCGGTTCAAGTACGCCACGGTCTGGCTGAGGATCACCACATCGAACATGCCGTCGGGAAAATCGGCCAGCCCCTCCTCGATGTTTCCGTGACGCACCGACAGCCCCCTGGAAACGCAGGCGCGGACGTTGGCCTCGTCCACCTCCACCCCGCGCCCCTGGACTCCTTGCTTCTCCACCAGCTCCGCCAGGAGGGTCCCATCGCCGCAACCGAGATCCAGCACCCGGGCGCCTTTCGGCACCATCCGAATAATGACGTCGAGATCCGGGCGTGAGGGTGTCATGCGGTCTCCTGTCGAGGGACGGCCACCTTTCGCAATCCCCCCCGCGCCTTCGCCGCCCAGGCCGCCAAGGGGGTACCCTTCTCCACCATTTCCCCGGGAGACGCCGACGGGTTGCCGGGCGCTCCCGCCGGCCGGGCGATCTCTCGCTCCAGGCCGGCCAGGAAATCCCGTGTCAGCTCGCCCAGCCGGTCCACCTCCAGAAGGAAGGAGTCGTGGCCGTAGTCGCTTTTGATCTCCACATAGCTGGCGTCGATCCCGTTGCGCAAGAGCGCGCGCACCAGCTCTTCCGATTGCTCCGGCGGGTACAGCCAGTCCGAGCTGTAGCTCAGGACGAGGAACTTCGCCCGCACGGCGGCAAAGGCCTCCGCCAGCTCTCGGTGTCCCAGCGACAGGTCGAAGTAGTCGATGGCCTTCGTGATGTACAGGAACGAGTTGGCGTCGAAGCGGGCGGTAAACCGGTTGCCGTGGTACTTCAGGTAGCTTTCCACCTCGAACTCGGTGGCGAAGTCATACCCGTACCGCTCCCGCTCCTGGAGCCGTCGCCCGAACTTCTCCCGCATCGAGGTCTCGCTGAGGTACGTGATGTGGCCGATCATGCGCGCGACGGCCAGCCCGGCGTTGGGCGGCTCCTTCCCGTAATAGTCCCCCTGGTTCCAGTTGGGGTCGGCGTAGATCGCCTGGCGCGGAACCTCGTTCAGGGCGATCGTCTGGGCCGAGGTGCGCGCCGTGGAGGCCAGGACGATGGCGCTATGCACCCGGTCGGGATAGGAGACGGGCCATTGGATGGCCTGCATGCCCCCCATGCTCCCGCCGGTCACGGAGAGGAGCGCCGGGATCCCCAGAGCGTCGATCAGCCACCGCTGGGCCTCGACCATGTCCGCCACGGTCACGACAGGAAAGGAGAGACCGTAGGGCCGGCCCGTCTCCGGATTGATCGAGGAGGGCCCGGTGCTCCCGGAGCAGCCGCCGATCACGTTCGAGCAGATAAGGAAATAGCGGTCGGTATCGAAGGCCTTGCCCGGCCCGACCGCCTCGTCCCACCAGCCGGGCTTTCTGTCCTGGGTGGTGTGCCGCCCGGCGACGTGAGCGTCGCCGGACAGGGCATGGCAGATCAGGATAGCGTTGCTCCGCTCCGCATTCAGCGTTCCGTACGTCTCGTACGCCAGTGTCACCGGAGCCAGCCTGGCCCCGCTCTGCAGGCGAAGCGCCTGTTCGCAGGTGATCTGTTGCGTGTGGACGATCATGGTTATCACGCCCCCTCGGCTTCCGCTTGTTAGCCGCTGCTATTCCCACATCGGTTCGTGAACTCCATGGATCAAATGACCAATGACCACTGGCGGTACGCGCTTAGCGCACTGTCGGTTTCCCAACGGGCTGCTTCCCCGATTGGTCATTGCTCATTGCTCATTGGCCATTGGTCATTGCTTTATTGCCGCATTGCTCATTGCATCTTGGTCGTTCCCGCCGCCGCTTTCAGCGCCTGATCGATGTCCGTCTTGATGTCCGCCACGTCCTCCAGGCCGATCGAGAGGCGGACGTAGTCCTCCGTCACGCCGGTCTCCTCCTGTTCCTCCCGGCTGAGCTGCTGGTGTGTGGTCGAGGCGGGGTGGATCACCAGGCTCTTGGCGTCACCGATGTTGGCCAAGTGGGAGAGCAGCTTGACCGCGTTGATGAATCGCTTGCCCGCCGCCAGCCCGCCCTTGATGCCGAACCCCACGATGCCGCCGAAGCCGTCCTTCAGGTAGCGCGCGGCAACCGGGTAGCTCGGATCGTCCTCCAGGCCCGGATAGGTCACCCAGCTTACCAGGGGATGACTCTTCAGATATCGCGCGATCTCCAATGCATTCTGCGCGTGCTGGCGCTGGCGCAGCGGGAGCGTCTCCAGCCCCTGCAGGAACAGGAAAGAGTTGAAGGGGCTCAGGGCCGGCCCGATATCCCGCAGCAGGGTCACGCGGACCTTGAGGATGAAGGCCACATTCCCCATGCCCGGCACGTTACCCAGCGCATCCCAGTAGACGATCCCGTGGTAGCTCGGGTCGGGCTCGATGAATTCCGGGAACTTCCCATTGTTCCACTGGAACCTACCCGCATCCACGATCACCCCACCGATGGAGGTGCCGTGACCGCCGATGTACTTGGTGGCCGAGTTGGCCAGAATGTCCGCCCCGTAGTCGATGGGGCGGAAGAGCCCGACAGCCACGGTATTGTCCACCACCAATGGCACGCCCGCATCGTGGGCGATTCTGGCGATCGCCTCGAAATCCGGTACGTCCAGTTTGGGGTTGCCGATGGTTTCGACGTACACGGCCCGCGTCTTGGCGGTGAGAGCCCGCTTGAAGGCCTCGGGCTTCCGGGAGTCCACGAACGTCGCGGTCCGGCCCAGCTTGGGGAACGTATAGTGGAAGAGCTGGTAGGTCCCCCCGTAGAGATTGTTGGCCGAGACGATCTCGTCGCCAAGCTGGGTGATTGCCAAGAGGGCCAGCGAGGTGGCCGCCTGGCCCGAGGCCAGCGCCAGGGCGCCCGTTCCGCCCTCCAGCGCGGCGATTCGCTTCTCGAAGACGTCGTTGGTGGGGTTCATGATTCGGGTGTAGATGTTGCCGAACTCTTTCAGGGCGAAGAGGTTCGCCGCGTGCTCGCTGCTCTTGAAGACGTACGAGGTCGTCTGGTAGATGGGCACCGCGCGGGCGCCGGTCGCCAGGTCCGGCTGCTGTCCTGCGTGCAACGCCAGGGTGCTCGGTCCAAACTGTGCCATGTCGTTTTCTCCTCGGGCCGCCCTCCGGGCGTCACCCACGGTGCCAGGTCAAGGAAGAGGCCATCCCCATGTCGTTCGGAAATGGCCTCCAGGTGTCTGGGCAGCCTGTCGCGAGGCTGCACCGCTAGGCAAGTCTCAGCTTCTCTGTCTTATCGATCTGCACCACGCGCGAATCCTGGATGATGATCCGCACCTGCCCGTGGCGCACGCTCTTGATCGCCTGGACGATCTGCCGGATGATTACGCCGTCCTCGGCGAGCGGATCATCTCGGAGGGCAACGACCTGGGCGTTCATCGTCTCTCCATTCTCCCACGTTCCGCATCCACAGTTCCGTTCTCGGCCGTCTGTCCGGCTCCCTCTCCCGGCAAGGCGCCATCCTGTGGCGCCCCCGTTTCGCCATCATCGCTCCCTCGCCTCCCCCCGCAAAAAGAAAACCCCTTCTCATCGCGCGGATGAGGAGGGGTTCAGGCAGTCTTTTCCCCCTCTCATCTCTCCCCGCCATTGCGGGGCAGGAGTTGGCACCCCGCCGTAGGGGGGGTTGCCGTGGCTTCGTCGGGCCAGTCCCTCTGCCACTCTGGATGAGAAGAGGTGATTCTCTACCCGATCCCCGATCGGATGTCAACTGCAAAATCCTCATCGGGCTCGGCCGCGGATTCGCCCCCACTGGGCATGACGTTCAGATCGTGTAGTCGTGGTTCCCCCAGGCCCCCTGCTCCACGAGACGAGGGGAGACCGCGGAGATCCGCTCGCCGAGCAACTGCCGCTCCAGCGCGTCGATCCGCGCGGTCAGCGCGATCAAGTGGCCCGCGACCATGTCGGGGAGCTGGGCATGGTTGAGATCGGGGGCGTCCTGCGCGGTATGGGGCTTGCTTCTCTTGACGATTTGTCCGGGCACGCCTACCACCACGGAGTTGGGCGGGACGGACTTGACGACAACCGCATTGGCGCCGATCCGACTGTCGGCCCCGACGGTGATGGCGCCCAGGATCTTCGCTCCCGCGCCGACCACCACCCGGTCCTCCAGCGTCGGGTGGCGCTTCCCCTTGGCCAGACTCACCCCGCCCAGGGTGACCCCGTGGTAGAGCGTCACGTCCGCCCCCACCTCGGCCGTCTCGCCGATGACGACTCCCATGCCGTGGTCGATGAAGAGGCCGGAGCCGATCGTGGCGCCGGGATGAATCTCGATCCCCGTGAGCGCCCGGAGGAGATGCGACACCCAGCGGCCCGGCAGTTTCAGCCCGTGCTGCCACAGCCAATGGGCCAGGCGATATCCCCAGAGAGCATGCAGCCCCGGGTAGCACACCAGGAGCTCGAGGACGCTGCGAGCCGCCGGATCGCGCTCGAAGATGGATTGGACATCTTTCCGCATCGTTCGAAACATCGTGTTTCTCCCCTGAGAGGCGCGCCGGCCGGCAGGTGCGTCCGCCGACCGGCATCCCCTATGGCTTGCTCCGCTATTCGGCCAGGTCGGCGAACAGGGCCGTACTGAGATAGCGCTCCCCGAAGGAGGGGACAATCACCACAATGAGCTTCCCGCTGTTCTCCTTCCGGCGGGCCACCTCCACGGCAGCCCAGATGGCCGCGCCAGAGGAAATGCCGACCAACAGACCCTCGTCGCGCGCCGCCCGGCGGGCCGTGGCGAAGGCGTCATCGTTCTTCACCCGGACGATCTCGTCGTAGATCTTGGTGTTGAGGATCTCCGGGACAAATCCGGCGCCGATCCCTTGGATGGGATGGGGGCCCTTCTGGCCGCCGGAGAGGACGGGCGAGGCGTCCGGCTCGACCGCCACGCAGCGGAAGGAGGGCTTGCGCGCCTTGATGACCTCCCCCACCCCCGTGATGGTGCCCCCGGTGCCGATGCCCGACACCAGGATGTCGGCCTTCCCGTCGGTGTCCCGCCAGATCTCCTCGGCCGTGGTCTTCCGATGAATTTCCGGGTTCGCCGGATTCTTGAATTGCTGCGGGATAAAATAGCGCGGGTCGCTGGCGGCCAGCTCCTCCGCCTGCTTGATGGCGCCGGGCATCCCTTCGCTGCCCGGCGTGAGGATCAGTTCGGCCCCATACGCCTTGAGGAGGAGGCGCCGCTCTTTACTGAAGGTCTCGGGCATGGTGAGGACCAGCTTATAGCCCTTGGCGGCGCAGACGAAGGCCAGGGCGATGCCGGTGTTGCCGCTGGTGGGCTCCAGGATGATCGTATCGGGCTTGATCTTCCCCGCCATCTCGGCCGCCTCGATCATGGAGACGCCGATCCGATCCTTCACGCTGTGGGCCGGGTTGTAGAACTCGAGCTTGGCCACCACGTCGGCCTTGGCGCCCTCCGTCAGGCGCCGGAGGCGGACCAAGGGGGTGTTGCCGACGAGCTGGGTGACGTCGTTGGCGATTTGCATCAGTGAACCTCCCATTCCTGGCGGAAGGCTCGCGCCACCGCCAAGAAGAGAAAAGGGTGCCAATCCCGCACTATGCGGCATGGGCCTCCAGTTGACCGGTCGGCGGCCTGGACCACGGCCAGGCTAGACGAGGCGCAGCTTTTCGGTCTTGTCGATCTGCACCACGCGGGGATCTTGAATGATGATCTGGACTTGACCGTAACGCACGCTCTGTATCGCCCGAAGGATCTGGCGGACAAGCTCGCCGTTCTCGGCCAGGGGATCGTGTTGGAGGGTCGCTCGCTGGGCGTTCATTGCAGCCTCACGTCTGCTGGGTTATCTGCGTTGGCTCTCACCTCCCATCCGGATAGGCGCCATCCCGTGGCGCCGGCTACACACGCACCGCATCTGACCCTGCCATTTCTGCTTGGAGACAATACGCAATGCGTTTTCCCCTCGATCCCAGTGGACACCTTATACAGGCTGAGGCGCAGAACGTCAAACAGAAAAGCACAGCTTGTCTCGACGCCTTCACCTCGGGATCGGAAGCGATCTGCACTGCCGATCATGCGGACGACGGCCGGCTCGGTCAGCGCCTGGGTCCGAAGGCGGAGCCGCCGGACCGGTGCCCGACGAAGCGCTGGATCATGCGGTCACACCCTCCTGGCGACTGCTCCACCACTGCAGCAGATTGATGCAGAACAGCAATCCAAACGACAGCACCAGCATGACCACACCGATCGCCGTGGCACCGGCGAGTCATACTGTTCCCACTTGGTCACGATCAGGAGCGGCGCGATCTCGGTGCGCATCCGCATGTTGCCCGAATGAAGTCCAAGCACAGACGTGCGGCGCGCAGGGAAGGGAACGGCAGGCAGGGGGCCTCTCCGCCCAGCCGATTGGCCAGTGCGCGCACCAGGGGATGGACGACAAATCGGGGATCGGCCGGCCGAGCTCGTGCCCTCGCTAGACAGGATCGCGAAACGGATCGCGGGCGCCCATGTGATTAGCGGAGCCGGATGGGCTTCCGGGCGCTGATGATCTCGGGGGTCAGGGTCATACTGCAGACAGGGCCTGGTCCAAATCCCATAGCAGGTCCTCCAGGGTTTCCAATCCGACGGAGAGGCGAATCCTGGTGGGGCTGACGCCGCCCAAC
>JACQVN010000015.1 GCA_016209735.1 Candidatus Methylomirabilota bacterium
AACACTGCGTACTCCTGGGGGATAAGCGTCGTGCCTCTCATCGGACTGCCGCCTCTGGCCAATGGCGCTCGTCGAAGCCATTGTACCAGGGCACTCGGTGGGAGGCATGACATCCAGCATACAAGTCTCAGGGTGAGCGGAACTGAACGGAGAGCGTCGATTTATCTCCGCTCATGCTGAGCTTGTCGAAGCATGGGCATGCTTTTTCGTAAGCGTTCAGGCATCAGCTTTCAGCGGTCAGCCAAACACGGGCATGCGCGAGGATGCTCCGAGGACAGCCATCATGCATGTTGCTATCCTTCCTCCAGCCCTGGGCTTCTGCTGAAAGCTGACTGCTGATGGCTGAACGCTTGCCTTTTCTCGGCACGCTGCTGGCCGCATGACACCTGCCCGCGAATACCCCGGCGCCGTGATCATCGCGGGCCCCACCGCGGTGGGTAAATCCGCCCTGGCCTTTGCCCTGGCACGGCGGGCGCCGGGCGAGATCATCGTCGCCGACTCGATGCAGGTCTACGTCGGTCTGGACGTGGGCACCGGGAAACCCAGCCTCGCCGAACAGGCCGCGGTGCCGCACCACCTGCTGGACTGCCGCACCCCGGCCGAGTCGTTCTCGGCGGGGGAGTTCCTCCGGCAGGCCTTCCGCCTGGCGGAGGAGATCCGGTCCCGCGGGCGGCTCCCCATCCTGGTGGGAGGGACGGGACTCTATCTGCGGGCCTTCCTGCGGGGAGGGCTGGCGGGGACGGGAGGCGACCCGGAGATTCATGCCCGATTGATGGAGGAGGCGCGGGCCCTGGGTCGCGGCGCCCTCTACGCCCGCCTGGTGGCGCTGGACGCGGCCTCGGCCGCCCGCATCCAGCCGGGCGACCTGCGGCGGATCGTGCGGGCCCTGGAGCTTTGGGAGATGACGGGGGAGGCGCCCTCGCGGCTGCGGCCGGGACTCTGGAACGCACCGCGGGCGGGCGTGGCGGCGTGCGTGGTCCTGACGCGCGAGCGCGCGGAGCTCTACCGGCTCATCGACCTGCGTTGCCGGCGGATGTGGGCGGAGGGCCTGCTGGACGAGACCCGCCGCCTCTTGGCGATGGGAAGCGCCGCGACGATCCGGCCGTTGCAGGCCCTGGGGTATCGCCAGGCGGCGGCGTTTCTGACCGGTCGGCTGAGCGGCGAGGCGGCCCTGGCCGACATGCAGCGGAGCACGCGGAACTATGCCAAGCGACAGCTCACCTGGTTCCGGAAGGAACCGGGCGCCCGCTGGCTCACGCTGCGGGGCTGGGACTGGGTGGAGCCGGTGTGCGAAAGAATCCTGGCCGGGGAGTGGGACGATTGGCGCACGGCGCATAGCGCATAGCGCAGAGCGCACGGCGCAGAGCGCATGGCGCACGGCGCATGGCGCAGAGCGCATGGCGCGTGGCGCTCCGTCCTCGCCTCTTCACTCTCGGTGGTAGCCGCTTTGCGCTTGGCGCTTGGCGCTTTGCGCTGTGCCCGGTCTGCCATACGCCATATGCCATATGCGATTTGCGTTGGTCGATGACCCCACGGTGAACCTTCTGCACACGCAGGATAGGACGATATGACAGACTCGCAAGGGGCCACCCCGGCAGGCGGCGGCGTGCGGTCCTGGGTGCTTGGCGGGAGCCGGCGGATTGCCG
This sequence comes from Candidatus Methylomirabilota bacterium, assembly GCA_016209735.1. GTDB lineage: Bacteria > Methylomirabilota > Methylomirabilia > Methylomirabilales > 2-02-FULL-66-22 > 2-02-FULL-66-22. Next base: position 1,647 of record JACQVN010000015.1, read on the forward strand.
GGAGCCTCCGCATTCCGGGGGATAAATCCATCTCGCACCGGGCGCTGATCCTGGGGGCGCTGGCCCACGGGGAGACGGAAGTCCGCGGCTGGCTGCGGGGGGCGGATTGTCGGGCGACGCTGACGGCGCTGGCTGCCCTGGGCGTTCCCGTCAGCGAGACCGGGGAGGCCCTCCGCATCGCCGGGGGGGGGCCGGAAGCGCTGCAGGAGCCGCCGGACGTCCTCGACGCCGGGAACTCGGGCACGACCTTGAGGCTCTTGGCAGGCGTCCTGGCGGGCCGCCCTTTCTTCAGCGTCCTCACCGGCGATGCCTCCCTGCGCCGGCGACCCATGCGGCGGGTGGTGGAGCCGCTCTCCGCCATGGGCGCCACCCTCTGGGGTCGGGCCGGGGGCCGGTTTCCGCCTCTGGCGATCCGGGGCGGCGCGCTCTCCGGCATCCGTTGGCGCTCTCCCGTGGCCAGCGCCCAGGTGAAGTCTTTGATCCTGCTGGCCGGGCTTCAGGCCCAGGGCGAAACCCTCGTCAGCGAGCCCGTTCTCTCCCGGGATCACACCGAGCGGATGCTGGCGGCCTTCGGCGGGCGGGTGCGGCGCGAGGGAACCGCGGTGCGCATCGCGGGAGGGCAGCAGTTGCGGGCGACGCGCCTGACCGTTCCGGGGGATCTGTCCTCCGCCGCCTTCTTCTTGACGGCGGCGGCGGTGCGGCCCGGCGGCGAGGTGGCGGCGCGGGGAGTCGGCGTCAATCCGACGCGGAGCGGCATCCTCGGCGTTCTGGAGCGCATGGGGGCCGAGGTGCGCTGCGAGGGGATGCGACAGGAGGCGGGCGAGGAGGTGGCGGATGTGATCGTCCGCGGCCGCCGGCTTCGGGGGACGGACATCGGCGCGGCGGAGATCCCCGCCCTCGTCGACGAGATTCCCATCTTGGCCGTGGCCGGCATGCTGGCCGATGGAGAGACCCGGATCAAGGGCGCGGGGGAATTGCGGGTCAAGGAGGTCGATCGGCTGGCGGCGCTGGAGGGGGAATTCGGCAAGCTCGGGGCGGCCATCCGTGCGGAGGGGGATTGCCTGGTCATCCAGGGGGGGCGGCCGCTCAAAGGGACGGAGGTGTCGAGCCGGGGAGACCACCGCATGGCCATGAGCCTGGCGGTGGCGGGGCTCTTCGCCGCAGGAGAGACCACCGTGCACGGCGTGGAGTGCGTGGAGACGTCCTTTCCCGGATTCGCGTCCGCGCTCTGCGATGCCGCGCCGGACTGCCTGCTCCGGGAGGTGGTGATGTCGGATGCGTGAGGCGGGCCGGGCACGGGGAGGCGACGGCGGGACGCCGGAGGGGCCGCCAGGGAAACCGCGGGAACGCCTCGTCATCGCCATCGACGGGCCGGTGGGGGCCGGGAAGAGCACCATGGCAAGGCGGCTGGCCCGGGCGCTCGGGATCGTCCACATCGACAGCGGCGCCATGTACCGGGCCATGGGCTGGAAAGCCATGCAGGCCGGCGTGGAGCTCTCGGATCACGCCGCCCTGGCGTCGCTGGCGGAGCGCACCGAGATCCGGGTGATCCCGGGCGACCCCTCCTTCTGCCTGCTGGTGGACGGGGAGGACGTGACGGGACGGCTGCGGACGCCCGCCGTGGATCGGGCGGCCTCCCTGGTTTCGACCTGTCCCGCCGTCCGGGAACGGCTGGTGGCGTTGCAGCGGGCCATGGCGCGGGAGGGGGGCGTGGTCATGGATGGGCGGGATATCGGAACGGTGGTGTTCCCCCACGCCGACCTCAAGTTCTTTCTGGAGGCGGACCTGGAGGTGCGGGCGGCGCGGCGCTGGCAGGATCTCCAGCGGGCCGGAGCGGGGCTCGGTGTCGCGGAGGTCCGCGAGGAGGTGGCGCGGCGGGACGCCCGGGACAGCGGGCGGGAGATGTCGCCGCTCCGGGCGGCGGAGGATGCGCTTCGAATTGACACGACAGGCGTCGCCCCCGATGAAGTCCTGGCCCGCATGCTGGCAGCGGTGGAGCGGTGTGCGGAAAACTCGAAGCGCTGATTTTTTGGGGAGATGAGGGTTTTTTCGCTTGCCTCCGGCGGGCCAGGCATGTATCATCCACCGGCTCCGGCGAGTATGCGCGGAAGCGTCGGCCGGCAGGCGGACAGCCCGCGGCACAGCCCGAAAGAATTCGCGGCATGGTAACCTCCCGCCGGCGTGGCGTGGCGTGAGGCGGAGCAACCGCGGGCAAGATCCCGTTTCGGCCTCCCGCTTGGCGGGGGCGGGACGGGGACGCCAAACTACGGCCAGAGATGGTAGGAGGACAGCAGTAGTATGACAGCACAGGCAGAGCATTTGGACACCTCGTTTTCGGCAGATCCAGACGAAATGGAAAGCTCGGGGCCATCCCCCGAGATGCGGGCCATTTACGAGGAGAGCCTCAGGGACGTCGTGGAGGGGGACATCGTTCGGGGAACGATCCTGGAGCTCCGCGACGACGTTGCGCTGGTGGACATCGGCTACAAGTCCGAGGGCCTCATTCCGCTCAAGGAATTCCGCAATCCGGCGGGCGAGATCACGATCAAGGCCGGGGACACGGTGGATGTCTATCTGGAGAAGAAGGAGGACACCGAGGGGCTGATCGTCCTCTCCCGCGAAAAAGCGGAGAAGATCAAGATCTGGGACGAGCTGGCCAAGGTGTACGAGAAGGGAGGCGGCGTCACGGGCACCATCCTGGGCCGAACCAAGGGTGGGCTCATCGTGGACATCGGCGTGCGCGCGTTCCTCCCCGGGTCGCAGGTCGACCTCCGCCCGGTTCGCGATCTGGACAAGCTGATCGGCAAAGCCTTCCCGATGAAGATCATCAAGCTCAATCAGAAGCGGGGGAACATCGTGCTCTCCCGCCGCGAGCTCTTGGAGGAGGAGCGAAAGCGCCTCAAGGAAGAGACGCTGGCGACCCTCACCGAGGGCAAGCACGTCCGGGGCAAGATCAAGAACATCACCGAATATGGCGCCTTCGTCGACCTGGGGGGGCTGGACGGTCTACTGCATATCACCGACATGTCCTGGGGGCGGGTCGGCCACCCCTCGGAGCTGTTCCAGATCGGCGACGAGATCGACGTCGTGGTGCTCAAGTTCGACCGGACCACCGAGCGGGTCTCGCTGGGGTACAAGCAACGCATGCCGGATCCGTGGGCCTCCGTGGGGGAACGCTATGTTGTCAGCTCGAAGCTGAAGGGCAAGGTCGTCAGCCTCACCGACTACGGCGCCTTCGTCGAGCTGGGGGAGGGCGTGGAGGGGCTGGTACACATCTCGGAGATGTCCTGGACGCAGCGGGTCAAGCACCCCTCCAAAGTCGTCGCCATCGGGGATACGGTCGAAGTGGTGGTCCTGGATGTCGACCCGACCAACAAGCGGATCTCCCTGGGGATGCGCCAGGCCGAACCCAACCCGTGGAACTCCATCGAGGAGCGGTATCCGGTCGGCACCCGGGTGGAGGGCCGCGTGCGCAATCTGGCCGACTTCGGCGCCTTCGTGGAGCTGGAGGAAGGCATCGACGGTCTGATTCACATCTCGGACCTCTCCTGGACCAAGCGGGTTCGGCACCCGTCCGAGGTGCTCAAGAAGGGAGATCGGGTGGAGGCCATCGTTCTTCACGTCGACAAGGCCAACCACAGGATCTCGCTGGGTCTCAAGCAGCTCCAGCAGGATCCCTGGCAGTCCGCCGTGCCCGAGCGCTACCGCATCGGTATGGATGTCCAGGGCAAGGTCATTCGGACCACCGACTTCGGGGCCTTCGTGGAGCTGGAGGACGGTGTCGAAGGGCTCCTGCACGTCTCGGAACTCTCCTCCGAAAGGGTCAACAAGCCCGAGGACGTGGTGCAGGTCGGCCAGGAGCTCACCCTCCGGGTGATCAAGCTGGATCCTGAGGAGCGGAAGATCGGCTTGAGCCTGCGCGCTTACCAGGAGGGATATCGGGACGTACCGGACGAGGAGCGCGCAGGCAGTCGTCGGCGGCGGCGAGAGGAGGCCGAAGAATAGCGAACGGCGGGGGCCGGGCGAACGCGTCCGCTGACCCGTGGGGGTTGCGCTGGGGGTCATAGGCCTGTCGAGCCTGATGAGCCTGAAGAGGAGGTAGCCCGCATGACCAAAGCCGATTTGGTCGAGAAGGTCGCGGCGCAGGTGAACCTGACCAAGAAAGATACCGAGGTCGTCATCGATACGATCTTCGACAGCATCTCGCGCGCGCTGGCCGCGCCGGTGGACGGCAAGGTGGAGCTGCGGGGGTTCGGGAGCTTCCGCGTGCGCCGCCGTCGCCCGCGGCAGGGACGGAACCCGCAGACCGGAAACCCCGTGCAGGTTCCCGCGAAGCGCGTGCCCTACTTCAAGCCGGGCAAAGAACTCAAGGCGCTGGTGGACTCCTAGGCGCGCCGGGAATGGCGATCAAAAAGCAGGGCCGAACCGGCCCTGCTTTTTTTATCCCGGGTATCTCACCACGGAGACACGGAGAACACGGAGGAGGCATGGGCCACGGGCAATCCAAGTCTATCTCCGTGTACTCCGTGCCTCCGTGGTGCAAATGCCGTGTTCGGGTATGCTTGAGGTCGGTGCGCTGACCCGGAAAAAACCGTTGCGGGTGGGGTGGGCGGATGCTAGAGTGCTACTGATCAGCGGGCAACCGGTGCCGCTGGCAGCCGACGATGGCCGGACGCCCGTGGGGGGGGTCTGTCGGGGGTTGCGCGGCGGGAGTTGGCATGACTTTGACGCTCTGGGCCCCGTGGCGCATGGCCTACATCAACGGACCTCGCCCCGAGGGCTGCTTCTTCTGTGAGATTGCGAAAGGGGATGCCGACCGGGAGAATCTCGTTCTCCACCGCGGCCCCCTGACCTATGTGGTAATGAACCGTTACCCGTACAACAACGGCCACGTCATGGTCGTGCCGTATACCCACAGCGGGAACCTCGACGACTTCTCCGACGAGGAATCGCTGGCCATCATGCGGGATGCCCAACGGGTCACCCGCATCCTGCACGAGGCCTTCCGGACAGAAGGATTCAACCTGGGGTTCAACCTGGGTCGGCTGGCGGGCGCCGGTGTTGCGGAGCACGTGCACCTGCACGTCGTGCCCCGCTGGGCCGGCGACACGAACTTCATGCCGGTCCTGGCCGACATCAAGGTGATGCCGGAGTATCTGGAAGCGACCTACGACAGGCTGGTCCCCTACTTTCACGAGGCGGGGAGGTGAGGGAGGCCGCATGCTTATTCGAATGACGGTGCGCGGGATCGCCTTGGATCCCATCACCAATATGCCGATCATCATTTTGAAGGACGTGGAGGAGCGGAAGGCGCTGCCCATCTGGGTCGGAATCTTCGAGGCCAACGCCATCGCCCTCGAGTTGGAAAAGGTCTCCACACCGCGACCCATGACGCACGATCTCCTGCGGAGTATCCTGGAGGGGCTCGGGGTGAGCGTGCGGCAGGTGATCATCAACGACCTGAAGGACAATACCTTCTTCGCTGTCATCGAGCTGACCCGGAACGGAACCGCGATCAACATCGATTCCCGCCCCAGCGATGCCATTGCCCTGGCGCTCCGCGTGAATGCACCGATCTTCGTCACCGAGCAGGTCGTGGCCCAGGCCAAGAGTGTGGAGATCTCGGAAGAGAAAGAAGAGACGGACAAGTGGAAGGAGTGGCTGGAGAATCTGAAGCCGGAGGATTTCGGGAAATACCGGATGTAAGCTGGTTTTTGCACTGAGCGCGCAAAAACCAAAACTGAAGGGCCTCGGCGAATCCCTCTGGGAAGCCGAGGGGGGATTTTTCGAGCAAACGTCTGGAAGACCCGGCGGCCGATCACGGCCGCCGGTTTTTTTCGGCCCAAACATTTCACCGCCAATCCCGCCAGGCGGGACAAAGACCGCAAAGAGAGCCCGGATTTGCAAATCGAAAAGAAAAGCCATGCCATTCAGGAGGCCCGGAATGCCGGTGACTTCCTCGTACCCCCGTTATCCCATGAGCTTCTCTTTGCGACCTTGGCGCCTGCCTGTGCCGGCACCTGTCTGCGCGCGGACACGCACAGGCAGGCGGCAGACAGGTCTTTGCGAGAGCTGGGGTTTTTCGACTTGACGTTCAAGGTCGTTGCCATTCGCCCTCCGCCAGGGCTATCCACTATAAGCCATCAGCCATATGCCATTTGCCTTCTGCTATCCCGCTTCTGCCATGAGCCATAAGCCAGACCCCATCTGGCACGCGGTTTGAATAGGTGACTCGCCGGAGGAGCAGACAGACACGGTGGGCGTACAGCCCGGGGGGAACCCCCAGGAGGGGAACATGGCGAGCACCACCACGATGCGGTCATGCGGCGAGTGCGAGTTCCACGAGACATCTCTCACCATCCTCATGGAGGGCGCGCACAGTTTCCCGGGGGTGGAATTCCGGTGCCGGCAAAAGTTTTCCTCCCATGTGGATCGGGTGGTCAAGGGGCCGGAAGCCGAGCGGTGCCCGCTTTTCGCCGCCGCGGTGCGGAGATACGACGTCCCGTTGTAGGAGGACGAAGGAGCCACAGGGCAGAGCGCCGAGCGCCGAGCGCCGAGCACGTAGCACAGGGCACAGGGCAGGGGGGTGGGCCACGCTGTGCGCCATGCGCTTGGCGCTGTGCGCGAGCGAAGCGAGCAGGGGGCAGCAGGCAACTGGCAGCGGGCAGCGAAAGACGAGGAGCCAGCAGGCAGCGGGCCGCCGGCAGGAGGTCGAGCCGCAGCGAGATCCCGCCGATAGGCGGGACAGGAACCAGCGGACACAGGCCAGGTGTAGGGGCGGCCCCATGTGGCCGCCCGGTAGCGGGCAGCAGGCAGATGGCAGGGTACGCGGATCAATTGAATTTGCAGAATTGAGAATGCCTCTGTGACCTCTGTGTCCTTCTGTGCCTGTGCAGCTCTGAGGTTCTGAGGCTCTGCTTCCTGCCATTTCCAATTTGCGATCTGCAATTTCCTGCTGCCGCCTGCCCGCTCACCCTGGGCTTGTCGAAGGGCTGCCTGCTGGCTCTCGACTCTCAGCCCTCGGCCCGCGGTGCTCTATGCCCTGTGCTCTGTGCCCGCCGCCGGCTGCCGCCTGCCCGCTCACCCTGGGCTTGTCGAAGGGCTGCCTGCTGCCGCCTGCCAGTTGCCTGCTGCTCTGTGACCAGAATCGGTGCCCCCTTCGGTCGGAAACCCTTCTGACAGATCAGCAGAATCAATCCCTCCAAGCTGCCATCCTGGCAGTCGATATGCCCGAGCCTTGCAGTCCAACAGCGGAGAGCGCCTGTCTGCCCCGCCGCAGAGTGAGCCACTGCCACGCAAACCGTAAAGGTAAGCGTTCAGCCATCAGCTTTCAGCGGGCAGCCAAACACGGGCATGCGCGAGGATGCTCCAAGGACAGCCATCATGTATGTCGCTATCCTTCCTCCAGCCCGGGGCTTCTGCTGAAAGCTGACCGCTGAGAGCTGAACGCGTACGCGCAACGAATGACCCTCATCCGAGATTCGGCATCACGCCTGGATCAGCCAACGCCAGCGTGCGGTTCCGTGAAAGAATCCGGCCCTTCTTTGCGCCCCTGGCGAGAGAACGAGAACGTTTCGGTTGAACGGCGGGGTCGGCGGCTCCGGCCCCTCGGGCCAGATACGCCGCCGTACTCTTGCTCTACTTGCCAACGTCGCGCGACTTCCCAACGCCGCGCATGAATGAACTTCTGGCTGGGCGATGCTTCGATTTTCGAGGTGAAGAGGAGATTCGCCTCAAGGGAACGCGCGTTGGCATCGAGATCGTTCTCTCGGAATATCTCGCCGGCCGGACCGCGGAGGAGATTGCCCTCAACTATCCAGCCCTCTCGCTCGAGCAGATTCACGCCAGTGTTACCTACTTCCTGCACAATCGATCCGCAATGGATCGCTACCTGGCCCGCTGGCGGGCCTTTGGGAGCGAGGCCAGGGCCGCGCAGGAGAGGCACCTGCCGGAAGTGGTGATCCGCCTCCGCGAGATCGCCAAGGCGAGACGGGCCCGACTGCTTTCTCAGGCCGGGAATCCCTCTTGAGCCGGCCTCGCTTCCTCCTGGACGAGAACATGCCCCACGCGGTCCGGGAGGCGCTGGCGCGGATCGAGCCCGCAGTGGACATCCGAGTGCTGGGGGAGCCTGCTTCCCCCGCGTTGGAGACGGAGGATCCGGGCCTGTTGGCCTGGCTGGAGCGGGAAGGCCGGATCCTCGTCACCCGGAATCGGCGAATCATGCCAACGCACTTTGCCGCCCATCTGGAAGCTGGTGGTCATGTTCCCGGGATTCTGATGGTCGGTGAGGATTTTCCGTATCTCAGATGGTGACGGGGATCGAGCGGCGGGTCATCTTCAAGGAGGACACCGACCGCGAAGACTTCGTCGCTCGGCTCGCCGCGCTGGCGCAGCACGCGGCCCTTGCCGTCCACGCCTGGGCGCTCCTCTTGAACCACGCCCATCTCTTGGTGCGAACGGGCACGCGCCCGCTGCCGCCCAGCGTGCGCTCCCTCCCCATCCCGCCTTGCGGGACGCCTTCAATCGCCGCCACGAGCGCATCGGCCACCTCTTCCAGAACCGCTACAAATCTATCATCGTCGAAGAAGAACTCTGCCTCTTGGAGTGGGTGCGGTTTCTCCACCTCAACCCGCTCCGCGCCAAGGTGCTCCTCGACCTCCGGGCCTTGGACCGCTATCCGTGGACCGGCACAGCGTGCTCCTGGGGACCGCCGCTCCCCCCTGGAGACGGTGATCGCCTGCATCTGCCGACAGACTGGCACCACGCCAGCAGAGGTGCCCGGCGATGGCCGCCGCACGGCCGTGACCCACGCCCGAGAGGGGATCGCCCACTTGTGGATCGGGGCCCTCGGGCGGTCCGGGCGTCAGCTCGCCCCGCTGATGGGAGTGGCGCCGCAGTCGGTCTATCGCGCGGCGGCGCGCGGGGCCGCGCGGGCCGCGGGGTGGGCCCGGCTCCTCGAAAGGTGACAAGAGTGGCAGGGTCCCCTATTCGAGACGAGTTGAGAGTGCAGGGAGCTCCAGACATCCTCCTGAGCGCAGAGCGGGAGATAGCGCAAGGCTGTCGCAATCCGATGTCCTGGCGCAACTGAGGAGGAAGGATTATGGCGACTGACTTTCAGACCCTCGGGCCGAATGAGCAAGCGCTTGCCGACAAGACCTTCGGGTACGGCTAGTACCGGGTCAGGACCTCGGGGTTCACGGTATTGGGAGGGCGCTGACCGCTCAGGCCGGCGATGCAGTTCTGGGCCGCCATCATGGCCATCTTGGTGCGGGTCTCCACCGAGCCGCTGGCAATATGGGGGAGCAGGACCGTGTTCCGCATGCCGAGGAGGGGACGCTCGCACTTCGGCTCTTTCTCGTAGACATCCAGCCCGGCACCGGCGATCCTTCCGTCCTTCAGGGCCTTCACCAGGGCTTTCTCGTCCACCACGGGCCCGCGCGAGGTGTTGATGAGGATGGCCGTCTTTTTCATCAAGGCGAACTCGGCGTGGGAAATATAGTGGGTCGTCTCGGGGAAGAGCGGCACAAGCAGGCTGACGAAATCGGATTCGCGGAGGAGGGTCCTCTTATCGACGTACATGACCCCGTATTCCCGCTCGGTGGCCTCATCGGCCCGCTGGATGTCGGTGTAGATGACGCGCATGTCGAAGCCCATGGCCCGCTTGGCCACCCCCTTGCCGATGCGGCCGAAGCCTACGACGCCGAGAGTTTTGTGGTGGACGTCGTGGCCGAGGAACTGCATGAGGCCCCACCCCTTCCACTTCCCGGTGCGGAAGAATTTATCGGCCTCCACGACCCGGCGGGCGACGGTGATGAGTAAGGCCCACGTGAGGTCGGCCGTCGTGTCGTCCAGGACACCGGGCGTGTTGGTCACCATGATGCCACGTCGCGTGCAAGCCTTGACGTCGATGTTGTTGTAACCCACGGCCACGTTGCAAACAATCTTCAATTCCGGGCACTGCGCGAGAAGCCGCTCGTCAATCAGCTCGGTGATGAGCGTGATCACGCCGGCCTTTCCCTGGAGCTTTCGTACCAGTTGGATCGGGCTTACCGGCGCATCCTTTTGGTTCGAGTCGACGTCGAAATACCTGGCGAGGAGATTGATCGCGTCGTCGAAGATCTTCCGGGCCACGAGCACCCTGTGCTTCACAGAGCCCTCCTTTCGCCGTCACCAGTATTCGCGTCTGCTGCCCGGCCGACGGAGAATCTATTCACCGCGCCAGGCCCTGTCAAGGAATTTCTCGGCAATTCGGACACCCGGAAAGCACGTGTTTGGTGGCAGATTTGCGGCGGTATGCCCGTCAGCCCACCATCCCGTTCGCCGAACGGAGGGGTCCGAAAGAGATGAGGAGAGGCGAAGGACCGCGTATCACCGCCAAGGCGCCACCGAAACACAGAGACGCCACCGAACGCGAATAGGGCACCTCCAGGGAAGATCGCCTCCCGGCGAGGATTCATGGGCCTCGGCTAAGCCCCTCCTTCCCATCCCCCCGGTGGCGTGTCAATCCTCCGGTGGCGTCTTGGCGGTTCAGCCGGTCTTCGGCCCTCGGCTTGCCGTCTTTGGCGCCGTGGCGGTTCGGCCGGTGCTTGGCCGTCTCCAGGAGGCTCTCAACCGCCAAGTCGCCAAGGGCGCAAAGGGAGGGCCCCTCGGCTCGATTCAAGCAGGAGATAGAAGGAGACCGCGACAGCCCTGAATGGTCACGCTTTAGGGAAAGCGTTTGACATGAGAATTGGCTGGGGTAAGCTATGCCCTGGTTTTTGCGCTGCCGGCGCAAAAACTAAGATCCTTCGCACCATCTAGTGCGGCAAATCGGACGGCCGTGAAGAATTCAGGTATGCTCCATCGGCGGCACGGAGAGGGCGTTTCAGTTTGACCATAGAGAACGCGGAGAGCGCAGAGACCTCGATTCTGACTCTGCGCTCTTTGCGAGCTTTGCGGTGGAAGTGTTGCGATGAATCGGACGAGCAAATGACGGCATCCTCGGCGGTGCGAATCGATGGGGCGCTGGGCACGGGCATAGAGCAGGGGGCACGGCGCAGGGGGCACGGCGCACAGGGCACGGGGGTGGGCCACGCTGTGCGCCATGCGCTGGGCGCTGTGCGCGAGCGGAGCGAGCACAGGGCACACGGGTCGGAGCACAGGGCACAGAGCAGGGAGCCGAGATGGCAGAGCCGGGAGCGGTGAGCCGAGAGCCGAGAGGCGAGCACAGGGGCCGGGGCGCAGGGACCGGGGGCACGGGGCAGGAGGCAGGAAGCAGCGGACGCGGGCCCGGTGTAGGGGCGGCCCCATGTGGCCGCCCGCCAGCAGGTAGCGGGCAGGGCACTGGGGACGGAGCACAGCGCGCAGGGACCGGGGGCACGGGGCAGGAGGCAGGAAGCAGCGGACGCGGGCCCGGTGTAGGGG